>JODI01000033.1 GCA_000720805.1 Streptomyces violaceoruber
CGGCATACGAGATTCGCCTTAGTCTCGTGGGCTCGGAGATGTGTATAAGAGACAGGTGCGGTGCGAGGGCGGGGGCGGGAGCGGGGCGTCGGTAGGGGGCAAGGGGCAGGGCGAGGGCGAGGGCGAGAAGCCCGGTTCAGCGGCGGCCAGAGGTGAGAACGAGGAACCCGGGCCGGCGGAAGCCGAAGGTGAGATCGGGGAACCCGGGCCGGCGGAAGCCGAAGGTGAGAACGAGGAACCCGGGCCGGCGGAAACTGGACGCGGGGCCGGGGAACCCGTGCCCGTCGGCGCCGGTGGCGGGGCTGAGGCCGGTCCCACGGGGGCGCCGGTGTCCTCGGGGGGCGTGGCAGGGGGCGGCGTTCCCGTGAAGGGATCCTCGTGTCGCTCACCGCCGCCGTCGCCGGGGTCCGACTCCGAGGTGGTGGCTGTGTCGGGCATCCGGAAGGCGTCGGCCAGCAGCGCCCGCACGTCACGCACCCGCTGCCCGGCCGTCTCCAGGCCGGCCGCGCTCGTACGATCCCGGCCCTTCGCCGAGGTTCGCCGAGCCCGGTGCGGCGCCTCACCCCGGCGTGCCCGACCGTCCTCGGGAGCCGAGGAGTCGCCGTGAGCCTGCCGGGCCTCGCTACGCGCCGTACGCAACGCCTCGCGCACGACATCCGCGGGGCGCGCGTCCCGTCGCCGGGTTCTTTCGTCCTCACCCTCGGGAGCCTCGCGGCGGGGCTGCACCGCACCCTCGCTACGGTCCGTCACCTCGTCGACGGCGCCCTTCGCCCCGGGATGCGCCTCGGCGACGGCTCCGTGCGTGCCGGGGCCCTTCTCCAGGTCCGCCTCCACATCCGCGCTCACACCGCGCCGGGCGGCAAGGGCCTGCCGCAGAGCCTCGCGCGCGGCGTCACCGGGTCGGGCCGCGGTCGCCGCGGGCTTCACAGGTTCCCGGAACTCCGGGGGTTCCCGGAACTCCGGGGCTGCCGAAGCCCCCTCGTGCCCCGGCTCCACGTATCCCTCGCGCTCCACGGACCCCTGCTCCACGCACCCCTCGCGCTCCGCCGTGGTCCCCTGAAGTTCCGCATCCCCCTCAGCCCCTGCTCCCCTCCCCCACGCCAACGCCCGGTCGCCCGCCCCGCCGTCCTCAGCCACCGTCGCTTGCTCAGCCGCCGCCCCCGCCCCGGTCACGTCTGCCTCACCCGGCGCCTTCCTGACCTCGGGCGCCGAAGTCTCCCCAGGCACCGCCCCTTCCTCCATCTGCCCGGACGGCGTCCTCGGCGGGTCGGTGGCCGTCTCCTTCCCCCGGCCTGCCTTCTCCCGTGCCTCCCGCAGAGCCCGGCGTGCCTCGTCGGCGGGGTGGGCCGTCATGTCGGCCTCCGAAGGGACACGAGGTCGGACAGCTCGCGGTCCGTCAGCTCCGTGAGGGCCGACTCGCCGGAGCCGAGGATCGCGTCGGCGAGGGCGCGCTTGGATTCGAGCATCTCGGCGATGCGGTCCTCGACCGTGCCCTCGGTGATGAGGCGGTGGACCTGGACGGGCTGGGTCTGGCCGATGCGGTAGGCGCGGTCGGTGGCCTGTTCCTCGACGGCCGGGTTCCACCAGCGGTCGAAGTGGACGACGTGTCCCGCGCGGGTGAGGTTCAGGCCCGTGCCCGCCGCCTTGAGCGACAGCACCAGGACCGGAGTGGCCCCCTCCTGGAAGCGGTCGACCATCCGTTCCCGCTCCGCCACCGGCGTGCCGCCGTGCAGGAGGTCCACCGGGACCGCACGGGCGGCCAGATGGGAGGTGATCAGCCGGGCCATCCCGACGTACTGCGTGAAGACGAGCGCGGAGCCGTCCTCGGACAGCAGGGTGTCCAGCAGTTCGTCGAGGAGGAGGAGCTTTCCGGAGCGGGCGGCCAGGCCGTCGCCGGCCGTCGCCGGGACCGCTTCCTTCAGATACAGGGCGGGGTGGTCGCAGATCTGCTTCAGCGCGCCCAGCAGCTTCAGCACCAGCCCCCGCCGGCCGATGCCCTCCGCCGGCTCGATGGCCAGCAACGACTCGCGCACCACCGCCTCGTACAGCGCGGCCTGTTCGCGGGTGAGCGGGACGGGGTGGTCCGTCTCCGTCTTGGGCGGGAGTTCGGGGACGATGCCCGGGTCGGACTTCTTGCGGCGCAGCAGGAAGGGGCGCACGAGGCGGGCGAGCCGGACGACCGCCTCCTCGTCCTCGCCGTTCTCCACCGCGCGCGCGTGCCGGGCGCGGAAGGACTTCAGGGGGCCGAGCAGTCCGGGGGTGGTCCAGTCCAGCAGTGCCCACAGCTCGGAGAGGTTGTTCTCGACCGGGGTGCCGGTCAGGGCCACGCGCGCGGGGGACGGGATCGTGCGCAGGGCTTTCGCGGTCGCCGAGTACGGGTTCTTGACGTGCTGTGCCTCGTCGGCGACGACCATGCCCCACTGCTGTTCGGCCAGCTGCGGTGCGGTGGACCGCATGGTGCCGTACGTCGTCAGGACGAAGCCGCCGTCGAGGTCGTCCAGGGTGCGGTCGGGGCCGTGGAAGCGGCGGACGGGGACGCCGGGTGCGAACCGGGTGATCTCCCGCTGCCAGTTGCCGAGCAGGGAGGCCGGGCAGATCACCAGGGTCGGCTCCCGGCGGTCCCGGCGCAGGTGCAGGGCGATGACGGTGATCGTCTTGCCGAGACCCATGTCGTCGGCGAGGCAGCCGCCGAGGCCGAGGGTGGTCATGAGGTCCAGCCAGGCCAGACCGCGGAGTTGGTAGTCGCGCAGGGTGGCGTGCAGGCCGGGCGGCGGCTCGGCGGGCCGTACTCCGCCCGTCAGACGGTCGCGGAGGGCGGCCAGGGCGCCGACCGGTACCGCCTCGACCGTCTCTCCGTCGACGTCCGCGGTGCCGGTGAGGGCGACGGAGAGCGCGTCGACCGGGTCGAGCAGGCCCAGTTCGCGCTTGCGGGCCTTGCGGACGAGGGCCGGGTCGACGAGCACCCACTGGTCCCGGAGGCGGACCACGGGGCGGTGGGCCTCGGCGAGCGCGTCCATCTCGGCCTCGCTGAGCGGTTCCCCGCCGAGCGCCAACTGCCAGCGGAACTGGAGGAGTTCCTCGCTCTCGAAGAAGCCGGTGCCGTCGGTCGCCGAGCCCGGGGCGGGCCGGACCACCGCGGCCGCGCTGAGGTCCTGCGCCAAGTCGCGGGGCCAGTGCACGGCGACCCCGGCGGCCGCGAGCCGGGTCGCGGCCACACCGAGCAGGTCGCCCAACTCCTCGTCGGACAGGGCCAGTACGCCGGGCACGTCCTGCTCCGAGAGCCGGTCGAGCGGTGGCCAGACGCGGGCCGCGCGCCGCACCGCGAGCGCGGCGTCCACCCGCGCGCGGGGGCCGAAGGCCGCGTCCGCCTCGCCCGCCCACAGGGCCGCCGCGTCCGTCATGAGGGTGGGGTCGGCGAGACTGTGCACCTGGACGATCGCCGCGCCCGCGCCGCGGGCCCCTTCGCCCCGGTCGTCGAAGAGGTCGTGCGCGGACAGGTCGAGGCGCAGGGAGATCCGCACGCCCGCGTCCATCCCGGCGGCGACCTCCGCGGCCCAGTCATGGGCATCGGGCAGGCGCTGGGGCTCGCGGGCGGCGAAGGGCCTGCCGGAGGTGTACGGCGCGGCTGGGGTGCGGGGCAGGGTGTCCGCGACCGCGTCCAGGAACGAGCGCATCAGCGCTTCCGGTTCGGGCAGGCGGATCGGACCCGGGCCGGACAGCGGGACCGCGTGTCCCTCGTACGGCAGGGCGGCGGCGACCGCGCGCAGGTGGGCGATGTCGTCCGGGTCGAGGGGGCCGGCCCGCCAGGCGTCGTGGCCGGTGGCCGTCAGGCCGGGGAGCAGGCGGCCGCGGGCGGCGAGCCGCAGCGCGTGCAGCGCGGCCGCGCCCCAGCAGGCGGTGGCGGGGTGGGCGGCGGGGTCACGCCGGGCGCGGACGAGCAGCGGCAGGGCCTCGGCGACGGCCAGCGACAGCGCGGGGGTGGTCCTGCGGCGCACTCCCGCACCGTGCCGTCGTACGACGGTGATCTCGGAGGGGGTGGCGGGCAGTTCGCCGTCCTGCGGATCCCAGAAGGCGACGCGGCCGTCGCGGGGCACGGGCGCGGGCAGGAAGACGGCGGCGAGCCGCAGGGGCACGGTCTGTCCCGCATGCCCGGCCACCGATGCCGCGCCGGGCACGGTCTCCCCCGCACGCCCTGCCACCGATGCCGTGTCGCTCATACGTCCTGTCACCTCCCGCCCGTGTGCCGGATCATTCGTCTCCGACTCTACGGGCGGGGTCTGACAATCGGCTCCGGCGGCCGGCCGGAGCCCCTCCTCAGGGAACCGTGCGCGCGACGACGTACACCATGGGGGACGCCGGGTTGGACAGGTTGACGACGACGTCCTGGGTGGGGGCCGGGTTCTTCTGCTTGTGGACGAGGCCCGAATACGGGCCGGGGGTCTTGAAAATCCAGCCGGTGATGTGCTGGTCGCGGGTGCTGACGGTGATGTGGTCCTTCTTGAGCTCGCTCCGGTTGACGCCCATGCCGGTGAGGAAGGCGTCCAGGCCCGCGCTCGAGGTGCGGAACTGGACGTACAGGCGGCTGGTCTTCCAGTTGTTGGTCTCGTAGTACGCGATCTGGTCAGCCGGGTGCGGGACCGGGATCTGGTACAGCCGGCGCTGGACCTTGGAGGGCCAGCCCGCGGTGAGGCCGGTCGCCGAGTACTTCTCCTCCTTGACCTTGCCGCTGTCGCGGCTCTGGTTGGCGGAGATCACCAGGTAGCCGGCCGGGACGCCGATCAGGAGGACGATGATGCTCAGGGTGATCGCCCTGCGGCGGATCATGTGCCGACGGTCCTCGGGCGGCCGGGCCGACCCGGCCGGGGACGACGCGGTCCGGTGGGGAAGCGCCGCGGTCACGCGGACCCCTGGGACGTACGGCGGGCCTCCACGTACCGCTCGTACCGCTCGTGTCGCTCCACCCGGCGGCGGTTGGCACGCCGGAATCGGCGGGCGACCAGCCGGGCGAGGTCGGCCGCGCCGACCATGCCCGCCTCGGGGCCGAGCTGGGCGCGGGCGATACGGGCCTCCGGGCGGTATCCGCGTCCGGTGAGCTGGCGCTTGAACGCGTCCCGCGCGGGGCCGATCAGCAGGTCGTCGGCGGCCGAGACGCCGCCGCCGATCACGAAGCAGGACGGGTCGAGCGCGGCGGCCAGGTTGGCGATGCCGACGCCCAGCCACTGCCCGATGTCCTGGAGCAGTTCGATGCACATGGCGTCGCCCTCACGGGCCAGCTCCGTGATCATCGGTCCGGTGATGTCGGCGATGTTGCCCTTCACGTGCTCGATGATCCCGTACGCCACCGGGGAGTCGGCCGCGGCCAGTTCGCGGGCCTCCCTGACCAGCGCGTTTCCGGAGCTGTACTGCTCCCAGCAGCCGCGGTTGCCGCACGGGCAGCGGTGGCCGCCGGGCACGACCTGCATGTGGCCGAACTCGCCGGCGACGCCGTACTTGCCGCGCTTGACCTGGCCGTCCTCCAGGATCGCGCCGCCGATGCCGGTGCCGAGCGTGATCATGACGAGGTGGTCCTCGCCTCGGCCGGCGCCGAAGCGCCATTCCGCCCACGCGGCGGTGTTGGCGTCGTTGTCGACGAGGACGGGCACGGAGAGCCTGGCCGTGATGCGGTCCCTGAGGGGCTCGTTGCGCCAGGACAGGTGGGGGGCGAAGAGCACCCGGTTGCGGTCCGCGTCGACCCAGCCGGCCGCGCCGATGCCGACGGCGTGCACGTCGTGCCGGTCGGACAGGTCCAGGACCAGCTCGCAGAGGGTGTCCTCGACGACCTTGGGGCTCTTGGACTTGTCCGGGGTCTCCGTGCGGAGCATCTCCAGGATGTTGCCGTCGGCGTCGACGACGCCCGCCATCACCTTCGTGCCGCCGATGTCGATACCGACGGTCGGCACACGGGGCGCGGTCAGGTGCGAGCGGCGCTCCCTCGTACCGACCGTGCGGAGAGCTGTGGCGCGGCGGGAGCCGATGGGGGCGCTGAAGTTGCCGTAGGTGCTCATCGGCCCCGATTCTGCCGCACACTCACGCCGTGTGCGGCACGGGGGCGCGATGGGCCCGGTTCCTGGGGATGCCGGAGTGCGGGCCTGCGGGTCCCTCGCGGGCCGACGAGGGACCCGCAGACCCCGAGCGAATTTGTCCGGACATTGCGACGAACCCGGGGCGATCGCGGGCACGTCAGGGCCGTAAGAGCAGTCGGAACCCGGACCGTACGAGCAGCCGAATCAGGGCCGCACGAGCGCCGAATCAGGGCCGCACGAGCAGCTGGAACTCGAACGAGTAGCGGGTCGGCCGGTAGGTGTGGTCGCCGAACTCGACCGCCCGGCCGGTGTCGTCGAAGGTGGTGCGCTGCATGGTGAGCAGCGGGGCGCCCGCCTGCTCGGCGAGCCGCTCGGCCTCGACGGCGGTGGCCGCGCGGGCGCCGATGGACTGGCGGGCACTGTGCAGGGTGATCCCGGCGGAGCGCATCATGCGGTAGAGGCCGGTCGCCTCCAGCTGCCCGGTGTCGAGGTCGAGCAGGCCGGGCGGCAGATAGTTGCACAGGTACGCCATCGGCTCCCCGTGGGCGAGGCGCAGCCGTTCCACCCGGTGTACGTCGCCGTCCTCGGGCACGCCGAGGGCGGCCGCGATCTCGGCGGGCGCCGGGACGAGCGTGTTGACGAGGACCTTTGTCGCGGGGCGCTGGCCGGCCGCCTCCAGATCGTCGAAGAGGCTGCTGAGCTCCAGCGGCCGCTTGACCTGGCTGTGCACGACCTGGGTCCCGACGCCCCGGCGGCGTACCAGCAGGCCCTTGTCGACGAGCGACTGGATGGCCTGGCGCACGGTCGGCCGGGACAGACCGAGCCGCGCTGCGAGCTCGATCTCATTGCCGAGCAGGCTGCCGGGCGTGAGCGCGCCGTGCTCGATCGCGGCCTCCAACTGCTGGGACAGCTGGAAGTACAACGGCACGGGGCTGCTGCGGTCCACACGGAGATCGAGCGTCACGGTCGGGTCCACTCCAGGTTTCGGCACGGAGCCGAGCGTAGCTCCGTGCGTTGTTGACGGGAAGTCGTGTAGTTCGGTTGTCCGGACATACACATTGACATCGTGCCGACTCGGCACGCAGTTTGTTTCCATGCGCATCGGAGTCATCGGTACGGGCCGCATCGGGGCCATCCACGCCAACACGCTCAGCCGGCACCGGGAGGTCGGCTCCCTGATCCTCACGGACGCCGACCCGGCGCGGGCCCAGGATCTCGCGCACCGGCTGGGCGAGACGGCGGCGCCGGGGGTGGACGAGATCTTCCAGTGGGGCGTGGACGCCGTGGTGATCACGACGACGACATCGGCGCACGCCGAACTGATCGGTCGGGCAGCACGCTCGGGGCTTCCGGTGTTCTGCGAGAAGCCGATCGCCGTGGACCTGGCGGGCACCTTAGAGGCGATCGGTGAGGTCGAGGCGGCCGGAACGGTCCTGCAGATGGGGTTCCAGCGCCGCTTCGACAGGGGCTACGCGGGGGCACGTGACGCGGTGCGCTCGGGGCGGCTCGGACGGCTGCACACCGTGCGGGCGCTGACCTCCGACCAGGCGCCGCCGCCGGCCGCGTATCTCCGGGTGTCGGGCGGGCTGTACCGGGACACCCTGGTCCATGACTTCGACATCCTGCGCTGGGTGACCGGGCGCGAGGTCGTCGACGTGTGCGCCGCCGGGTCCGACGCGGGCGGGGCGACGTTCCGGGAGGCGGGCGACGTGGACACGGGTGCGGCGCTGCTCACTCTGGACGACGGCACACTCGCCACGGCCACGGCGACGCGGCTGAACGGGGCCGGGTACGACGTCCGCATGGAGCTGGCCGGGGAACTGGACCAGATCGTGGTGGGACTGGACGACCGTACGCCGATCGCGTCCACCGAGCCGACGGGGCCGCCGGCCGCGGACAAGCCGTGGACGGGGTTCCTGGAGCGGTTCGGGCCCGCCTACGAGGCCGAGCTGTGCGCGTTCGTGGACGTCGTACGAGGTGAGGCGGCCAATCCCTGCGACGGGCGGGAGGCCCTGCAGGCGCTGCGGATCGCCGAGGCCTGTGAGCTGTCGCGGCGGGAGCGCAGGACCGTCGGGCTGGCGGAGGTCCAGGGCGGCGTGTGGCCGTTGGTGGGCTGAGGGCGAGCCTGCCGGACGACTGCTTCTCACCGGGCCCTACCAGCGCACCGGCAGGTCGCGCGGCCTAGGAGCATCCGCGGGGCCGGGGCCGGGCTCCAGGAGGGAGCGGATCGGCTCACCGGCTGCCACGTGGGCCGCCGGGGCGCCGGGGCGCCGCGGAACGCGTCCCCGGACGTCCCGAGGTCGATCACCTCTGCCATCTCGTTCCCCCCTTCGTCCGGACAACGGGTGGCGGCATCCGCTAGTGCCCGTCCGCCTCAGGTTCTTCGGGTTCTTCCAGAAGTCCCGCGTCGTACGCCGACAAAGCGATCTGGACCCGGTTGTTGAGGTCCAGCTTGGTCAGGATGCGGGAGACGTGGGTCTTGACCGTGGCCACGCTCATGAACAGCGTGGCGGCGATCTCGGCGTTCGCCAGGCCCCGGCCGACCGCGACGGCGACCTCGCGTTCACGGTCGTTGAGGGCGGCGATGCGCTCCCGCGCGCGTGTGCGGCGCGTGTCGGCGGCGTTGCCCGCAGCGTGGTCCATCAACTGGCGGGTCACGGTGGGCGACAGGACCGGGTCGCCTGCCGCGACCCGGCGTACCGCGGCGAGGATCTCGGCGGGCGGAGTGTCCTTGAGGACGAAACCGGCGGCACCCGCCCGCAGGGCCCGCAGCACCTGCTCGTCGGCGTGGAAGGTGGTCAGGACCACGACCTGCGGGGCCTCGGAGCGGCCGCGCAGCCGCTCGGTGGCGGTCAGGCCGTCCACCGACGGCATCCGGATGTCCATCAGGACGACGTCCGGCCGGGTGCGGTCGACGAGCGCCTCGACCTCGCCGCCGTCCGCCGCCTCACCGACGATCTCGATGTCCTCGGCGCCACCCATCATCAGGGACAGGCCGGCTCTGACCAGCGGGTCGTCGTCGACGAGCAGCACTCTGATCGCAGTCATGGCCCTACGTAATCACGGTCGAGGGGTACGGGATCACGGTCGCGCGGTGCGGAGTCGGCGGGGTGGCACGGGAGTTGACGCGGGTCGGCGCTCAGCCCCATGGCAGCCAGGCCCGTGGTGCTCAGCCCCATGGCCGCCAGGCCCGTGGTGCTCAGCCCCATGGCAGCCATGCCCGCAGTCCGAATCCGCCGTCCGGCCCGGGCCCGTGCTCCAGCCGGCCCCCGGTCAGCGTCGCGCGTTCGGTCAGGCCGATCAGTCCCTGGCCGGAGCCGGGGACAGGAGGGACCTCGCCTTCGGGCGGGGGGTTGCGTACGGACACCGTGAGGCCCTCGCCCGGGGCGCCGGTGACGGACACCGTGACCTCGGTGCCCGGGGCGTGTTTGCGGGCGTTGGTGAGGCCCTCCTGGGCGATGCGGTAGGCGGTGCGGCCGACCGAGGCCGGGACGGTGCCGGGGTCGGTGATCCGGCTGTCGAGGGTGACCTTCATGCCGGCCTCGCGGGACTCGGCGACCAGCACGTCCAGCGCGCCCAGCGTCGGCTGCGGGCGGCCCGCGTCGTCACTCTCGCCGGCCCGCAGCACGCCGATGATCTCCCGCAGGTCCTGCAGGGCCTCGTGCGCGCTCTCCCGGATGACTCCAGCCGCCCGGACGACCTCCTCGTGGGGCGCGTCCGGCCGGAACTCCAAGGCGCCCGCGTGCACGCTCAGCAGCGTCAGCCGGTGCGCGAGTACGTCGTGCATCTCCCGGGCGATGGCCTCGCGGGCGAGCCGCTGCGCCTGCTCCGCGCGCAGCAGCGCCTCCGTCTCGGCACGCCGGGCGCGGTCGCGCAGGCTCAGCATCAACTGCCGCTTGGCGCGCACGAGCATGCCCCAGCCGACCAGCGCGGCGGTCAACGTCCCGAACAGGGCGACCGCGACGGCGTACGGCAGGTCGGGGTCGGGACGCAGCCAGAAGTAGACCGGGATCAGCGCGATGGTGATGCCGCCCACCCAGGCGACGTACCGGAAGGGGCGGTGCACGGCGAGCGTGAACAGGGCGATCATGCACGCGCCGCCCGCGGTGTCCGAGAGCACCCCGACCGGGATCGTCGCCACGGCCAGTCCGACCGGCCGGCGGCGGCGCAGCCACACCGCGGCGCAGGCGAGGGCGCCGATCACCTGGTCCAGAACGGCGAGGTCGTGCGGAACGTGCGGGTTGTCGGTCACCGCGTCGGCCCCGACGAGACCCACGATCACGGCCAGGAAGAAGCAGGAGAAGTCGACGACCCAGTCCCGCCCGGTGCGGCGGGGCCGCCGTCCGGGCAGGCCGGCGTCGGGGTCGAACTCCGCCAGCAGGGCCGACGGCAGCAGCCACCGTCGCCCCGCGAGGCTCTGCGGCACGGCCACGTTCTCGTCACCACTCACGGTCGACAAATCTACGCAGCGAGGGCCCCGGGACACCCCCGCGCGCACGCGATCGTCGACCAAAGTCGCGACGCGGGAGACTTTCGACGCGCCCCGTCCCGGTGGAAGCGAGGCTTCCGTCGGACGTGCGTCGCCCCGCGGCCGATGTCCGTCCAGGTTCCGCGGGGCGATCGTCCTGTCCATGAAGCAGTTTCTGGAGCTCCTCGGATTCCTCGCCCTGGTACAGGGCGCGATGGGTCTGCTGCACGAGTTCACCGACTGGCACATCGGTCTCGTGCAGCGGATCGGTCTTCTCGACGGCTACGAGATCTACGCGAGCGTCGCCCTGGTGGTGCTTGGCTTCGCCTTGTTCGCCGCCGCTGAGAGCCGGAGATCCGGCTGAGCTCGTCAGCGCCGCCGGTCACGGTGCCGGACCAGCCCGGGTCGGTGAGGTGGTGGGTACGACGGCCCAGGAGACTCATCGGTGGCCGACATCGGAGTCCGTTCGCCGCCAGCGCCTCGATGGCGGGGCCGCTGAGATGAACGCATGACTTCTCAAGGAACGCGGAACGCTTCTCAAGGAACCCTGGACGGCAAGGTCGCCCTGGTCACCGGCGGAAGCCGCGGTATCGGCGCGGCGACGGCCGCGCGGCTGGCCCGGGAGGGCGCGGATGTGGCCCTGACGTATGTGAACGGCAAGGAGGCGGCCGAGGACGTCGTACGGACCGTCGAGGCGCTGGGGCGCCGAGCGGTGGCCCTGCGGGCGGATTCCGCGGACGCGGAGGAGGCGGCGGGGGCGGTCGCGCGAACGGCGGAGGCGTTCGGGGGGCGCCTGGACGTGCTGGTGAACAACGTGGGGGTCGGGCTGCTCGGACCGCTGGAGAGCCTGTCGGTCGGTGATGTGGACCGGGTGCTCGCGGTGAACGTGCGCGGGGTGTTCCTGGCGTCCCAGGCGGCTGCGGGCCGGATGGGGGCGGGGGGCCGGATCATCACCGTCGGCACGTGTATGACGCAGCGGGTGCCGGGGCCCAGGGGGACGCTCTACGCGATGAGCAAGTCGGCGCTGGTGGGGCTGACGAAGGCGCTGGCGAGGGAGTTGGGGGCGCGGGGGATCACGGCGAACATCGTGCATCCGGGGCCCGTCGACACGGACATGAATCCGGCGGACGGTCCGTATGCGGAGGGGCAGGCGGCGATGACGGCGTTGGGGCGGTTCGGGACCGCGGACGAGGTGGCGGGGATGATCGTCCACCTGGCGGGGTCGGAGTATGCGACGGGGGGTGAGTTCTCGGTGGACGGGGGCCATGCGGCGTGATGCCGTCGTGGTGTTGTCGCCCCCGCCGCTCCCGGCCCTGCTGAGGCTGCCCTGACCGGCGTTCGAGGAGCGCGTCCCCGCTCAGCCGCCCAGTTCCCGGTGGCGGCCCGACAGGGCCGACGCGCCCGCCTCCGTCAGGGAGCCGAA
The DNA here is from genome assembly GCA_000720805.1 of Streptomyces violaceoruber. GTDB lineage: Bacteria > Actinomycetota > Actinomycetes > Streptomycetales > Streptomycetaceae > Streptomyces > Streptomyces cellulosae_A. Next base: position 11,954 of record JODI01000033.1, read on the forward strand.
CAGGCGCAGACGGGAGATGCCGCCGTCCGGATAGATGTCCACGCGCGCGTGGGTGGCCACGGCCGGGGCCGGCAGGACGAAGCGGTGGTTGGTGTCGGGCTGGAGGCGGGTGCGGGGGACGATCTCCGTCCAGCCGCCGGTCCCGCCTTCACCGTCGGCCCCGCCCGCATCGCCGTCCCGCACCGAGACCGACGCCCAGCCCGCGCTGTTGCCCTTGAGGTACGCCGTGTCGATTTCGAGGGCGCGGATCCGGGACTGGGCGACCAGGCGGTAGCGGATCCAGTCGTGGCCCTGGTCGCGGCGGCGGCGTGTCTCCCAGCCGTCGTCCATCTTGCGGGAGCGGCCGGGCTGGATGGTGTTGGTGGCCGGGGAGTAGAAGAGGTTCGACGCGTCCTCGACCCGGCCGCCGTTCTCCAGGGCGACCACGTCGAAGGTGCCGAGGACCTCCAGCCACGCCGGGTCGGGCACGACCTCCCCGTACACGCGCAGGCGCGCGACGCCGCCGTCGGGGTGCTGGTTGACGCGCAGATGGGTGACGCGCTGTTCGACCGACACCGCGAAGCCGTTCGCCGCGTGACCGCCGACGGGAGTGCGCGGGACCAGCGTCGTCCACTTGACGCCGTCGCCCCGCAGTTCCTCCGGCGACGGGGAGCCCGGCACCGACGTGCCCTCGACCGACACCGCCTGCGGGTAGTTGCCGCGGAAGTGGGCCGTGTCCACGACGATGCCCCGGATCACACCCGGCGCGCCGAGGCGGACCAGCGCCCAGTCGTGGTCCTCTGCCGTCGGCCAGGGATGGTCGCCGGAGGCGCCACGGCGGCGCCGCGTCTCCCAGCCGTCCATGATCTTGCCCTTGTGCCCGAAGTGCTCGGGGTCGAACTCGGCGGGACCGGGCAGCAGCAGGTTCTCGCGCTGGGCGAAGAACTCGTCGTTGGCGGCGATGACTCCGGCGCCGAGCTGCCGGTCGGCGAGGTTGACGTACTGGGTGAAGGGGAAGGCGGCGGTGCGGTAGTCCGCATACGGGTCACCGCCTCCGTACGGACTCGCGTCGCCGGTGAAACTCACAATCGCCGTCACAGTGATCAGGTGCCTTTCGAAGTCGGCCGCCGCGGGCGCGGGGTGGGTCGGCAAGGGCGAGTGGCCCGTCAGGAAGGACGAGTGAGGAGTTGTCCCCTCGGCTCGGCGAACTCGCCGTCCGCGGCGATGCGTTCGCCGCGCAGCCAGGTGGACTTCACCACGCCGTACAGGGTCCTGCCGGCGTACGCCGTGACACGGTTGCGGTGCTGGAGGGCCGCCGGGTCCACCGTGAACGTCTCGTCGGGCGCGAGTACCGCGAAGTCGGCGTCGCGGCCCGCCTCGATGGCACCCTTCTGGCCGAGGCCCACGAGGGCCGCCGTACGGGCGGACATCCACTCGACCACGTCCTCCAGGCCGTGACCGCGTCTGCGCGCCTGTGTCCACACCGCCGGCAGGCTCAGCTGCAGGCCGGAGATGCCGCCCCACGCCGTGGCGAAGTCGTCCGTCTTCAGGTCCGCGGTCGACGGGGAGTGGTCCGTGACCACGCAGTCGATCGTGCCGTCGGCGAGCGCCTGCCACAGCAGATCCTGGTTGGCGGACTCGCGGATGGGCGGGCAGCACTTGAACTCGCTGGCGCCGTCGGGGACTTCCTCGGCGGTGAGGGTGAGGTAGTGCGGGCACGTCTCGACCGTGACGCGGACGCCCTCCGCCTTGGCGGCGGCGATCAGCGGCAGCGCGTCGGACGAGGAGAGGTGGAGGATGTGCACGCGCGCACGGAGGCGTTTCGCCTGGGCGATGAGCTGGGCGATCGCCGTGTCCTCCGCGTCGCGCGGCCGGGAGGCCAGGAAGTCGGCGTACTTGGGGCCACTGTGCCGCGGGGCCGCGTCCAGGTGGTGCGGGTCCTCGGCGTGCACGATCAGCAGGCCGCCGAAGGACGTGATCTCGGCGAGGGACTGGGCGAGCCGGTCCTGGTCGAGGTGGGGGAACTCGTCCACGCCCGAGGGCGACAGGAACGCCTTGAAGCCGAAGACGCCGGCCTCGTGCAGCAGGCGCAGGTCCTTGACGTTGTCGGGCAGGGCGCCGCCCCAGAAGCCGACGTCGACGTGTGCCTTGTCGGCGGCGACCTCCTTCTTCGTACGGAGGTTCTCGACCGTCGTCGTGGGCGGGAGGGAGTTGAGCGGCATGTCGACGAGGGTGGTGATGCCACCGGCGGCCGCGGCGCGGGTGGCGGTCCAGAAGCCCTCCCATTCGGTGCGGCCGGGATCGTTGACGTGCACGTGTGTGTCGACGAGGCCGGGCAGCAGGACGTGGTCGCCGAGGTCCTCCAGGCGCGCTGCGGACGGTACGTCGGCGTCGTACGGAAGTACGGCAGCGATCGTTCCCCCGGAGACCGCGACCGAGGCCGCACGCGTCCCCTCCGGAGTGATGACGCGTGTGGAGCGCAGCACCAGTTCTACGTCGGACACCCGGGGCCCCTCTCTGTCGCCGTTTACTTCCGCGTAACGGAATTCAACGTTCTGTTGAAGGAGTCTTCACTCCCGTTCTCGCGTCGTCAAGGGCACACTGCTCCCAGGCGGCCCGCACGTCCCCACTCTGGACGTTTCCACAAAGCGGAATTAAACTTCCGACAAGCAGAACGTAGTCACGCACCAGCAGGGAGTCAACCGACTGCCGGGTAGGCTTCTGCCTTCCCGCCCGCCCCGGAAGGAACGCGCCGTTGCCGACGTCCAGCGCCAGCACCACCGACTCCGCCAAGTCCGCCACCGGTGGGGTCCAATCCCTCGAGCGCGCTTTCGATCTGCTCGAGCGGATGGCCGACGCGGGCGGCGAGGTCGGCCTGAGCGAGCTCTCCGCGAGCAGCGGGCTGCCGCTGCCCACCATCCACCGCCTCATGCGCACCCTGGTGGCCTGCGGTTACGTCCGCCAGCAGGCCAACCGCCGGTACGCACTCGGCCCGCGGCTGATCCGCCTCGGCGAGTCGTCCGCCCGCCTCCTCGGCACCTGGGCCCGCCCCTATCTCGCCCGCCTGGTCGAGGAGACCGGCGAGACGGCGAACATGGCACTGCTGGACGGCGACGAGATCGTGTACGTCGCCCAGGTGCCGTCCAAGCACTCGATGCGCATGTTCACCGAGGTCGGCCGCCGCGTCCTGCCGCACTCCACGGGCGTCGGCAAGGCCCTGCTCGCGAACGTCCCGGACGACGAGGTGCGCGCCCTCCTGTCCCGCACCGGCATGCCCGCGGCGACGGAGAAGACGATCACCACCCCCGACGGCTTCCTGGCCGCACTGGAGGACGTACGCCGGACCGGCTACGCCGTCGACGACAACGAGCAGGAGATCGGCGTCCGCTGCCTCGCAGTCTCCGTCCCCGACTCCCCCACCGCCGCTGCCATTTCGATCTCGGGCCCGGCGGGCCGGGTGACGGAGGCGGCGACGGAGAAGATCGTGCCGGTGCTCCAGCAGGTGGCGACGGAACTGTCCCAGGCAGTGGCGGCCCAGAACCCGGCGTGACACGGCCTCGCCGCCAGGGGCCGGGTCAGCCGGCCCCTGTACGGCGACGTGCCCGGTGGGGGCCCACCGCGGTGTGGACGAGCCAGCCCGCTGCCGCACCGACCGCGTACCAGAACAGGTCGGGTGGGTCGAAGGTGGAACCGAGCACGAGGCGGGCGACCTCGCTGCGCCGGGAGAGCTCCCCCGTCACCTCACTGAGCTGCAGGAACTCGACTCCCCAACTGACGGCCAGGGCGCTTGCGGCGGCCGTCAGGGGCGACACTCGTGGCGCCACCAGAACGACAAGGGTGAGAAGCAGGACGGTGTACAACGCGTCTCCGCCGTACTTGGCCAGGCTTCCCGCGGCGACTGCCCGCAGTCCCAGCCCCGCGCCGACGGTCGCCACCGCGGCCCCGGCGGCCGCGAGACGGACCCGTGCCGGTTCGACGGCGCGGTCATGGGTTCCTGGGATGAGGCACACAGGGACATACTGCCGGACGTTCGGTGCGCAGGTGACGGCGAGGCTGTCGGTGACGGCCGGGGGCCGAGGGCCGTTGATCTCTCCCCCCTTACGCAGTACGAGTGAATGCGCCGATTGCTCAGTTCGGGGCCGGTGGCGAGTCCTCTACCGTCTCTGAAGGGATCCGAGGGCTGCCGGAATGGCCCTGCGGGCGGGGGACCGGTGGAAGGGCGCACCTGATGACGGGGTTGGGGAAGTCGCCGGACGCGCTCAGGGTCCGGGCGGAGCGCTGCCATCGGACCGGGGCGTGGGCCTGGGGTGCGGTGGGCGTGGCCTGTCTCGTGGGAACAGCGCTGACGTTCAGCGGCCCGTGGGCGGCCGGGAGCGTGGCGGCGCGGATGGTGGCATTCGGGCCGTCCACCGGTTGCTGGGCGTTGGCGGCCTCCCTGGTGCTCCGCGCGTGGGGGGCGAGTGGACGGGTACGGACGCGTCTGCTGCTGTTGGGGGGTTCGGCGCTGGCGGGGGGTCTGTACCGGGGGACGGTCAACGTGCTGTCGGCTCACCCTCCGGGTTCGGGACAGGACGAGCGATCACTGCTCGGTTCGGTGCTGGTCACCGGAGTGACGCTGGCGGTTGGCCTGGGGACGGCCGGTCTGGTGGTCGCGGCCGATGCCGGCAGAGGCCGGCACGTGTTGCTGCGGCGCGTGCTCGACGGGGTCGTCACAGCCGGGGCCGTGTTCATGACGGGATGGGTACTGCTGCGAGGGGCCGGTGACGGCTGGCGGCTGGGGACGGGCATGGTCGGTGTCCTCTGGACCGCGGAGGTCGTGTTCCTCAGCTTTCTGTTCGCCCTGCGCCGTCTCGTACGGAGCGACCAGAGGACCTCCTTGTGGGTCGGGATCGTCGGGCTGTCCCTCATGCTGATCGGCGACACCCTGCGACTGTGGACGGTCGGTCCGCACAGCCCTGAGGCGACGTCCTGTCAACTGGTCGACACCTGCACCACCGCGGGCCTGCTGGTGGTTGCCGTCGGCCCTTGGCTGCCCGGCGGAGCGAGCGTCCTGGACATCGCTCAGCCGACGTTGCGGTGGGGGATAGACGGTGCGGCGGCGTTCGTTCCCCTGACGGTCTGCACGGTCACGGTGCTGGCATATGTGCTGGCTCCTCCTGACCATGACCCGGTGCCGCTGTTCGCCGGCGGGACGGCGCTGCTGAGCCTCTGGGTACGCCAGACGTTCCTGCCGAGCGAGAACACCAGAAACGACGACTGAGTTCTCGTTCGGCTGCCTTCCCAGGGCAAGGCCAGGCCGCGACGCGGACGCGAACGCCCCGTCCCGTCCCGTACCAGCACGCTCACCGCACGGCGCGAAGGGCCCGGCGGCTCCGCCACATGACCAGCTGCGGGCCCATACACCTAGCCCCGCCCACGTGGCGGTTCCCCGAACAGATCCACCGCGTCGCGCACTTCCGACAGGCCCCTCGCCAGCGCGCTGACGGAGCCGATCGCCCCGGCGATCAGCAGCAGCGAACGGCGCAGTCGCGGGATCTCGGGCGTCCCTGAGTTCGCCATCGCGGCGAGCGCGGCGAGTTCGTCCTCCGCGACGGCGCGGTCGGGGAACTCGGCGGGATGCGCGGCGAGTTCGCGGCGCAACCGGGACACCGCCGTCCGCAGCCCCGCCACCCTGGTGTCCTCGTCGCCGCTCGTCACCGGCCTCTGCCCCAAGCTACGCAACACAGCTCTCCCCCCGGCACCGCTGGTGTGCGCCCGCACACTCTCATCCCTCCGGGCGCTCCCCTGAGCGCTGCTGAGCGCCGGGGACGCGGGTCAGTAAACGCCACCCGATGGCGGGCGCGCCACCACAAGGACGGAAATTCAGCCCTTCGAAACGCGGCGCCCGTCCGGGCGTCAGGTATGCAGGAGGCATGACGGACAGCGAGCAGGAGAACGAACAGCGCACGGCCGGGCTGCTTCTCGCGGCCGGCGGCGGACGGCGGCTCGGCGGACGCCCCAAGGCGCTGCTGCCGTATCGGGGGCGGCCCCTCGTCGAGTACGCGGCCGGCGTCCTGCGCGCGGCCGGCTGCACCCGCGTCCACGTGGTCCTCGGGGCCGCCGCCGACGCCGTACGGGAACAGGCGCGGCTCGGCACTTGCGTCCTCGTGGAGAACGCCGACTGGACGGACGGCATGGGCTCGTCGCTGCGCGCCGGGCTCGACTCGCTCGCCGGGACGGGGGCAAGGGCAGCGCTGGTGTCGCTCGTCGACCAGCCCGGCATCGGGGCGGAGGCGGTGAGCCGGATGCTCGCCGCCGGGCCGGACGAGACGTCACTGGTCTGCGCCGCCTACGACGGTGTGCGCGGGCATCCCGTGCTGCTCGGTGCCGCGCACTGGGCCGGCGTCGCCGCGAGTGCGACCGGCGATCGGGGGGCACGCGCCTATCTGAAGGCCCACGAGGCAAAGATCACGCTCGTCGAGTGCGGGGACGTGGCGCGGCCGTACGACATCGACACCGTGGCGGACCTGGCGCACCTTGAGTGAGTGCGAGGGCACCGACACACCCCACTGGCTCGACGCGGAGACTCTCGACATCAACAAACCATTGAAGTTCCACGATGAGGAAACTAGTATCCACTTTCAGCCGCACTCGACCGCTCCCCGGGTGCCGGCACCCGGTGCCAAGCTCGCTGAAGGAAGTGACAGCTCATGTCCGCACCAGCGCCGTCCCCGCTGGCCATCGTCGACGCCGAGCCCCTGCCGCGGCAGGAGGAGGTCCTCACCGAGGCGGCCCTCGCCTTCGTGGCCGAGCTGCACCGCCGGTTCACGCCCCGGCGTGACGAGCTCCTCGCCCGCCGTGCCGAGCGCCGTGCCGAGATCGCCCGCACCTCCACGCTCGACTTCCTTCCCGAGACAGCCGCGGTCCGCGCGGACGACTCCTGGAAGGTGGCCCCGTGTCCCCCGGCGCTGAACGACCGCCGGGTCGAGATCACCGGCCCCACCGACCGCAAGATGACCATCAACGCCCTCAACTCGGGCGCCAAGGTCTGGCTCGCCGACTTCGAGGACGCCTCGGCACCGACCTGGGAGAACGTGGTCCTCGGCCAGGTCAACCTGGTGGACGCCTACACGCGCGCCATCGACTTCACGGACCCGGCGAGCGGCAAGTCGTACGCCCTGCGTCCGGACGCGGAGCTGGCGACCGTCGTCATGCGCCCCCGCGGCTGGCACCTGAACGAGCGGCACCTCGTCGCTGCCGACGGCACTCAGGTCCCCGGCGCCCTGGTCGACTTCGGCCTGTACTTCTTCCACAACGCCCAGCGGCTGCTCGACCTCGGCAAGGGCCCGTACTTCTACCTCCCGAAGACGGAGTCGTACCTGGAGGCCCGCCTGTGGAACGACGTGTTCGTCTTCGCGCAGGACTACACGGGCATCCCCCAGGGCACCGTCCGCGCCACCGTCCTCATCGAGACGATCACGGCGGCCTACGAGATGGAGGAGATCCTCTACGAACTCCGCGACCACGCCTCGGGGTTGAACGCCGGCCGCTGGGACTACCTGTTCTCCATCGTCAAGAACTTCCGTGACGGCGGCCCCAAGTTCGTGCTGCCGGACCGCAACGCGGTGACGATGACGGCCCCGTTCATGCGCGCGTACACCGAACTCCTCGTCCGCACCTGCCACAAGCGCGGCGCGCACGCGATCGGCGGTATGGCCGCCTTCATCCCCTCGCGCCGGGACGCCGAGGTGAACAAGGTCGCCTTCGAGAAGGTGCGCGCGGACAAGGACCGCGAGGCGAACGACGGCTTCGACGGCTCCTGGGTCGCCCACCCGGACCTGGTCCCGATCGCCATGGAGTCCTTCGACAAGGTCCTCGGCGACAGGCCGAACCAGAAGGACCGCCTCCGCGAGGACGTCGACGTCAAGGCGGCCGACCTCATCGCCGTCGACTCGCTGGAGGCCAGGCCGACGTACGACGGTCTCGTCAACGCCGTCCAGGTGGGCATCCGGTACATCGAGGCCTGGCTGCGGGGCATGGGCGCGGTCGCCATCTTCAACCTGATGGAGGACGCGGCCACCGCCGAGATCTCCCGCTCGCAGATCTGGCAGTGGATCAACGCGGGCGTCGAGTTCGAGCATGACGGGAAGCCGGTGCGCGCAACCGCCGAGCTGGCCCGCGAGATCGCCGCCGAGGAACTCCGCGGCATCCGCGCGGAACTCGGTGAGGAGGCCTTCGCGGCCGGTCACTGGCAGCAGGCCCACGATCTGCTCCTGGAGGTCTCCCTCGACGAGGACTACGCGGACTTCCTGACGCTGCCGGCGTACGAGCGGCTGAAGGGCTGACGGCTCACCCGGGACGGTCCGAGTGGCCCAGGGACTTCTCCGGGGCCACTCGGTCCCGTACGGCCTGCTTCACGGCTGTCGGCTCCGGGAAGCCCTGCTCGCGGCGGTCCCAGACGACCTCGTCGTTCACACGGACGACGAAGACACCGCCCTTGCCGGGCTTCAGGGCCAGTTCCGTCAGCTCGGTCTCGAAGGTCGTCAGCAGTTCCTGGGCCAGCCAGGCGGCGCGCGGCAGCCAGCGGCACTGGGTGCAGTACTCGATCTCGACCCGCTGAACCTCCGGCTCGGCCCGCTGAACATCCGGCTGAGCTGTCATCCGAGGTGCACCGACCAATCCTGTTCCGCGTCCGGCTTGCCGTGCAGGTCGGGGACCCGCTTGAGCCAGGCAGGCCGTCCTTGCTGGGTGCGCGCCGCCCGGAGGGCCTCCTCGGCGGCGAGTTCCTCCCGGGTGGGGAAGTTCGTGGGGAGCCAGGCGGCGGAGGCCCGCACGCGCGCGTGGAGGTAGTCCACGTACGCCGCGCGGACGTCGTCCGGGGCCGCGAAGCCTTCCTCGGCCGCCAGCCACGCGTCCGGCACCTCGGCCGTGATGGCCCGCAGCAGCTCCCGCGTGACCTTGGGCGCCAGCTCGGCGTCGGCGGCCCGTACGTCGGGCGCGTAGTGGCCGAGGGCGTGGTGGCGGAAGTCGTACGCCTTCTCGGGGTCGGAGGCGTCCCAGCGGTGGTGGAAGACGAGGGCGGCACCGTGGTCGATCAGCCACAGGCGCGGGGGCGCGATGCCGAAGGTCGGCCAGACCATCAGGTTGGAGCTGTGGACCGTACGGTCGACGTTGACGGTCAGGGCGTCGAGCCAGACGATCCGGCCCGCCTCCAGCGGATCGACCGGGAAGGTCCTGGCGACCTCGGGGGTGAAGTCCGCGGCACCCGGCAGGTGGTCCATGCCGAGGTTGAGGCCCGCGCTCGCGCCGTGCAGCTCCCGCACCTCCTGGTGGGGCTCTCCGTCGGCGATCGCCGGGTCGAAGTGCACCAGGACCAGTTCGGGGAAGCGCAGCCCCAGGGCGCGGGCCAGCTCGCCCACGATCACCTCGGCGACCAGCGCCTTCCGGCCCTGCGCGGAGCCGGTGAACTTGACGACGTAGGTGCCCAGGTCGTCGGCCTCGACGACTCCGGGTACGGAGCCACCGGACCGCAGTGGGGTCACATATCGAACGGCAGTCACATCGCGCAGCACCCGGCCAGGGTAGTTCAGATCATGTACCGGCCAGCGGGTTGGGGAGGGGCAGGTAGCGGGCGTCCGCGCCGTCCGCGCCGGTCCAGCGCAGCAGCAGGTTCGTCTTGCCGGGCAGGGTGGGCGCGGTGAGCAGGGCGGCGATCTCGGGGAGGTCGTGCCGGGACAGTTCGCGGCGGACGGCGGGCCAGGGGTCGAGGCCCGGCCGGCGTTCGGCCAGGGCCGCGGCGACCTCGGCGAGGTGGTTGACCACCAGGCAGTACACCAGCCGCTCCCAGCCGGCCGCCCGGTCCACCTCGGTCAGCAGCTTGACGCCCTCGGCGTCCCGGAACAGCGCCTGCACGGGCGTCCCGTCGGCGTCGACGGCCACCAGTGTGTTCTGCAGATGCGCTTCGAGTACGACACCGTGGTCGGCGAAGGCCACCAGGGCGGGCGGCACCACCTGGGCCAGGTACGCCTCCCACCAGGCCGCCGGGTCCTTCGCCCCGTCGAGCGGGCTGCCGTCGAAGCCCTCGACCAGACCGGCGGCGAGCAGCGGGGTCGCACCGGGCCGCAGATGGGCGCGCAGTCCGTCGCGGACGAGGACGGCGAGTTCCTCGAAGGCGAAGTCGGCGGTGCGGTAGCCGGTGTCGCCGAGCCAGGCCGCCGGGCCGTCGATCGCCGCGAAGGCGGCACGGGCCGCCGTGTCCGTGCGGCGGAGTTTCAGCAGGTCGTGTCGCCACAGTCGGCGGATGTCGTTGGTGATGCGCACATCGAGGCTGAACTTCAGGAAGAGGTCGCGGCCGGGAGCGGACTCGCGCGCGTACTCGGGGACGTACAGCGTGCGGATCGCTGCCGTCGGCCAGGCCTCGAAGCCGGTCGTGCCCAGTCGGATCAGGCGCCCGTCGGCGAACGCCCGGTCGAGGTCGACCAGGTCGAGCTGCCAGGGGTGGGCGGGCAGCAGCCGGTAGCCGGGCGGGGCCTCACCCAGCGTGTCGAGGGCCGAGGTGTCGCCCTCCTCGACGACCGTGTCCTCCCGCAGCCCGAGCAGGACCAGCGGGAAACGGGCGTGCGCCTCGGGGGCGTAGGACAGCCATCCGGCGACGGGGCCGCCGCCGCGGGCCTTGGGCGCGGGGTGGTGGGGATGGCCGGTGAGGAGGGACTGCTCGGAGCGCAGATACGGGTCCCCGGGCGGCGTGGCCCGGGCGCGGGCGGTGAGCAGCGCGGCGACCGCGTCCCGGCTGTCGATCATCTCGGCGGGCAGGTCGGGGTTGGACAGCCCGGTGTGGCGGACCAGTTCCTCAGCGACGAGCTTGACCAGTTCGGGGTGGCCGACCCGCCGCCAGCCGCCGTCCGACCGGACCTCGGGCTCGGCGGGCCGCCGCTCCCCTCGCACCCGAAGCAGCCTGCCCCCGGGCAGCCGGTACACGCGGTGTCCGGCGTCGTCGCCGTCACCATCACCGTCGGTGTCGCCGGGGTGCGGGAGCGGCTCGGCCACCTCCCTCAGCAGGCAGTTCAGGAGGGGCGCCGCCGCGTAGGCGTCGGCGCGGGCCTCGACGTCGTCGCGTGGGGCGGCGTCGATGAGGGCCGGCTTCGCGTCGTCGGCGTCGGACGCGGGGGCGTCCGCGGCGGGCGGGGGGTAGGGATCCACGCGTTCCACTCGTTCTCTGCGGTCCGTTCGGGCGGAGACGATCAGTATGTCTGTCGTCATCACCTGTCGTGACATCCGATCGCGTACCCGAGGAGCCCGACCGTGCACTGTCCCCCCACCGCCGAGGCCGAGGTCGCCGGCGAGCTGACCGCCGTACGCCCCGGCCTCGTGCCCCGGTACGCGGCCGAACTGCCCGGTGCCCGCGCGGCCGTGCTGACCCGGCTGTGGCGAGCGCTCGCCCATGAGCCGCTGCCCTGGGTCACCTCCCGCACGACGGGCGCCGACGGGCTCGCCCTGCGCCTGACGGACGGTCGCCGACTGCTCGGCCCGCTTCCGGACCCGTACGCCACCACCGCGTACGTCACGGAGGTTCGGCTCGACCGGACGGCGTACGACCATCCGGCGCGGCTCATGACCGACCTCGGCGTACCGCACGGGGCGGACTTCGCCGCCGAACTCGGTCACAGCGTCGCCTCGCTGGCACTGTCGCGGGCCGGGGCGCCGGCGCGCTCGACGCGGTGGCCGGAGCGGGACTGGGAGTGGGAGCAGCGGGTGGTCGACGGGCATCCGTTCCATCCGGGCTGCCGTTCCCGGCCCGGCTTCTCGGTGGCCGAGCAGCTCGCCTACGGGCCAGAGCACGGGCCGGTGGTACGGCTGGGGCTGCTGCCGGTGCCGGTGGGCGAGTGCCTGGTGACGGGCGCCTGGCCGGACGAACTGCGGGACGGCTCCCGGCTGTTGGTGCCGGTGCATCCCTGGCAGGCGGAACACGTGCTGAAGCGGACGTGCGAGACGGGGCTCGACGCACACCCGTTGATGTCCTTGCGTACCCTCGCCCAGCCTGGCGGGCCCCACGTCAAGACCGCGCTCAGCGCCCGGCTGACGTCCTCGGTGCGGGACATCTCCGGGTACTCGATCGCGCTGTCCGCGACCTTGTCGGCGTTCGCGCAGACACTGGCCGGCCGCCTGGACGGCCTGCTGCACGTGACCCGCACCCTCGGCGCGGCCACCGCCGACTCACCCGATCTGGCGGCGGTGTTGAGGGAGTCCCCGCAGGCCTGCGTGGCCCCGGGCAGCGGTGAGCGGGTGGTGCCGGTGGCCGCGCTCGCCACCACCGCTCTGCCCGACTCCCCCGCCTGGCTGGCCGGTTTCGCGCGGCTCGCCCTCACCGTCGGCCTGCGGCTGCTGGACCTGGGCGTGGCGCTGGAGGCACACGGACAGAACCTGCTGGTCGTCCTGTCCGCGTCCGGTGTCCCGCTGCGGCTGGTCTACCGGGACCTCGCCGACATCCGGGTGAGCCCGGCCCGGCTGGCCCGGCACGGCATCCCGGTGCCGGAACTGACCGGCCGGATCGTCACCGACGATGAAACAGCCCTGCGGCGCAAGCTGTTCGGGTCGTTGGTCGCGGGCGCCCTCGCCGGTACGGCCGGATCGGCGGCGGCGCTGCGGGGCGCGCTGGAGACGGCCGTACGGGATCTGCCGCGCACGCCCGACCTCGCCGCCCTGCTCGAACAGCCGCTGCCCACGAAGGCCCTGACGTTGATGCGGCTGTCGCCGGGGACACCCGGGGACCAGTGGACCGAGTTGCCCAACCCCCTGCGCTGAGCGGCCGTTTTGGAGCCTGGTCCCGCCGATCAATAAGATCCGCCGATGATCACAAGTAAACGGCCGGCGGCGGCAGTCTGCGCCCTGCTCGCCGCCCTGACGGCGGGGATCGTCTTCCCGACCGCGGCGGTCGCCGGTGAACCCACCGGCGAGACCGCTCCCAAGGTCGACCTCGTCGTCGACGTGAGCGGTTCCATGCGGACCCGGGACATCGACGGCGGCACCCGGATGGCCGCCGCGAAGCAGGCCTTCAACGAGGTGCTGGACGCGACACCGGAGGAGGTCCAGCTCGGTATCCGCACCCTCGGCGCCGACTACCCCGGCGACGACCGGAAGACGGGCTGCAAGGACACCGCGCAGCTCTACCCGGTCGGCCCGCTGGACCGTACCGAGGCGAAGACGGCGGTGGCGACCCTCTCCCCCACCGGCTGGACCCCGATCGGCCCGGCGCTGCTGAAGGCGGCCGACGACCTCGACAGCGGCGGCGACAGCGGCACCGGCTCGAAGCGGATCGTGCTGATCAGCGACGGGGAGGACACCTGTGCCCCGCTCGACCCGTGCGAGGTGGCCCGCGAGATCGCCGCCAAGGGCATCGGCCTGACCATCGACACCCTCGGCCTGGTCCCGAACGCCAAGATGCGTCAGCAGCTCAGCTGCATCGCGGAGGCGACCGGCGGGACGTACACCTCGGTGGAGCACACGGACGAACTGACCGACCGGGTCAATCAGTTGGTGGACCGGGCGGCCGATCCGGTGGTGACGCCGGTGGCCACCCAGGGCGCGACGGGGTGCGCCGGGGCGCCCACGCTGAAGTCCGGGCTGTACACGGACCGCGAGGAGTTCGGACAGCAGCGCTGGTACCGCGTGGAGGTGCCCGCGGGCCGGGAACTGCGCGCCTCGGTGAGCGTGGCGGCCGACCGGGCCGTCGGCCCCTCCTACGGGGCGCTGCTGCGGGCCGTCACCGTGCACGGCCGTGAGATCGTGCGCGGGGAGGCCGCGGGCAACGGGCGTACGGACGTCCTCTCCACCGGGCTGCGCTACCCGAAACCCGAACGGGACGACGACAGTGACGGCGACAAACCGGCCGCCGAGATCGTCTGCCTGCAGGTCACCAACTCCTTCGCTCCGGCCTCCGGGGTGAAGACCACGCCCGGTCTGCCGCTGGAACTGACCGTGGACGTGGTCGACGGTCCCTCGAACGCGAGCGACGTGGCCTCCTTCGGTCTCGGACGCGGCTGGTGGCTGCTCGGCGCGCTGATCCTCACCGGCTTCCTCGCCGGTCTCGTCTGGGGCTGGCTGTCGCGCTGGCGGCTCGCGGTCTGGAGGACCAACTGATGTGGATCACCCGCGTGTTGAGCGCATCCCTGCTGATGCTCGGGTCGGCCGCGGCTCCGGCGTTCGCCGACTCCTCGCCGTCGCCGAGCGCGTCCGGCGACAGCGCGGCACCCGCCGCGGCCGGCACGTCGTTCCGTACCGCGACCGAGATCGAGCAGGGGCGGACGGCCACGGCGAACGGCTCCGCGGGCGACTACCTGTACTGGTCGTTCCCGGCGGACTCCGGACAGCGCCCCACCGTGAAGGCGACGGTGAAGCTGCCCGAGACACACGCCGCCGAGACCTGGCAGGTCGACGTGTACGACGGTCTGCGCAGGCGCCAGTCCTGCCAGTACGGCGCGCAGACCCGCACCGCCGCCGCGGGCGCCGCCTCCGTGGAGCTGACCTGCGTCCTGCGCACGGTCCGCGCCTGGTCGGAGCAGTGGGCCAACGACCCGCTGCCCGGCACTTACTACGTCCGGCTGACGGTCACCGACCTCACCACGGGCGACCTGGGCCTCCCGGTCGACACGGAACTGCGGGTCGACTCCAAGGACATCGGCGGTGCGGCGGCGGTGGACGGTTCGCTGGCCGAGCCGCTGGTGCCGGGGATCGCGGTCAGGTCCGAGGCACAGGAGTCGCAGTCCGAGTCCGGTGATTCGCCGGACTCCGCAGTGCTGTCCAGCATCGAGCCGGACGACGGCTGGTCCTCCGGCTGGTGGTCCGACCGGTGGGTGTGGACCGCGATCGGAGGGGTGCTGGCCGCGCTCGCGGGCATCGGCGGGTACGCGTTGACGCGGGGGTCCGGGCGGCCGTCGCGGGTGCCGCCGGGGGCCTGACGGGGTGCCAAGGGGCCCGCCGCACCAGTGAGGTGCGGCGGGCCTTCGCCGTTCGGAGCCCCGGTGGGGCCGGCGGATCTCGCGCAGGGCCAGGGAGAGGTTCAGCTCTCCCGCAGGGCCTTCGCGAGCGTCCCGTCACCGGTCACCTCGATGCGCCCCGCCCGCACCGCGTCCGGCACACTCAACTCCCCCCGTCCGACCTGCAGACAGGTGCCGGTGTCCATCACCAGTCGGGCGTCGGGCTCCCCCGGGGCGGGCCCGTCGCCGTACACGGGACCCTCCTCCGAGCCGACGTACAGATGGAAGTCGCCTTCCTCCAGACGTACTTCGACGAGTCCCTCGCCCTCCAGCGACCGCAGCAGCGGCAGCGCGAACCAGTGCGCCCGTACGGCGTCGGTCGGCCGCCGCTCGCCCAGCTCTGCCTGCCCCCACTGTCCCAGCGCCTGGAGCACGGGCAGCAACTCCCGTCCCCGGCCCGTGAGTTCGTAGACGTAGGCGGCCCCAGGCGGCGGCAGCCGGCGTCGGGTCGTCAGCCCGTCACGCTCCATGTCCTTCAGCCGGGAGGCGAGGACGTCGGTGCTCACGCCGGGCAGGTCGGCGTGCAGGTCGGTGTAGCGACGCGGACCGGCGAGCAGCTCACGGACGATCAGCAGGGTCCAGCGGTCGCCGACGACGTCGAGCGCCCGGGCGGCGGAACAGTACTGGTCGTAGCTTCGACGAGGTGACATGCGACGCAGTCTAGACATGTTGTTGGACTTTCCAAGCTGGTACTTGGTAAAACCAAGCAACACCACAACCGGAGGGGCGTAAGCGCATGGAGTTCCGGCAGTCGAACAAGCTGAGCGAGGTCTGCTACGAGATCCGTGGCCCGGTGATCGAGCACGCCAACGCGCTGGAGGAGGCGGGCCACAGTGTGCTGCGCCTGAACACCGGCAACCCGGCACTGTTCGGCTTCGAGGCGCCGGAGGAGATCCTCCAGGACATGATCCGGATGCTGCCCCAGGCGCACGGCTACACCGACTCGCGCGGCATCCTCTCCGCCCGCCGGGCCGTCGCCCAGCGCTACCAGACGCTGGGCCTGGAGGTGGACGTCGACGACGTCTTCCTCGGCAACGGCGTCTCCGAACTCGTCTCGATGGCCGTCCAGGCCCTCGTCGAGGACGGCGACGAAATCCTCATCCCCGCCCCGGACTTCCCCCTCTGGACGGCGGTGACGACCCTGGCCGGCGGCAAGGCGGTCCACTACCTCTGCGACGAACAGGCCGACTGGTACCCGGACCTGGACGACATGGCGTCGAAGATCACCGACCGCACCAAGGCCGTCGTCATCATCAACCCCAACAATCCCACCGGGGCGGTCTACCCCAAGGAGATCATCGAGGGCATCCTCGACCTCGCCCGCCGGCACGGCCTGATGGTCTTCGCCGACGAGATCTACGACCAGATCCTGTACGACGACGCCGTGCACCACTCGGCCGCCGCCCTCGCCCCCGACCTGGTGGTCCTGACCTTCTGCGGCCTGTCGAAGACGTACCGGGTGGCCGGCTTCCGCTCGGGCTGGCTGGTGGTCACCGGCCCGAAGCAGCACGCGAAGAGCTACCTGGAGGGCCTGGCCATGCTGGCCTCCATGCGGCTGTGCGCCAACGCGCCCGCCCAGTACGCCATCCAGGCCGCGCTCGGCGGCCGCCAGTCCATCCGCGAGCTCACCGTGCCCGGCGGGCGCCTGCACGACCAGCGCACCGTGGCCTGGGAGAAGCTCAACGAGATCCCGGGCGTGTCGTGCGTGCGGCCACAGGGCGCGCTGTACGCGTTCCCGCGCCTCGACCCCAAGGTCCACAAGATCCACGACGACGAGAAGTTCGTCCTGGACCTGCTCCTGCGGGAGAAGATCCAGGTCGTCCAGGGCACGGGCTTCAACTGGCCGACTCCCGACCACTTCCGCATCCTCACCCTCCCCCACGCGGAGGACCTGGAGGCGGCGATCGGGCGGATCGGGCGGTTCCTGAGCGGGTACCGGCAGTAGCGGCCTCCTACCCTGGGGCTCATGGGTGACCTCTTGCTCGTCCGGCACGGTGAGACCGAGTGGTCGCGGTCGGGCCGCCACACGGGCCGGACGGACGTCCCGCTGACCGAGCACGGCCGCGCCGAGGCGCGGCGCCTGGTGCCGCTGATCCGCTCGCACCGGATCGGGGCCGCGTTCGTCAGCCCCTTGCGGCGGGCGCGGGAGACGGCGGAGCTGATCGGGCTGCCGCAGGCCCGGGTCGACGCCGATCTGCGGGAATGGGACTACGGAGGGTACGAGGGCGTCACGACCGTCGACATCCAGCGGACCCGGCCGGGGTGGTTCCTGTTCACGGACGGGGTGGCGCCCGGGCCTCCGGAGCATCCCGGCGAGACGCCCGAACAGGTCGGGGAACGGGCGGACCGGGTGCTGGCCGAGGTGGACGCCGCCTTCGCCGCCACCCAGGGGTGTGTGGTCCTGGTGGCGCACGGCCACTTCCTGCGCGTCCTCACGGCCAGACGCCTCGGGCTGCCGCCCTCGCACGGGGCACTGTTCCAGCTGGCGACGGGGACGGTGTGCCGACTGGGCACGGAGCACGGGCGGCCGGTGATCGCCGGGTGGAATGTCAGACCCCCGTCGTAACCTCGGGCATGGGTGGGACCGGTGAGCCGACGCCCAGGGAGGAGCACGCCGTGACACGACCGCCGACCGCCGCGCAACGGCGTGTCATCGACGCCGCCGATCCCGTCACCGGGCGGCTGAAGGGTACGCAGACACAGCTCGCGGCGCTGGTCAAGCGGGGACTCGCCTTCCGGCATCCGCGACCACCGCACGACCACTTCCTGACCCCGGCCGGACACCGGATACGCGAGGCGCCCCCGCAGGCCCCCGCTCCCGCCGGCGCGACGACCCCGGCGCCCGGCGTCTTCACCGCCCGCATCGGCGGCGAGGAGGATGCCCCCGAAGCTGCCCGGGCGCCCGGTCCGTCCCGGACCCGCGAGGTGCACAGCGCCTGGCAGGGCCTGCTGGAGCTGCGCCGGATGACCGACCCGCACGGCGCTACGGACCGGCCCTGCGCCTGGGAGCGCACGCATCTCGTGCAGGCCGCCGCACTCGCCCTGGAGGCCGCCGGGAACCCGCCGGCCGGGCGGGACGGCACCGACGGTTACCGGGTGCGCGCCACCCCGCAGCCGGAGGCCGTCGCCGTGCACGCGCCGGACACCGAGCTGCTGCGGGCCTGCGCGGCCACGCTGGAGCGGGCGGGCTGGCAGGCCGGCGAGCACACGGAGCCGCGGACGAGGGCCCGTTATCTGCTGGCGTCCCCGCGCCGGACGTGATGAGCATGCCAAGATCGGTCGATCAGAACGTCCACGACGACAAGGGGAAGCCGTGACCGAACCGTTTGCCGTCCCGGTGACCGTCCGTGGGTACGAGACGGACGTGCAGGGACATCTCAACCAGAGCGTCTACCTCAACTACGCGGAGCACGCCCGCTGGTCACTGCTGAAGGCGGCCGGCATCAGCCAGTCCGGCCTCATCGGCCGGGGAGTGGGCCCGGTGGCCCTGGAGACCACCCTCCGCTACCGGCGAGAGCTCCTGGCCGGTGACGAGGTCGAGGTGACCTGCGCATTCACCTGGGGTGAGGGAAAGACGTTCCGTATCGAGCAGACGATCCGCAAGACCGACGGCACGGTCGCGGCCGAGATCACTGCCGTCGGCGGACTGATGGACCTCAAGGAGCGGAGACTGGTGGCGGATCCGCGGGAGCACTTCAAGGAACTGGCGGCGGATCCGGGGTTGTTCGGCCTGTAGGGCGTCGCCGGGAGCCGGCGGCGCTGTCGGTACTGGCGGCCCACCGCACCGAGGGGCTGCCGGCCGGGGGTGCGGAGCCGGTGTCGGCCCGAGCGGGGGTTTGTCAGCCGGCGTGCCGGGTGGCGACGCCGATCGCAGTGGCGGCCTCACACCGGCGACGGTGGTGCTGCGGCCGAAGGCCGGGGCGCGCGGCCGGCGCCGGGCGGCCCGGAGCGGCGGCGGGGCCCTCTCCCACCGCCGCTTGCGCCTGTCAGACTCCGGCGAACACGCTCCGGTGGTCCTCGACCCATTCCCGGTAACTTCGCGCCGGCCGTCCCAACGCCTTCCGTACGTCATCGGTGACCAGGGAGTTGCCGCCCTCGCGGGCGAACAGCAGGCCGCCCAGGACGCTCTCCACAGCCGCCTCGTCCATTCCCGAGGCCGCCAGCTGGGCGCGGATCCGGTCCGGCGAGAGGTCTGAAGTCCCCACCGGGTGTCCCACCACGGTGGCGACCGCGGCGGCCTGGTCGGCGACGGTGATCGCCTCGGGCCCGGTCAGTGTGTACGTCCGCCCGGAGTGCCGGGAGTCGGTCAGCGCCGCGACGGCCGTCTCGGACACGTCACGCGGGTCGACGACCCCCTGCCGGCCGTCCCCGGTCATGTTGGGCACCGGGCGGCCCGCACGCACCGCCTCCGCCCAGCCGAGGGTGTTCGACGCGAAGGACGAGGGCCGCAGGATCGTCCACTCCGACCCGCCGGCCCGCAGGGCCTCCTCCCCCGGAAGATGCCAGGTGCCGAAGGGGCCGTAGGCCGGGTCTCCGGTACCGACGGAGGAGAGCTTCACGATCCGGGCGACGCCCGCTGCCCGCGCCGCCGTGACCAGCCGGGCGTCCCGCCCGCCGTCGGCCGGCCCGAGTACGGCCACCAGGAACACGGCCGTCGCCCCGGCCAGCGCCGCCTCCACCGACTCCACGTCGAGGAAGTCCCCCCGCGCCACCTCCACACCCTCGGGCAGCCGGGCCTTCGCCGGGTCCCGGGTCATGGCGCGCACCTTCTCGCCGCGCGCCGCGAGCTGTCGTACCACTTCACTGCCGATGGTGCCCGTGGCACCGGTCACTAGGATCATGGCCTCCACGCTGGCGGGCGGATGCCCCCGGCCGCTAGGAGATTCCGGCACGGTTGCGGCACCCCCGCGAGCGGGGCGCGCGCCTACCGTAGGAGGGTGACCGATGCCCTCGCCGAGCGCGCCCTGACCGTCCCCACCGCCCTGCGTCCCTGGATCACCGGTATCGAGTCGGTGGGCGTCGGGGAGGAACTGCCGGCGTCCTTCGCCCAGGTGCCGGACACGGCGACGAAGTTGGTGGTGCGGGTCGAGGCGGGCGGCCGTCGCGACACGCTGGTCATCGGTCCGCGCACCCGTGCCTCGTACCACGCGGACGCGGACCGGCGGGCGGCGTCCTGCGTCCAGGTGAGCCTGGGTCCGGGTACGGTACGTCCCCTGCTCGGCACCGCGGCGGTCGACCTCGTGGGGAGGGCTGTGCCGCTGGGCGAGTTGCCGGCCGGGACGGCACGCCGACTCTCCCGGGAACTGGCCGAGTTGCCGCCGGAGGAGATGCTCGCGTACTTGGCCGACCGGCTCCCCGACCCGACGGCCGCCGACCGCTCGCGCACCCGGTTGTTGCGGGCCGCCGTCGACGCCCTGTCGACGCGGTCGGGTCACGCCCCCGCGCAGGTCAAGGAGGTCGCCCGCGAACTCGCCGTCAGCGAGCGGCAATTACGCAACCTGTTCACACAGGGCGTGGGCCTCTCCCCCAAGCACTACGCCCGTATCGACCGCGTACGCCATGTCCTGACCGAGGCGCCTCGGACCGACTGGGCGGAACTGGCGGCCGCCACCGGCTACTACGACCAGTCCCACATGACGGCCGACTTCCGCACCCTGATGGGCGTCCCGCCCCGGTCCTACTTCACCGGCCGGCTCCCGGCCGCCCAGCCCTGTCGGGCGTTCCGCCGGGCGTGACGCCCGGCGTTCGGTGGACAACGGTGGCCGTGTCCGGGGGCGGGTACGTCCAACTGGTCAGCTCTGGGCGGCGATCCGCGCCAGTCGCTGTGCCTCCTCGCGGGTGGAGCGGGCGATCTCGTCCTCGTCGGCGGTCAGCAGCCGGTTGTTCTCGACGATCTGCCTGCCGTTCACGAAGGACGCCGTCACCGGGGCCGCCGCACCGAGGACCAGCGCGGTCACCGGGTCGGCGATGGAGGCGTGGGCGAGGGTGTCCAGCCTCCAGAGCACCAGGTCGGCCAGCTTGCCGGGCTCCAGGGAACCGATCTCCGCGCTGCGGCCCAGGACTTGGGCGCCGCCGTAGGTGCCGAGGCGCAGGGCCTGGCGGGCGTTCAGGGCCGCCTCGCGATGGGCGCCGAGACGGTTGACGAGGAGGGCGTTGCGCAGTTCCGTGTGGAGTTCGCCGGACTCGTTGGAGGCGGTGCCGTCGACGCCGAGGCCGACGGGGACGCCGGCCGCGAGCATGTCCGGGACCCGTGCGATGCCGGCGGCCAGGCGGGCGTTGGACGACGGGCAGTGGGCGACGCCCGTCCTCGTCCGGGCGAAGGCGTCGATGTCGGAGTCGTTCATGTGGACGCAGTGCGCCATCCACACGTCCTCGCCGAGCCAGCCGGTGGACTCGAAGTAGTCGGTCGGGCCCATGCCGAACAGTTCCTTGCAGAACTGCTCCTCCTCGACCGTCTCCGAGCCGTGGGTGTGCAGCCGTACGCCGAGGCGACGGGCCAACTCGGCACCCTCACGCATGAGTTCGGTGGAGACGGAGAAGGGCGAGCAGGGGGCGACGGCGACCTGGGTCATCGCGCCGAAGGAGGCGTCGTGGTGCTGCCCGACGGTCTCCTCGGTGGCGGCGAGGGCGCCCTGAAGGGTCTCCACGGCGAAGTCCGGCGGCAGTCCGCCGTCCTTCTCGCTGCGGTCCATGGAGCCGCGGGCGAGGGTGAAGCGGACGCCCATCTCACGGGCGGCGCCGATGATCGCGCCGGACAGGTCGCCGGAGCCCTGCGGGTAGACGTAGTGGTGGTCCATGGCGGTGGTGACGCCGCCGCGGGCCATCATCGCGAGCGAGCCCTGGGCGGCCGCGCGGACCATCTGCTCGTCGATGCGCGCCCAGGTCGGGTACAGCGCGACCAGCCAGTCGAACAGGTTGTGGTCGGTGGCCAGGCCCCGGGTGATCCACTGGTAGAAGTGGTGGTGGGTGTTGACCAGGCCGGGCGTCACGAGGTGCCCGGTGGCGTCGATACGGCGTACGACGTTCTCCAGGCCCTCGGGGGCCCTGCCTTCGCCGACCGACTCGATGCGGTGGTCGGCGATGACGACGTGTCCGGAGGCGTACTCGGTGTCGTCGGCGTCCACGGTCGCGATCGAACAGTTCTCGATGACGATGCGCTGTGCCATCGTTCGTCCTCTGCTCTCAATGAGTTCGATGAGTTCGATGAGTCCGGCGGGTCCGGCGGGTCCGGTGTGTTCGGTAGGCCGGTGTCCGTGACCGTGTCCGCGTCAGAGGTTGGTGAGGTCCACCGGGATCCGCGCCTCGCGGCCGTCCCGGAGGACGGTGGCCTCGATCAGGCCGTAGGGACGGTCGGCGGCGAAGTACACCGCGCCGTCGGCGGTGTCGTTCTTCAGGCCGAACGGTTCGAGGTCGACGAGGAAGTGGTGCTTGTTCGGCAGTGAGAAGCGGACCTCGTCGAGTTCGCCGCGGTGGTCGATGATGCGGGCGCCCATCGCGTACAGCGTCTGCTGCAGCGAGAGCGAGTAGGTCTCGGCGAAGGCCTGGAGCAGGTGCCGCTTCGTCTGCGCGTAGGACTCCTCCCAGTCCGGCATCGGCTCGGCGTCGTCGCTCCAGCCGAACCGCCAGCGACCGGAGACCTCGGTGGCCAGGATCCGGTCGTGGGCCTCCTTCAGCGTCGTGTACTTGTCCTTGGCATAGCCCCAGAACTCCGAGTCCGTCGAGTTCATCACGACGAGGTCCTTGAGCCCGGAGACGACCTCCCAGGTCGCGCCGTCGTACGTGATCTGGGTCAGCCGGGTCTCCTGGCCCTGCCGTACGAACGAGTGCGCACCCTTCCCGGAGTGCTCGATCCGCTCCCAGGCGTACTCCTCGATACGGATCCGGGCCCGGTGGATCGGCTCCTGGCTCGTCACGAAGTGCCGGGCGAGGTGGATGCCGAACTGCTCGGCGGACTCGATGCCGTGCTCCTTGGCGAACGCGTACACCGTGTTCTTGGTGGTGTCGGTCGGCAGCACGTTGGTGTTCGAGCCGGAGTAGTGGACCTCGTCCATGTCGCCGCTCAGCGACACGGACACGTTCAGGTCCTTGATGTGGTGGGTGGCGCCGTCCCGCGTGATCTTGACGACTCGGTTCTCGGCCTTGCCGTACTGGTTCTGTCCCAGCATCACAGGGCGGGCGGGGCGGGAATTGTCTGCCATCTCTAGCTAGCTCCCTCGGTATACGGAGTAGCCGAACGGGTTGAGCAGCAGCGGTACGTGGTAGTGCTCGCCCGGCACGACGGCGAACGTGATCGCCACCTCCGGGAAGAACACCGGCCCGCTGTCCCGATTCGCGGGGGCGTCCTGCTGCGGATCGGCCTGCTTCTTCTTCGGACTCTCGGAACGCTCAGGATTCTCGGAACGCCCAGAACTCTCGGAACGCTCGAAATACGCCTCGACCGCGAAGTCGAGCCG
Organism: Streptomyces violaceoruber; assembly: GCA_000720805.1. GTDB lineage: Bacteria > Actinomycetota > Actinomycetes > Streptomycetales > Streptomycetaceae > Streptomyces > Streptomyces cellulosae_A. Next base: position 35,397 of record JODI01000033.1, read on the forward strand.
TACATGGGTCGTCCCCTCCGGCAGTGCCGGCAGGTCCTTGCACCGGCCGTCCGCGTCGGTCGTGGATCCGCCGAGCGTCTGCCAGTCCGCTGCCCGGCCGCTGCGGGCGGAGAGCTGGACGGCGACGCCCGCGGCGGGACGGCCGACAGAGGTGTCCAGGATGTGCGTGGACACGGAGGCGGTGGTGCTGGTGGTCATTCTCAGGCGTCCTCTTCGACGAGTCGGGCCAGCCGGATACGGTTGATCTTGCCCAGCTCGACGCGGACGATCTCCCGCTCCCGCTCCGGCGAGTTCCCGATCCGCTCCCTGACCGCGTCGCGCATCTGCTCACCGGTCAGGCCGGTGGCGCAGATCAGGAAGACGTGTCCGAACCTGTCCTCGTAGACCATGCTCATGTACCGCATCTCCGCCCTGACCTTCTCGGACGCGTCGGCCATTCCGCTCTGTTCGCGCGCCGAGGTCGGGTCGCCGGGCTTGGGGCGGCCGATCGGCGGGTGCCCGGCCATCGCCTGAGCGAGGTCCTCGGCGGTCAGCTCGGCCGTCGCGGCGTCACCGGCGGCGTAGAGCTCGTCGGCGGTGGTGTAGGGGCGGGCGGCGAGCAGCCGGTTCGCCCAGGCGGTGGAGGCGCACACCTCCTGGAGTGCGGCGAGGGCCGCGTGTTCCTCCAGGTCGTTGAACCGGGCCAGGCCCGGGGGCGTGGAAGTCGACGTCACGGGAGCCTCCGTGGCCGCGAACGGCCGTCGTACTGATCGGGCTGCCGCCAGCTAACGCCCTTCCGGAGGCGTCGTCAACAGTTTGTTGAAAATTCCGGGTTACGAAAGCCCGCCGGCTCCGCGATCAGCCCTTCTCGCGGTTCAGGTAGTTGTAGACCGTGAAGCGGCTCACCCCGAGCGCGCTCGCCACGGTCTCCACGCCGTGCCGCACGGAGAAGGCGCCGCGCGCCTCGAGTATCCGTACGACCTCCTGCTTGGCCTTGCGGTCCAGGTCGGCCAGGGGTTTGCCCTTCTTGCGCTCCATGGCGGCCAGGATGTGATCGAGGGAGTCGGCCAGCTGCGGCAGCCGTACGGCGACCACCTCCGCCCCCTTCCAGGAGAGCACGACATCGTCGGGGCCGGCCTCGTCCGGCGGGAGCATCTCGCCGCCCATCGCGTCGACCAGCGGCTTCACGGCCGTGATGAAGGGCTCGTCCGCGGTGCCGGTCACTTCCCGCCCTCCCCGGCCACCCGCTCGCCGGCCACGCCCTCACCGATCACATTGAGCTGGAGGGAGATCCGGGTGGCACCGGACTGCAGGGTGCGGCGCAGCAGGTCGTCCACCGCGGTGAGTACGGCGTCGGCACCGCCTTCGGCCGTGTTGCCGAACGGGCCGACGTCCACCGCGTCCAGGTCGGCCGCCTCGATGACCTCGCGGGCCACCAGCGCGTGCGCGGGCGGCTGGTCCAGGTCGAAGGGCTCGGTCGTGAACTCCACTCTCAATCGCACTATGCCCCCATGGCATCGGCTCCGAACTGCACGTTCTCCCAGCCTTCGGGCTGAGGGGGCACATCTTCGGGGCACCTCTCGGTATATGCCCCAGTCGCTCCGACACGACCTTAACGGACTCCCCCGCGGCGATCAGCACACATGCGCAGTCCTGTGGTAGCGACCGGAGGCCGGGTGTCCGGTGTCAGGAGTCGTCCGTCTCCGACGCCGGGTCGGGCGACGCCGGGTGGAAACCCCATTCGGCGGCCTTGGCGACCGCCTCCAGCTGGGAGCGCGCCTGAAGTTTCTCCAGGATGCCGCGCACGTGGGTGCGTACGGTGGCGTAGCTGATGGTCAGCCGGTCGGCGATGGCCCGGTTGTCGAGGCCGTGGGACATGAGGGCGAGGATCTCCTCTTCCCGGGCGGTGAGGCTCTGAAGTCGTTCCGTCTGCTGGGCGGTGAGGCGGGTGCTCTCGCGGTGGCGGGCGAGGACCTCCATCAGGGTGCGTGCGGGAATGAGGGTCTCGCCCGCGTCCGCGGCGCGGATCGCCGCGGCGATCTCGTCACCTCCGGCCGACTTGAGCAGGTATCCGCTGGCGCCCGCCTCGACCGCGGCGAGCAGGGCGGCGTCGCTGGTGTCGGCGCTGAGGAAGACGACCACCACGTCGGGGTCCTCCTCCCGGATGCGGGCCGCGGCATCGGCGCCGGTGCCGTCGGGCAGCCGGTAGTCGATGAGAGCCACCTTCGGGGACAGCTCGACCGTCATCGGGACGACTTCGGCGACCGAGTCGGCCCAGCCGACCACGGTCAGGTCGTCGTACTCGTCCAGCAGGGCCCACAGTCCTTCGGCGACGGCGCGGTGGTCCTCGACGAGCAGCACCTTGATGAGATCGGAGTCGCTCTTCATGTCCCGGTGTCTTTCGATGCGGCCGCCGCACCGTTGTCCTCCGTCCCGGAGTCCGTGAGCGGCACCCAGAACTCGACAGTGGTGCCGGCGCCCGGTGCGCTCTCCACGCGGCTCCAGCCTCCGGCTATCTGTGCGCGTTCGTGGATGAGGGTGAGGCCGAGGTGGCCCGGGCGGGACTCCACTTCGAAGGGGTCGTACCCCACTCCGTCGTCGACGATCCGCATCAGACAGCCGTCGTCCACGCCCAGCAGTTGCACACGGACCATCTTGGCCCGGGCGTGCTTGCGCACGTTGATCAGGACTTCCTGCGCGGTCCGGTAGACGACCACCATGGTCTCGACCGGGAGGGTCTTGTCCAGGTGGTCCTCGAATTTGTAGGACGTGCCGGTGTCGGCGTGCATGCGGTCGAGGAAGGTCTGCAGGGCGGTGGCCAGGCTGCCGTGCTCCAGGCTGGAGGGCCGCAGGTCGAAGATGAGCTGGCGCAGGCGGCTGAGCGAGAGTTTGAGGGTCTCGTCCAGCTTGTCCATCACCAGTACGTCCTGGGGGTCCGTCAGTCGTCTGCGAAGCTGCTGGAGGCGCAGCCCCGCGGCGGTGATGACCTGAATGGTGTCGTCGTGGATGTCGGCCGCGATGCGCCTGCGCTCCTCCTCCTGCGCGTGGATGAGATGGCTGAGCAGCGCCTGCCGGTCACGGTCGGTTCCCTCCAGAAGTTCCAGGCTGCGTTCCAGGACGAACTGGGCGCGCTGGACCTCGGTGATGTCGCGGACCGTCACGACGGCGAACGCGCCCTCGGAGGTCTGCAGCGGGCTGACGCTCACGTCCGCCGGGAACTGCTTGGTGTCCTGACGCCGGCCTACCAACTCCACACTGTGTCCGACCGGTTCCTGCCGTGGCTCGGCCCAGTCCCGCAGCGAGACGGTCAGCGGCTGGTCGGGCATCAGCGTCTCGACGCGCATGCCCAGCAACTGCTCCCGGCCGTAGCCGAACAGCGTCTCGGTGCGGGGGCTGGCCTGACGGATGCGGCCCTCGGCGTCCACGATCATCATGGCGTCCGGGGAGGACTCGACGTACTGGCGCAGCCGGTCACCGGAGGAGCCCGCCTCGCTCACGTCCGTCACGTAGACCACGTACCGTGAACGGCCGCCCCGCAGCCGGCCGCCGCCGACCCTGGCGGGGAACTCCGAGCCGTCCCGGCGCAGAGCCGGTGTCGTCGGCGCGGGGACGATCTGCTGTCCGATCGCCGCTTCGACGCCGGGGAGTTCGGGCAGCAGGTCGCCGAGCCGCTTGCCGCGCAGTTCGGCGGTGCTGTAGCCGAACATCCGCCTGGCCTGGGCGTTGGCGAGTTCGACACGGTCATGGGCCTCGGTGACGAGCACGCCGCAAGGGGCCTGTTCCAGCACGTCCAGGCACGCCTTCTCCTCGATGCGCACGGTCGGGCCTCGCGCGCCCGGGGCCGGCGGCCGCACGGCTCGCCGCAGCGGCTCAAGGCAGGCTTCGGCGAGTTCGGCCGCCATGCTGAACTGGCCACGGGCGGCACGGGTGATCGCTTCCAGGATCTCCTCCGCCGGCGCGCCCTTGACGAGATAGCCGACGGCGCCGGCCGCGAGCACGTCCGTCACCGTCTCGCGGTCGGCGTATGCGGACAGGGCCAGAATCCGGGTCTCCGGGGCTCGTTCACGGAGGGTGCGTACGGTGCCGGAGGCGTCGCCGTGGGGCATCTGCACGTCCAGGACCAGGACCCTGGGGCGTGCCTGGCTCGCCACGGACACGGTCTGTGCGTGGTCGGCGGCGAGGCCCACCAGCTCGAAGGCCGGGTGCGACTCGACCAGGTCGGCAAGCGCCTCGCGAACCTCGGCGTCGTTGTCGGCCACCATGACGGGGATGCGGTGGTTCATGGCTGTCCGCTCCGTCCGAGCACGGCATTCGGCAGGTGGCGGGTGCCGAGCTCGTCGCGTCGGCAGATCCCCAGGGACGGCATGACGGCGGCGACCGGGGCGATCAGCGTGTCGTAGTGGCCTCCGATCCGGTCGCAGACGGCGATCGCCATCACCGCGTCCCACACCGCCGCCCAGAACGCCCAGTCGTGCCGGTGGTAGCTCTGGGCGGTGTCCAGGGCCGCCCGGCGGGCCACCGAAGCGGCCACGAGGATGCGGTAGCGCTCCTCGTCGGTGGTGGTGCGCCGGACCTCCGCCCATGCCTCGGCACGGGTCTGACTGGAGGTCTGACGCCACAGGCCGGCCACCCGGTCGATCTCCTGCGGCGACAAATCCTCGATGTGGGTGAGGAACTGCAGGACCCGTCGGCTGTTGGGCCCGAAGACGACGCTCATGGTGTTCTCCTCACATGGTCCGCCGCTCAGCGGCTGCGGACCGCTCGTCCGTTCCGGCGCCCGGCCTACTGGCCTTGGTCCTGCTGGCCCTGGTCCTGCTGGCCCTGGTCCTGGCCCTGGTCCTGCTGGCCCTGGTCCTGGCCCTGGTCCTGTTGACCCTGACCCTGGCCCTGGCCCTGGCCCTGCCCTTGATCCTGCTGGCCCTGCTTCTGGCTGGCGTTGACGGCGGCCTTCGCTGTGCCTCCGCTCTTGCTGCCGACCAGTTTGAAGCTCACGCCTCCCTCGTCCGCCGGGGTGATCTTGTAGGAGCCGACGGCCTTCGCAGCGCCCTTGTCGTCGACCTGGAAGGTGGCGAGCTTCTTCTCGTCGCCGTTCTGGCCGCCTCCGTAGAGAGTCACGGTCTCCTTCGGGGCGAAGCCGGAGACGTAGAAGCTCACTGCCGTACCGGCCTTGCCCGTGTACGTGCTCGGCTCGGCGGCCGGCGTGTACGGCATCACCTGGAAGCCCGAGCGGACCACCGCCCGCGTCCGGTCGCCGATCGCCGTGACGCTCTGACGGCCCTCCAGGCCGAACGGCACGGCGAAGGCCACGGATCCGACCTTGCCGTTCGCGTCGGCGTTGGCGGTGAAGGCCGGGATACCGCCGGCGCTGTTGATGTAGAAGAGGACGCGCTCGTTGGGGGCGAACCCGGAGGCGGACACGGTGATCTGCCGCCCGGATTTCAGGGCGTACGGCGACGACTTGAGCGAGGGGTACAGGCCCAGGACCTGGAACGGGGCAGTGGCCGTGGTCTTGCTCTTCTCACCGACCAGGATCAGTGTGCCGACGCCGGTCGGGGCGACACCGACCTTGATGTCCGCGCGGCCGATGCCTCCGGAGCCGTCGGCGGTCAGGACGGCGTCGGGAGTGCCGCCGGCGCGGCCCCAGTACACCTTGATCCGCTCCCCGGCTCGGAAGCCCCGTACATTCAGGGACACCGAGTCCCCGGGCTTGCCCACCGTTTTGCTGATCTTCACGGCGCCGACCACACCGCCCGCGACGAGCTGAGCCTGGGCCACGTTGTCGGCGTCGCGCTGCTGCGCGACCAGCGTGGCGCCTTTGCTGACGCTGTCGGGCACGGTGATCTGTGTGTTGAGCGACCCGGTCCTGTCGGCCTTCGCCGAAGCGAGGTTCTTGCCCTGGCTCTGCTTCGCCGATGTCTTCAGCAGCAGGTCCACGGTGGATCTGGCGTCGAAGCCGGCGCCCTGGATCGTGGCCTTGCCGCCGGGGGTGACCAGGCCGGGATTGACCACGATGATCGGCCCGGCCTGCCGGGGGATCTTCTGGCCGCGCAGTTCGACCGTTTTCGGCTTCCGAGTGGGCGTCCTGACCTCTGAGGGCGCGTCCTTCTGCCCGGGCTTGCCGCCGGTGGTGTTGAGCGCGCCGCCGAAACCCCCGCTCTTCGCGATGACCTGGACGAGCGAGCCCACGACCACCAAGGCGATGGCGAGCCACAGGACCTTCTTCCAGGTGAACCGCCCCTTCTTTCCCCCGGTTCCTCCGGTTCCCCCGGCGTCTCCTGGGGACGGCTGTTCGGCCTTCTCGGGTATGTCCCTTTCCCTGTCCTCGGGGTTCTCAGGCATGTCGGTCACCTCCTCGGCCCGGCACTAACCGACCCGGTAGATCTGCAGCTTGATGTCGCCCTGACTGGTCTCCCAGACCTTCTGCGAGTTCCTCAGCGCGGTCAGGATCCAGTTCTCGCGGCCGTCGCCGTTGTTTCCGTCGATGGACTGCCGCATCTTGTTGGACATGATGATGTAGTCGACGTTCTGCCATCTCCTGGCGAAGAGCTTGTCGCGCACGTCGGGGTCGGACGATGCGTTCCAGTGGGAATGCGCGGACGGGTAGAAGGGGGGAACGTCGTGGAGTTCGCTCCACAGGTCGTCGTCCATGATGATCCGCGCGTTCGACGGGACGTTCTTCCTTATCCAGGCGATCTGTCGCTCCTGCATGCGGGTCAGGTTCAGCTTCGGCTGGTACTGGTCCGCGATCGCGACGCGCCCCTCGTCGTTGACCGTCATGAGGTAGTCGGTGGCCGGCAGGAGCAGCAGGAGGGCCCCGGCCACGGCGGCCAGCGCGATCCGCAGCCGGGGGCGCAGCCGCGTGAGCAGCCGGTTCGTCACCATGCCGGTGGTCATCGCGAACAGGGGGATCAGGGGGGTGACGTAGAAGTCCAGCAGGACACTGCCGCGCACCAGGTAGAAGGCGTAGGCGAGGCCGAGCGTGCCGATGACCAGGAAGCCGAGGTTCCGTTGCCGGTCCCTGAAGCCCCAGTACAGGGCGGCCGACATGGTGAGCAGGCCGGCGAGCAGAAACAGCCCGTCCCGGGGGATCCAGCTGCCGTAGAGGAGCCCGCCCGGGCTGAGCAGGGACCCTTGGCTGCGGTGGAGCTGCCACCACAGGGTGTAGAGCAGCGACACGTGGTCGGCCGGCGGCTTCTTCAGGTCGAAGTCGAGCCCAGTGGGCACGAGTTCGTTCTTCAGCAGCGCGTACAGGACATACGTGCCCACCGCGATGATCACAGCGAGCGGCCACAACGACGTGGCGAACCGGCGCTGGGCGGAACCCCGGACCCTGCGGTGCAGGAGGTACAGCAGGCTGGGGATGAAGAAGACCGCGTTCTCCTTGGTGATCAGGGCGACCCCCAGCACGGCCCCGGCGCCCAGAGCATGACGGATCCTCAGGTCGCGGCAGAGCAGCAGGAACAGGCTCAGCAGCACCCAGAACATCATGAGGTTGTCCAGCAGGACCTGCCGCTGGTAGTAGATGGCGAGCGGCGAGAAGTTGTAGAAGAAGGCGGCCACGGAGGCGGCGAGCACGCTGCCGGACAGTCGCCGGACGATCTCGAAGACCAGGACCACGCTGACGAGGTGGACCATCAGCATCAGGAACCGACCGGTGTTGATCGCGTTGCCGAACGTCTCGAACTGGTTCGGCAACGGGAAGGCCCAGCCGGCGAGCTGGATCCAGCCGCCGGGCGCGTGGTCGTAGTCGTAGGTGTACGGCGACAGCCGTGTCTGCCTCACCAGCGACCAAGCCCGCTGCATGTAGATGCCCTCGTCGGTGAGGTACAGCGGGTACTGGAACAGGTGCCAGCCGTGGGTGGCGAGCCCGGTGAGCACGGCGGCGCCCAGGGCGATCCGCCCGCGGGGTCCCAGTCGGGGGAACCTGCCCTCCGTGATGGCCGGTTGCGGGTTTCGCCCGGGCGTGGGGCTGTGTCCGCTCTCCGCGGGATCCCCGTCCTGGATGACGACCAGTTGCGGTCTCGTCTCACGCGGCATGGGAATTCGCCTCTGAAGTCTCGGTCCGGTGGGCGCCTACGTGTTGGGTCTTCTCCCAGTTGTGCTGACCGGTCAGCTGACGCCGCATGGCGCGTACCGCGGCGTAGGCGAGCACGAGCTGGTACGGGTACCAGGCGATGGCCATTTTCAGGACGGCCTTCGGGCTGGCCTCCAGGCCGTGGGCGTCGGTGAACTCGTACAGGCCGACCGCCTGGGTCACGAAGTGGGCCATGAGCATCAGCACGGGCAGCCAGGAGACGAGTGCGACCAGCACCGGCACCCGCAGGAAGAACATCATGCCGAGGGAGAAGAGGAGGTAGAAGCCGAGCAGCGCCTGTCCGTGCGGGAAGGCCAGCACGTAGAAGGCGAGCCAGCGCTGCTTGCGGGTGGGCATCTGCTTCCAGGTGCCCTTGCTCAGGGTCTGCATGAACCCCTGGCTCCAGCGGGTTCGCTGCCGGACGAAGTGCCCGAGGGTCGGCGGTGTCTCCTCCTTGGTCACGTAGCGGTCGTCGTAGACCACCCGCACCCGCTTCCCCGCGGCGGAGATCCTCAGGCCCAGGTCCGCGTCCTCGGTGAGGTTGTGGTCGTCCCAGCCGCCGAGGCGCACCAGCAACTCCCGTTGGAAGAACACGGTGTTGCCGCCGAGCGGGATGGATCCCCAACGCGCGTGGTAGTGCAGGCGGCTCTTGAACCAGAAGAAGTACTCCAGGACGTTCAGTGCGGAGTACCAGGTGGACTGATAGTTCATCAGCTGCACGCCGGCCTGGACCACTTCGACCTCGTCCTGGATCATCACGGTGTTGACCAGGCCGAAGATCGCGGGATGGATGTCGTCCTCCGCGTCGAAGATGGTCACCACGTCGTGACTGGTCTCCGGCAGGGCGGCGTTGAGGCCGTGCGGCTTGTTGACGGGTGTGTCGTCGAAGACGACGACCTCGACGTTGCGCAGGCCCTCGTGGTCGAGTTCAGCGATCTTCTCCTCGGCCTTGGCGATCGTGCCGGTGTCGTCCGCCGAGCAGATGACGAAGACCTCCAGCAGATCCGCCGGATAGTCGGCGCGCACCACCCGGTCGATGGTGGTCTGGATGACGTCCTCCTCGTGCCGGGCAGGCAGCAGCACGCTGAAGGACAGCCTCGGCGCCAGGAACTCCTCCGGCCCCCGGGTCTCCTTCTCGGCGTCCGGCTGGTCCCAGGTGTAGAGCATCAGGTACAGGACGTGGGCCGACTGCACGGTGAGCAGGACGGAGACCAGGATCAGTCCGGTGTACAGAAGCAGGTTCATCATCGGCTGCTCCCTTGGGTCCCGCCCCACACCCAGACCGCGCTGGAGGCGTAGTTGACCGCGAGGGCGGCGCCGATGGCCAGGAGATTCGCGGGCAACAGGTCGACTCCGCCGCGCACCAGGGCCCACAGGACCAGCACGTTGACCGCGAGACCGGCGAGCATGGACACGTTGAACTTCCCGAGCCGCCTCACCGACAGGACACGCATCCCGAAGGTCCACCGGTTGTTGAACACGTAGTTGTGGACGACGGCGAGTTCGACGGCCACCGCGGAGGCAGCGACGAGCGGCACCCCCAGCAGACGGTGAAGGACGTACAGAGCTGCCGTGTTCACGACCGTGCCCGCACCGCCGACCACCGCGAACCGCAGCATGCGACGTGCGGCACGTCCTCTCGTCCGGCCGGCCGATGCCGGGGAATCGGGAGGAATCCGGGAGAGTTCAGCTTCTGGTCGCGGCTCGTCGGTGTGCACGGATGCCGTCCGGAAGTGGTGCATCGCGGCTCCTCCAAGCGAGAGAGCGTCCCCTTCCGCTTCGCGCGGCGGGACCTCGTGCACACCAGCCTGCGCTCAAAGGCAGACGCGAACATCACGTGAACGGGTGAGTGAGGGCCCCCCTTTCAGGGGGTCCTTTCGCACCCCCATTTGGGGGAGAGGCACCTGAAAGCCTGTATGGCGGGCCATCGACCGACCCTCGCTCTCCCCCGAAGAGGGGAGTGACCTCTCACCCATCGGCGGGTGCTACGCCTGGCAGCGGCCATGGACGCTCAAGAGGTCGGGCCCCCGCCCAGGGAGGTCCCGCGTCGCATCCAGCCTCAGGGTAAGGGGCGTCACGATGGCAGGTCACACAGCTTCGGGGGCGGTACGTGCGGGGCGTGCCCTGGTCGGCACCGCCGCACTGGCCCTCACGGTCTTCACGTCGCTCACCGCCGCTCCGGCCGGAACCGGCGCCGGAGCCCCTGCGGATTCCGGCTCGTTGCGCGGGTCCGAGTGGGCGCTGAACGCACTCAGGGCCGATCAGGCCTGGCGGACCACCAAAGGTCACGGCGTGACGGTCGCGGTGATAGGCACCGGTGTCGACGCCACCCATCCCGACCTCAGGGGCCGCGTCGTCAAGGGCTCCGACGTCGGCGACGGCTCGACCGTCGACGGCCGGCGCGACCAGGGCGCCGCGGAGGTCCAGGGCACCCACCAGGCGGGCATCATCGCCGGCACCGGCCGCAACTACCGCGGCGACGGCCTGCACGGGCTCGCCCCGGAAGCGCGCATCCTTCCGTTCCGGGTCTTCCGCAACGACAAGGCCCTGACCGCGGCCACCGCGAGGGCCATCATGAACGCCGCCCGCCAGGGCGCCCAGGTCATCGACGTCACCGTCTCGACCCCCCAGGCCAGCGACGACCTGAAGACAGCGGTCGACTACGCGTCCCAGCAGGGGTCCCTGGTCGTGGCCGGCGCGGGTGACACCGGGCGGACCGGGAACGCGGCGAGCTATCCGGCCGCCTTTCCGCGGGTCCTGTCGGTGGCCGCCACCGACAAGAAGGGCAGTGTCTGGCCCGACTCCCACCACGGCAAGGACGTGGACCTGGCCGCGCCGGGCGTGGACATCCTGACCACCGCGCGCAACGACGGCTACTGGACCGGCTCCGGCACCGGGTACGCCGCCGGCTGGGTGGCCGCCTCCGCGGCGCTGCTGCGTGCCGAGCACCCGAAGTGGACGGTCGGTAAGGTCACTCGGGAACTGACCGAGACGGCCACCCACAACTCGGGCAGCTGGGACCCCCGCTACGGCTTCGGCATCGTCGCCTCAGCGGCGGCCTTGGCGGGCCACGACCACTCGCCCGCCGCGAGCGGGAAGCCGGCCAACCAGGCGGTGGACGCCTCGGACCGCACCGCCTTCCGCTCCTCCGACACCGGACCGACACTGGTGGTCGCGGTGGTGATGGGGGGACTCATCGTGCTGGCCGTCCCCGCATGGTTCCTGATCCGACGCAGCGTCACCCCGTCGGACGACGACTGACGGCGGGCCGATCGAACGAATCGTTCCCGAGCGCGCGCCCCGAGGCACCGGCCCCGGGGCGCGCGCCTTCGCGCCGCGGCGGAATCGACTGACAACGTTGTCGTACGCTCTCGGGCGGTCGCCACCGCGGTGGCCGACGCCCCGGGCCTCCCCGGCCGGCAGGCCGGCACCACCGGTCCTCCCGCCCTGCCGACCTCGCCTTTGCGTGTCGGCACCCGCCCGTGCACCGTCCCGGACGCCCCGCCTGCCCTGTGAGTGCGTGAAGACCCCGCGACTCCCGAGAGGTTCACCCGGGGCATCGGCCGAGCAGGGGCGCGGGTGGTTCTCGCGCCAGACGCCCTCGCTCGCGCCGACCGCCTCAGTACGACTGACCGCCTCAGTACGACCTACCGCTTCAGCGCGACCGACCGCCTCCGCCACGCCACCGCCCCCGGTGCGCGGACGGTGCCGTCGCGGCCGTCGCGGCCCGGGATGAGCACGCTCGCGAAGACCGAGAGGTCAGGGCGGGCCCGGACGGATACGGCGGGACTGACACGACCACCCGCACCGCGTCCCTGGTGCCGGCGCCTGCCTCCGGGGCAAGCCCCTCGCCAGACCGACGGCCGCCCGGCGGACGCAGGTCTCCTCGACGCGCGGCACGCCTGCCCGCTCGCCCGATGACACGGATCCGCGCGCCCGCGCCTCTATCAACCCGACATAAGGAATATAAGTAACCAAACGGCCGAATTCGGGCTACCTCAATTGAGGTAGCCCGAATTCGGCCGTTTGGTGTGCATGGAATTCGGTCGCTCGTACGGCGATTCGATCTCGACTCCATTTCTAATCTCGTGGGCATGGCAGCAAAAACCCCGAAGGAGTCCGCCGCCCATGAAAAAAGTTCTCATCGTGGAGTCTCACCCGCAGGTGCGAGCGGCTCTGGCCGATCTCGTGGAGGACGAGCCCGGATGTGAACTCGTGGGCGCCGTGGCCGCCGCAGCCGAGGCGATATCGCTCGTCAGCGACGTGAGCCCGGATGTGGTGCTGGTCGACGCGGACACGCCGGACCGGCTGTCCCACCAGCTCGGCGAACTCTTTCCGCTGGCTTTGCTCGTCCTTCTCACAGCCGTGAGCGAAACGCCGAGAAAGTGCCCGGAATCGTCGGCGAAAACACCTCCCGTCTGCATTCTAAAGACCGCCGCACCCGAATTTCTCAGGAGTATCAGCGCATGAATTCCCCCATGGAAAACCACACCGACCGCACGATGTCCGCGCCCGAAAAGAAGCGTGGTATCAGCCGACGCCGACTGGTGCTCGGTGCCGCGGGAGCGGCCGTCGCGGTCGCCTCGGTCGGTGGTGCCGTGACCGCGCTCACGGTGAATTCGGCCGACGCCTCCGACAAGAGCAGCGCCGTGCACGGCCCCCTGCACACCGACGGGGGCGACATCGTGGACGCGAACGGCAAGAAGACGGTCCTGACCGGCGTCAACTGGTTCGGTTCCGAGACCGGCACGTTCGCGCCGCACGGCCTGTGGAAGCGCAACCTCGACTCCATGGTCGAGCAGATGGTCGACACCGGGTTCAACACGCTCCGGCTGCCGTACTCCAACGAACTGTTCGACGCGGGCAGCAAGCCGAACGGCATCGACTACAAGCTGAACCCCGAGCTCAAGGGCCTCAACGGTCTCCAGATCATGGACAAGGTCGTCAAGAGCGCCACCAAGCACGGGATGATGGTCATCCTCGACCAGCACCGGCCGGACCAGTACGGCCAGAGCGAGCTCTGGTACACCCAGAATCTCTCCGAGAGCAAGTGGCTGTCCGACTGGAAGATGCTGGCCGAACGCTACAAGGACAACGACAGGGTCATCGGCGCCGACCTGCACAACGAGCCGCGCGGCCAGGCCACCTGGGGCGACGGCAATCCCAAGACCGACTGGAAGATGGCCGCCGAGAAGGCCGGCAACACGATCCACTCGGTCAACAAGAACTGGCTGGTCTTCGTCGAGGGCAACGACAAGTACAAGAACGAGTCGACCTGGTGGGGCGGCGAGCTGCGGGGCGCCAAGGAGCACCCGGTCAAGCTCAAGGAAGCCGACAAGGTCGTGTACTCCGCCCACGACTACGGCCCCGGCGTCTACAACCAGAACTGGTTCATGGACAAGACCTTCCCCAACAACATGCCCGCCTTCTGGGACAAGCACTGGGGCTACCTGAAGAAGAACAACACCGCCCCCATACTGGTCGGTGAGTTCGGCGGCAAGAAGAGTGCGGGCAACAGCACCGAGGCCGTCTGGCAGAAGAGCCTGATGCAGTACATGAAGAAGAACGGCATCAGCTACACGTACTGGTGCTGGAACCCCGACTCCGGCGACACCGGCGGCGTCCTCAAGAACGACTGGAAGACCCTGGACCCGGGCAAGAAGGCGCTGGTGTCCATGTACCAGGCGCCAATGGGCCAGGCCAAGAAGGATGCCGGCAACACATCGAAGTGACCCATAAGGGTCGGTGAGGGCTGAGAGGTCGCGGACAACCGTCCGCGGCCTCTTCGCCGTATGCGGCGGCATGCGTCCGCCGGTCGCCCAGGCCGCGTCGACCGGCCCGAGGTGCCTGAGGGCCCGCGGGACGCCGCCCGACGGTTTCTGTCCCACCGAGTCCGCCGTCTCCGCCGGCAGCCCGATGTCGTCGGCGGACCGGTCGGCGTACCCGGCGGCGCGCTCGAAGACCTCCCGCGCGTCTGGGCAACCTCCCCCGTCAGGGCGAGCGCGTGGGCGAGCCAGCAGGCGCACGTCAGGAAGCTCGCGCCCGGCGGTGACCGGCAGGAGCCACCCGCACGGCGCGGTCACGGTCCGTCGGCGGTCATCCGGCGTACGGGCCGTCCGGCGTCGTCCGCGCCGGGACTGTGGCCCGGATCCGGGTCCCATGGCCGGGACGGCTGTCCACCGCCAGGGTGCCGCCCGCCTCCCGCGCCCGCTCCCGCATGGAGCGCAGGCCCAGGTGGCCGGGGAAGGAGCTGCCGCTGTCGAAGCCGACGCCGTCGTCCGTGACCACGAGCGTGACGGTCTCGGGCGTGGTGCACAGGCGCAGCAGGACATGCCGCGCCGCCGCGTGCTTGACGACGTTGTGCAGCGCTTCCTGGGCGATCCGGTACAGCGCGTGCTTGACCTCCGGTGCCGCGTTCGGCTCTGCCGAGAGCCTGGCCTCGGTCACGAGGCCGTGCCGGACGCGCATCTGGTCCAGGTAGCGGGTCAGCGCGGCGACCAGCCCCTCCGTCTCCAGTGACTCGGGGCTGAGCCGGCAGAGGATCGACCGGACCTCGTCCAGCCCCGCGTCGGCCAGCCGCAGCACAGAGGCGATCGGCCGGCGCGCGCCCGCGCCCTCGGGGCCGAGGAGTTCCCGGGCCGTACACGCGTTCAGGGCGATGCCGTACAGGGTCGGGCACAGGGAGTCGTGCAGCTCGCGGGCCAGGCGCCGCCGCTCCTCACGCGCCGCCTGCTCCCGGGCCACCCCCCACAGCCGCTGCGCCTCCACGGCGGCGACGGCCCTGACCGTGAGGGCCTGGAGCGCCCCGAGGTCCTCGCCACCAGGCTGCCGCCCGCGGGGGAACCGGCAGCACAGTGCGCCGACCGCCTCCGCACGGCACAAGAGCGGCAGGGCAACCAGCAGGTCCCCGGAAGGCGGGGGCGGTGGCCTTCGGGGACGAGCGACTTCCGGGACGGACCCTGGGTCCCGCCCGGCGGCCGTGTCCTTGCGCTGCCCGTCGTACTGGCTCTGCCCGTCCTTGGTCTGCCGGCCCTTGCTCTGCCCGTAGCCGTTGCTCTCCCCGTCGCCCTTGCCCTCCCCGTCGTCCCTGCCGCCCTCGTCCTCCCTGCCGCCCTCGTCCTCCCCGTCGCCCTCGTCCTCCCCGCCGCCCCTGATCACCGGGGCCACCGCCGTGATCGCCTCCATCGCCACTCGCGCGGGACGGGCGACGGACCGCTCCGCCGGGTCGCAGGGCAGCGGCCCGACACCACCGTGGCCGCCTGCCGGGCGCAGACCTGCCTCCGGTTCGAGCAGGTAGACCTCGCAGCACACGGCGCCGGTGCGGGTGACCGCCTCGGCGGCCACGGAGTTCAATGCCTGCCGCACGGCGTCCTGCCCGCCCGCAGACCGACGGCCCGGCCCGTCCAGATCCTCGTCGGCCCGCGCCTGCTCGACCGCCAGCCCGACCGACCCGGTGAAGGGCTCCACGATCCGCAGGTTCTCCGGCGTGAAGCAGCGCCCGCCCCGCCGGTTCGCCACCTCCAGCAGCCCGACGACCCGGTCGCGGACCGTCAAAGGCACGTACAGGACCGATTCCAGCCCGGCGCCGCGCAGCGCCGCACGCAGCTTCGACGGCTCGTGGTCGGTGTCGGAGACGATCCGCGGGCGTCCGGTGCGGACCACCTCGTTCGCCAGCTCCGACTCCCCCGGCATCAACAGACCGCGTGCGGCCGTGGCCCCGACGCCGTCCACGGCGCACACGGTGAGTGTGTCGCCCCAGTCCAGTGCCAGCAGCCGGACCGCCTCGGCACCGACGGACTGTCGCACTCGGCGCGCAGCCAGCGCCAGCACGTGGGGGCCGGGGCGGCCCTCGACCACGCTCCGGGTGACCTCGGCGAGCGCCCGCTGCCACCGCTCGTACCGCCAGCGTGCGCTCAGGTCGCGGATGACGACGCAGTAGCCCGTCAGGCGTCCGTGCGCGTCCCGGGTCGCCGTGATCTCGGTCTCTGCCCACAGACGCGATCCGTCCGAGCGGACCCGCCAGGCGCATTCACGGTGCGTACCGAGGCCGGCGGCCGCGTCCAACGCGCGGGCCGCCGCGCCCGACGCCACGTCCTCGGGCGGGTAGACGAGCGAGACATGCCGCCCGACGAGGTCGGCCGCGCCGTGACCGTCCAGCAGGGCGGCACCCACGCCGACGCTCAGTACCAGCCCCTGGGAATCCAGCACGAGGAGCGCCTCCGCGACGGCTTCTCCCTGCGGCGGCCGACCGCTGTCACCCCTCTCGCCGTGGGGCGTCCTTGCTGACGCTTCCGGGGGTGCGGGGGACGTCAGGTCGGTCACGCCGACCACCGGTACTCGTCCGTCGTGACCAGGCCGGAAGCGAGTTCACCGGACGGCAGCAGCCCCAGTCGCAGGGCGTGCGCGACCGCCTGTGTCCGGCTGTGCACCCCGAGCTTGTCGAAGATATGGCTGACATACGTCTTCACGGTCTGTTGCCCGATCCGCAGCTCGCGGGCGATCTCCTTGTTCGCCTTGCCACGGGCGAGCATGACCAGGACCTCCGACTCGCGCTCGGTGAGACGCTCCGGCCTGGTTTCGCCCGCGGCCTGGTCCACCAGCCGGGCGACCGCGCCGCTGGAGACGTACGTCCGCCCGGCCGCCGCGGCCTTCACCGCGTGCCGCAGCTCGTCGGCCTCCGCGTTCTTCAGCAGGAACCCCGTGGCGCCCGCCCGGATCGCCGCCATCACCGCGGCACCGTCGAGCGCGCCGGTCAGCGCCACGACCCTGACCTCGGGGAGCTCCCGGCGGATCCGCTCCGTGGCCTCGATGCCGTCCATCACGGGCATCATCAGGTCCATCAGCACCACATCCGGGCTCAGCTCCCGGGCCAGCCGTACGGCCTCCCGGCCATTGGTCGTCTCACCGGCCACCGCGATGTCGCCGTCAAGGCTCAGGAAGTCACGCAGGCCTTGCCGGACCACCGCGTGGTCCTCCGCGATCAGAACATGAACTGCCACTGGTGATCTCCGTTGTCGAGCACCGGCTCGCGGCGCCCCCACGGCTTCCCGCAGCAGGCACCCCGCGGCCGACGCGATCGGCATCGCCCCAGGCGTTCATTCCGCCGACACAGGTCCGTAGGGAACATTGCGGGGCATTCACGTCATACCGGGAACCCGCGGCGGTCCGCGCTCATTCCATATCCTGGGGTGGAAAGCCATCCTGGGACGGACAGCGGCCCTGGCGAGGAAAGCGATCGTGGGACGGAAAGCGACTGTCCTCACGGCGGACCTCACGCACCGCGACGCGGTCGTACAGGGCGGGGCTCCAGCGCTGCCGCACCCGGGCGAGACGGTATGGCCGTCGGCCCAGTCGCCCCCTCCGGTCCGCCGCGTTCACGGGCCGCCGGCATTCCGGCGAACGCGGCCGCCGGAACCGGCCGGGGCGCGGGATCGGCAACCGGCCGCGAGCGGAGCCCCGTGATCCATACGGCCGCACACTCGACGAACGGTTCACAGCAAGGCCGGCAGCACCAGGGTCCCTGCCACCCAGCCGCCCAGGGCGTCGCTGAACCAGTGGAAGCCCGGGCAGACGGAGGTGAGACCGAGATCGAACGGCCCACACGGACGGGAAACCCGGCTCGAGTCACCCGGAATTCCCCTTTCGTCACATATGTTGCGAGCCGTCGCCCCTTTCGATCACCCGATGTCGGAGCGCAGAGGTGCTCGTGCGAACCGGGAGCACGCACGCGGTCGTTGCGGCGCGACGCCGGTTGGGTCAGGTTCCGCCGAGACGGGCCGCCTCGTCGCCCGCCTCTGCCGGTCCGGTGGTGAGCAAGTCGGCGCCGAATGCGCGCAGGCGGGCCATGGCGGCCTCGTCCGGCACCTCCTGACGGGCCAGCGAGTTCTTGATCTCCCGGTAGACGGCGATCTCGACTCCGCAGCGGCGGCAGCCCTCCCCATGGACGGCCACCCGCTGCGCGGTGACCTCGTCGACCTCACCGTCCAGGCACGCCTGGAGTACCCGTGCCACATCCCTGCAGGTCATCCGGCGGTGTGCCCCACCGCCCCGGCGCCCGATCACATCCTGCTCCTCTTCGGTCTCGGCGCGAGTCCGGCCGCCGCCAACTGGGTCCTTATCCACTTGCGGGCCCGGTGCAGCCGGCTCATGACGGTCCCCTCCGGCACCTCCAGTACCTCGGCGGCCTCCGCGTAACTGAGCCCGCCGATGTCCACGAGGCGCACGACCCGCTGGTGCTTGTCCGGCAGGGCGGCCAGCGCTGCGCGGACCACCTCGTCGAAGTCCTCGTCGACCACCGCCTCCTCCGGCGAGGCCACCGTGTCGGCCCCCGCCAGCCGGTCCAGGTCGGTGTCCGGGTCGGCGAGAAGGTAGGGCCTGCGGCGGCGGTGCCGGTTGATCTCGGCGCGCCGCATGATGGTCAGCAGCCAGGCTCGGGGATGCTCGCCGTCAAACCGGTCGATCGCCTTGTAAGCGCGCAGCAGCGTGTCCTGCACCAGGTCCTCGGCGTCGGCGGGCTGCGCGGTCAGCGTCATCGCCACCCTCAGCAGCACCTCCACCTCGGGCAGCACGAACTCCGCGAACGCCTTGTCCCGCACCTCCGACGGCTGCGCCATTGTGTCTCCCAGGGGCTGGAAAACCCTCCGGACCAATCGGAGCATTCGATGCAATGTCCCGCATCTTGGCGAGGGTTGCCCGCGCATGCCGCATCAGAAGGACGACGGACAGCTTTCCTCCCCCGCGACCGGCCCGTGCGGGTTCCCATCCCCAAGGCCGGATCAGACTGTGGGCAGTGCCGCTCATCCACCAGCGATGCGGTCACGCCCGTCGGCCGGACCGGTGTGCGGCAGGGACTCGCCGAAGCAGCGCAGCCGCGCCGCCGCCCGGTCGTCGGGCCGCCCCAGCCGGGTGAGGGAGTCCTTTATCTCGCGGTAGAGACGGGCCTCCAGACCGCAGTCGCCGCACTCGTCCAGATGTGTGACGACCCGACGGGCAGTGACCTCATCCGTTTCCCCGTCCAGACAGGCCTGCAGGACGCGCATCACCTCGGCGCAACCCGTCCCGTGCCGCGCCGCGCCCCGCTGTATCGGCCAGACCTGCATCGTCCACCTCACCTCAGCCGCCGACCGGCCGCCGGGACCGGAACACGCCCCTCGCAGGGACGCGCGACCGGTCTCCACGCTGCCCGCGCCCCGGGCACCGAACTCCTCGCGCGAGGGAAACCCGGCGACCGCTCTTCGGCATTCCGTCGTGCCGGGCAGACAGCATCGGCGCATGCGGCCGGTTTGCCGCCGAGCCCTCTTGACAACCTCGGCCAGCCGACGGCAATCTTCCAGTAGACAGAAACATGTTTCCGTATTACGGAATGCACCTCAGTCCCTACGGACACACCGGCACGGAAGGGAGCGCGGCATCCGATGGGATTCGCAGATCAGCGCTTCAACGTCAACCTGTCGATCCTCTTCACGGAACTCCCGCTCCTGGAGCGCCCCGCGGCCGCCGCCGCGGCCGGCTTCACCGCGGTCGAACTGTGGTGGCCCTGGGCCGGCTCCCCCACCCCCGAGCGCTCCGAACTCGACGCCCTGAAGAACGCGATCGAGGACGCGGGCGTCCGGCTCACGGGCCTGAACTTCTACGCCGGCCAACTCCCCGGACCGGACCGGGGCGCCCTGTCCATCCCGGGCCAGGAGTCGGAGAGGTTCCGCGCCAACGTCGACGTGGTCGCCGGCTTCGCCCAGTCCCTCGGCTGCACGGCCCTCAACGCGCTGTACGGCAATCGCGTCGACGGCGTGGCCCCCGCGGAGCAGGACGCGCTCGCGCTGGAGAACCTGGCCCTCGCGGCCCGGGCCGCCGACCGGATCGGAGCCGTCCTGCTCGTCGAGACCCTCAACAGGCGGGAGTCCCCGCGCTATCCGCTGGTGTCCGCCCCGGCCGGCGTCGGCGTCGTCGACAAGGTCAACGCGACGACGGGACTCGGCAACGCCCGGTTCCTGATGGATCTCTACCACCTCTCCATGAACGGCGAGGACCTGCCGTCGGTGATCGAGCGGTACGCGGCGAAGACCGGCCACGTACAGATCGCCGACAACCCCGGACGCGGCGCCCCGGGCACCGGCTCGCTCCCGCTGGAGGACCTCCTCGAGCAGCTGGGGAAGGCCGGTTACGAGGGCTGGGTGGGCCTGGAGTACAAGCCGGGCGACCGTCCGAGCGCGCAGGCCTTCGACTGGCTGCCCCGCGAAGCCCGCGCAGCCCGCTGACCACCCCCCGTACCGAGAGGCACCTCCCTCATGAGCAACCTCCCCAAGATCGGCTGGATAGGCCTCGGCATCATGGGCTCCCCGATGTCCGAGAACCTGATCAAGGCGGGTTACGACGTCACCGGCCACACCCTGGAGCAGGACAAGCTCGACCGTCTGGCCGCCGCCGGGGGCAGGTCCGCCGGTTCGATCGCCGAGGCGGTCCGGGACGCCGACGTCGTCATCACGATGGTGCCGGCCTCCCCGCAGGTCGAGGCCATCGCCTACGGCCCCGACGGCATCCTGGAGAACGCGCGCTCCGGCGCCCTGCTGATCGACATGTCCTCGATCACCCCGCAGACCTCGGTCGACCTGGCGAAGGCCGCGGCGGTGAAGGGCATCCGCGTTCTCGACGCGCCCGTGTCAGGCGGCGAGGCCGGTGCGATCGAGGCCGTGCTGTCGATCATGGTCGGCGGTGAGCAGGCCGACTTCGACGAGGCCGGGCCGGTCTTCCAAGCGCTCGGCAGGACCGTCGTGCTGTGCGGTCCGCACGGCTCGGGCCAGACCGTGAAGGCCGCGAACCAGCTGATCGTCGCCGTGAACATCCAGGCGTGCGCCGAGGCCGTGGTCTTCCTCGAGAAGTCGGGCGTGGACCTGGAGGCGGCGCTCGACGTCCTCAACGGCGGCCTCGCGGGATCGACCGTCCTGACCCGCAAGAAGGCCAACTTCCTGAACCGCGACTTCACACCAGGCTTCCGCATCGACCTCCACCACAAGGACATGGGCATCGTCACCGACGCCGCCCGCACGGTCGGGGCCGCGCTGCCCGCCGGCGCCGTGGTCGCCCAACTGGTCGCGAGCCTGCGTGCGCAGGGCGACGGCGGGCTGGACCACTCGGCGCTGCTGCGGGCCGTGGAGCGCCTGTCGGGCGCCCGGGTCTGACCGGCCCTCCCCCAAGCTCCGGGCGGCTCGGCGCCGACATCCGTCCTGTCGCGCCCAGGCGCCGGCGCCGCCCGGAATCCGGACGGCCGAGGCGGCGTGCGAGCCGGCGTGGTGGTGAGGGCGCGGGGCGGCGGGGCCCGGGCGGTGGCAAGGACGCGGGGAGTGCACCGTGGGGGTGCGGATCCGTCCCGTCCGCAGGACGCTGAAGGCATGGCATCAGCACATCCCGCACAGCACCCCGACCCGCGGCAACCGCACCACCCGCACGTCGTGGTCCACCCGCCGGCCCTGGACGGCTCCCGGCGCGTCACCGCGGACGACGAGAGCCTGGGGGTCGCCTCCCACCTGGACGATGTCGTCGAGTTGCTGCGGCTCGCCGACCTCGATCAGGTCGAGGTCGAGGAGAGCGACATCGTCGAATGGCAGGGTGGCGGTCCTGACGACTGGCCGGGGCTGTCCGAGCACCACGAGCGATGAGCCGTGTACGACAACGGTCGTACGCCGGCTACGGAACCCTCAAATCAAGCTCTGAACCCGCGCCCGGGGGCTTCAACCGCCCCCGGGCGCGGGCACATTCTCGTCACGTGGAGTCCGCCGGCACGGGGGCGGCGGGCCCCACGCCGGGGGGGGTCATGGGCAGCAGTACGAGGCTCCGGCTGGAGCCGTACGAGGTCGCACTGCTGCGGGGCGGTCCCCGCGCCGCCGTCACGGTCGCCGTGCTGGCCCTGTACCTACGGGGCGCCGCCGAAGCCGGCCGACCGGGCACGGTACGGGTCTCGGGGGAGCCCGTGGGTGCGGGGCAGGCCCTGTCACCGCTCGCCGAGGCGGTGCTCGCCGAACTGCGACAGCCCGTGGGGGTACGGGAGTTGGCGGGTCGGCCGGGCGTACGGCGAGCGGTGGCCGACATCCGGCGCGGGCTGGCGGCCGCCGGTCTGCTGCGTTCCCTTCCGGCGCGTCGGACGCGTGCGGGGCGGCGCACGCTCGACGCCCTTCACGCCGGGCATCCGCTTCCTCGTGACCGGAAGGCCCTGTCGGCCGACGAGGCTCTGATCGCGGTGGCCCTGCACGGTGATCCGGCCCTGCGTCTCGTGGCGGGACGCTTCGCCCTGCGGGCGGGGCTCATCCCCCGCGTGGAGGTGGCGGACAAGGGACTCCTGCGGCACGCCCCGCGCTCGGAGTACTCCTGCGGCGGCGTCTCGGACTGAGGGCATACCCAACGGGCGGCCCTCCCCCGGTGGGCCGCCCCTTCGTGCGGGGGCTGCGGGCTGTCAGACCTTCAGTGTCCTGATCGAGGTCGGTGCGTGCGCCGGCTCGGTCGCGATCTCCTCGAACTCGACGACGTCACTGATGTCGTTCGTCCTCGACATCGCGATGTCGGTGACCCGCTCCAGGATCACCTCGACGACCACCGGCACCCGGTACCGGGCAGCGAGCTTCTTCGCCTGCTCGAACGCCGCGCCCAGTTCCGTCGGGTCCGTCACCCGGATCGCCTTGCAGCCCAGCCCTTCGGCGACCTTGACGTGGTCGACGCCGTAGACGCCCAGCTCCGGCGAGTTGATGTTCTCGAACTCCAGGCTGACCTGGAAGTCGATGTCGAACGCCAGCTGTGCCTGGCGGATCAGGCCCAGGTCGGCGTTGTTCACCAGCACATGGACGTACGGGATCCGGTGCTGCGCCCCGACCGCCAGCTCCTCGATCATGAACTGGAAGTCGTAGTCGCCGGAGAGGGCGACGACCAACGCCTCCGGGTCGGCCTTCGCGACGCCGAGCGCGGCCGGGACGGTCCAGCCGAGCGGGCCCGCCTGGCCGCAGTTGATCCAGTGCCGCGGCCTGAAGACGTGCAGCATCTGGGCACCGGCGATCTGCGAGAGGCCGATCGCGGAGACGTACCGGGTTTCCGGGCCGAAGGCCTTGTTCATCTCCTCGTAGACGCGCTGCGGCTTGATGGGAATGTCGTCGAAGTGCGTACGGCGCTGGAGCGTGGCCTTCTTCTCCTGCGCGGCGGCCGCCCAGGCGGAGCGGTCGGGCAGCTCGCCCACCGCCTTCGACTCCCGTGCCACCTCGACGAAGAGTGCCAGCGCGGCCCTGGCGTCGGAGGTGATGCCGTAGTCGGGGGCGAAGATCCTGCCGATCTGGGTGGGCTCGATGTCGACGTGGACGAACGTCCGGCCGGCCGTGTAGACGTCCAGCCTGCCGGTGTGGCGGTTGGCCCAGCGGTTGCCGATGCCGAGGACGAAGTCGGCCTCCAGGAAGGTCGCGTTGCCGTAGCGGTGCGAGGTCTGCAGGCCGACCATGCCGGCGTTCAGCTCGTGGTCGTCGGGCAGCACGCCCCAGCCCATGAGGGTCGGGACGACCGGGGTGCCGGTCAACTCGGCGAACTCGAGGAGGAGTTCGGCCGCGTCCGCGTTGATGACACCGCCGCCGGCCACGATCAGCGGACGCCGGGAGGCGTTCAGCATCCCGATCGCCTTCTCGATCTGGGCGCGGGTCGCGGCGGGCTTGTACGCCGGGAGCGGCTCGTACGTGTCCGGGTCGAACTCGATCTCGGTGAGCTGGACGTCGACCGGCAGGTCGATGAGGACCGGGCCCGGCCGGCCGGAGCGCATGACGTGGAAGGCCTGCTGGAAGACGCCCGGAACCTGGGCGGCTTCGAGCACGGTGACCGCCATCTTCGTCACCGGCCCGGCGATCGAGGCGATGTCGACGGCCTGGAAGTCCTCCTTGTGGATCACGGCGGTCGGGGCCTGGCCCGTGACGCACAGGATCGGGACGGAGTCGCCGGTCGCGGAGTACAGACCGGTGATCATGTCGGTGCCGGCGGGGCCGGAGGTGCCGACGCAGACGCCGATGTTGCCCGGCCGGGTGCGGGTGTAGCCCTCGGCCATGTGCGAGGCGCCCTCGACATGACGGGCGAGGGTGTGGTGGATGCCGCCGGAAGCCTTCAGAGCCGCGTAGAACGGGTTGATCGCCGCGCCCGGGACACCGAACGCGTCGGTGACGCCTTCACGCTTAAGGATCTCAACTGCCGCGCGGGCAGCGGTCATTCGAGCCATCGAGTACTCCTGCTCCGGCTGTCGGATCGGCACTCCCGTCGCGCTCCACGGCGAGAACTTCCACATTACGGAAAATAAATTCTACGATCTGGAATTAATGTAAGAGGGTGGGTGAAGGCCGTCAAGAGACGGACAAGCGTGGGTTCGCTGGAGGACGATGGGGGCCATGTCCGAGAGCGTCCCGGTGCGCTGCCCGGCCTGTCGGCGCGGGCATCGCTACGCGGCACCGTCGTACCCCTGCGTGTGCGGCGCCCCCGTCAGCCCGCCCCTCGACCGGCAGGGCACGGCCACCGCCGTCACCCATCCCGCCTGGGAGGAGCAGTGGGTCACGGTCCGCTGCTCCTCCTGCGGCCGCGGCGCCCAGTGGCCACACCCGGAACTGGGCTGCCCGTGCGGGACGACGCTGCGGATCGCGGTGGCCGACGTCACCGCAACGGCGGGAGCGACAACGGCGGGAGCGACCGCCACCGAGAACATCCCAGCCGGTGAGACTTCCGCCGGCCCGCCCTCTCCCGCGCCCCTTCCCGCCCCGAGCCCCCGACGCGCCTTCCAGCCCGTGGCCATCCGTACCGCCCGGGACGCCGTCACGGCCACCGCGCTCTACTTGCGGTGGCTGGGCTACCGGGACATCCGCCGTGCCGACCAGCGGCCGCCGTCCGGTATCGGCATCGCCGCGCGGGGGCTGCTGGCGCAGGTGGATCCGACCGTGCGGCCGGCCTCGGTGCGGGACGTGGAGTGCCTGTGGCTGACGGCCATGACGGAGTCCTCGCGCTGCGTCTACTTCTCCGTCGCCGGATACGCGGACGACGCCCGGGCACGCGCCGACGGACTGGGCGTCCCGCTGTTCGTGCTGGACCCCACCGGAGTTCCGCAGCCCGTCAACAGTCCCGCGGACGAGCTCGACGCCACGGGGACCTGAGCCCTGGTATATCGCTCGCGCGGCGCCTCGGCGTGCCCGAGACTCGACGGATGCGCATCCGTTCCGCCGCCGCCGGAGAGCTCCCGCTGCTCCAGGACATCGAGCGCGCCGCCGGCGCCCCCTTCCGCGAACTGAGCATGACGGAGATCGCGGAGGACGAGCCGCCCACCTCACAGGTGCTGGAGCGGTACCGGAGGGCGGGGCGTCTGTGGGTCGCGGCCGACGACGAGGACCGTCCCGTCGCCTATCTGATGGGCGAGCCGGTGGACGGTGCCTTCCATGTGGAGCAGGTGTCGGTGCACCCCGGGGCCGCCCGCCGGGGTGTGGGCCGGACCCTTCTCGCGTACGTCGCCGACCGCGCCCGCGAGAAGGGCCTGAGCGGTCTCACCCTCACCACCTTCACGACGGTGCCGTGGAACGCCCCCTACTACACGCGCCTCGGCTTCCGCGTCCTGGACGAGGCCCGGCTCACCCCTGGGCTACGGCAGATCCGCACCCACGAGGCGAGCATCGGCCTCGACCGGTGGCCGAGGGTCTGCATGCGCCGCGACTAGCCGGCATGGGCCCCGCCGTCGCCGTACGGCTCCCCGGCATACCGCTCCCGCAACTCCACCTTCCGCACCTTCCCGGACACCGTCATCGGGAAGGAGTCGAGGACCTGGAGTCGGCTCGGGATCTTGTAGTGCGCCAACCGCCCCTCGCAGAAGGTCCGTAGCTCGTCCAGGGTGAGCGGGTCGGCCGCATCCCGTGGGATGACGCAGGCGAGCACCTCCTCGCCGTACCGTTCGTGCGGTACGCCGACCACCTGGACGTCCGCGATCTTCGGATGGGCGTAGAGGAACTCCTCGATCTCGCGCGGGTAGATGTTCTCCCCGCCCCGGATGATCATGTCCTTGATGCGGCCGACGATCTCGACGTACCCGTCCTCACGCATCACCGCCAGGTCGCCGGTGTGCATCCAGCGGCCCTGGTCGACGGCCTCGGCTGTCTTCTCGGGCTCGTTCCAGTAGCCGAGCATCACGCTGTAGCCGCGGGTGCACAACTCGCCCGCGGTGCCGCGCGGTGGGGTGACTCCGGTGGCCGGGTCGACGACCTTGACCTCGAGGTGCGGCAGGACGCGGCCGACGGTGGCGGTGCGGTGCTCCAGGTCGTCGTCCCTGCGGGTCTGCAGGGACACCGGGGAGGTCTCGGTCATGCCGTAGCAGATGGAGACCTCCGCCATGTGCATCTCGGCGACCACCCGCTTCATCACCTCCACCGGACAGGGCGAGCCCGCCATGATGCCGGTGCGCAGGGAGGACAGGTCGTACGTGGCGAAGTCGGGGAGGTTCAGCTCCGCGATGAACATGGTCGGGACGCCGTACAGGGACGTGCAGCGCTCCTGCTGGACCGCGCGCAGGGTGGCGGCAGGATCGAAGGACGGGGCCGGGATGACGACGCAGGCGCCGTGCGAGGTGGCGGCCAGGTTCCCCATCACCATGCCGAAGCAGTGGTAGAAGGGCACCGGGACGCAGATCCGGTCCTGCTCGGTGTAGGCGACCAACTCGCCCACGAAGTACCCGTTGTTGAGGATGTTGTGGTGGGACAGTGTGGCGCCCTTGGGGAAGCCCGTCGTACCCGACGTGTACTGGATGTTGATCGGGTCGTCGCAGGACAGGTCCTCGTAGCGCGGGTCGGGGGTCGCGCGGCCGAGCAGCGCGTCCCAGCTCGGGTCGCCGATGAACACGACCTCGCGCAACTGGGGGCACCTGCCGCGCACTTCCTGGACCATGGCCCGGTAGTCGCTGCTCTTGTGGCTGACGGAGGCGACCAACAAGGAGATCCCGGCCTGCTTGAGGACGTACTCGACCTCGTGGGTGCGGTAGGCCGGGTTGATGTTGACCATGACCGCTCCGACGCGGGCGGTGGCGTACTGGACGAGCACCCACTCGGGGCAGTTGACCGCCCAGATCCCCACCCGGTCGCCCTTGGCGACCCCGGCGGCCAGCAGCGCGGACGCCAACTCCTCGATGTCGGCGGCGAACCGGGCGTAGGTCCAGCGCCGCCCGGACGGCACGTCGACGAGTGCCTCGCGCTCCGGCCAGGCGGCGACCGCCCGGTCCAGGTTGGCGCCGATGGTGTCGCCGAGCAGGACCGTGCCGCTCGTCCCGTGGCTGTACGACAGCCCGCTCACCGGAAGTCCTCCTCGCGGTACTCGGCGTCCGAACCCGCGGCCGTGGCCTCGCGCAGTTCGATGCGGCGGATCTTGCCGGAGACGGTCTTCGGCAGGGGCGCGAACTCCAGGCGGCGGACGCGCTTGTAGGGGGCGAGGACCTCGCGGGAGTGCTCGAACAGCACCTTCGCGGTGTCGGCGCCGGGCTCCCAGCCCTCGGCCAGCACCACGTATGCCTTCGGCACGGCGAGCCGCAGCTCGTCCGGCGCGGGCACGACGGCCGCCTCCGCCACCGCCTCGTGCTCCAGCAGCGCGCTCTCCAGCTCGAACGGGCTGATCTTGTAGTCGGAGGCCTTGAAGACGTCGTCGGCGCGGCCGACGTAGGTGATGTAGCCGTCGGCGTCCCGGGAGCCGATGTCCCCGGTGCGGTAGTAGCCGCCGGCCATCGCCTCCGCCGTACGGCCGGGGTCGCCGTGGTAGCCGGTCATCAGGCCGACCGGCCTCGTCGAGAGGTCGAGGGAGATCTCGCCCTCCGCCGCACCGGGCGCCCCCGACACCGGGTCGAGGAGCTCCACCCGGTAGCCGGGGCTCGGCCGGCCCATCGAGCCCGTCTTCAGGGGCTGGCCGGGGCTGTTGGAGACCTGGACCGCGGTCTCGGTCTGCCCGAAGCCGTCCCGGATCGTCACGCCCCAGGCCCGGCGGACCTGGTCGATGACCTCCGGGTTCAGTGGCTCGCCGGCGGCCACCACCTCGCGCGGCCGGGTGCGCAGCTGGGTCAGGTCGGCCTGGATGAGCATCCGCCACACGGTCGGCGGAGCGCAGAACGTGGTCACGCCGGCGCGGTCCATCTCCGCCATCAGCCGGGCCGGGTCGAAGCGCGTGTAGTTGTACAGGAAGACGGTCGCCTCCGCGTTCCACGGCGCGAACAGGTTCGACCAGGCGTGCTTGGCCCAGCCCGGCGAGGAGATGTTCAGGTGTACGTCGCCGGGCTGGATGCCGATCCAGTACATGGTCGCCAGGTGCCCGATCGGGTACGAGGCGTGGGTGTGCTCGACGAGTTTGGGGCGGGCCGTCGTACCGGAGGTGAAGTAGAGCATCAGCGGGTCGTCGGCCAGGGTGGGGCCGTCGGGGAGGAACTCGGCGGAGGCGGTCTGCGCGTCCTCGTACGGCTGCCAGCCCTCCGGTACGCCGCCGACGGCCGTGCGTGTGTAGTCGCCGGGCACCTCGTCGAACTTGCCGGCGTCCTCGGCCCGGACCAGCACGTGCCGCACCTGCCCGCGCTCGACCCGGTCGCGCAGGTCGGCCGGGCCGAGCAGCGGGGTCGCCGGGATGACGACGGCCCGCAGCTTCATGGCGGCCAGGGCCGTCTCCCACAGCTCGACCTGGTTGCCGAGCATGACGAGGATCCGGTCCTCGGCGCCGACCCCGCGCTCGCGCAGCAGGTTGGCGACCTTGTTGGACCGCTCGGACATCTCGGCGAAGGTGAGCCGGACCTCGGACCCGTCCTCCTCGACGATGTGCAGCGCGGTCCGGTCGTTGCCGGCCGCGATCTCGTCGAACCAGTCGAGCGCCCAGTTGAAGTGCTGGGGGCGGGGCCAGTCGAAACCCTCGTACGCCGTGGCGTAGTCCTCGCGGTGTTCCAGCAGGAAGTCCCGCGCGCTGCGGAAGAGCTCCGTCGCGGTCGTCATCTGTCCTCCTCGGTACCGGCACCATTGCCGGGCGGGTCTCTGCCATCGTGTAATCCGTGATGCAGGTCTCACTACCCCCGAACAGGGGTGTGTGCCGCAGTGAAGGGGCGAGGACGTGGCAACAGAGGGGTCCTGGTCGGCGTCGGTGCCAGCGTCGGCGTCGGTGCCGGCGTCAGCGTCGGCGTCGGCGTCGGCGGAGATCCGCGGTGCGCTGGCGCGGCTGCGGCGCACGACCGGGCTTCCGGTCGCGTTCGGCGGCCTGGTGGAGCCGGGCCGCCGCCGGATACGCATCAGCGAACTGAACGGCACGACCACTCTCGCGCTCAGTTCCCTCGCCGTGACCTCCGGCTACGGCCTCGGCGGCAGGGCGGTGGCCCTGGGGCGCCCGTGTGCGGTGCCGGACTACTCGTCCTCGCGGCAGATCAGCCACGAGTACGACACCGCCGTCGCCGCGGAGGGACTGCGCGCGGTGCTGGCGGTGCCCGTCGTCGTACGGCGCCGGGTGCGCGGCGTGCTCTACGGTGCCCTGCGCGACGCCCGGCCCCTGGGCGACCGCACGCTCACCGCGGCGATGGATGCCGCGCGGGACGTGGAGCAGGCGCTGCTCGTCGCGGACGAGGTCCGGGAGCTCATGGCGGCGGCCCACGCGCAGCCGCCCCGGCCCGCCGCGGACCGCTCCGGGTGGGAACAGGTACGGGAGGCACACGCGGCCCTGCGGGCGCTGGCCCCGCGAATCACGGACCCCGCGCTGAGGGCGGAGCTGCTGGCCGCGTGCGGGCTGCTGACGCCGGGAAGCGCACTGCCGGTGGGGACGGGCGCGCCGTCACAGCGGGTGAGCCTGGCGCCCCGCGAGGTCGACGTACTGGCATGTGTCGCCGCCGGGGCGACGAACGCGGTGACCGCGGAACGCCTGGGGGTGACCGCCGAGACGGTCAAGGGGTATCTCCGGTCGGCGATGCGGAAACTGGGGGCGCGGACCCGGGGCGAGGCGGTCGTCGCCGCACGTCGGGCGGGGTGGCTGCCGTAGCGGCGGCCTGGAAGGGAGCCCTGGAAGAGGGCGCTCGTTATTCGCGCCCGGGTACGCTGCATTTCTCCCCTACCATCACGTTGTTATTTCCCTCACCACCGCGCCCCGCCGAATTCCAAAGACCGTTGCCTAACATTGGCCAGGACACGACACACGGAGGGAGCGGTGACCGTGCGACGGGACATCAAGGAGCCTGCCCGAAGCCGCCCCGACCTGCTGATCGGCAGGGAGGACCTGCTCACCGCGGCGCGTGAGCAGCTCGTCCGCGGCGGCAGCGTGCTGCTCCACGGCCCGGCCGGAATAGGAAAGTCGACCGCGCTGCGGACATTGGCCGCCGAATACACCGGCGCGGCCGGCACCGTCCTGCGCTGCTCCGCCACCGAGTCCGAATCCCATCTCCCCTTCCTGGCCCTGGCCGACCTCCTCGGCCTGGTCGTCGACGAGGTGTCCGGCCGGCTGCCCGCCGCCCAGCGCACCGCCCTGGAGTCGGCGCTCACCGGCCGCGGTGAGTCCACCCTCCAGCGCGACGGACTGGCCCTGCGCCTGGCCGTGCTGTCCGCGCTGCGCGCACTGGCCGCCAAGGGCCCCGTCCTGGTCGTCGCGGACGATCTGCAGTGGCTGGATCCGGCCAGCGCGGAACTCCTCGGCTTCGCCGCCCGCCGCCTCGGTGACACGCCCGTCCAGCTGCTGTGCGCGGTGCGCACGGACGGACAGGAGTACGACCGTCATCTACGCGCGTTGCCCCCGGACAGTCTCGCGGTCCGGCTCGGCCCGCTCTCCCGGACGCAGGTGTCCGAGCTCCTCACCCACCGCGGCTACACCGGCCTGCCCCGCTCCACCGTCCGGGACATCCACCGCACCAGCGGCGGCAACCCCCTGTTCGCGCTGGAACTGGGCCGGGCGCTCGCCGAGAACCCGACCCCGCCCCGCCCCGGCGAGCCGCTGCACGTGCCCACCTCGCTGCGGGCCCTGGTCCTCAGCCGCCTGGACATGCTGCCGGTCGAGGCCCGCCGCACCCTGCTGGTGGCCAGCGCCGGAGCGCGTCCCACGCTGGCGCTGCTGCACGCGGCCGGCCGGGACAACGCCGAGGCGGAGACCGCGCAGGCGGCGGCCCTCGGGCTGCTGGCGACGGAGCCGGAGGGGCCCGCCCTGCGGTTCGCCCATCCGCTGATCTCCGCCGCGCTGTACGCGGAGGCTCCCGCGCAGGAGCGGCGGGCCGTGCACGCCGCGCTGTCCACGGCCGCGTCCGATCCCATCGAGCGGGCCCGGCATCTCGCGCTGGCGACCACCGGTACCGACCCGGAGGTGGCGGCCAGGCTCGCCGAGGCCGCCACCCAGGCCCGGGACCGCGGGGCGCCCTCGGTGGCCGCCTCGCTCGGACTGCTCGCCGCCCGGCACACCCCGGCCGACACCGTGCCGGGACCGGACGAGCGGCGCCTGCAGGCCGCCGAGGACGCCATCACCGCCGGTGAGGTGGACCTCGCCAGGGACATCGCGCGTGAGGTGCTGACCCGGGTGACCGTGCCCGCGGACCGGGTGCGGGCCTGGATGGTGGTGATCGAGTCCGCCGGGCAGGCCCTCGGCGACGTCGACGCCGTGTTCCCGCAGGCGCTCGCCGACGCCGGCGAGGACCCCCGGCTGCTCGCCCTGGTCCACTACCAGCTGGCCTGGCGGGGCCTGGTCGTCCAGGGCGACTTCGCGGAGGGCCGGGAACAGGCCGCGCACGCCGCGGAGCTGGCGGCACGGGCCGGTGACCGGCGCACCGAGCTGCTGGCCCTCGCCTTCCAGGCCCAGACCGAGACCCTGATGGGCCATCCGGACGCCCCCGCCACCATCGACCGGGCGCTGAGGGAGCCCCAGGACCCGCTGGTGGCCTGCCATCACAACGGGCCGGGTCTGACCCGGTTCCGCTGGCTGATCATGGGCGACCAGCTGGCCGAGGCCCGCTCCACCGTGACCGGGCTGCTGCGCGAGGTACGCCGCCGCGGGATGGTCGAGAGCGAGGTGCACTTCCTGCGCCTGCTCGCCGAGACCGAGCTGCGTTCCGGGCACTGCGGCCGGGCCCTCGACCTGGCCCGGGAGAGCCTGCGGCTGGCCCGTGACTCCGGCATCGGCGAGGTGGCCTCCGCGCTGCTCACCTCCTTCGCGGAGGCGGCCGGCGGGGACGTCGACCGGGCGCTGGCGCTGGCCCGGGAGGCGGCGGACCACGCCGAGGTGGACGGCGACCAGATGTACGTCTCACGCGCCCTGGCCGCCCTCGGCCACGCCCAGTTGGTCGCCGGGGACGCGCCGGGCGCGGTCGGGTCGCTGCGCCGGGTGCGGGAGCTGGAGCTCGGGCTCGGCATCACCGACCCGGCACGCGGACGCTGGCACGGCGATCTGGCCGAGTCCCTGGTGCGCACCGGTGAGATCGCCGAGGCGCAGGACCTCATCACGGTGACCCGGAAGCACGCGCTGCGCCTGGGCCGCGAGTGCGTGCTCGCCGTACTGGACCGGGCGGAGGCGCTGGTGCGCGCGGCCCGCGGTGAACACGAGGCAGCTCTACGGCAGTTGACATCGGCTCAGGACCGGCTGGCCAAGCTGGGCTACGGGCTGGAGGAGGCGCGCGCCGCGTTCGCGCTGGCCGCGCTGCGCACCCGTACGCCCGGACCGACCTCGTACGACGAGGCGGCGCGGCTGTTCCGGCGCTGCCGGGCGCTGCCGTGGCTGCGGCAGGTGGAGGCGGCCGCGGTGCCGCCGCCGGCGGAGCCGGTCGTCGCCCCCTCGCCCGCGCTCGACGCGCTGGACGGACTGGCCTCGATGGAGCGTCAGGTCGCCGCGCTGGTCATGGAGGGCGCGACCAACCGGGAGATAGCCGGGCGGCTGTTCATCAGCGTCAAGACGGTGGAAGCGACCCTGACCCGGGTCTACCGCAAGCTCGGGATCCGATCGCGGGTCGACATCGTCCGACTGGCGGCGGGCCGTCGTACGGGCTGACCCCGCAGTGTGAGCTGATCCGTAGTACGAGCTGTCCCGGTCCTACGAGTTCTCCCGGTCGTACGAGTTCTCCCGGTCGTACGAGTTCTCCCGGTCGTACGAGCCGCCCCTGAAAGTTTCCGGGATGTTACACCATCCCAGGCGGGGTTTGACGTCACACGACCGAGGGTTTTCCCTGCCCAACTCCCTTAGGGGCTTCCCTCATTGGGAAGGGGAACCCCGGGTTCTAGCGTAAGGGGCGTGCCGCTCGCCCGGTCACCCGGGGGTCGGTCCCGAGACCCCCGGTGCACAACCCCCCACACCCGACCCGTGCGACCCCCCACCGGCCATCCCCCCACGAGGAGAACCATGTTCGGGTTCAACCGCGCCAAGAAGACCGCCGCCGCCGTGGCCGCCACCGCTGCCGCCGCCGCGACCGTACTGATCGGCGCCCCGGCCGCCGTCGCCGCTCCCCAGCCCATCGTCGGCGGCACCACGACCACGACGACCGCGTACCCGTTCATGATGCAGATCACGGACGCCTCGCAGAACCAGTTCTGCGGCGGCACCCTGGTCTCCGCCACCAAGGTCGTCACCGCGGCCCACTGTATGGTCGGCGAGTCCACCAGCAGCGTCAGAGTCGTCGGCGGCCGCACGTACCTCAACGGCACCAACGGCACGGTCAGCCGGGTCAGCAAGATCTGGATCAACCCGAGCTACACCGACGCCACCAACGGCGACGACGTGGCCGTACTGACGCTGTCGACGTCGATGCCGTACACCAAGGCGTCGTACGTCTCCTCGTCCCAGACGAGCGTGTACGCGGCCGGCACCACCGCCCGCATCATCGGCTGGGGCACCACCTCGTCGAACGGCAGCTCCTCCAACCAGCTGCGCACCGCGACCGTGCCGATCGTCTCCGACAGCAGCTGCGCGAGCTCCTACGGCTCCGAGTACGTCAAGAGCGACATGGTCTGCGCCGGATACACCTCCGGCGGCACCGACACCTGCCAGGGCGACAGCGGCGGTCCCCTGCTCATCGGGGGCGTCCTGGCAGGGATCACTTCCTGGGGCGAGGGCTGTGCCCAGGCTGGTTACCCGGGTGTCTACACCCGGTTGACCACCTTCTCCAGCCTGGTGACCGCACAGGTCAACTCGTAACCCGGAAAGTCCTCCTGAGTATCCCTCAGGTGAGAAACCAGGGGGCGTTGCGGGCCTCCACGAGCGGCCCGCAACGCCCCCTGTCCATGTGCCGGGGCAGGGCGGCGCCTACCGGACGACCGTGCCGAAGCGGATGTCGTACGACGACTCGGGGTGCATCGTGCCCAGCATGCGCTGACCTTCCTCGCTCACCTCGTGGCGCTGCTCGGCGGTGAGAGGGCCGAAGGGCTCGACGACGAGAGCGTCGTCCTCCAGCTTCCACACGCCCGCGACGAAGCCGTCGACCAGGACGGTGCGGTGGGCCTGGTTGCCCTGCCAGGTGCGGCCGCGGTGCTCCGGCGGGACGACGCGGGCGCGGTCCGCGTGGGAGAGGAGCAGGTTGTCGAACTCGGGCAGGAAGCGGGGCGGGGCCGGGGTGTCCGCGTCGGGTCGGGGAGCGTCCGGCAGGTCGAAGAGTTCGACACCGTGCTCGTCGCGGAAGGTGAGCAGCCCCGGGCGGAGACGTTCGAAGACCTCGCGCAGACGGGTCAGGCCGGCCCAGGTCTGCATGTCCTTGACGGAGGCCGGACCGAACGCGGCGAGGTAGCGCAGCACGGTGGCGTCGGGGGTGGGCGCGGGCGCGGCCGGGCGGCCCAGCCAGTGCTCGGCGGTGGTCAGGGCGACCTGCCCGCTCCTGCCCCACAGTCCGCGCGGCGTCACCTGGACCAGCGGAAGCTTGCAGCGGGCGGCGACCGCGAGGGCCCGCGGATCGGCGTCCGGCCACTGGGCGAGCAGGGCCTCCCGCAGCTGCTTCATGGTCCGCGGCTCGGCCTCGACGAGGTCCCGGGCCAGCGCGGCGAGCCGGTCGAGGTCGACGCCCTGAAGTCCCTTGCGAAAATGGGTGAGTTCACGGTCCCGGGCGGGCTGCACCAGCGGTCGCAGGGTGAGGCAGTCCGCGGCGGTATGGGTGTGAATGGTCGAGCGCATACTGACGATGCGGACGACCTCACGGTCGGCCATCAGCCCCGACAGCTCGGCCGGCGCGAACCCGTCGAGGCGGGCGGTCAGCGCGTAGTACGGAGGCTTCACGTTCTGCGCCTGGAGACCGAGCAGGTGCTCGACAGCCGACTTGGCGGACAGCGGGACGCGGCGCAGCAGCAGTTGCCGTTCGAGGGTGGCGCGGTTGAGGGCGCGGGCGTCGAGGACGGGGGCGGTGGCTGTCTTGGCAGCCGTCATGGCTGCCGTCTTGGCTGCCGTCTTGGCTACCGTCTTGGCTGCCGCGGCCGGCGTAGCTGTGGTCGCGCCGCCCGCACTGTCCGCACCGGCGGCCGACCGCGGGGTGCTCGCCTTCGTCTCCTTCGTCCTCTTGGTCATACGGACCACGGTAGCGAGGGTCGCGGACAGCCCCGGTCCGCAACTGTCACCGAACCCAGCCCCGCCGGCGATGTCGCGGCCGGCGGTGGGGACGGAAGGCCGGGCGGCTTCGGGCGTCGCGAGAAGCGCGACGATGGTGAGCGCCTGATTCTGATCTGCTCAGGCTGCTGCATCACAGGAGGCTCAGGAATGTGCGGGCGCCGCTGCCCGCTTGTCTCATATCATCGGCCCGCACCGACCCGTCGAGTAACACCAAGGACTTTGTGAATCACTCCGATCTCCGCGCCAAGTCCCCCTCGCTCGCAGCCGGCATGGCCGCCACCGATCACAGTCCGGACATCCAGCTGTCCCAGACTCGCCACCGCGCCACGCTCGTGGCGAGCTGGCACATTGAGCCAGGCTCGACTGTCCTCGAACTGGGCTGCGGCCAAGGCGACATGACCGCCGTCCTCGCAGAGGCGGTTGGGCCCAAAGGGCGCGTGGTGGCCGTCGACGTGGCCGAACCCTCCTACGGGGCGCCGGTGACGCTCGGAGAATCGGCAGCCCGGCTCACGGCGGGCCCTCTCGGGCCGCGCATCGACTTCCGCTTCGGCACCGACGTCCTCGACCCGTCAGTCGACTTCCCCGAAAGTACCTTCGACCACGTGGTGCTCGCGCACTGCTCCTGGTACTTCGCATCGCTCGGACAACTGCGAGACACACTGGCCCGGGTACGGCCGTGGGCGCGGCGACTGTGGTTCACGGAGTGGGACTTGACGCCCGCATCCGGTGACCAGCTGGCGCACCTCCTCGCCGTGCTGATCCAGGGGCAGACCGAGGCCGCAGGATCGCGTGGCCAGGGCAACGTCCGTACTCCTTTCTCCCGTGAGGGGCTGCTGCGGCTCCTGCCTGAGGCCGGCTGGACGGCCGACGGCAGCAGGTCGGTCGATACCGAAGGGCTTCAGGACGGCGACTGGGAAATCGCTGCTTGCCTCGACCTGGCCGGAGCAGAGGAGCGTCTGGCCGCGCTGCCCGAGCCGGTGCGACAGCTCGTCCTGAGCCAGGCCGACGTTCTCCGGGCCGTGGCCAAGCCGCGCGGCAACCGCGCGCTCGCCGCGTACTCGGTCGCCGCGCACTGACATACGTCGCAGCGGCTGGCTGGTCGAAGTTCAGTGAGATCGGCCGGTGGAGGTGGTGGTCACCACCGCCGGACTGATCAGTCCCGAGGTGGTCGCCACCTCCGGACTGATCGGTCCCGCTCTGCTTCGCGGGACGCCGGCTGTCCGCTTCTGCGGGAGGTCCGGCGGGTGACGCGCCTGGTCATCGTCGTCGGTCCCGTCGGCGAGGTCACCGGCCTCTTCCCGGGTCAGCGACCGACCGGGGTCCACCTCCGGTCCGATCCGCGTCAGTGCGTCAGCCGGGGTCAGCCCCCGCGCGGACAACACCCAGTGGCCGAGACTCACCTGCTCCGCTGTCGCCAGCCACCGAACTCCGTCCAACGTCGTCCTGACGTCGTCCTTTCGGCGCAGGCGCCCCCGAGCGCGAGGCGGTACTCGAGAGGCCGGCCCGGCGTCAGGGCTTGCGGCCCACTCCGCAGTAGGCGTCGACCGCGGTACGGACGGCGGCACCGGGTTCGGGGCGCCACTCGGTCACCTGGACGATGCCGGGCTCCACCAGGTCGAGGCCGTCGAAGAACCCGGCTATCTCCTCGACGCCGCGCACGTAGTACGGCACGGCGCCGCTCTTGTTGTACGCCTCGGACGCGGCGATCATGCCCGGGCTGGTGGAGGTGCTGTCGCTGATCACCAGGTGGCTGCCCGAGGGGAGACCGTCCATGAGCCTGCGCACCAGTTCGCGTGCCCGGTCGTACTCGGCGACATGGCCGAGGGTGTTGAGGATCATCAGGGCGACCGGCCGGGAGAAGTCGAGGGTGGCCGCGGCGGCCTCCAGGACGGACTCGGGCTCGTACAGGTCGGCGTCCAGGTAGGCGGTCACGCCCTCCTTGGTGCTGGTCAGCAGGGCGTTGGCGTGGGCCAGCACGATGGGGTCGTTGTCGACGTACACGATCCGCGCGTCCGGGGCAACGCGCTGGGCCACCTCATGGGTGTTGTCGGCGGTCGGCAGGCCCGTGCCGATGTCCAGGAACTGCCGGATGCCCTGTTCGCCGGCCAGGTACCGCACGGCACGCCCCAGGAAGTGCCGGCTCGTCAGCGCCACGTCGACGAGGCCGGGGAAGATCTCCTTGATCTGGTCCCCGATCTGCTGGTCGACCTCGTAGTGGTCCTTGCCGCCGACGAAGTAGTTCCAGAAGCGGGCCGAGTGCGGCTTGGATGTGTCGATCCGGGCCGCTAACGCGGCGCGGGCGGCGGCATCGGGACGGGCGTCCGACACGGCGGGTCCTCCTGTGGTCCGGCGTTGGTGATCAGACACCAACCGTAGGCGAATCCATCCTGCCCGACGGGGAGTTACGCCGAGATCACCGTCACGCACAGTGGAGTTTTGGCCAAGCTTTCCGTGTCCGACCGCCACCGGCTGAGGACGACTCCGGGACGGGTCAGCGCGGTCCCTGATCTGACCCGGAGTCGAACGCCGCCTCGACAGGCCGCTCGTCGACCAGAACCCGCCCCTGCGGCGGACCGTTCAGGATCGCGCGTACGGCGGTCAGCACGTCCGGCGCCACATGGTCCGCGTGGGCTGTCTCCTCCGGCCGGGTCCGGTCGGAGGGTACGAGGATGCCGTGGCCGCCTGCCCGGCGCGCGGCCTCGACATGCGCGCCCCGGTCACCGACGACGACACAGTCCGCCGGGGCCGTGCACACCCGTCCGACCGCCCAGAGGATCAGCCCCGGTTCGGGGGCGCGGCAGTGGCAGCCGTCGTCCATGCCGTGCGGGCACACGCCCCGGACGTCGAACGGGCCGAGCAGCTCGTCGACCCGCCGGTCCACGCGGCGCACGTCGGCGTCGCTGAGCAGACCGCCGGCCAGACCGGGCTGGTGGGTGACGAACCCTGTGCTGATGCCGTGCTGTCGCAGCAGAGCGACCGCCTCGCGGGCGCCGGCGACGGGGCGCACCCGGTCGGGGTCGGCGTTGTGCGGGACGTCCTCGACGAGGGTGCCGTCCCGTTCGAACAGCACGACCTGGACGCGGCTCACGGCGCCACCTCCTCACTCGGTGCTCACGGTCACGTGCGTCGAGTCGGGTAACCGATCGGCGATCGCGCATGCGCCGGGTGGGCGGGGAAGGGGCCGACGGACCGGTGGGACCGGTGGGACCGGTGCGACGCACCACCACGGTCCAACGGGCAGCGCGTTCGCCCCGAGTACGCCCCGGGGACCACGCCCGGCTGACTCAAGTGAGTGAGCCGTATACGAACACCCCGCTGATCAGGCCCGATTCCCTACGATCGTCCCGTGGTCACCTTCCTGCTCGAACGCACGGCCCCGCTCCCCCTCGACGAGGCGTGGCGTCGCCTCACGGAGTGGCCCCGCCACGGCGCGGTGGTTCCCCTGACCCGGGTCACCGTGCTCACACCGCCACCGACCCGCGAGGGCACGGTCTTCGTGGCCCGCTCTGGGATCGGTCCGCTCGCCTTCGACGACCGGATGGAGGTCACGGTCTGGCGCCCCCCGGTGGACGACGGGCCGGGCTTCGTCCGCCTGGTCAAGCGGGGGCGAGTGGTCAGGGGTTGGGCCGAGATCGAGGTGCGGCCGGGCCCCGGAGGGCGGGCACGGGTGGTCTGGCGGGAGGAGGTGGACGTACGCCTGCTCCCCGGAGTCTTCGACGGGCTGCTCGCGGGAACCTCCCGCCGGATGTTCGGACGGGCGGTGAACCGCCTTCTCAGACGGCCGTGAGGGCGGTCGCACGCCTCGTCCGCGCGGTACCAGCAGCCACGGGCTCCCGCTCAGGCCACCGACCCGATCCGCCCCGCCGGTCGCGTCGTCGTGGCGTCGTGGTGGATCGGGGTGTGGGCGCCCGTCAGGGACACCCCGGTCCCGCCGCGCCGGTCGGCGACGATCTCGGCGGCGATGGACAGAGCCGTCTCCTCCGGCGTACGCGCCCCCAGGTCCAGCCCGATCGGGGACCGCAGCCGGGCCAGCTCCACCTCCGTCACGCCGACCTCCCTCAGCCGCTGGTTCCGGTCCAGGTGAGTGCGGCGGGAGCCCATCGCGCCGACGTAGGCCACCGGGAGCCGTAGCGCGAGCTGCAGCAGGGGTACGTCGAACTTGGGGTCGTGGGTCAGGACGCACAGGACGGTACGGGCGTCGACGTCCGTGCGCTCCAGGTACCGGTGGGGCCACTCGACGACGATCTCGTCGGCGTCGGGGAAGCGTGCCCGGGTGGCGAAGACGGGGCGGGCGTCGCACAGCGTCACGCGGTAACCGAGGAACTTGCCGATCCGCACGAGCGCCGACGCGAAGTCGATCGCGCCGAAGACGATCATGCGGGGCGGGGGCACGGAGGACTCGACGAGCACCGTGAGCGGGGAACCGCAGCGGGAGCCCTGTTCGCTGATCTCCAGGGTGCCGGTGCGGCCCGCGTCCAGGAAGGCTCGGGCTTCCGCGGCGACCGTGCGGTCCAGTTCCGGATGGGCGCCGAAGCCGCCGTCGTACGCGCCTTCTGGACGGACCAGCAGCGCGCGGCCCACGAGGTCGGCGGGGCCGGAGACGATCCGGGCCACGGCCGCCGTCCGGTGGCTCGCCGCGGCCTCCAGCGCGGCCGCGAGCACCGGGCGGACCCGGTCGCCCGCCCGGACCGGGGTGACGAGGATGTCGATGACGCCGCCGCAGGTCAGACCGACGGCGAAGGCGTCCTCGTCGCTGTAGCCGAAGCGCTCCATGACCGGCCGGCCGTCCTGCAGGGCCTGCCCGCACAGGTCGTAGACCGCGCCCTCCACGCAGCCGCCGGAGACCGAGCCGATCGCCGTGCCGTCGGCGTCCACCGCGAGGGCGGCGCCGGGCCGGCGGGGCGCGCTCCCGCCGACGGCCACCACGGTGGCCACGGCGAAGTCACGGCCCTGCTCGACCCACCGGTGCAGTTCTTCGGCGATGTCCAGCATCTGTCTCGGCCTCCTCGGCGGCAGGGGTGGGTGGAGGGGTTCCCGAAGGGACGGTCAGTGCACGTCCCTCCTTTCTCGATCGGGTCGTGGGCCTGCTCCTGAGGTTCATGGGGACACGAACGCGCTGGTTCAGCCCCCTGAGGGTCACGTTCCGGTCAGGTGTTCCGGACGTACCGGCGTCCGGTTGAGCTCCAGTCCGGTCGCGTTCCGGATGGCCGCGAGGACCGCCGGGGTCGACGACAGGGTGGGTGCCTCGCCGACGCCGCGGAGCCCGTACGGGGCGTGGTCGTCGGCGAGTTCGAGCACGTCGACGGGGATGGTCGGCGTGTCGAGGATGGTGGGGATCAGGTAGTCCGTGAAGGAGGGGTTCTTCACCTTGGCGGTCTTCGGGTCGACGATGATCTCCTCCATGACCGCCATGCCCAGGCCCTGGGTCGTACCGCCCTGGATCTGGCCGATGACGGACAGCGGGTTGAGCGCCTTGCCGACGTCCTGGGCGCAGGCCAGCTCGATGACCTTGACCAGGCCGAGTTCGGTGTCGACCTCGACGACCGCGCGGTGGGCGGCGAAGGAGTACTGGACGTGGCCGAAGCCCTGGCCGGTACGCAGGTCGAAGGGCTCGGTGGGGCGGTGCCGCCACTCGGCCTCGACCTCGACGGCCTCGTCCTCCAGGACGTCGACCAGGTCGGCGAGGACCTCACCGCCGTCGGTCACGACCTTGCCGCCCTCCAGGAGCAGTTCGGCGGTGGCCCAGGCGGGGTGGTACGAACCGAATTTGCGGCGGCCGATCTCCAGGACTCTTTCCCGGACGAGTTCGCAGGAGTTCCTGACAGCGCCTCCGGTGACATACGTCTGGCGTGACGCGGACGTCGAACCGGCGCTGCCAACCTGCGTGTTCGCCGGGTGGATGGTCACTTGGGCGACGCCGAGCTCGGTGCGGGCGATCTGCGCGTGGACGGTGACACCGCCCTGGCCGACCTCGGCCATCGCGGTGTGCACGGTGGCGACCGGCTCTCCGCCGACGACCTCCATGCGCACCTTGGCGGTCGAGTAGTCGTCGAAGCCCTCGGAGAAGCCGACGTTCTTGATGCCGACCGCGTAGCCGACCCCACGGACGACGCCTTCACCGTGGGTGGTGTTGGACAGGCCGCCCGGCAGTTGTCGTACGTCCGCGCCCTCGCTGCTCTCCCACTGGCGCTCCGGCGGCATCGGCATCGCCTTGACGCGGCGCAGGAGTTCGGCGACGGGGGCCGGGGAGTCGACGGGCTGGCCCGTCGGCATGATGGTCCCCTGCTCCATCGCGTTGAGCTGCCGGAACTCCACCGGGTCCATGCCGAGTTCCTTGGCGACCTTGTCCATCTGTGCCTCGTAGGCGAAGCACGCCTGGACCGCGCCGAAGCCGCGCATGGCGCCGCAGGGCGGGTTGTTGGTGTAGAGCCCGATGGCCTCGATGTCGACGTCGTCGACGACGTACGGGCCCACGGAGAGCGAGGCCGCGTTGCCGACGACGGCGGCGGTGGTGGAGGCGTAGGCGCCGCCGTCCAGCACGATCCGGCACGTGATGTGCGTCAGCCTGCCGTCCCTGGTGGCCCCGTGCTCGTAGGACAGCTTGGCGGGGTGGCGGTGGACGTGGCCGAAGAAGGACTCGAACCGGTTGTAGACGATCTTCACGGGCTTGCCGG
This sequence comes from Streptomyces violaceoruber, assembly GCA_000720805.1. Taxonomy (GTDB): domain Bacteria; phylum Actinomycetota; class Actinomycetes; order Streptomycetales; family Streptomycetaceae; genus Streptomyces; species Streptomyces cellulosae_A. The sequence goes on from JODI01000033.1 coordinate 77,649, forward strand.
TACGCAGCGCCAGCAGACAGGCGTGGATCTGCATGGACAGGTCCTCGCGGCCGCCGAACGCGCCGCCGACGCCGGACAGCGTCATGCGTACCTTGCTCTCGGGCAGCCCGAGCACGGGGGCGATCTGGCGCAGGTCGGCGTGCAGCCACTGGGTTGCGATGTAGAGGTGGACGCCGCCGTCCTCGTCCGGCACCGCGAGACCCGACTCGGGGCCGAGGAATGCCTGGTCCTGCATGCCGAAGGTGTACTCGCCCCTGACGACGACGTCGGCGCGTTCCCTGGCCGCCGAGACGTCTCCGCGGATGATCGGCTGGCGGTGCACGATATTCGGGTGCGGGACGTGCCCGAAGTGGTTGTCGTCGCGGGCCTGGTGGATCAGGATCGCGTCCGGCGCGGTCGCGGAGGCCTCGTCGGTGATGACCGGGAGTTCGCGGTACTCGACCTTGATCTTGGCGGCGGCGCGGCGCGCGGTCTCCGGGTGGTCGGCGGCGACGACGGCGACCGGCTCGCCGTGGTGGCGGACCTTGCCGTGGGCGAGGACCGGGGTGTCGCGGATCTCCAGGCCGTACTTCCGCACCTCGGTCGGCAGGTCGTCGTACGTCATGACGGCGTGGACGCCGGGCGTGGCGAGGGCCTCGCTCGTGTCGATGGAGACGATCTCGGCGTGGGCGACCGTGGAGCGCAGGATGTGCCCCCAGAGCATGTCCTCGTGCCACATGTCGGACGAGTACGCGAACTCGCCGGTGACCTTGAGGGTGCCGTCGGGCCGGAGCGTGGACTCGCCGATGCCGCCCCTGGTCTGCGAACCCTGGGTGATCTTGGTGGGAGTGCCGAGGGGGGCGCCGACGGGGGCACCTCCCTCTCGAGCGAAGCCGGGAGTGGGGGAGGGCATGATCAGACCGCCTCTGACTGCCGGGCGGCCGCCAGGCGGACCGCGTCCATGATCTTCTCGTAGCCGGTGCAGCGGCACAGGTTGCCCGACAGCGCCTCGCGGATGTCCGCGTCGGTCGGGTTCGGGTTGCGCTCCAGCATCTCGTCGGCGGCGACCAGCAAGCCCGGCGTGCAGAAGCCGCACTGGACGGCGCCGGCGTCGATGAACGCCTGCTGGACGGGGGACAGCTCGGTGCCTTCGCCGGTGTGGGAGTCCTGGCCCTTGGCCGCCCACTGCTTCGCCTCGTCGAGGGACGTACCGTGGGCGCCCGTACCGCAGGACCGCTGTTTCGCGTACTCCGCGAGCCCCTCGACGGTGACGACCTCCCGGCCCTCCACCTGACCGGCGGCGACCAGACACGAACAGACGGGCACGCCGTCGAGGCGGACGGTGCACGACCCGCACTCGCCCTGCTCGCAGGCGTTCTTGGCCCCGGGCAGCCCGAGCCGTTCCCGCAGCACGTACAGCAGGGACTCGCCCTCCCACACGTCGTCGGCTTCCTGCGGACGTCCGTTGACCGTGAAACTGACACGCATTACGCGACACTCCCCTTCTGATGTGCGGTGCCGTCAGTGCCGCGGTACGACTGCCAGGTCCAGGTCAGGGTGCGGCGGGCCATGACGCCGACCGCGTGACGGCGGTAGCTCGCCGTGCCCCGGACGTCGTCGATCGGGTTGCACGCGGCGGCGCACAGGTCCGCGAACCGCTTGGCGACCGACGGGGTGATGATCTTGCCGTTGTCCCAGAAGCCGCCCTCTTCGAGCGCCGCGTTCAGGAATTCCTCGGCGGTCTTGGCCCGGACGGGGGTGGGGGCGGCGGAGCCGATGCCGGTGCGGACCGTGCGGGACGACGGGTGCAGCGCGAGCCCGAACGCGCACACCGCGATGACCATGGCGTTGCGGGTGCCGACCTTGGAGTACTGCTGCGGGCCGTCGGCCTTCTTGATGTGGACGGCCCTGATCAGCTCGTCGGCGGCGAGCGCGTTGCGCTTCACGCCGGTGTAGAAGGCGTCGATCGGGATCAGCCGCGAGCCCCGCACCGACTCCACCTCGACCTCGGCGCCGGCGGCGAGCAGGGCGGGGTGGGCGTCGCCGGCCGGGGAGGCCGTGCCGAGGTTGCCGCCGACGCCGCCGCGGTTGCGGATCTGCGGGGAGGCGACCGTGTGCGAGGCGAGGGCGAGACCGGGCAGCTCGGCGCGCAGGTGCTCCATGATCGCGGAGTACGGGACGGAGGCACCGAGCCGGACGCTCTCCTCGCCGACCTCCCACTCGTAGAGGTCGGCGACGCGGTTGAGGTCGAGCAGGTACTCGGGCCGGCGGTGGTCGAAGTTGATCTCGACCATCACATCGGTGCCGCCCGCGATCGGCACGGCGGTGGGATGCTCGGCCTTCGCGGCGAGCGCCTCCTGCCAGCTGGCGGGGCGAAGGAAGTCCATGGCCGGCTCTCTTCTTCGTCTCGTGAGTCGTACGGATCGAGCCAATCCGTGTGCGGCGGGCCCGGCTCGTTCATGTGCTTTTCACACACGGTGAGGCCAGTACACAGCGGTGTGCGCCGACCGGGTCAGTCACGGAAACCATGAAGGAGTTGGCTGGCCAGGGCGGTCATCTTGTAGATTCGTATGAACGGAGGTCGTCGGTAACCTCCTGGTTTTCCCGGGGAAACGTCCGACATGGGCCGTGTGACCTGGGACACAGCCTCGGACGGAGGGCGGCGCTGACCACGCCGCGGGACCGTCCCCCACCCCACCACAGACCCTCAGACTTCATCGTAGATTTCGAGACAGAGAAACGGCGGCGACGAGAATGCGGCTGCGCGCACTGCTGGACACCGACGCGCTGGGCCTGCGGCTGCTCGGCGGCGAGGACGAGCTGGATCGCGGCGTGCGGGGCGTGATGACCACCGACCTGCGGGACCCGAGCCGCTATCTCTCCGGCGGGGAACTGGTGCTCACGGGCCTGGCCTGGCGCCGTGACGCGGCCGACTCCGACCCGTTCGTACGCCTCCTCGTGCAGGCCGGGGTGGCCGCGCTCGCCGCCGGCGAGGCCGAGCTGGGCACCGTCCCCGACGATCTGGTCGTGGCCTGCGCCCGCCACCGGCTTCCCCTCTTCGCCGTGCACGAGTCGGTGGCGTTCGCGACGATCACCGAGCACGTCGTACGGCAGGTCTCCGGCGAGCGCGCCGGGGACCTGGCGGCCGTGGTCGACCGGCACCGCCGGATGATGACCTCCGGTCCGGCGGGCGGCGGCCCGGACGTGGTCCTGGATCTGCTGGGCTCGGACCTGGACCTGCGGGCCTGGGTGCTGTCCCCCACCGGGCGGCTGGTCGCGGGCCCGAAGGCCGGGGGCCCGGGGCTGCCCGAAGACGTGTGCGCGAAGCTCGCGGCCGAGCACCTGGCGGCGGTCCGCTCGGGCCGGCGCGGCCCGCACCGCGTCCTGCTCGGCTCCACCACGTACTCGCTCTTCGCGGTCGGCAGCGGCGGTCGTTCCCCGCAGGCCTCCCGGGACGTCCGTGAGACGGTCCTGTCGGACTGGCTGCTGGCCGTCGACGCGGACGCCGGGGACTGGCCGGAGGAACGCCTGGACCTGCTGCACGGCGTCACCCAGCTGATCGCCGTGGAACGCGACCGCCGGGACGCCGCCCGCGCGGTCCGCCGCCGGCTGGCCCAGGAGGTACTGGAACTGGTGCAGACGGGCGCCGCCCCCGCCGAGATCGCGGCCCGCCTCCGGGTGGCCGCTCCCGTGCTGCTGCCCGGCCTGGGCGCGGCCCCGCACTGGCAGGTGGTCGTGGCCCGCGTCGAGTGGGAGGGCGGGGAACCGGCGGGCGGCCCGGTGGCCCAGTTGCTCCTGGAGGAGATCCTGGTCGACCCGCTCGCCACCGGCCCCGAGTCCTCCGACCGCGTCGCCGTGGCCGACACCGGCGACGAGGCGGTCGCGCTGGTCCCCCTCCCGGCGGTCTCCTCGGAGCACGACGGCTCGGAGTCCGGCATCCTCGCCGACGCCCTCCTCGGATCCGTACGGGACCCGTTGTCGGCCGGCCTCGGCGACGACGGCCGGGTCACCCTGGGCGTCAGCGCGTCCGTCCACTCGGCGGAGGGCCTGCGCGGTGCCCTGGAGGAGGCCCGGCACGCCCGTCGGGTGGCCGCCGCCCGCCCGGGCCGGGTCTGCGCGGCCGGCCACCAGGAACTGGCCTCCCACGTGCTGCTGCTCCCCTTCGTCCCCGACGACGTCCGCCGCGCCTTCACCGCCCGTCTCCTCGACCCCCTGCGGGACTACGACCGCCGCCATCGCGCCGAGCTGATCCCCACTCTGGAGGCCTTCCTCGACTGCGACGGCTCCTGGACCCGCTGCGCGACCCGCCTCCACCTGCACGTCAACACGCTGCGCTACCGCGTCGGCCGGATCGAGCAGTTGACGAGTCGCGACCTGTCCCGCCTCGAGGACAAGCTGGACTTCTTCCTGGCCCTGCGCATGAGCTGAAACCTCCGGTGCCCGAGAGTCCCACGACTTTGTGAAATCCTTCACCCACCCTCTTGGCCGGGCCGGTGGATTCGTGCTGAGATGCGGCCACCACTCAAAGCTCGATGGCGTGCTCGGGGAGGACAACGTGGCGGATACCGCCATGTCTGGTTACGGAACGACCGCCGGCGACGATCCACTCCAGACCGCGGTATGGCGGTTGCGCTCGCGGGCCTGCTGGGCCGACGCGGCCGCGCTGCTCGAACCGGTCACCGCGCCGGCGGCGCTGCAGCGGGCGTCGTTGCTGGTGGAGCGGTGTCTGTACACCGAGGAAGGCTGGGAGGAGGCCGAGGACGCGCTGCGCACGGCCGAGGCGCTGGCGCACGGCGACGACGAGCGGGGGGCGGCCGCTTGTGAACGCGGGCACCTTGCGTACACGGCCACCCTGCACGGCGTACGCGACCGGGCCGACGAGGCGCGGGCCGCGCTGGGCCGGGCGGCGGCGCTGATCGCTCCGGGGGCTCCGCGGCGGGCGCTGCTCGACTTCCGCCGGGGCCTGGTGGCGGAGAACCTGACCCGCTCCCCACAGGCGGCGCGGGCCGCGTACCGCCGGGCCCACGCGGGCGCGACGGCCCACTCCGACCCGCTGCTGCTCTCCTTCACCTGGCGCCATCTCGCCGGACTCGCCCTACGGGAGGGCGAGTTGGCGGAGGCCCGGCACGGCTTCGCCGAATCCCTTCGGATCCGCGAGGAGTTGGGCTACCTGGTCGGTACGGCACCGGCGCTGGCGTCCCTGGCGGACGCGGAGGCGGAACCGGAGGCGTCCCGGCTCCGGGAGGAGGCTCGCCGGTTGTTCCGGCTGCTGGGCGGCGTACCGACATGGCTGTCCCACCAGTTGGCTCCGCCGGCGGCGGGGGCGGCCTCGGCGTAGGGCCCCGGCGGGTGGGGGATCACACCGCCCCGGTGAAGTCCCCCCACCCCCCACCAGCGCCCGCACCGCGTCCAGATCCCGCGCGACCAGCGCGTCCAGCAGTGCCGGGTGCTCCGCCGACGGCGGGAGCGGCCTCGGCATAGGGCCCTCGCCGACGTCCGCGCCCCGGCGAAGTGCTCCCCCACCAGCGCCCGCCGCATGCAGATCTCGCGCGACCAGCCCCATGTTCTCCGCCGACGGCGGGGGCCGCCTCGACGTAGGGCCCTCGCCGACGCCCGGCCCCGGCGGGTAGGGGATCACACCGCCCCGGCGAAGTGCTCCCCCACCAGCGACCGCACCGCGTCCAGATCCCGCGCGACCAGCGCGTCCAGCAGTGCCGTGTGCTCCGCCGCGTCCGCCACCAGATCGGCCCGTCCCCGGGCCCCGGTGCCGCCGGCCAGCGGCCACTGGGCGCGGCGGTGGAGGTCCTCGGCGACCTGCACCAGTTGCTCGTTGCCCGCGAGCGTCAGCAGCGCCCGGTGGAAGGCCCGGTCGGACTCGGCGTACGTGGCCCGGCAGCCCGAGGACGCCGCCCGGACCGTCGCGTCGGCGAGGGGTCGCAGGTCGGCCCACCGCTCCGCCGGCATGGTACGGGCCAGCCGGAGCATCACCGGGACCTCGATCAGGGCCCGCACCTCCGCCAGCTCCGCCAGCTCCCGCGCACCGCGCTCCAGCACCCGGAAGCCGCGGTTCGGCACGACCTCGACCGCGCCCTCCAGCGCGAGCTGCTGCATCGCCTCCCGCACGGGCGTGGCCGAGACCCCGAACCGCTCGCCGAGCGCGGGCGCCGAGTAGACCTCGCCGGGCCGCAGCTCCCCCGCCACCAGCGCGGTGCGCAGGGCGTCGAGGATCTGTCCGCGTACGGAGGACCGCTGGACCGCAGGCCGGGGCGGTGGCGGTGACGGCTCGCCGTGGGTGTGCTCCCCGCGTACGGCGCCGGGCGCGGCGTACCGCTCCCGGTCCACGTCGGCGGCCCTGAGCTGCGAAGGTACCCGCACCGCGCCGGCCGGGCGATCGGGGATCTCCGTCCGGTCGGAGCCCTGCGTGCCCTGCTCCACGGGTCCTCCTCCGGACGTTTCGGTACTTGGGATCATTACGGCGGGTTGTTACTCGTCCGTCAAGCACCTTAGGCGCAGAAGCCGCCAGTGCACATCTCACCCCCCTTGGGTAAGGTAAGGCTTACCTTCAACTCGCCCCGCACCTCGTCGTCGATCGGTGGTTCCGGTATGCCAGTGACGTCCCCGGCCCTCACGGCCGCGTACGCCCGCCTGACCGAGGCCTTCCCCCAGCTCACCGTCACCGAGCTGGCCGCCGCCGACCGCCTCCCCGACGACCGCGGCTGGATCTCCGCCGCCTCGCTCGCCGAGGGCGGCCCGGGCCTCGACGCCTTCCTCGCCTGGGACGACGCCCAGGTGCGACGCGACCACGGCCGCCCCGCCCGTCCGGACGTGACGGCGAGCTTCGGCCTGCACCGCTACGCCTGGCCCGCCTGCCTCCTCATCACGGCTCCCTGGTTCCTCCTGCGCCGCGTCCCCCGCTACCCGGTGACCCACGTCGCCTACGACCGCACCGAGGGCCCCATGGCCTTCGCCGTCCGCCCCGGCCCCTTCGCCTGCCTCCCGGACGACCCCGCGGCGACCCACCCCGACGCCCGCGTGGTCCCGGACGAGGAGGCCCTGCGCGCCGAGGTCCGCCACGCGATCGCCGAGCACATGGAACCCGTCCTCGCCGCCTTCGGCCCGCGGATGCGCCGCCGCGGCCGCGCCCTGTGGGGCATGGTGACCGACGAGATCGTCGAGGGACTGTGGTACGTCGCCGAGCTGCTCGGCACGCCCGAGCAGCGGCGGGCGGAACGCGAACTGGAGCTGCTCCTGCCCGGATCGACCACGCCCTACGTCGGCTCGGCCGCCTTCCGCCGGCTGACCGGACCGAACGGCGAGCCGCTGCCCACCCGGGACCGGGCGAGCTGCTGCATGTTCTACACGCTGGAGCCCGAAGCCACCTGCGTCACCTGCCCGCGCACCTGTGACACGGACCGGGTCGCCAAACTCACGGCGGCCGCCGCCGGTTGAGGCACCCTCAGCGAAACCCCCGCGCCCGCATCGAGTAAGGTCGGCGACGTACCAGAGCTCCGCTGGTTACAGGCACTTCACATTTTCCTCACGGGCCGCGGGAACTTTCCGTGGAACCACCCGTACCGGTAGTCTTATTCGAACTCAACTCCCGCCCCTCAAGCGGCAGTTCGAGCAGAACGCTGCCCGGGCACCCCCCTTGCACTTCCTTGGCGGCCTCTTGCCCCGAAAACGCCTGAGGGCCGTTGGGATTGGGCCACTATGGCGGGCGTTACGCCCTATCCCAATGCAAGGGACCCCAGATGAGACTGACCGACATATCGCTGAACTGGTTGCTTCCGGGCGCCGTACTGCTCCTGGGCATGCTGGCGGCGGTGGCGGTGCTCGCGCGCGGAAAGCGCTCCTCCGGGGAGAACGCGAGCGCGGACGATTCGTGGGAGCGCAGCGAGGAGCGCCGCAGGCGCAAGGAAGCCATATACGGCACCGCCTCCTACATCCTGCTGTTCTGCTGTGCGGCGGTGGCCGCCGCCCTCTCCTTCCACGGCCTGGTCGGCTTCGGCGAACAGAACCTCGGCCTCTCGGGCGGCTGGGAGTACCTTGTGCCGTTCGGCCTGGACGGCGCGGCGATGTTCTGCTCCGTCCTCGCGGTGCGCGAGGCCAGCCACGGTGACGCGGCACTCGGCTCCCGGATACTCGTATGGACGTTCGCCAGCGCGGCGGCCTGGTTCAACTGGGTGCACGCGCCCCGGGGCATCGACCACGCGGGCGCCCCGCAGTTCTTCGCCGGCATGTCGATGTCCGCGGCCGTCCTGTTCGACCGCGCGCTGAAGCAGACCCGCCGGGCCGCCCTGCGCGAGCAGGGTCTGGTACCGCGTCCGCTGCCGCAGATCCGCATGGTCCGCTGGCTGCGGGCGCCCCGCGAGACGTACAAGGCGTGGTCGCTGATGCTCCTGGAGGGCGTGCGCAGCCTGGACGAGGCGGTCGACGAGGTCCGCGAGGACAAGCGTCAGAAGGAGACGGCCCGACTGCGCCGCCGCGACAAGGAGCGGGTGGAGCGGGCACAGCTCAAGGCGATCAGCCGGGGCCACCGCGGGTTCGTCGGCCGGGGCCGCCAGTTGGAGTCCCAGGCCACCGCCACCCTGGAGCGCACCTCGGACCCCGTCACCGCGGAGCCTGCCATATCGACGTCGGAGCATCTGCCCGTGCGCGCGCGTCCCTCCCTGCAGCCCGTCCGTACCGGCTCTGACTTCCCCGCCGTCGACCTCACCGCGGAGGACGACACCATGGCGCTTCCGCGCCTCGACTCCCTGGAGCGCAAGCTCAAGGATCTGGAGCAGCAGTTCGGCTAGTGGCAGTTCGGCCGGCTGGTTCGGGCTACGCGGTCCGGGCCGGGCCAGGCGCTGGGAAGGGGGCGTGACCTCGGCGGTCACGCCCCCTTCCCGTTGCTGTTCAGGCCTGGCCCCCGTCCAGCTCGAACCACACCGCCTTCCCCACGCCGTGCAGCCGCACGCCCCAGGCGTCCGCGAGGGACTGCACCAGGACCAGGCCCCTGCCATGGGTACCGTGCGCACCGTCGTCGGCGTTCACCGCGCGGAGCCTGGGCCTGCGGGCCACGAAGTCCCGTACCTCCACCCTCAGTCCGCGGGGTCCGACGGTCGCCGTCAGGACCGCGTCGCGGTCGGTGTGGACGAGCGCGTTGGTGACGAGTTCGCTGGTCAGCAATTCCGCGACCTCTGCCCGTCCGGGCCGGCCCCAGTGCCGCAGCAACTGCCGCAGGGCCTTGCGCGCCTCGGGCACCGCCCTCAGGTCCGCCTGCCCGAGTCTGCGGCTGAGCTGTGGCTTCGGCACCTCGTCCCGGTCGTTGTCGGCCTTGTCCTCCACTGTCTTAGCCGAGAAGGCCCCGATCGCCGTGGGACCGCCTCCTCGTGCCTGCCTCTTCATGACCCCCGCCCGCGTGCCGATGTCGGTTCCCCCCTGCTCGAACACGTTCACGAGGATCCATTCCCCTTGGCTCACCGGGCAGTCATGTCGAATCCTCGACGACCATGTGTTCGGCCACGGGCGGGGCGGTACCGGCCGGGTGACAAGGGCGAGGCGCCGGCAAACTGGCCGGAATCGTCCGGTGCCTCGCCCCCGTACCCAGTGGTTCTGACCGGCGCGGAGGTCGCTACTGGCGGCCGACGCCCTTCGTGCCGCCGATGTGGAAGATCTTGTGGTCGCGGGTCATGTCGACGACGAGTCGGCTCGTCACACCACCGCCCCAGGTGAGGGTGACGACGGCCTCCGTGTGGCCCGCGCTGCCGTTGCCGGTGACCTTCCAAGCGAGCGGGACGTTCTGGGCGCGCAGGACTCCGTCGGCGTGCTCCTTCTCCTCCCAGGCCGTCAGTTCCTTCTGGAAGCCGGTGGTGAGGTAGTGGCCGCGCAGTTCGTCCGCGAGGCTGCCGCCGCCCTCGTCGGTGACCGCGTCGATGTAGGTGCCGTAGAAGTCGGCGATCCGGGTGATGTCGTCGGACGACGCGCCGCTGACGGAGCGCGGCGGGCCGGCGGAGGCCTGGGCGGTGGCGCCGAGGCCGAGGGCCAGGGCGAGGGCCGCGGTCGCGGCCACGGCCACGGCCGTGCGGCGGTTGGTCCTGTGGCTGTTCATGTGTCGATCCCCCGTGTTCGTGTGTGCTGTGATCGTGCGGGGCCGCCCGCCCGACCCCCGTGCGGGAGGGCGGCCCCGGTTCTCGCGGTGGTCGTGCGGTCAGTGGAGCTTGTTCACGGCCGTGGTGGTCGTCTTCTTGAAGGCCTTCACGGGGGCGTCGCCGAAGTCGCCGAGCTCGCCCCAGTCCACGACGGTCACGGTCCGCCCGTCCCGGCCTGCCGACAGCAGGCGGATGTCGTTCGCGCCGCCCGAGGACTCGGTGTGCAGACCGTAGACGTGGGCGCCCTCCTCGACGGGCAGCTTCCCGTAGTCCTTCGCCGAGGCGTCGGTCTCCGGGTCGGCGCCCTCGATCCGCGCCGGGCAGGACGGGATGTCCTTCTCCAGCGCCGAGTAGAGGGACTTCGCCGAGCGGGTGTCCGGCAGCACGACGGTGATCTGCCGGGCACCCGTGTCAAGGTCGGTGCGGAAGTCCCGGTGCCAGACGTTCTCATGGCCCGGAAGGGACCGCAGGCAGGTGTCCCACTCCGTGTCCTCCGGTACGCCCGCGGTGACCTTGCCGGCCGTCCAGGACGAGGTGGGGTGCGGCGGAAGGTCTCCGGCCGCGAGGAAGCCGGGCACCTTCGTGGCGGCGCCGGCCGGTGGAGCGAGTACCGCACCGAGCGTGAGGCCCGTGATGGCGAGTACGGTGAGCGCGCCTGCTGCGGTGCGCTTGGGCATGGGTGTCCCCCGTGGGTGAGTGCATGAGTAAGTGCAAGTGAGTGCACGTGAGTGCAGAGTGAGTGCGCAGGTGTGGAACGCCGCGGCGGTGCCGGATGGTCGGTCCGGCGAGCGGCGGTGCGACACCAAGAGCATCAGCGGTCACAGGGGGCCGGCGCAACAGGGGACGCCGGTTTCCCCACGGTGGAACCATCCCAGGCCGTCTGACGTGCAGGTATATGGAGTGCCTGGGATGCCGTCCCGGGACGCGACCACACGGGGGCAGGGTGACCGGGCAGAACGAGGTCGAGGTGTTCGCGGCTCTGCTGCGCCGGTTCAAGGACCGCACGGACCGCAGTTACGGCCAGCTGGCCCGCCGCCTGAACATGAACACCTCCACGTTGCACCGCTACTGCGCCGGCGAGGCGGTCCCCCTCGACTTCGCCCCGGCGGAACGCTTCGCCGCGCTGTGCGGGGCGTCACCGGAGGAACGCCTGGAACTGCACCGGCTGTGGTTATCGGCGGTGGCGGCACGGCAGAGGCCGCGGACGGGGAGTGGAAGCCGGCGGACACCGGCCTGGGCCTCCGGCGAGACCGGCGCGGAGGACGACACGGGGGCCGGGGCGGCGAGCGCGGTGCGGGCCGGGGACGGCACGGACCCGGAGCGGGATGCCAAGGGCCGGGCGGCGGGCGGGGAAGGCGGAGTCGGCCCGGACGGCGACGGGGACGCGCAAGGCCGGGCGGACGTACCGGGCGAGCGGAGCGCGGTGGCCGGCCTCGGTGACGAGGCCGCTGCGGGACTGGCTGCTGGGGCTGGGGCCGACCCGAACGTGCCCGGCGGACCCGACACCGGGGTCGGATCCGGCACGCTCGGCATGCCGAACCCGGAGGGCGGACCGGACGTCGGGTCGGGACCGAACACCGGAACCGGACCGAACGCCGAAGGCGGGCCTCAGGCCGAAGGCGGACCGCAGGCCGAAGGCGGACCAAAGGCCGACGGCGGACCGTACGCCGGGCACGCCGCGAACCCCCCAGACCGGACCCACACCGCACACGAACCAGCCCCCGCAGACCGGACCCACACCGCACACGAACCAGCCCCCGCGGACCGGATCCACACCGCACACGAACCAAGCCCCGAACACCGGCCGAACGCCGAAGCCGGCCCGGAGCTCGGAGGCGGTTTACCGGAGGCCGGGGTGGCGGCACCGGTGTCCGGCCCGGCGGCCCGGCCCTGGTTCCGGCGGCGGCGGGCTCTCGCGACCGCGGCTGTCGCCGCCGTGCTGCTCGCCACGCTCGGGAGTCTCTCGGCGCTGCCGTCCGGCGGTCCGTCGGGGGAGGACTCCGCGCGGGCCTCGGGCGGACCGTCCCGTACGACGGACCCAGGCACGCCTCACCGCCCTTCGGGCACGCCCTCGAAGTCCTCCCCCGGCAGCCGTTCCCCCTCGCCCTCCGCCTCCAAGACGTCCAGCGGCCCCAAGGCGGCCAAGCCGTCCGCGACGCCTTCCGGCGCCGGCCGCCGCCCGTCCGGAGCCGGCGGGCAGAACGCGGCCGGTGCCCCCGCCGTCCCGCTCACCTGGACCGCCGACTCCCAGATCTGGAACATGGGCTGCGGCCACGACTACGTCATCGACAAGCCACCCGCACAGGTTCCGCCGCCGCCGACCGCGCAGGACGCCGCACCCTGGGCGGCGACGCAGGGCGCCCTGCACGGCCAGGACACCAACGTGCGGATCTCCGTACAGGGGCGCAGCACCACGGCCGTGGTGCTGGAGGCGCTCCGTGTCCGTGTCGTGAGGCGGTCGGACCCCGCCCCGGGCAACTCGTACGCCATGGACCAGGGCTGCGGCGGAGCGCTCACTCCCCGCTTCTTCTCCGTCGATCTGGACAAGGACCGCCCGATCGCCCACTCGGAGGCCGGCGGCGACGAAGAGGGTCCCATCCCCGCTGTCGAGATGCCCTACCGGGTCTCCTCCGAGGACCCTGAGGTACTGCTGGTCACGGCCAGGACCACGACCTGCGACTGCAGTTGGTACCTCGAACTGGACTGGTCCTCCCAGGGCCGCACCGGCACCGTCCGCATCGACGACCAGGGCAGCCCGTTCCGCACGACCAGCATCAAGGGCCTGCCGCGCTACTGGTACGGCACCAACGGCTCCGGCGAGCGCCAGTGGGTGCCGTACGACAGTTGACGGGCGGCGAATTCACCGAAAGCACCGAACGCGTTGCCAGCGCCCAGCACCTCACATGCGTGGCACGTTCCGCAGGTTGGAGCGGGCCATCTGGAGCATGCGGCCGACGCCGCCGTCCAGGACGATCTTGGAGGCGGACAGGGCGAAGCCGGTCACCATCTCGGCGCTGATCTTCGGCGGGATGGACAGCGCGTTGGGGTCGGTGACGATGTCGACGAGGGCGGGCCCCTTGTGCTTGAAGGCGTCCTTGAGGGCGCCCGCGAGGTCCTTGGGCTTCTCGACGCGCACTCCGTGGGCACCGCAGGCGCGGGCGACGGCCGCGAAGTCGGGGTTCTTGTTCGCCGTGCCGTACGACGGGAGGCCGGCGACCAGCATCTCCAACTCGACCATGCCGAGGGAGGAGTTGTTGAACAGGACGACCTTCACCGGCAGGTCGTACTGGACGAGCGTGAGGAAGTCTCCCATCAGCATCGAGAACCCGCCGTCCCCGGACATCGACACGACCTGCCGGTTCCGGTCGGTGAACTGGGCGCCGATCGCCATGGGCAGCGCGTTCGCCATCGAGCCGTGGGAGAAGGAACCGATCACGCGGCGGCGGCCGTTGGGTGAGATGTAGCGGGCGGCCCAGACGTTGCACATGCCGGTGTCGACCGTGAACACGGCGTCGTCGTCGGCGAGTTCGTCGAGTACGGACGCCACGTACTCGGGGTGGATCGGTACGTGCTTGTCCACCTTGCGGGTGTAGGCCTTGACGACCCCTTCCAGGGCGTCGGCGTGCTTCTTGAGCATCTTGTCGAGGAAGCGCCGGTCCGTCTTCTCCCGCACCCGCGGCACCAGACAGCGCAGGGTCTCGCGCACGTCACCCCACACGGCGAGGTCCAACTTGGAGCGACGGCCCAGGTGTTCGGGCCGTACGTCGATCTGGGCGATCTTGACGTCGTCCGGCAGGAAGGCGTTGTACGGGAAGTCGGTGCCGAGCAGGATCAGCAGGTCGCACTCGTGGGTGGCCTCGTAAGCGGCACCGTAGCCGAGCAGTCCGCTCATGCCGACGTCGAAGGGGTTGTCGTACTGGATCCACTCCTTGCCCCGCAGGGCGTGCCCGACCGGCGACTTGATCTTCTCCGCGAACTCCATGACCTCGGCGTGCGCACCGGCGGTTCCGCTGCCGCAGAACAACGTGATCCGGTCCGCCTCGTCGATCAGCTCGACGAGTTTGTCGATCTCGGCGTCGCCGGGGCGGACGGCGGGCCGGGAGGTGACGAGGGCGGTCTCGGCGGCCTTGTCCGGGGCGGGTTCGGCGGCGATGTCGCCGGGGAGGGTGACCACGCTGACGCCGCTGCGGCCGACCGCGTTCTGGATGGCGGTCTGCACCAGCCGGGGCATCTGCTTCGGGCTGGAGATCATCTCGCTGTAGTGGCTGCACTCCTGGAAGAGGCGGTCCGGGTGGGTCTCCTGGAAGTAGCCGAGGCCGATCTCGCTGGAGGGGATGTGCGAGGCGAGGGCGAGGACGGGCGCCATGGAACGGTGGGCGTCGTAGAGGCCGTTGATGAGGTGCAGGTTGCCGGGTCCGCAGGAGCCCGCGCAGGCCGCGAGCTTGCCGGTGACCTGGGCTTCCGCCCCGGCCGCGAAGGCTGCTGTCTCCTCGTGGCGGACGTGCACCCAGTCGATGGCGGAGTTACGGCGGACGGCGTCCACCACGGGGTTGAGGCTGTCGCCGACGACGCCGTAGAGGCGTTCGACTCCGGCGCGGACGAGAATGTCGACGAATTGTTCGGCTACGTTCTGCTTGGCCATGGTGCTCTCATGCCCCTCTGGTCTCCGGAGATCCCTGTGGGTTCCATGAATTCACAGCGCGGGCCGTCACGCCTCCCAAACAGCGGCGGCCGTACGATCGTCCGCATATCCCTTGACCCTTACTTGGGTGTCGGCGAGGAACGCGGCGAGGCCGGGCGGGGTGGGGCCGGACCATCGGCCGGTCAGGTACTGGCAGAGTTCGGGTTCGCCGCGCAACGGATCGGCGAGGCCACCGGTGCACATCAGGAGCGTGTCACCCGGGCGGGCGATGGAGGCACGGAAGCGGAAGGGTTCGCGGGGCGGCTCGGGGGCCGGTTCGTACGGGCTCGGGGGCGTCGGGATGCCCAGGTCCATGGTGAGCCGGTCGCCCTCGGGGGTCTCGGGCGGCAGTGAGCCGAAGCCGACGACCGGCTCGCCGGTGATGTCCTGCACCCGCGGTTCGATGTCCTGCCATTCGCCGTCGCGCAGCCGGAACAGTCCGCCGGCGCCGACGCCGAAGAAGACGCGGGTGCGGCACTCGGGATCGGCGGGCAGGAGCAGACAGCGCAGGGTGGCGGCGTACTCCTCCGGGTCGATGCCCTGCTCGGCGGCGCTGGCGCGGAGTCTTCCGAGGCTGCGGTCGGTGAGGCGGTGCAGGCCCGACTTCAGGTCGCCGCGCCGGCCCGCCCTGATGTCCTCGGCGAGCCGGGCCTGACTGCGGCCCACGGCCCGGCCGATCCAGTGGCAGGCCTCGGCCGCGGCGCGGTGCGCGCCGGGGGTGGCGCGGGCGCCGGTCGCCATCGCGACGAGGACCAGCGCGTGGTCGCCGGTGCCGAAGCGGGCGGTGAGCAGCGAGTCGCGGCGCGGCTCCCCCCGGAACCGGGCGGAGTCCCCGCGCACGGAGGCCGCGCGCAGTGTGCAGGCCCCGTACCGGGCTCCGTCCAGCACGGTGTCCGCCACCAGTTCTTCGAGCTCGTCCGGATCGGCCGTGGGCCTGTCTCTTATACACATCTGACGCTGCCGACGAATAGAGAGGTGTAGATCTCGGTG
>JODI01000034.1 GCA_000720805.1 Streptomyces violaceoruber
GTCCTGGCAGGACGTCGAGGAGACCACGTTGCCGCGCACGTCATGACCGGTGATGGTCATCGCCCCGTTGGGGTCGGTCACCGTGTGCTCGAAGCCGGCGGAGTCGTAGCCGAAGCTGGTCTTGTAGCCCAGGCCGTCGGTCTGGGTCAGCGCGCGGTTGCCGTTGGTGACGTCGTAGGTGTACGTCAGCGTCGAGTTGGTCGGTGAGGTGACCTTGACCGTCTCCACGGGCAGCAGGCCGGTGGAGTTCTTCGCGGCCTCGTACTGCTGGGCCACGTCCGCGTCGGACAGCTGGGAGCGGTAGAGGGCGACCTCGGCGATGGAGCCCTTGAAGTAGGTCGCGTAGCCGGTGCCGCTGGTCGAGCTGGTGTGGGACTCGTCCGGCCAGTTGCCGCCGATGAAGCCGGCGCCGACGTAGGTGTACGGCTGCCCGGACATCGCCGCGGTGCCGGTCTGCGTGCCGACGAGGGTGCCGTCGAGGTACAGCGTCTGGCTGGTGGCGCCGGTCGACAGCACCACGTGGTGCCACTTGCCGTCGGTGACGGCCGCGGCGGAGACGAGCGGTTTGGTGGAGCCGCCGGAGAAGTAGTACTCGCCGTGCAGCTTGCCGCTGCTTCCCACGTACAGCACGGGGGTGTAGCTCGTCGTGGTGGTGCCCGCGCTCAGCGGGTCCTTGCTCGCGCCGAGCAGGACGCCGTTCGCGGTCGTGGTCTTGAACCACAGGCTCGTCGACTCCGCGCCCGAGCCGGGCAGCGAGCCGCTCGGCAGGGTCAGCGAGGAGCTGGCGCCGGCGAAGGTGGCGGCCTTCTGGTCGCTGAACGGGCCGGACCCGCCGAGCGTCACCGCGTTGTAGCTGCCGTTGCCGCCGCGTACCTGGTCCACGGCCGTGGTCGCGCCCGCGGCCTCGTTCAGCCGGAAGTACTCGGAGGGCGCGCCGCCGAGGACCGCGCCGCGGTAGGTGTCGCTGGAACCGGCGACGGACGGCGTGCCCATCTTCCACACGCCGCCGTTCTCGTCGGTGAGCTGCGTCAGCGCGGTGGTGTTGGCGTCGTACGACATCGTCGCGTACGTCTTGCCGGACGGCCGCTTGACGGAGGTGAGCAGGCTCGTGCTGTGCGTGCCGTAGGTGTAGAGGGCCTTGACGTCGGCGGCGACCAGCGGGCGGCTGTACCAGCCGGCGTTCGCGATGGAGCCGTTGAAGTAGGTGGCCTTGCCGTCCTTCCCGGTGTTCGGCTCGTCGGGCCAGTTGCCGCCGAGGAAGCCGGTGCCGAGGTAGTTGAAGGACTGGTTCTTGCCGAAGGCGACCGCGCTCTGGATGGAGATGGTGCCGGTGCGGGAGCCGACCTTGGTGTTGTCCAGGTACAGGGTCTGCGAGTTGCCGGCCGCGGACAGCACCACGTGGTGCCACTTGCCGTCGGCGACGGACGCCGAGGACACGATCGGGTTGATGCCGCCGCTGTACCAGAACTCGGCGTTGAGCTTGCCGTCGGTGCCGACGTAGACGGACGGCGTGTAGAAGCCGGCCGCCTGCCCGGAGTCGATCGGCTGGGAGGCGTAGGAGTAGAGCACGCCCGGTCCCGCCGAGGTCTTGAACCACAGCGAGATCGCCCCCGAGTCGGTGTCGTTGCCGAGGTCCTTCGGCAGCGCGATGTCGGAGGAGGTGCCGTTGAAGCCGGCCGCCTTGGCCGAGGAGCCGGCCAGCGGGCCGGTCTGGCCGAGGGTGACGTTCTGGTAGGTCGCGTTGGTGGTGCCCTCGTTGCCGAGGACGGCGTCCTTGGCGGTGGTGCCGGAGGTCTCCGACAGCGGCCAGAAGGTGTGCGGGTCGAGGTCGAGGGCCGCGTTCTGGTAGCCGGAGCCGGTGGTGTAGCCGTAGGTGGTGCACTTGGTGGCGGACAGCGGCGAGCACACCTTGGTCAGCTGGTCGCCGGTGTAGCCGTAGGTCCACGTCTGCACGGTCGAGGTGTCGCCCGGCGTGACCGGGTCGGTGGCCACGGTCGCCACGTGCGCCGCCAGCGCGCCGGAGGGGGTGCTCCAGGTCAGGTTCAGGGAGCGCCCGGAGACCGCGGAGGCCATCTTGGTGATGTGGCCGCCGGCCCAGGTGAGGTTCACCGAGCGGCCGTTGGCGTCGGTGACCGCGGTCAGGCCGTAGGCGCCGGAGCCCAGGGACTGGGTGAAGGTGTAGACGGTGTCGTCCTTGTCGGTCAGCGTGTAACCGCCGGTGACCGTCTTGAAGGTGGCGAAGCGTCCGTTGCCGGACGTGAAGGAGCCGTCGCCGTTCTTGCCGTAGCCGACCTGCGAGCCGTCGGGGTAGGTGACCTGGACGTTGGAGACCGCGCCGGAGGCGGTGTACTGCTCGGTGGCCCTGGAGTCGAAGATGCTCGACCAGCCGGCGCCGAAGGCGCTCGTCCAGCGCGGGTCGCGGGAGTTGTAGTCGCGGTCGACGTCCAGCGAGGGGCCGACGGTGGAGATGGAGGCGTCGGTGTCGGAGGTCGTGTAGTTGCCGATGGACGCGTCGAAACCGTGGTCGCTGCTGTTCTGCGACAGGCCGGAGGTGATCACGGCCTGCGGCACCTGCACGGACAGTTCGTACGGCGTGGCCGGCGAGTACAGGTTGGTGGCGGAGTCGTACGCCTGGACGGTCCAGGAGTAGGACTTGCCCCAGGCGAGCTTGCCGGCGGGCACGGTCCAGTCGCCGGTGGAGACCAGGCCGGAGTCGGCGACCTTGGTGCCGCTCGCGTCGTAGACCCGGAACAGGTACTGGTTGTTGCTGCCGCTGGTGGAGTTGGCGCCGCCGGCCCAGGCCGTGAACTCCGGGGTGGTGGTGCCCACCACGGCGTTGTCGGCGGGGAACTTGTCGGTGGTCGAGGCGTACAGCGCCAGGCCGTAGTCGGCGCTGGAACCGTTGAACCAGCCCTGGATCGCGGACGTCGACAGCGCGACGGTCACCCAGTCGCCGACGCTGCGGTCGGCGCCGGTGTTGGCGCAGGCGTTGGGCACGGTCGGGGTGGCGTTGCCGATGGAGGAGCCCATGGAGGGGCCCGGGTAGCTGGTGACGGACTCCGGGGTCCAGGCGCTGGTCACCAGGGCGACGTCGAACCGCTCGGCAGTGCAGGTGGCGGCCCAGGTGTCGAACAGGTGCAGGGACGCGGAGGTGACGGTGGCCTTGCTGCCGTCCCAGGCGGTGTCCCAGTGGTTGACGAAGCTGTTCGCGGCGTGGGTGCCGGAGTCGTAGGAACCGACCTTGACGGTCTGTTCGTAGGAGTGGTCGATGTTGTTGCCGGACCCGGACTCGGCGTAGGTGGTGGTCCAGCCGTCGTCGACGGTCGGGTCGACGGTGACCGGGAAGACCCGCTCGCCGCTGTGCAGCCAGGCGCTGTCCAGGGTCACCCGGAGTGCGTAGCCGTCGTCGGTGCGGAGCAGTTCGGTGGTGACGTCGTGAGTGGTGGCCGGGTCCCCGGAGCGGCGGTTCACCTTCGAGTCGTACGCGTACGCCGGAGGGATGCGCTCGACGGTCTTGCCGGCCGAGTCCTGCAGGTCGATCCAGCCGTTGTCCCGCTGGACGGGGGTGAGGCCCGTGAGGGTGAGGGGGAAGGTCCAGGTGTTGCCGGCGTCCGCGGAGTGCAGGACGACGGACTCCTTGACGCCGGTCGCGGTGGGGGCGAGCGCGAGGTCGGTGTCGTCGAGAACATCGGCGTACGTGACGGTCGAGCCGTCGGCGGTGCCCTGGACGGGGGCGGCGTCCTGCAGGGCGTAGGCGACGCGGTGCTTCTCGTCGGGTGTGAGGGAGGCGAGGGCGGGGTCGGTGGCGTCGGCGGCGAAGTCGACGGCGAGGGAGTTGGCCTTCTCGTGCCAGCGCCCGTCCGGACCGGCCCGCACGTCGACGTCGATCGGCGCCCATCTTCCCTTGCCGACCTGGTAGTTGACGGGGGCCGGGGATATGCGGCGGGTGACGGAGCCGTCGGCGTTGTCGTAGACGGTCTCGCGGCGCGAGGACTTGGCGGCGCTGCGCTTGCTGGTCTTGGTGTTGAAGTGGGCGGCGCCGGCGCTGCGGCCCTTCTGCACGGTGGCCTTGTGCGCGTGGTAGGCGGGCAGTTCGCCCTTGCCCTTGCCGGGGGCGTGGCCCTTGCCGCGGTGGGCCGCGGTCGCCGATGCGGGGACCTGGTGGCGGTGGCCGGCGGCCGTGCCGGTCTGCTGGTGGGGCAGCTTGCCCCAGTGCGGGTCGGTGAACCAGGACGCCAGCGAGGACAGGCTCAGGCTCGGCAGCTCGATGCGGCCCAGCTCCCTTCCCTCGGCTACGGCCTGATCGGTCGTCAGCATCAGGACGAGGGTGGTGAGCACGAGCGCGGCGACGCCGCGCAGGGCACGGCGAGCGCGGCGTGGGGAGCGCGCTCGGTTGAACGGCCGGTGGGGCAGCACGGCTTGGTCTCCAGATGAAAAGAATTCGACAAAGAAGCGCCGATCTTGCCATCCGTGAAGATTTTATGAAAAACCCGAAGGGGAAACCTTGTGCTGCTCTTGACCGACTCTTGCTGAACCTGACCGATTTTCTGCTGTCTGCACCTTTGCGATTTGGAAGAACCTTTACTAATGCATCGGGGGCGCGACCGGCTCATCGCCGGTGGGGCCCTGCCTCACCGCGCCGTCCCGTCGTGCTCACTGGCCGCCGCATCTCCGACGGGTCCGCGACGAGCTCGTCCGTGAGCACTGCTTCATGGAGCGCCAGCCAGTAGGGACTGATCGCAGCGCTGGCCGCAGGCCGCGGATCGGCTGGAAGGTCAAGCGCCGCACTGCTGGAGCATCATGTTCTTGTCCGCCGCCGTGACGGACAGTTCGTACTTGAGTGCCACTTGCGCGAACCGCACCGAGTACGAGCAGCGAATCGCCTTGCTGGGCGGCAGCCAGGACGCGGGCCCGGAGTCCCGCTTGGCCGAGTTCGTGGGGCCCCAGACGGGCAGGAGGTTCAGCACGTCGTTCGCCAGCCGCTGCCGCTTCTGCCTGTCCCAGCGTGCGGCACCCATCTGCCAGGCGTACGACAGCGGCACCACGTGGTCTATCTGCACCTCGGCGGCCTTCGCCTTCTTCCAGGCGATGTCCTTGCCCGTGTAGGGATCGTGCAGCTTCATCGTGACGACCACGCAGTCGGAACCGGTGCGGAACCGAAGGTTCTGGCCATCGCGTTTCAACAAGTCGTTCCGCGTGTCACAGCCGTTGCGGGCCAGCGGCACACCATCGGCGGTGTCCATCCAGGCGTAGCCGAACTCGTCGCGGTCGTACCCCGTCTTGGGGCCGCGCCCCTTCGTCCGCAGGCTCTCGATGAGCTTGCGGGCCGTGACGCCGTCGGTGGCGCCGGTGACGGGCGCGAGGCCCGGTTTCGTACCGTCGGGATTCTTCAGCGGGCTGACGGAGCGTCCGTCCGGTGCCGGTGCCGCCGCACCGCTCTCCGGTGCGGTGCCACTCTGGTCGAGGCCCTCGCAGCCCGCGACCAGAGTCATTGCGGCGCACGCCGCCACACCGGTCATGACGGCGGAGCCAGCCCCGCCCCTCAGACGCGTCACGATGCGTCCCTCCCCTTCGCTGCCCGGTTCCGCCTCGGCACCGGCGGTTCTCTCTGGTTTTCACGGTAGCGGCCGAGAGGTCCAGACCATATGGGGCCTAAATGGGCATACCACCTCTATCGGGCTTATCGTCGATTGCGAGTCACCTCCGGAAGGAGCTCTGGATGGGCATCTTCGACAGATTCAAGAACCAGGCGAAGGGCAGCAAGGGCAGGGACATGTCCGACGCCGCGGAGCGGAAGGCCAACGAGAAGACGGGCAACAAGCACGAGGGGCAGGTCGACGACGCGCAACAGCGGATCGAAGGCTCGCTCGGCATGGATCGCGACAGGCCCGAACAGCCGTAAGGCCGCGGACTCACGGAGGTTCTGACGCCCGGCCCGGGCGCCGGACACAGCGCTCGGGCCGAGCTCACGGAGCCATGCGGAAACGGCGTCCGCCCGCGGAGCGCCAGCTCCCGTCAAGGCCGGCGCTCTCCGAGCGGCCGCCGAGCGCCCCGCCGTCGGGCACGCGCGGTGGCCACTTCCCCGAGAGCCCCGAGAGCCCCGCCTACGACCCCAGGATCGACGCCAGGAACTCGCCGACCCACCCGAGCAGTTCCCGCCCGACCAACGGCTTCCCGCCGACCTTCGCCGTCTTCGGGCGCGGGACCAGCACCTGGTGTGCGGCCGGCTTGATGACCGTCCCCGGGTACAGCCGCTTGAGCCGCAGTTCCTGGGACTCCCGCAACTCCACCGGGGCGAAGCGGATGTTGTTGCCCTGCAGGACGATATCGCCGACGCCGCAGGCGCGCGCCAGCATCCGCAGTCCGGCCACCAGCAGCAGGTTCTCCACGGGCTCCGGCAACTTGCCGTAGCGGTCGACGAGTTCCTCGCGCACGGCCTTGATGTCCTCCTCCGTGTTGGCGGAGGCGATGGAACGGTAGACCTGCAGGCGGAGGCGCTCGCCGGGGGCGTAGTCGTGCGGGACGTGCGCGTCGACCGGGAGCTCGATCTTGACCTCGAGCGGCGGTTCCTCCTCCACGCCGCCCTCCAGGGAGGCGCGGTAGTCCGCGACCGCCTCGCCGACCATGCGGACGTACAGGTCGAAGCCGACGCCCGCGATGTGCCCGGACTGTTCGCCCCCCAGGAGGTTTCCGGCGCCGCGGATCTCCAGGTCCTTCATCGCCACGTACATGCCCGCGCCCATCTCCGTGTGCTGGGCGATGGTCGCCAGGCGCTCGTGGGCCGTTTCCGTCAGCGGCTTCTCCGGCGGGTACAGGAAGTACGCGTAGCCCCGCTCGCGGCCTCGGCCCACCCGGCCGCGCAGCTGGTGCAGCTGGGAGAGGCCGAAGTTGTCGCCGCGCTCCACGATCAGCGTGTTCGCGTTGGAGATGTCGATGCCGGACTCGACGATCGTCGTGGAGACCAGCACATCGAACTTCTTCTCCCAGAAGTCGACGACGACCTGCTCCAGGGCCTGCTCCGTCATCTGGCCGTGGGCGATGGCGATCCGCGCCTCGGGGACGATCTCCCGCAGCCGGGCCGCCGCGCGGTCGATCGACTCCACCCGGTTGTGGATGTAGAAGACCTGTCCCTCGCGCAGGAGTTCACGGCGGACGGCCGCGCCGATCTGCTTCTCCTCGTACGGGCCGACGAAGGTCAGCACCGGGTGGCGCTCCTCGGGGGGCGTGGTGATCGTCGACATCTCCCGGATGCCCGTGACCGCCATCTCCAGGGTGCGCGGGATCGGGGTCGCGGACATCGTCAGTACGTCCACGTTCGCGCGCAGTTTCTTCAGCTGCTCCTTGTGCTCGACGCCGAAGCGCTGCTCCTCGTCGACGATGACCAGGCCCAGGTCCTTGAACTTGGTCTCCGAGGAGAACAGGCGGTGGGTGCCGATGACGACGTCCACCGAGCCCTCCCTGAGGCCCTCCAGGACCGCCTTCGCCTCGGTGTCGGTCTGGAAGCGGGACAGCGCCCTCACGTTCACCGGGAACTGCGAGTAGCGCTCGGAGAACGTCCCGAAGTGCTGCTGCACCAGCAGTGTCGTCGGGACCAGGACGGCGACCTGCTTGCCGTCCTGGACGGCCTTGAAGGCGGCGCGGACCGCGATCTCCGTCTTGCCGTAACCGACGTCGCCGCAGATCAGGCGGTCCATCGGGACCGTCTTCTCCATGTCCTCCTTGACCTCGGCGATCGTGGTCAGCTGGTCGGGCGTCTCCACGTACGGGAAGGCGTCCTCCAGCTCGCGCTGCCAGGGCGTGTCGGAGCCGAAGGCGTGCCCGGGGGCCGCCATCCGCGCGCTGTACAGCTTGATCAGGTCGGCCGCGATTTCCTTGACGGCCTTCTTCGCGCGGGCCTTCGTCTTCGTCCAGTCGGCACCGCCCAGGCGGTGCAGCGTGGGCGACTCGCCGCCGACGTACTTGGTGATCTGCTCCAGCTGGTCGGTGGGGATGTAGAGGCGGTCGCCGGGCTGGCCGCGCTTGGCGGGGGCGTACTCGACGACCAGGTACTCGCGGGTGGCACCCTGCACCGTGCGCTGCACCATCTCGATGTAGCGGCCCACTCCGTGCTGCTCGTGGACGATGTAGTCGCCCGCCTCCAGGGTCAGCGGGTCGATGGTCTTGCGGCGGCGCGCGGGCATGCGGGCGCCGTCCTTGCCGGCCGCCTTCTGGCCGGTCAGGTCGGTCTCCGTCAGGACGGCGAGCCGCAGTTCCGGGTCCACGAAGCCGTAGTCGATCGAGCCGCACGCCACGTGCACCACGGAGGGCGCGATCTGGCCGAGTTCCGCGTCCAGACGGGCCGCGATGCCCTCGCCGCCGAGCACTTCGACCGTGCGGGCCGCCGGCCCGTGGCCCTCGGTCACGAACACCGTGCGCCAGCCGTCGGCCAGCCAGCCCTTGGTGTCGGCGAGGGCCTTGGCGGTGTCCCCGCGGTAGGTCTCGGGGGCGTGCATGCCCAGCTTCAGGGTGTCCGCGTCCCCCTGCGCGTCAGCGGCGGACACCAGTGTCTCGTCCGCCGCGAACGGCGAGACCGACCACCACATCATGTCCAGCTCGCGCGCCCGGTCCCGGACGTCGGCGATGGACCACAGAGAGGCCGCGCCGACGTCGATCGGTGCCTCACCGCCGCCGGCGGTGGCCGCCCACGACGCCTGCAGGAACTCCTGGCTGGTCGTCACGAGGTCCGCCGCGCGTGTGCGGACCCGCTCGGGATCGCACACGACGGCCATGGCGCCCTTGGGCAGGACGTCCAGCAGCAGCTCCATGTCGTCCACGAGGACGGGCGCCAGGGACTCCATGCCCTCCACGGCGATCCCCTCGGCGATCTTGCCGAGCAGTTCGCCGAGTTCCGGGTGCTGCTCGGCGAGAGCACGCGCACGCGTGCGGACGTCTTCCGTCAACAGCAGTTCACGGCAGGGCGGGGCCCACAGGCCGTGTTCGGCGACCTCCAGGGAGCGCTGGTCGGCGACCTTGAAGTAGCGGATCTCCTCGACGTCGTCACCCCAGAACTCGACGCGCAGGGGGTGTTCTTCTGTGGGCGGGAAGACGTCGAGGATGCCACCGCGTACGGCGAACTCGCCGCGCTTCTCGACCAGCTCCACGCGCGCGTACGCGGCGGCGGCGAGGGCTTCGACGACTTGGTCGAGGTCGGCGGTCTGGCCGGTCCTCAGGGCCACCGGTTCCAGGTCGCCGAGGCCTTTGACCTGCGGCTGGAGCACGGAGCGTACGGGGGCCACGACGACGGAGACCGGGCCGGTCTCGGGGTCGTCGGGGCGGGGATGGGCCAGGCGGCGCAGAACGGCGAGGCGGCGGCCGACGGTGTCGCTGCGGGGGCTGAGGCGCTCGTGCGGGAGGGTCTCCCAGGACGGGTACTCGACGACGCCCTCCGAGGGCAGCAGCGAGCGCAGGGCCGCGGCCAGGTCCTCCGCCTCACGGCCGGTCGCGGTCACCGCGAGGACCGGGCGGCCGGAGTCGCGGGCCAGGGCGGCGACCGCGAAGGGACGGGCCGCGGGAGGGCCGACCAGGTCGATGTGCATACGGTTGCCGTCTGCGGCTGCCGTGATCGCTTCCGCGAGGGCGGTGTCCTTGACGACGGCGTCGAGCAGACCGTGCAGGCTCATTCTGGGGCGGCTTTCGTCCGGGGGTGGGCAACGCGAAACGCCCGACGCGGGTGAGGGGCCGGGGGTCTCCAGCGTACGACGACCCTGCCGCCGACGCCGGGGCCTGTGGACAACCTCCGCCGCCGGGTGTGCGGCGGGGCTGGTGGCCGGCCGGCCTGGCGCTCGGACGCCGGGCGGGCCGAGGTCGCCGGCGGGCCGTCTGTGCGGCTGCGCGGGACCTCCCCTCCGCCGGCCACGGCGTGCGCCGACGGTGGCGGATCGCCGCCACCGCCCCTCCGGTCGTCCCGGCTTCACGCACGCCCAGTAATCTGCGGCCGTCCCCTTGTGACCGTTGCCGTCGGCTCCGAGACCCCGCCGCGAAGCGGGCGCACCACACAGCCCGTCGCCCGCCCCGCTCCCATAAGGCCCGCCATGCCCGCTGCCGCGCTTCCGTCGACGTCTCCGCAGCCCCTCATACCGGGGCCGGTCACGCAACCTCCGCGTGGCCGGCGCTTCCCTCCAGGGCGGTGGGATCCCTGGGTGCTCGCCGGGGTGCTTCTTCTCGCCTACGCGGGTGTGTCCGTCGTGCGGTACCGGCACATGGCCAACAGGTCCTGGGACCTGGGGATCTTCGAGCAGGCCGTGCGGGCGTACGCGCATCTGCGGGTGCCGGTCGCGGATCTGAAGGGGCCGGGGTTCAACATCCTGGGGGACCACTTCAGCCCGGTGACCGCGCTGCTCGCGCCGGTGTACCGGGTCCTCCCCTCTCCCCTGACCCTTCTCGTGGCGCAGGCCGCGTTGTTCGCGGTGTCCGCGGTGCCGGTGACGCGGGCCGCCGCCGCGCTGCTCGGGCGGCGGCGGGGGCTCGCGCTCGGACTGGCGTACGGGCTGTCCTGGGGCATCCAGAAGGCGGTCGACTTCGACTTCCACGAGATCTGCTTCGCGGTCCCGATGATCGCCTACTCCCTCGAAGCGACGCTCGCCCAGCGCTGGCGCCGCGCCCTGTGCTGGGCCCTTCCGCTCGTCCTGGTGAAGGAGGACATGGGGCTGACGCTGGCCGCGATCGCGGTGGTGGTCGCGATACGCGCGCGGTCCTCCTCGCCGCGGACCGTGCCCTGGGCGATCGCCGTCGCGGCCTTCGGCGTGGCCGCCACGATCGTCACGCTGACCATGGTCATCCCGGCCTTCAACACCACGGGCGACTACGACTACTGGAACAAGGTCGGTGGCTCGGGCGGCGGCCCCTTCGACGGGATCGACACGAAACTCCGTACCCTCGCCTGGCTACTGATCCCCACCAGCGGACTGCTCGCCCTGCGTTCCCCGCTCCTCCTGGTCGCCCTGCCGACGCTCGGCTGGCGGTTCTTCTCCTCCGACTCCCACTACTGGGGCACGGACTGGCACTACAGCGCGGTCCTCATGCCGGTCGTCACGCTCGCGCTCGCCGACTCCCTGACCGCCGTACGGCTGAGCCCGCGGCCGCGGCTTCGGTCGTACGCCCGCAATCTGCCCACCGCCGTCGTCTCGGCCTCCGTGGCGCTGACGACCTCGCTGCCGCTGTCCGGACTGACCGAGGCGGACGCCTATCGCAAGCCGGCCGACGTGCGGGCCGTCGAGCGGATGCTGGCGGGGATTCCGGACGGGGCGAGCGTGGAGGCCAACATCGCTCCGATCAGCCGGCTCACCTCACGCTGCCGGGTGTTCTGGCTCGGCAACACGCACGGGGTCACCCCGGACTTCCTCGCCGTGGACAACCGCCGCAAGTGGCTGGACGACAGCCAGGCGTACGCCCGGCAGCTGCACCCGCGCGCCACGTACGCCATCGAGGGCGCGACCCAGGGCTTCATCCTGCTGAAGCGGGAGATCCCGCGGCAGGCCGTCCGACGGTAGGCGTCCCCCGGGCGACGACCACATCGTCGGGCCCGGTGCCGGAGGCGGTCGCCTCCGGCACCGGGCCCGACTTCCCCGTTTCCCCCGCTCCCCCGTCCGGGCGGCTATTCGGTCGCGATGGCGTCGAGCACGTTCATCCGGCCCGCCCGGAACGCCGGGATGAGCGCGGCGAACAGGCCCACGAACGCGGAGCCGACGAAGACGCCGATGATGGTCGGCCAGGGGATGTCCAGAACGTTCAGGCCCTCCAGGGCGAGGAGCTTCTGGGCCGTCGCGCCCCAGCCCATGCCCAGTCCGAGGCCCAGCAGGGCGCCGAAGAGGGCGATCACCACCGACTCCATGCGGATCATGCGGCGCAGTTGGCGGCGGGAGAGACCGATGGCCCGCATCAGGCCGATCTCCCTCGTCCGCTCGACCACCGACAGCGCCAGGGTGTTCACCACACCAAGGACAGCCACGATGATCGCCAGGGCGAGCAGACCGTAGACCATGTTCAGCAACTGGCCTATCTGGTCCTTCAGTTCCTGCTTGTAGTCGGTCTGGTCGCGGACCTGGTACTGCGGGTAGCCGTGCATCGACTTCTTCAGCGCCGCGTACGCCTGCTCGGTCTGGCCTTCCTTCGCCTTGGCGAACATGATCGTGTTCGGCGGGATCTGGTCGGCCGGGACGTACTTCCGCATCGTCTCGATGCTGATGTAGCGCGCGCCCTGGTCGAGGGCGCTGTCGTCGTCCGTGATGGCCGCGACCTTCAGCTTCGCCGTCCTGCCGCCCTTGAAGGCGACGTCGACGGTGTCGCCGACCTTCACGCCGTGCGCCTTGGCGTAGTCCGAGCCGACCGACATGGCGTCCTTGCCGTACGCGGCCGTCAGGGTGCCCGCCGTGGTCGCGCGGCGCAGGTCCTCGGCGTACGACGGGTCCGCGGCGGTGACTCCGGAGTCGTCGGTCTTGCCGTCGGGCGAGGTGAGTGTGGCGTTGACTTCCTTGTAGCTGGTGACGTGGGCCAGCCCGGGGGTCTGCTCCATCGCCTTCTGGGCCTGCGGGACGATCCGCTGGTTTCCCTGGACGATGAAGTCCGCGCCGACCGACTTGTCCAGCTCACTCGTCGCCGAGGCGACCATCGAGGAGCCGACCACCGAGAGGCAGGCCACCAGGGCCAGGCCGATCATGAGGGCGGCACCCGTGGCACCGGTACGGCGCGGGTTGCGCAGGGCGTTGCGTTCGGCCATGCGTCCCACCGGGCCGAAGGCCCGCAGCAGCACCGCGCTGATCACCCGGACGACTCCGCCGGCCAGCAGCGGGCCGATGACGACGAAGCCGATCAGGGTCAGCACCACGCCCGCGCCCAGCATCAGCGAACCGTCGCTCGCCTTGTCGGCGGTGCCGGCCGCGTAGAGGGCGAACCCGCCCGCGCCCGTCAGCACGAGCCCGATCAGGCCGCGCACCAGACCGGCCCTGCCGTCGGCCGGCGTACCGGCGTCGCGCAGCGCGGCCATCGGGGAGACCTTCCCGGCGCGGCGGGCCGGGAGGTAGGCGGCGAGGACGGTGACCACGACACCCAGCAGGACACCGGCGATGGGGGTGGTCGCCTTGATGGTCAGGTCGTCGGTGGAGAGGTTCATGCCGGCCGCCGACATGAGCTTCATCAGTCCGATGGCGATGCCGACGCCGGCCCCGACGCCCAGGATGGATCCCACGACGCCCAGCAGTGTCGCCTCGACCAGCACGGACCGGTTGACCTGCCCGCGGGAGGAGCCGACGGCCCGCATCAGGCCGATCTCGCGGGTGCGCTGGGCGACCAGCATCGAGAACGTGTTGATGATCAGGAAGATGCCGACCAGGAACGCGATCCCGGCGAAGCCGAGCATGGCGTACTTGATGACGTTCATGAACTCGCCGACGTCCTTGCGGTTCTCGTCGGCGTTCTCCTTGGCCGTCTGCAGCTTGAACGTGCCGTCCAGCGCCTTGGCGACGTTCTGCTTGAGCTGCGTGTCGCTGACGCCGGCCGCGGCCGTGACGTAGACCTGCGTGTACCGGCCGGTGGCACCGAGGAGTTCACGCTGTGCGGTCGCGGTGTCGAAGTAGACGATCGTCGCACCGGGGTTGGTCACCTTGAAGGTGGCCACGCCGACGATCTTCGCGGTGAAGTCACCGGCGACGGAGATCGTGCGCAGTTCGTCGCCGAGCTTGAGGTGGTGCTTGTCGGCGGTGTCGGCGTCGACCATCAGCTCGGTCGGCCCGCGCGGGGCGTGCCCGGAGGTGATCTCCATCTGCCGCAGCTCGTTCTTCGTCCAGTTGGCGGCGATCGTCGGGGCGCCTGTGCTGGAGCCCATGTTCTCGTTGTCGCTGTTGACGACGGTCACGGCCGACGAACCGACCCCGCCCTCCGCCGACTTGACGCCGTCCGCCCGCTCGACCTGCTGCACCACGGAGGCTGGCAGCGACTCGGGCTTGCCGTTCTGCGGCGTGTCGTCGCTCTTGGCCTCCTTCGGGGAGACCGTCACGTCGGACGCGGTCGTCGCGAACAGCTTGTCGAAAGTCGTGTTCATCGTGTCGGTGAAGACGAGCGTCCCGCAGACGAACGCCACCGACAGCAGGACCGCGACGGCCGACAGGGCCATCCGCCCCTTGTGCGCGAAGAAGTTGCGCATCGAGGTCTTCAGGACGGTCATGACGTACGCCCCCGGGCGTCGAAGTCCTTCATGCGGTCCAGGACGGCCTCCGCGGTCGGCTTGTGCATCTCGTCGACGATCCGGCCGTCGGCGAGGTACAGCACCCGGTCCGCGTACGAGGCGGCCACCGGGTCGTGCGTGACGATCACGATGGTCTGGCCCAGCTCGTCCACCGACTGCCGCAGGAATCCCAGTACTTCGGCACCCGCGCGCGAGTCGAGGTTTCCGGTCGGCTCGTCACCGAAGATGATCTCGGGCCGGGCGGCCAGGGCCCGGGCCACGGCGACCCGCTGCTGCTGACCTCCGGAGAGCTGCGTGGGCCGGTGCTTGAGGCGGTCGGAGAGGCCGACGGTGTCGACGACCCGTCCGAGCCACGCCTTGTCGGGCTTGCGGCCCGCGATGTCCATGGGCAGGGTGATGTTCTCCAGCGCGTTCAGCGTCGGCAGCAGGTTGAACGCCTGGAAGATGAACCCGATCCGGTCCCGGCGCAGCTGTGTGAGCTTCTTGTCCTTGAGGCCGGTGATCTCGGTGTCGTCCAGGTAGATCTGTCCGGACGTCACCGTGTCGAGACCGGCGAGGCAGTGCATCAGCGTGGACTTGCCGGACCCCGAGGGACCCATGATCGCGGTGAACTGGCCGCGGGCGATGTCCACGTCGACGTGGTCGAGGGCGACGACGCGGGTCTCGCCGGACCCGTACGCCTTGACGACCTGCCGTGCCCGCGCGGCAACGGCCGTACGCCCTCCAGTGCCCCCGTGCCTGGGAATGGTTACAGCCGATGTCACGGTATGTCTCCTAAGTCGGTTATGAATGAAGCGTGGTACGTGCGGATGAAGCGTGGGACGCAGTGGCTACGTCGATGAGTCTGGTGCCCGGAGGGGGTGCGGCGCGCTGGTGCTCAGCGCAGTCTTCTGCTGAGGAAAACCCCACCCCCGGCAGTGCGGTCAACCGCCCCCGGCTCTTCCCGAGCCACTCCCCCGACCCTTCCCCGAGCAACTCCGAGGCCCTTCCCGAGCCGTCCCCCCGCCCCTTCCCGAGCCGCCCCCCAGCGGCGTAAAGCCAGGTTAAGGACGACCCCGGCCCCTTCTCGTCCTCCGGCGGTACGAACCCTCCCCGACCCCTAGTACGGAGGTACCCCTAGGGGCAGTCCACCGACAGGTGGAGGGATTCTCAGGGTCCGCTCCACCCTCCGGCCCACCCAGGCTCCACCCTTCCGTGGCGTGAGGGTCAAGCGCGCCCGCTCCCCGGACAGGCACTCCCGCGATCCACGAGTGGGTGGGAAGCTGTCCAGCGGCAGATAGATGCATGGGGAAGGAATCCGCGTGGGCGACACGAGACCGGCGGTACGCCAGGCCGTGCAGGGCACCTCGGACGACCGGCGCGGTGCCGTCGTCGCTGCCCTGATGCTCGCGATGGCGCTGGCCGCCCTCGACTCCACCATCGTCTCCACGGCCGTCCCGCAGATCGTCGGCGACCTCGGCGGCTTCTCCGTCTTCTCCTGGCTGTTCTCCGGCTATCTGCTCGCGGTGACCGTCACCCTGCCCGTCTACGGCAAACTCTCCGACACCTTCGGCCGCAAGCCGGTGCTGGTCGCGGGCGCGGCCCTCTTCCTGCTCGGCTCCCTGCTGTGCGCGCTGGCCTGGAACATGGGCGCGCTGATCGCGTTCCGGATCGTGCAGGGCCTGGGCGGCGGTGCCCTGCAGGGCACCGTGCAGACCCTCGCCGCCGATTTGTACCCCCTCAAGGAGCGCCCGAAGATCCAGTCCAAGCTCTCCACGGTGTGGGCGGTGTCCGCCGTCGCGGGACCCGGCGTGGGCGGGGTACTGGCGACGTACGCCGACTGGCGCTGGATCTTCCTCGTCAACCTGCCCATCGGGGCGCTCGCGCTGTGGCTGATCGCCCGGTACCTGCACGAGCCGGAACGGGAGGCGCCCACCCGCGCGCGGGTCGACTGGGCGGGCGCGCTGGCCGTGTTCGCGTGCGGCGGCGTCCTGCTCACGGCCCTGGTGCAGGGCGGGGTCGCGTGGCCCTGGCTGTCCGGGCCCTCGCTCTCCCTGTTCGCCGCGGGAGTCGCACTGGCCGGCCTCGTCGTCGTCATCGAACGCGGGGCCGCCGAGCCGATCATCCCCGGGTGGGTGTGGCGCCGGCGCCCGATCGCCGCCGTCAACCTCGCCCTCGGCGCGCTCGGCCTGCTGATGGTGGCGCCGAGCGTGTTCCTGCCGACGTACGCGCAGTCCGTGCTGGGCCTGGCACCGGTGGCCGCCGGATTCGTGCTCTCCGTGTGGACGCTGAGCTGGCCGGTCTCGGCCGCCCTCAGCCAGCACGTGTACCGGCGCATCGGCTTTCGCAACACGGCCATGCTGGGCATCGGCGCGGCGACGCTGATCCTGTTCGCGTTCCCCTTCCTGCCCTATCCCGGCGAGGCCTGGCAGCCGACCCTGCTGATGCTGCTGCTCGGCGCCGCGCTCGGTCTCTTCCAGCTCCCGCTGCTCGTCGGCGTCCAGTCGACCGTCGACTGGGCCGAACGCGGTACCACCACCGCGTCCGTGCTGTTCTGCCGGCAGACCGGGCAGACGGTCGGCGCGGCTGTCTTCGGCGCGATCGCCAACGGTGTACTGGCCTCGCGGCTCGGCGGCGCGAGCGACCTGGACTCGGTGACGCGCGCCCTGGACGCGGGCACCGCGCCCGAGGCGACCCGCCGGGCCATCGCGGACGCGGTGCACGCCGTCTACCTGGGCGCTTCCTGCGCGGCGGCGGCGGCGTTCCTGGTGCTGCTGTTCCTGGCGCCGCGCAGGTTTCCGGTGCTCAAGGAGTGAAGTCCCCCGAGGAGCCCTCTCAAGGAGTGAAGCCCGCGAGGAACCCTCTCAGGTGCTTCATCGAGGGGCTCGCTCAAGGGCCCGCTCAAGGAGTGCCGGCCTCAGGGCACCCGTACGGAGACCTCGGGGTTGGCCGGTGACGGGCCGTCCAGCAGGGGCCGGTCGAGCCCCTTGAGGTGCCGGTCGAAGAAAGCGGCGACGTACGCGCGCGTGAGGGTCTCTCCGCGCTCGAAGGGGAGCGGCGCGGAGTCGGGGATGCCGGCCAGCTCCGCGAGCAGGGGTACGTCCGTGAAGGAGCCGTGATCCGCTCCCGCGACCGTCAGCCAGCGCTTCCAGCCGTCCAGTTGGGCCCAGGTCCGGTTCCAGGACTCGTCGCCGGTCCGGTCCGTCGCGCCGAGCATCAGGAAGGGGCGGCCGCCCAGGCCGCTGTCCGGGACGGGCACGAAGAAGTTGCCGTCCATGTTCATCCCGGCCCTCACGCGCGCGTCGGCGGCCATGGTCGCGGCGGTGGCGGCACCCCCGATGGAGTGCCCGCCCATGCCGATCCGCCGAGGGTCGATCATCCGGGCGTACCGCCAGGCCGGATGATGTCCCGTCAGCCGGTCGAGAACGAAGGAGAGGTCCACGGCCCGGCTCGCGGTGACGGTCGCGGGACCGCCCTCCGGGAGATCGTCACAGATGGCGCACGGCAGGGTCGTCCCGTCGGGGAGGGTCGTTCCGGCGTTCTCGTACGGGTGGTCGACCAGCGCGACGACGTATCCCCTGCCGGCCAGGTCCTCGGCCAGGCCGGTGAGCGTGGCGCGCGGGAACGTGAACCCGGGCGAGAGCACCAGGAGCGGGTAGCGGCCGTGCAGTGGGCGCGCGTCGGTGTGCGACCAGGTGCGGACCCCGCTGATCACCTCGGGCGCGACGGTGGCCTCCGGAGCCCGCAGCCGCAGCAGCAGACGGGCCTCCTCGGTGGTCATGTACGGGGCCCTCGCGGCGCCCGTTCCCGGGCGGGCCGGGTAGTACATCGACACCATCAGCTGTCGCGGGCCGGCGGAGGGCACCCAGGGATCCCGGCGGCCGGTGTCGACGAGGTGGAGCGTGTCGCGGCCGACGGCGTGCGGGCCGGTGGGGCGCGGGAGCACGGCGGAGGCGGCGACCGAGGCGGACCCGGAGGCCGGCACCCCGGAGGCCGCCGAAGACGCGGACGAGGGCACGGCGGAGGCGGCGGCGACGGACGTGCTCGCGATCGGCAGGGTCAAGGTGCACGCGAGGACGGCGGACGCGGCCATGACTAAGCGGCGTGATCTCTTCATACCGAGGACGGTAGGCCGCGGGACAGCGGCCCTACGTCCACCCTCAGTCGCATGACGAGAGGGTCCCGTAGGACCACGGGCCGCATGACGAGGGGCCCTTAGGACTACGGGCCCCTCGTCAGAGGAGGTGAGGCGCGCCCGGACTCCGCGCCTGTGCGTACCCTGACCCCATGCCGACCCTGGAGCGCCTGCGGGCCGATCACGCGGACGCCTTGCTCGCCTTCGAACAAGCCAACCGAGCCTACTTCGCACGCTCCATCCCGGATCGCGGGGACGCGTACTTCACCGAGTTCGCCGCCCGCCACCAGGCGCTCCTCGCCGAACAGGACACCGGTGTGTGCCACTTCCACGTCCTCCTGGACGAGGAGGGCGAGCTGATCGGCCGGATCAACCTGGTGGACGTCGCGCAGGGCTCCGCCGAACTCGGGTACCGCATCGGCGAGTCCGCTGCCGGACGGGGCGTGGCGACGGCGGCGGTCCGGCAGATGTGCCGGCTGGCCGGGACGACGTACGGCCTGGTCGCGCTCACCGCGAGGGCCACCCTCGACAACCGGGCGTCCCGGACCGTCCTGGAGCGCAACGGCTTCACCGCGACCGGAACCCTCACCCTCAACGGCCGCCCGGGCGCCCGCTACCGGCGGGCACGGCTCGGAGAGCTCGGGGACTGACCGGCCATCACCGGGGCGGCACAGCCGGCCTCAGCCGGCTCGGTGTGCTGGTGCTGCGGTGCGCTGGTGCGTTGGCATGCCGGTGCACTGGTGTGCCGGTGCGCTGGTGTGCCGGTGCGCTGGTGTGCCGGTGCGTTGGTGTGCCGGTGCGTTGGCATGCCGGTGCGCTGGTGTGCTTCTTACTCCATCGTCGCCCTCCCCGTCAGCGCCGTCAGGCTGCTGCGTACCTGGTCGAGCTGGGCCCGTACGTCGTCCCACTGTTCCCCGTGCTCGCGCAGCACCCGTTCCGTCTCCCGGGCGATCCGCTCCTCCTCGACCCGGGCCGCCGCGAGCATCTCGGCCGCCCGCGCTCGCGCCTCCTCCTGCAGCCGCCGCGATCCCACCTCCGCGTCGGCGAACGCCTGCTTCGCCTCGGACAGCTCGGTCTCGGCCCGGGCCATCCGCTGCGCGTTCCGCGCGTCCAGCGCTGCCGCCCTCTCCTCCGCCTCCTGCTCCGCCAGGGCCCACCGTTCGGCGTGCTCCTCGGCCTGGTCGGTGAGCATCCCGGTGGTGCGCTGACGTACCTCGCGCAACGGTGCGAGCGCCTCTCCGCGCCCCTCCTTCACCTCGCGCCGGGCGCCGATGCGGATCTCGTCGGCCTCGGCGCGCGCCGCGAGCAGTCGCTGCCGGGCGTGTTCCTCGGCCTCGGCGCGTACGGCGTCGGCGTCCGCCTGTGCGGCCTCGCGCACGCCGTCCGCACGCGCCCGCGCCTCCTCCACAAGGCGCTGCGCCTTCTGCCGCGCGCCGTCCCGCACGGCCCGCGCCTCCTCCTGCCCGAGCTCGAACAGCCGCCGCGCCCCCTCCCCGAGGGCCTCGTACGTCTGCGGGGCAAGCGCCGCCACCGCCTCCCGCATCCGGGCCGCCTCCGCCTCCATCTCCTTGGCCAGCACGGTCAGCCGGGCGGCCCGCTCCCAGGCCGCGTCCCGGTCCCGGGAGAGGGCACGCGCGTACGCGTCGACCTGTTCGGGACGGTAGCCGCGCCCTCGTACGGCCACGAACCCATGTGGCGACATCGATGCGCTGCTCATCCTGGAGCCCCTCTCCGCCGAACGGATGCGACATGATGATTTCGCGCACATCTTGATGTATCGGACGTAAGTGCTCATAACTTGACACTCCGGGCGCGGGTCACGGCCCTGTCCGCGCGCAAGGAGCCTCACCGCACGCGGAAGGGCCGGACCCGGTCTCGCGACCGGGTCCGGCCCTCTCTCACGCGTGGCGCGTCAGGTGTGGGACATCAGGGGCGGGGCGTCACAACAACCCGTCCCACATCTGCTCCAGCAGCACCGACCACCAGCTCTCCGGCGAACCGAGCGCCGCCGGATCGAGGGAGGCCAACTGGACCTGGAAGTCCACGGTCCACCGGCCGGCCTGCTCCTGGTTCAGCCCGAACCGGAGCCGCCACATCCGGCCCAGCAGCGCCAGGCACCGCTGGAACTCGGGCAGCCCCGTGTTCACGAACTGCGGCGGTACGGACCCGCCGCCCGGCCCCGCCTCCACCGGCACCGCCACGATGTTCGCGGTGCCGTACTGCACACAGACCGCCTTGCCGAAATCGCTGCCCATGACGAGGTACGAGCCCGCGTCCGGAGCCGGCTGCACCCCGCGCTCGGCCGCCAGTTCCGCCAGCGTCGGCACGGGCCGTCCCGGCTGGGCCTGCGCCCAGAAGAACGGGCCCATGTCCATCGGCAGCCCCGCCACCACCAGCGAGTGCGCCACCACCGGCGGCACGCCCTGCCGGGACACCGCCGCCTGCTCGAACCGGAAGATCCCCGGCCCGAAGGCGCCCGCCAGCTCCTGCGCCACGCCCTCCGGCGGGATCGGCGGCGCGGGCTGCACCTGCGGGAGCGGCGCCCGTACCGGAGCGGGCCGGGCGGGACCGTCCGCCACCTGGTGCAACTCGCCCTGGTGCGCGAGCAGTTGGTGCATGCCCTGTTGCCGGCTCGCATGATCCGTGCCGTACGGGGCGATGCTCGCGATGCGGGCCTGCGGCCACTGCTCCCGGATCATCCGCGCACAGTACGCGCCCGGCAGCTCACACGACTCCAACTCCGTGTGCAGCTCCAGGACCTGGTCCGGCGGCACGTTCATCGCCCGCAGCTCGTGGAAGATCTGCCACTCCGGGTGCGGCGTCCCCGGTGCCGAACGCCGGATCAGCTGCTGCTCCGACCCGTCCTGCGCGCGGTAGCGCAACACGGCCTGATAGCCGGGGCCGACGGTCGGCTGCCCCTGCTGCGGATAGCCGTACGAGGGCTGCCGCGCCGCACCGGGCGGGGGAGGCGGGGGCATGGCGCCCGGCGGCGGCATGGCCCCGGGCGGCGGCATGGCCCCGGGCGGCGGGGGCGGCGGCATGGTGCCCGGAGGCGGCATCGCCGCGCCGGGAGGCATGGCTCCGGGCGGAGGCATCGTGCCGGGAGGCACGGCGCCAGGAGGCATCGGCTGCGGCGGGGCCGGGGGTGCGGCGGCGCCCCGGGGCATGCCGGGGGCGCCCGGGGCGCCTGGAGCCCCGGGGGGTGACGGGGGCGGGGGCGTGCCGGGGGCGCCCCCGGTGGGGGGCGCGGACAGCACGGTCTCCGCACGGTGGGCGGCCCCGCGCGCGCCGCCGGATGAGCCCTGGGCGCCAGGGTCGCCGGGGGCGCCCGGCATCCCCGGAGCAGCAGGAGGCTGAGGCGTACCCGGGGCACCAGGAGGACCCGGTGGGTGCGGCGTACCGGGTGCGCCGGGGGCACCCGGCGGCTGCGGCGCGCCCGCACCGGGGGCCGGCCGCCCAGGATCGGCAAGCACCGTGGCGGCGTGGTGGACACCGCCCGGAGGCGTACCACCGGGCGCCCCCGGAACACCGGGCGACTTCGGCGCACCGGGCGGGTTCGGCGGGCCGGGCGGCTTCGGCGCACCCGGAGCCTGCGGCCCGCCCGCGGCGGAGGGAGCCCCCGGCCCGGCGTCCGGCCCGTCAGGTCCGCCGGGTCCGGACGCCGACACGAACTGCGTCGGCACGTACCCACCCGCCGCAGGCCCCGACGGCCCAGCCGGACCCGGCGTGCCGGCCGGTCGCGCTCCCGGTGTACCCGGGGCGCCCGGCGGAGGTGGCGGATTCGCACCCGCGCCCCGTGCGCGACGCGACGGCGGCTCCGCCTTGCTCGTCGCGGCGTCGGCGATGTCCGCGGCGTTCGGCGCCGGCGACCGGCCCGGACCACCGGCCCCGGCGGCAGGAGGCTGCGGCGCCCCGCCCGCCGCCCCCTGCGGATACCCGTACGAAGGCGGCGCAGGCGGTGTCCCGGGTGCGCCGGCACCACCGGGCCCCTGCGGATAGCCGTAGGAGGACCCACCCGGCGCAGACGGAGGCGTGACACCGGCCCCGGCACCACCCTGACCGTGCGGATAGCCGTACGACGACCCGCCCGGCGCACCGCCCCGCGGGCCCGGCGTGTTCGGATCGTCCGCCGCCGGAGCGACCGAGGTCCGCGGGAGTTGGCTCCCGCCCGACATCAGGGCCGTCTTGGCGTCCGGCGGTGCCGTGGGCGGCCGGGCCTCGTCGTCGGAA
The DNA here is from genome assembly GCA_000720805.1 of Streptomyces violaceoruber. Lineage (GTDB taxonomy): Bacteria > Actinomycetota > Actinomycetes > Streptomycetales > Streptomycetaceae > Streptomyces > Streptomyces cellulosae_A. The sequence continues at coordinate 22,563 of JODI01000034.1, forward strand.
CCGCTCAGCGGCGGCGCGAACACCGTCGCCGGCAGCGGTACGGAACGGTCCTCACCGGCATCCGCGTTGGTGTCCGTCCCGGCCCACGGCGTCGCCCCCGGCGGCACACTCGGCACCCCGGGCCCACCGGACGGCCCCTCGGCCGACCCACCAGAAGCGTCTGAAGCGGCAGGAGCCGCACCCGCCCCCACACCCCCGGGCCCGGCCTGCGTCTGGGGAAGCGCCCCCGCCCCGCCGACCGAAGCGGACCCAGGAGCCGGAGCCGAACCCGACACAGCACCCGAACCCGAGCCGACGCCGGAACCCGACCCCGACGCGGACTCAGCCGGACCCGACCCCGAGGCGGCCGAAGCCGAAGCGCCGGCCCCCGCCCCCCGCCGATCCGGAATCCCCAACTTGTCCGCCGCCTCCTGCAACCACTCCGGCGGACTCAACAAGAACGACGTCTGATTCAGGTCCACCCGAACCGCAGGCGCCGGCACCGCGTCGGCGACGACGTCCGCCCGGCCGTACTCCTCCTCGTACCGGCGGACCACCTCCCCCACCGGCAGCGCGGGCCACAACGTGGCCTCCCCGCTGTCCCGGGCGATCACCAGCCGCTGCGCACCCCCGTCCGAACGCGGCCCGTCCGCCCGGTCCTCCGCCCACACCACGAACCCGAGTCCGAACTCCCGCACCCGCACCTCACGATGCTGGTACGACGGCACATCGCCGTTGATCCACTCCTCCGCGCGCTCCTGCGCCTGCGCGAACGTCACCATCGCCGACTCACTCCCCCACGGAAGACACGGGAACGGACCGCGCGAACCCGCCGTCCACCATCAGGTTCGCCACGGTCTCCAACTCCGGCGGATTGCCCGCGAGCCGCGACAGGAAGACGTCGAAGTCCTCACCGCACGGCAACAGCAGCCGCTCCACCCGCTCCGGCGGCGACCACGACGGATCCACGTCCCGCGCGTCGTCGTACGCGCAGAACCACACCGAACCGATCCGCTCGCCCTTCACCTTCACGGCCAGCAGACCGCCCTGCACGAACCCGACCCCCAGATAGTCCTTGGTCAGATGGTCACGCAGACACTTGTTCACGTACACCAGATCGTTGACCGCCGCCTCGTCCCGCACCGTGAAGAACGGCTGGTCCACCAGCAGCCCCAACTCCGCGTCCAACGCCGCGCCCACCGGCGCACACCCGCCCGCCGCCTTCAGGAACGACCGGTACGCACCCGGCAGCCGGTACCCGAGGTCCTCCTCGACCCCCTGCACCTGCGCCTCCGTCACCGCCACACCCGACTTCGGCAGCCCCACATGCACCGGACGCGTCTCCTGCAACGGCCGCGTGCCCCGCTTGCCCTGGTCCACCACCGACGTCGCGATACCGCCGTGATGCCGCAACAACGCCTTCACCTCGACCGGAACCAACTCCAGCCGCCGGCCACCGACCACGTGATGCCACGTCCAGCCATGCGGCGTCGCCACCGCCGGCACCGTGTCCCACAACTCGTGCCCCGTCGCCGACAACGCCGCGTTCGCCGACACATAGTCCGTCAGCCGCAACTCGTCGACCCCGAAACCCTCCGGCGGCTCCGCGATCTCCACCGCCGCCCGCGCATACGCCGAGAAGTCGGGATAACCACGCTCATCCACCCGAACCCCTCTCGGGTGACGGGCCGCCCGGACCGGATCCGGGAAATGCACGACCTGCCCGGCGTACGCCGCGTTCGGCGGCACGCCCTGTCCCCCGGCCTGACGGCCGGGAGGCGCCCCCAGCCCGAGCCGACCTGTCGTCATGGCGGTTGCCCCCTGCGGCACTCTGTACGACCCGTAGTGACCGACTCCGCGCCACTACGCCCCGTATCGACTGTCTCGTCCGTCACGACGTCCGTCTCGACCACGTCTCGACGCCCGCCCCGACTTCTGTCCACTTCACTCCACGCACCGACCGCGTGGATCGCGGTGCCGACAGCCTATGCGGTACGACGAACCCGGTCACCGGGCACCGGTCAGCACCCGTCCGCTTCCGTGACCCGCCGTCACCCCACCGTGACAGCCTGCCCGAACACGGGCGTGTCGCACCGCCCCAGCTTCCGCAGCAGCCCCGCCATTTGGCAGTCTGTCTCCGCCGGGGGGATGCTCGCGAGGGGATGACGATCATGAACGCCACGCAGACGGGACCGCACCCAGGACCGCGACCGGGCACGTCCGGCGACCCCCGCATCGGCTGGAGCAGCACCGACGCCCCGCACGCCCCCACCCTGCGCCACCGCCGCGACGGCATACTCCCCACCATCGCCGCCGCCCTCTCCGTCCGCGGTGCCACCCTCACCGGCACCGCCGCCCGCGGCGACCAGCCTCCCGCCCTGCACCCCCTCGTCCAGGACTTCCTCGACACCCTCCCCAGCGGACAACGCGACCGCTTCACCGGCCGCTGCGCCGAAGCCCTGCTGATATCCCGCCACGTCGCCGCCGTGGACGCCGCCCGCACCAAACGCGCCGCCCGCAAACCCCTGACCAACGGCGAAGCCCGAAGATCCCTCAAGCAGGCCAAACTCACCGCCCGCCACATCCGCGAGGACGGCGACCCCCTCCACGGCACCTTCGCCGCCCCCTGCCGAGCCTGCACCGCGCTCAGCGCCCACTTCGGAGTCCGCATCGTCGACTCCACGACAACCGACGGCTGAACGCCCCACCCCCTCCCCCACGTACCCCCGAACGATCACGCACCCCCGAGCAGCCACGCACCACCGAACGACTACGCACCACCGAACGACCGCGCACCACCGAACGACCTCCACGAACGAAGGGCAGATGCACCCCGACCGCACCACCACCCGCTTCGCCGTACCCGTCGACGCCGCCCTGCGCGCCGCCGGCTGGCAACCCGGACGCTGGGACATAAAACAAGCCGAGATCTGGGCCGACGCCCTGCGCGACCACACCTCACCCGCCGGACACCGGCACGCCGTCTTCCCCGCCGCCGTCGAAGCCTGGGCCGAATTCGGCGGACTCCACATCACCCCCACCGGCCCCGGCCGCCAGATCGCCCCCGCCGCCCTCCACCTCGACCCGCTGCACGGCCTCCACATGGCCCGCACCCTCGGCGACCTCGGCCGCGCCCTCGACACCGAGGTCTGCCCCCTCGGCGCCGAAACCGACGCCCAGGCCCTCCTCGCCATCGACACCGAAGGCCGCGTCTACACCCTCGACCACACCGGCGACTGGTACCTCGGCCCCGACCTCGACCGCGCCCTCACCACCCTCGTCTCCGGCACCGAACCCACCCGCCTCAGCGCGAGCTGAAGCCCCCAGCCGCACAGAACCAGAGCCGAGAGCCGGGAGCAGAGCGGGAACAACGACGCACCGGCCCTACGACGCCGGAATCACCGCCGACACCCGAAAACCCCCCGCCTCCGTCGGCCCCGACACAAACACCCCGCCCAGCGCCAGGACCCGCTCCCTCATCCCCACCAGGCCATTGCCCCCCGACGGCAACCGCGCCGACGCCGCCGACACCTCACCCGGCGGCTCGTTCTCCACCTGCATCGCGACCTCCGCCCCCCGATGCGCCAACCGCACACGCGTCTTCGCACCCGCCGCATGCTTGTGGACGTTCGTCAACGCCTCCTGCACCACCCGGAACGCCGTCTGCTCGATCTCCGCCGCATACCCCCGCGACTCCCCCTCCACCGACAGCTCCACCACCATCCCGGCCGCCGCCGACTGCCCCACCAGCACATCCAGATCCGACAGACACGGCCCGTCCGCCGCACCCCCGTCATCCACCGCCCGCGAAGCCGCCGCCGCGGCCGCCACACCCACCGCCGCCAACGGCACACTCTCCCGCCGCGCCGACCCCGGCTCACCACTGCGCAGCACCCCGAGCATCTCCCGCAACTCGGTCAACGCCTGCCGCCCCATGTCCCCCACCAGCGCGGCGTTCCTCACCGCCTTCTCGGGATCCTTCCGCGCGACCGCCTGCAACGCCGCCGCATGCACCACCATCAGACTCACCCGATGCGCGACGACGTCATGCATCTCCCGGGCGATCCGCGTCCGCTCCTCGCCCCGCGCCCACTCGGCCCGCTCCTCCGCACGCTCCGCCAGCAGCTGAAGCTCCCGCTCCAGACTGTCCGCCCGCTCCCGCAAACTCTCCATCAACCGCCGCCGCGCCCCCACATACAGCCCCAGCAGCAACGGCGGCGCGGTCAGCCCCAACGACGTCGTGATCGACGCGAACGGGACGAACCAGTCACCCAGCGTCAGCTCCCCCCGCGCCATGCTCTGCCGCACCCGCACAAACGTCACGATCAACGTCCCCACCAGCGACATCCCCGCCAGCGAACCGATGATCCGACGCGGCAACTCCGACGCGGCCAGCGTGTACAGGCCGACGATGCCCATCAGAAAGCCCATCTGGGCAGGCGTGATCGCGATCGACACCAGCACCACGGCGATCGGCCACCGACGCCGCAACACCAGCACCGAGCCGGCCAGTAACCCGAACACGAGCCCCGCGCCGAGCGGAATCCCCGCGTCCCGCGCGAACGGAACCCCCTCCACGGCACACTCCACCGCGGACACCACAGCCAGACCGACGTCCAGCACCGCACTGCGCCTCCGCGCCCACCACCACGGCCCTTCCGCAGCCGTCGCGTGGTGTTCCCCCGTCGTGGTCATGCCCTCCAGCCTACGGTCGCCGGGCGCCCCTTTTCCGGTGAGTTTCCGTGACTGGCCTACACCACAGTCCGTAACCGAACGGAAGCGAAACCAACCGATATCCCTCGAACTGCTGAACCAGCCCCTGTTCGACCCCGGAAGATCGCATTCCGCCCGGACGGTATGCCTATGGCACATCCACAAGGCAAGTACGCGGATTTCGAGGGGCTGCGGGAGCGGGCGGTGGCACAGGTGGAGCTGGGGTGCTCGAAGAGTTCGAATCTACGCACGCCGGGAGTACGTCCTCTTCGTCGACAGCGACCCCGGCGTGATCCAGCCGGTCCTTCGAGAAGGACCCGGACACCATGGGCCCTAACCCCAAGACCGTCCGCAAGAACCTGGGCGATGGTTGTCGAGGCTGCCTCGTGATCCGCGTATCGCAGAGCGCCGAGCCGTACCGTCGCATCGCGGGGTGGTGGTCTGGCATGGTGGTGGAGGCCAGGCGGCGAACCGCGTAGGCTGCCCTGAGTGATCCCCCGTGGTGTAATCGGCAACACACATTACTTTGGATAATGTATTTCAGGTTCGAGTCCTGGCGGGGGAGCCATCCTCGGTTCGGGTCCTGACTGCACAGTCAGGACCCACTGTCATGTCCCCCAAGAAACGCCCCGGTATCCTGCGGATGTCCACCCCCTCCCAGAAGCCGAAGGGCAACCCCGTGAGCGCCATTCGCCCGGCAGCCGTCGTCGTTCTCGCAGCGGGTGAGGGCACCCGTATGAAGTCGGCCACACCCAAGGTCCTGCATGAGATCTGTGGCCGTTCCCTCGTGGGCCATGTGCTGGCCGCCGCCCGTGAGTTGCAGCCGGAGAACCTGGTCGTGGTCGTGGGTCACGCCCGCGAGAAGGTGACCGCGCATCTCGCCGAGACCGACGCCGAGGTCCGTACGGCGGTGCAGGCGCAGCAGAACGGTACGGGGCATGCCGTGCGGATGGCCCTGGAGGAGCTGGGCGGGTCGGTCGACGGGACCGTGGTGGTCGTGTGCGGGGACACTCCGCTGCTGACCGCGGGGACGCTGCAGGCGCTGGCCGCGACGCATTCCGAGGACGGCAACGCGGTCACCGTTCTCACCGCTGAGGTGCCGGACGCGACCGGGTACGGGCGGATCGTGCGGGACGGGGCGTCGGGGGCTGTCACCGGGATCGTCGAGCACAAGGACGCGTCCGAGTCGCAGCGGGCGATCCGGGAGATCAACTCGGGGGTGTTCGCGTTCGACGGGCAGCTTCTGGCCGACGCTCTGGGGAAGGTGCGGACGGACAACTCGCAGGGTGAGGAGTACCTGACGGACGTTCTCGGGATTCTGCGCGAGGCCGGGCATCGTGTCGGGGCGTGTGTCGCCGGCGATCATCGTGAGATCGCCGGGATCAACAACCGGGTGCAGTTGTCGCAGGCGCGGCGGATTCTCAATGACCGGTTGCTGACCGAGGCGATGCTGGCCGGGGTGACCGTGATCGACCCGGCCACTACCTGGGTCGACGTGAGCGTCACGTTCGAGCAGGACGCGACCGTGCTGCCGGGGACGCAGTTGCACGGGGCGACGCATCTCGGTGAGGGTGCGGTGGTGGGGCCCAACTGCCGGCTGACGGACACCGTGGTCGGTGCCGGGGCGCGGGTGGACAACACGGTGGCGGACGGTGCCGAGGTCGGGCCGCAGGCTTCCGTCGGGCCGTTCGCCTATCTGCGGCCGGGGACGCGGCTGGGGCTGAAGTCGAAGGTCGGTACGTACGTCGAGACGAAGAACGCGTCGATCGGGGAGGGGACGAAGGTTCCGCATCTCTCGTATGTCGGTGACGCGACGATCGGTGAGTACACCAACATCGGTGCGGCGAGTGTGTTCGTGAACTACGACGGGCAGGACAAGCACCACACCACGGTGGGCTCTCATTGCCGTACGGGTTCGGACAACATGTTTGTGGCTCCTGTCACGGTCGGGGACGGTGCGTACACCGCCGCGGGGTCCGTGATCACGAAGGATGTGCCGCCCGGTTCGTTGGCTGTGGCCCGCGGTCAGCAGCGGAATATCGAGGGTTGGGTGGCTCGTAAGCGCCCGGGGAGCGCGGCGGCGAAGGCGGCCGAGGCGGCGTCCCGTCGGGAGGACGGCGAGGGCTGACCGGAAACGTGTGCGCCTGACACGGCGTACCGTGATAAGTGCGCGCTCGCACCCCACCAGCCGTGACGGCCTCTCGCAGCCAGTTGAGACGGTCGTCCGGTACCCGCTGAGAAACCTCTGAGGAGACAGTGCTGTGACCGGGATCAAGACGACCGGCGAGAAGAAGATGATGTTCTTCTCCGGCCGCGCCCACCCCGAGCTTGCCGAGGAGGTCGCCCAGCAGTTGGGTGTCGGGGTCGTCCCGACGAAGGCCTTCGACTTCGCGAACGGAGAGATCTACGTCCGTTACCAGGAGTCGGCGCGTGGTGCGGACTGCTTTGTGATTCAGAGCCATACGGCTCCGATCAATCAGTGGATCATGGAGCAGTTGATCATGATCGACGCGTTGAAGCGTGCGTCGGCTCGCTCCATCACTGTCATCGTGCCGTTCTACGGTTACGCGCGGCAGGACAAGAAGCACCGTGGGCGTGAACCGATCTCGGCGCGTCTGATCGCGGACCTGATGAAGACGGCCGGTGCCCACCGCATCCTGACCGTGGATCTGCACACGGATCAGATCCAGGGTTTCTTCGACGGTCCGGTGGATCATCTTTTCGCCCTTCCTCTCCTCGCGGACTACGTGGGCAAGAAGGTCGACAAGGACAAGCTGACGGTCGTGTCCCCGGACGCGGGCCGGGTGCGGGTCGCGGACCGCTGGTGTGACCGGCTGGGCGCGCCGCTGGCGATCGTGCACAAGCGGCGTGACAAGGACGTGGCGAACCAGGTGACCGTCCACGAGGTCGTGGGTGAGGTCAAGGGCCGGGTGTGTGTGCTGGTCGACGACATGATCGACACGGGTGGCACGATCTGCGCCGCTGCGGACGCGTTGTTCGCGCACGGTGCGGAGGACGTCATCGTGACGGCGACGCACGGTGTGCTGTCGGGTCCGGCGGCGGACCGGTTGAAGAACTCGCGGGTGAGCGAGTTCATTTTCACGGACACGCTGCCGACGCCGGGTGAGCTGGGTGCGGACCTGGACAAGATCAAGGTGCTGTCGATCGCGCCGACGATCGCGAGTGCGGTGCGTGAGGTGTTCGAGGACGGTTCGGTGACGAGCCTCTTCGACGAGCAGTAGTCGACCCGAGCAGTAGTCGACAAGCAGTAGTCGACAAGTGGTAGTCGACAAGCGGCGAAGATCCTTTTGGGTACGGCCTCCCCCTCCGAGTAGACTGCTGAAGTTGCTCGGCGAGGGAGGCCGTACCTGTGCGGTACGGCTGTCCGTTATCGACGCGCTCTTCGTAGCAGGCCGTTCGTGGCCGGGTGACCACGTCCGTTCCTGGTTCTACGAGGAGTGATCCATATGTCCGAGGTAAAGCTCACGGCGACGACCCGTACCGAGTTCGGCAAGGGTGCGGCCCGTCGTATCCGTCGTGACAGCAAGGTTCCCGGTGTGCTGTACGGCCACGGTTCCGACCCGCTGCACCTGACGCTTCCCGGTCACGAGCTGCTTCTGGCGCTGCGTACGCCGAACGTTCTGATCGCGCTGGACATCGACGGTAAGTCGAACGAGCTGGCGATCCCGAAGTCGGTGCAGCGTGACCCGATCAAGGGTTTCCTGGAGCACGTGGACCTGCAGCTGGTCACGCGTGGCGAGAAGGTCAACGTCGAGATCTACGTGCACACCGAGGGTGACCTGGCTCCCGGCGCCTTCCTGCTGGAGCACGTGCTGAACGCGCTGCCGGTCGAGGCCGAGGCCACGCACATCCCGGAGTCCGTCACGGTCTCCATCGAGGGTCTGTCGGCCGGTGACTCGATCCTCGCCAAGGACATCCCGCTGCCGTCGGGCACCAAGCTGGGCGTGGACGGCGACACCGTCGTCCTGCAGGTTCTGGCCGCGCAGGCCGAGGAGGCCGCCGGCGAGGAGTCCGAGGGCGCAGAGTCCACCGAGGCCTGATCCTCACCCGTGCGGTGATCGAGGTCTGATCCTCACCGTCGTCGTTTTGTCAGCCGCTGTTCCCTCCGGGGGCAGCGGCTGGCGCGTATCAAGGAGACATGGACGTGACGACCGATGCCAACGTGCCCTGGCTGATCGTGGGGCTGGGCAATCCGGGGCCCGAGTACGCGGGCAATCGGCACAACGTCGGCTTCATGGTGGCCGATCTGCTCGCGGAGCGGATGGGGGGCCGGTTCAAGCGGGCGGGCAGGGCGCAGGCGCAGTTGGTGGAGGGGCGGATCGGGCCGCCGGGTCCGGGGAACCGGCGGGTGGTGCTGGCGAAGCCGATGTCGTACATGAACCTGTCGGGTGGGCCGGTGAACGCGCTCCGGGATTTCTACAAGGTGCCGGTGGAGCGGGTGGTGGCGGTTCATGACGAGTTGGACATCGATTTCGGGACGTTGCGGTTGAAGCTCGGTGGTGGGGACAACGGGCACAACGGGCTGAAGTCGATGACGAAGGTGATGGGCGCGGAGTATCACCGGGTGCGGTTCGGGATCGGGCGGCCTCCGGGTCGTATGCAGGTGGCGGACTTCGTGTTGAAGGACTTCTCGTCGGCGGAGCGCAAGGAGTTGGACTACTTCGTGGACCGGGCGTCGGATGCGGTGGAGGCTCTGGTGATCGAGGGTCTGGAGCGGGCGCAGAGTACGTACAACTCGTGACGTGTCGCCCTGGCCGGCCGGGCGAAGTTGACCGACCGCAGTGGCATGGCCAATGATCCCGGCCATGCCTGCCACTGCCCCCTCTTCCCGTCGGACCTCGGTCGTCGCGCTGCGATTCGGGCGGCTGGTGTCGATGGGGGCGGTCGTGGCGCTGATTCTGATCGCCGGTGTGTGGGCGTCCTGGGGTTCGGCTCAGCATGTGATGCTCACCAAGGGGCGGGAGCGGGGCACGGTCCATCTGACACGGTGCGCGGGGGATGTATGTACGGGGCCGTACACGCCGGTGTCGGTGGGTTCGAGGGCCCGTCGGAGCGTGGTCATCGAGCGTACGGTCGCGGTGCGCAGGGGTGAGACGTACGACGTGGTCGTGAAGCCCGGCAGTGATGACGTGGTGCGGTCGGGTCCCGCCGGGGTGTTGTACGCGTGGGTGCCGATGGGTGGTGCGCTGTTGCTGGCCTCGGTGGTGGTCGCGGGCGGGCTCAGGCGGACGCGGGTGGCGTGGGTGATGGCGTGGGCGGGAGTTGCCCTGCTCACGGTCACTTTTGTCGCGATCTGAGGGGCTTCGGCGGTCTCGGTTCGGCGGCCGGACTATTCGTTCTCTGTTCGTGATTGACCTAGGGTCAGTCCGGGCTGGAAGCTGAGCCGCCCCCTCCACATCTTCCCGTTCACATCTCGAAGATGGACTGCCCCATGCGTAGCCTCATCCGCGCCGGTGCCCTGTGCGCCGTCGCCTCGGCCGTCTTGATGGTCGCCCCCTCCGCGTACGCCACTCCTCCTGGTGACAACGGCACCGTGAAGATCCACGATGCCAAGACCGGCGAGGAGCTCCGCAAGAACGAGCCGCACGTCTGCACCTTCTACCTCGACGCCTTCGGTTTTGACGCCGCGCAGGAGGTCGACTGGCACATCGAGGCCTGGGCCCCGACGGCCGACGTCAAGGGCGAGACCGTGAAGTCCGGCGAGATCACGCTGGGCGCCGACGGTCACGGCCGTACGAACGACCTGTCGCTGCCCGACGGGCACTACAAGCTGTTCTGGAACTTCGAGGGTGAGAACGGGTCCGCCAAGCACAAGGTCTTCTGGACCGACTGCGAGGACGGCGGTGACGGCGGCGGTTCGACGCCGTCCGGTTCTCCGTCCGGTTCCGCGTCCGGTTCGCCCTCCGCGTCGCCGAGTTCGTCCGCCGGCGAGTCGGCGGGTCCGTCCGCGTCGCCGAGCCCGGGACCGTCCGCCGGCGAGTCGGTGGAGCCGTCGGCCTCGTCCTCCCCGTCCGTGCAGGGCACCGGCGGCGGTGACCTCGCGGAGACCGGCAACGGTGCCCCGGTGGGCCTGCTGTCCGGCCTTGCGGCCGCGCTGCTCGCGGGGGGCGGTTACCTGGTGTTCCGTCGCCGTAGGGCCTGACCGGCCGACTTGACCTCATGACAGTGCCCCCGAGCCCGCCCTTCGAGGCTCGGGGGCACTGTCGTGTGCGCGGGTCGGCTCAGCCGGTGTTGCGCAGGCCCGCCGCCACGCCGTTGACGGTGAGCAGCAGGGCTCGGGACAGCAGCGGGTCGGGGGTCTCGCCCGCGGCGGCCGCGTCGCGCTGGCGCTTGAGGAGGGCGACCTGGAGGTAGGAGATCGGGTCCAGGTAGGCGTCGCGGATGGTGAAGGTCTGCTTCAGCACCGGTGTGGCGTCCAGCAGTTCGCTCTCGCCGGTCACCTTGAGCACTTCGCGTACGGTCAGTTCGTGTTCGGCCCTGATCGTGTCGAAGACGTGCTTCAGGTCGTCGGGGACGAGGGTGTCGACGTAGTGGGCGGCGATCCTGAGGTCCGTCTTCGCCAGCGTCATCTCGACGTTGGAGATGAAGTTGCGGAAGAAGTGCCACTGTTCGTGCATCTCGTCGAGCACCGTGTCGAGACCGGCCTCGCGCAGGGCCTTCAGTCCGGAGCCGACGCCGAACCAGCCGGGCACGATCTGCCGGGACTGGGTCCAGCCGAAGACCCACGGGATGGCGCGCAGTCCGTCGAGTCCGGCGCCGGAGTCGGGCCTCCTGGACGGCCGCGATCCGAGGTGCAGGTCGGCGAGCTGGTCGACCGGGGTGGCCGCGAAGAAGTACGCGGGCAGGTCGGGGTCCTCGACGAGCCTGCGGTAGGCCGAGTGCGCGGCGTCGGAGACCACGTCCATGGCCGCGTCCCAGCGGGCCAGCGCTTCCACCGACTGGCGGGGTGCGGTGTGCAGGGCTGAGGCCTGGAGGGTGGCCGCGACGGTCAGCTCCAGGTTCTCCCGGGCCAGGGACGGCACGAGGTACTTGTCGGAGATGACCTCACCCTGCTCGGTCACCTTGATCTCGCCCTCCAGGGTGCCCCAGGGCTGGGCGAGGATCGCGTCGTGGGAGGGGCCGCCGCCGCGGCCGACGGTGCCGCCGCGGCCGTGGAAGAGGCGCAGCCGTACGCCGTACCGGTGCGCCACGTCACGCAGGCGTCGCTGGGCGCGGTGGATCTCCCACTGGCTGGTGGTGATGCCGCCGAACTTGGAGGAGTCGGAGTAGCCGAGCATGACCTCCTGGACGTCGCCCCGCAGCGCGACCAGGCGCCGGTAGGACGGGTCGGAGAGCATGTCCTCGAGGATGGTGTCGGCGGCCTTGAGTTCGTCGGTGGTCTCCAGCAGCGGCACTATGCCGATCTTCGCCCAGCCGGCGTGCAGGTCGACCAGCCCCGCCTCGCGCGCCAGGACCGCGGCCGCGAACACGTCGTCGGCGCCCTGGCACATGGAGATGATGTACGACTCGATGACCTCGGGTCCGAAGACCTCCAGGGCCCGCTTGACGGTCTGGAAGACGCCGAGGGTCTTCTCGCCGGCCGCGTCGACGGGGGCGGGGGTGGGGGCGAGCGGCCTCCTGGAGCGGAGTTCCTTGGCGAGGAGCTTGGTGCGGTAGTCGCGGGGCATGTCGGCGTAGCGCCAGGATTCCTCGCCGAGGCGGTCGAAGAGCTGGCCGAGGGCGTGGTGGTGGGCGTCGGCGTGTTCGCGTACGTCCATGGTGGCGAGCTGGAGGCCGAAGGCGGCGAGCGTGCGGATCGTACGGTCCATGCGGCCGTCGGCGAACAGCGCGCCCCGGTGTTCGCGCAGTGAGGTCTGGATGAGCGTGAGGTCCCTCAGCAGCTCGGCGGTGCCGAGGTAGTCGCGGCCGGGTTCGTGCGGGGTGCCCTTGGCGAGGCGCTGCTTGGTGTTCTCCAGCTTCTGCCGGATGCAGGTGGCCTTGAGGCGGTAGGGCTCCTCGGCGTTGAGGCGCTTGTAGCGGGGGCTGATCTCGGGGAGGCGTTCGAGGTCGGTGCCGAGGGAGTCGAGGAGTTCGTCGGTGGCGCCGGTGTAGCGGATGGAGTTGGAGAGGAATCCGCGCAGCTCGTCGATGGTCTCGAGGGCGTCGTTGATGCCGTGTTCGTGCTGGAGGATGAGGACGTCCCAGGTGACCTGCGGGGTCACGTTCGGGTTGCCGTCGCGGTCGCCGCCGATCCAGGTGCCGAAGGTGAGGGGGCGGGTCTCGTCGGGGAGCTTGACGCCGACGCGCTCCAGTTCCGCGGTGAGGTCCTCCAGGACGTCACCGACCGCGCCGGCGTGCAGTTCGTCGAGGTAGTAGATGGCGTTGCGGGCCTCGTCGGCGGGTTCGGGGCGGACGACGCGGAGTTCGTCGGTCTGCCAGACGAGGTCGATGTTCTCGGCGAGGCGGGTGTCGTGGCGGCGGCGGTCGGCCTGGATGACGGGGGTTTCCAGGAGCGCGGCGATGCGGCGGAGCTTGTTGAGCACCGAGCGGCGCGCGGCCTCGGTCGGGTGGGCGGTGAACACCGGGCGGACGTTCAGGTTGGCGACGGTCTGGCGCAGGTGCTCGGGGTCGGCGTCCTTGAGGCGGTCGGCGGTGCGGGCGAGGAGGCTGCCTTCGGCGGCTCGCTTGGCGCGCAGTTCGCGGCCGCGGTGGACCTGCTCGGTGACGTTGGCGAGATGGAAGTAGGTGGAGAAGGCGCGGACCAGCTTGGCGGCGGTCTGCAGTTCGGTTCCGCGCAGAAGTTCGGCGGCAGCTTCGCCGTCCTCGCGGGTGAGGCGGCGGACCTTCTCGACCAGTTCGAGCAGTTCGGGCCCCTCCTGTCGGACGAGGGTCTCGCCGAGGAGGTCGCCGAGGCGCCGGATGTCGGCGCGCAGTGCGCTGCTGGTCGAGGTGGTGCTCGTGGTCAGGTCGTCGGCACTGCTCACAGGTGCGGCTCCTTGCAGTGTTGAAGCTCGTCTGGGAGGGAACCCGAAGGGCGGCCTCGGGCGGCGGGGTGCCGCATACGGGGCCGGGCAGCCGGGAAGGATGGTGAGCGGACCGCGCTGTCCGACCGACACAAGGATAGGTGTCCACAGGAACGCGCAGGCTGGCGGCCTCTTGCCGCCGGACCGAGCGCTGCCATACTTACGATGCCGTAGGTTACGGAACCGTAGGAAGTACGGCGCGGTTCCGCCGATCCGGCATCTGCCTGACTCCAAGAGACCCCACAGGGGACGCGCATGACCTCAAGCTCCGACGTGATCGCAGACTCTCCGAAGGCTACCGACGACACCTCCCCGCACTCCGCCACCCTGGGTGGCGAGCAGAAGCGTTCGATCGAGCAGATCACGCTGCTGCTCTTCATCACCGTCCCGTTCCTCGCGCTGCTGGCGGCGGTGCCGCTGGCGTGGGGCTGGGGGGTGAGCTGGCTGGATCTCGGCCTGCTGGTGTTCTTCTACTACCTGGGCTGCCACGGCATCACGATCGGTTTCCACCGCTACTTCACGCACGGTTCCTTCAAGGCCAAGCGGCCGCTGCGGATCGCGCTCGCGATCATGGGATCGATGGCGGTGGAGGGGCCGCTGGTGCGGTGGGTGGCCGACCATCGCAAGCACCACAAGTTCTCCGACGCGGAGGGTGACCCGCATTCGCCGTGGCGGTTCGGTGAGACGGTTCCGGCGCTGATGAAGGGCCTGTGGTGGGCGCACATCGGCTGGATGTTCGACGAGGAGCAGACTCCGCAGGACAAGTACGCGCCGGATCTGATCAAGGACGGGGCGATCCGGGCGATCTCGCGTCAGTTCATCGCATGGACGTTCCTCTCCCTGGCGCTGCCGCCGCTGATCGGTGGTCTGGTGACGATGTCCTGGTGGGGCGCGTTCACCGCTTTCTTCTGGGGTTCACTGGTGCGGGTGGCCCTGCTGCATCACGTGACCTGGTCGATCAACTCGATCTGTCACGCGGTGGGCAAGCGCCCGTTCAAGTCGCGGGACCGCTCCGGCAACGTGTGGTGGCTGGCGGTCCTGTCCTGCGGCGAGTCCTGGCACAACCTGCACCACGCCGACCCGACGTCGGCGCGGCACGGGGTGGAGCGGGGGCAGCTGGATTCCTCGGCGCGGCTGATCCGCTGGTTCGAGCGGTGCGGGTGGGCGTACGACGTGCGCTGGCCGTCACGCTCGCGTATCGATTCGCGACGGAAAACGGATGAGGACGCTTCCCGACGCAAGAGGGAGACGGCCGAGGCGGCATGATTGACGCCGTGGCGACCGACTCCAGCAGCACCCCGAGCAATGAGAAGCCGCGGCGTGCGCGTCGCACCCGCATGACCGGTGCCGAGCGCCGTCAACAGCTGCTGGAAGTCGGTCGCACCCTGTTCGCGACGAAGGGTTTCGAGGGCACTTCGGTGGAGGAGATCGCGGCGAAGGCCGGGGTGTCGAAGCCGGTGGTGTACGAGCACTTCGGCGGCAAGGAGGGGCTGTACGCGGTCGTGGTGGACCGGGAGATGCGCCGGCTGCTCGACATGGTGACGAGTTCCCTCACGGCCGGTCACCCTCGCGAACTGTGCGAACAGGCGGCGTTCGCGCTGCTGGACTACATCGAGGAGTACACGGACGGTTTCCGGATCCTGGTCCGTGACTCGCCCATCCCCCAGTCGACGGGTACCTTCGCCTCTCTCATCTCGGACATCGCGACCCAGGTGGAGGACATCCTGGGCCGCGAGTTCAAGAGCCGCGGCTTCGATCCCAAGCTGGCCCCGCTGTACGCGCAGGCCCTGGTCGGCATGGTCGCGCTGACCGGGCAGTGGTGGCTGGACGTGCGCCGCCCGAAGAAGTCCGAGGTCGCCGCGCATCTGGTGAATCTGGCGTGGCACGGGCTGGACGGGCTGGAGGCGAAGCCGCATCTGATAGGTCGCCGGAAGAGCTGACGCGGTCACTCTTTGTGATGACGCGTGCGGATTCCGCCCGCTACGGTGGTGTCGAAGGCCGAGAATCCCGTCCATGGGAGGAACCATGACCGCCGAGCCGACCGCCAAGCACGGCTGCCGCTGGCCGGTGCCGCCGCAGGACGGGTACACCGTGGACGACCTGTTCACGCTGCCTGACCTCCCGCCGCACACCGAGCTGATCGACGGGAGCCTTGTCTTCGTGAGTCCGCAGCGGGATTTCCACAGCACCATGATCGACCTTCTGGTGGCCGGCCTGCGTGCCGCGGCCCCGGAGCAGCTGAAGGTCCGACGCGAGATGACCGTCGTCCTGGACCGGCGCAACGGTCCCGAGCCGGATGTGTCCGTCGTCCGTGCCGAGGCCGTCACCAGCCTGGAGCAGACCCGGTTCGAGGCCGCCGACGTGCTGCTCGCCGTGGAGGTCGTCTCACCCGACTCCGAGTCCCGCGACCGGGACACCAAGCCCCACAAGTACGCCGCCGCCGGCATCCCCCACTTCTGGCTGGTGGAGATGGCCGGAGAGAGCCGGCACCCCGTGGTGCGGGTCTACGAGCTCGACCCGTTGTCGAAGACGTACGCGCTGACCGGCATCCACCACGACCGGCTCAAGCTCGGCGTCCCGTACGACCTCGATCTCGACATCACTCTGGACGCCCTCAGGGAGCTGTGACCGGCTCCAGGAACTCCAGCCGGTTGCCCACCGGATCCTCGGAGTAGAAGCGGCGGTGGCCCGGCAGGGTGTCGTCCCAGGTGATTCGCGCTCCCCGGGCCTCCAGACGGGCCGCGTAGGCCTCGATGTCCGTGACCCGTAGCCCGGGATGGGCCTTCTTCGCCGGGCGGAAGTCCTCCTCGATGCCGAGATGCAGCCGCACCGCGCCCACCTCGAACCAGCACCCGCCCCGCGCCGCGAGCACCGGCGGCTTGGGGATCTCCGTCATGCCGAGGATGTCGGCGTAGTACGCCCGCAGGCGGTCCTCACAGCCGGGCGGGGCGGCCAGCTGGACATGGTCGACGGCGGTGATCATCAGGCCTCCTTCCGGGCGACCGCGAAGATGCGGCGGAAGGGGAACGGCGTGCCGTGGGCGCCGGCCGGATACGCCTCGCGCAGGGCCGCCCGGTACTCGGCGACGAACTCCTCCCGTGCCTGCGGATCGTCGGCGAGAGCGGTGAGGACGGGGCGCAGTCCGGTGCCCTTCACCCAGTCCAGTACCGGGTCCTCGCCTTGCAGGAGGTGGATGTACGTCGTCTCCCAGACGTCCGCCGAGCAGCCGAGGTCGGCGAGCTCCTCCAGGTAGCGCTGCGGGGAGTGGACGGCGTAGGCGTGGCGGAGGGTGTCGGACAGGCGCGCCTTCCACCGGGCGGTGTCGGTCAGTTCGCGCATCAGCACATGGCTCGGGGAGTCGAAGTTCCCCGGCACCTGGAAGGCGAAGGTGCCACCGGGCTTGAGCCCCGCCACCCAGGTGGCGAACCGCTCCACGTGCCCGGGGACCCATTGCAGCGTGGCGTTGCTGATGATCAGGTCGTACGGCTCCGCGGGTGTCCAGGTCCTCGCGTCGGCGTGGGCGAAGTCGAGGTGGCCGCCGCCCGGGGTGGGGCCCTCGTGATCGACGTGGGCCCGGTCGAGCATCTCGGGCGAGTTGTCGTAGCCGGTGACGCGGGCGGTGGACCAGCGGGCGGCGAGCAGGGTGGTGACGTTGCCGGGACCGCAGCCGAGGTCGGCGATGCGGGGCGGGTCGGTGGGCAGGTCCGGGACGTGGGCGAGGAGGTCGGTGAAGGGGCGGGCGCGGTGGCCGGCGTGGCGCAGGTACTGGGCGGGGTCCCAGGTGGGGGTGGGCATGAGGCCTCCTCGGCGTTGATCGTCGACGACGGGTCCACCCTCACCCGAATCATCTCTCGCCGTCAAGAGTCTTGACATCAAGAGACTTCACATCGACACAACCACTACACTGATCGTCATGGAGGACGAGGTCGATCGGCTGGTCGCAGCGTGGCGCCGGGAGCGCCCGGACCTCGACGTGGAGCCGCTGGAAGTGCTCAGCCGGGTGAGCAGACTCGCCCGGCATCTGGACCGGGCACGCCGACTGGCGTTCGCGGAGCACGGTCTGGAGCCCTGGGAGTTCGACGTGCTGACCGCGCTCAGGCGCGCGGGATCGCCGTACCAGCTCTCACCTGGGCAGTTGCTGACGCAGACCCTGGTCACCTCGGGCACGATGACGAACCGTATCGACCGGCTGGCGAAGAAGGGCCTGGTGGAGCGGCTGCCCGACCCGAGCGACCGGCGCGGCGTGCTGGTGCGTCTCACCGAGGAGGGCCAGGAGCGCGCGGACCAGGCCCTGGCCGGGCTGCTGGACCAGGAACGCGCGATCCTCGCGGAGCTGTCCCGGGCCCAGCGCGGGGAGCTGGCGGGGCTGCTACGCCAGCTGACCGCCCCGTTCGACAACATCCCCGGCTAGGTCCACGGGGCCCACGCCGGCCCGCCGGGCCAGTGCGACGGCGGCCAGGGTGGAGTGGACGCCCAGTTTGCCCAGCACGTTCTGCATATGGGTGCGGACGGTGTGCGGGGACAGGAACAGCCGCTCGGCGACCGCCTTGCGGCCGAGGCCGGCGACCATGCAGCGCAGGACCTCCCGCTCGCGCGGGGTCAGCGACTCCACGAGCCGTTCGCTCTCGGTGCGGTGCTTGCGGGCGGCGGTGAGCTCCCTGAGCACCCCCGTGAGCAGCGCGGGCGGCAGATGGGTCTCGTCGCGCAGCACGCCCCGGATGACCGTGAGCAGCCGGGACAGCGAGCAGTCCTTGGCGACCCAGCCGCAGGCTCCGGCCTGCAGGGCGAGCGCGGCCCGCCGGGGGTCGTCCTTCTCGGCGAGCACGACGGTCCGTACGCCGGGCTGGGCGGAGCGCACCCCGGCCACCAGGGAGATGCCGTCGACGAGGCCGTCCTCGCCGACCTCCTTGACCGGGACCGCGGGCCGCACGCCCGGCGCGGTGCCGCCCAGGTCGGCGTCGACGAGCAGCACGTCGAAGCGGCGCCCCTCGGCTGCCGCGCGTTCCAGACTGCGCACCGCGGCCGGGCCGCTGCCCGCCGCGGAGACGTCCACATCGGGCTCGGCGGCCAGGGCGGCGGCGAGCGACTCGGCGAAGATGCGATGGTCGTCGACGACCAGCACTCGGATACGAACCACGAAACCCCCTTCCCCAGGCTCCTGAAGAGCAGGGGATACCCCAAAAGGCCGGAGAACGACGACGGAGCGCGGGTACGACGCCTGAGGATGCCACAACCGCACGGCCGCCGCCGTGCAGTAACCGCTACCCCCACATCGGGCGTCGTACCCGACTGTCTCGCCCCCTGATCAGCACCGGCCCCCACCGGTGCTGTTCATCAGAGTACGGGCGGGGGGCTGGAGGGGAAGGAAATTTGCAGAACTGGCTGTCCGACGCGTTTATGGTGAGCCGCATGTTTCGTATCGAGACAGAAGTCGACAAGGAGCGGCGCGATCTGCTCCGGAATCGGCTGCGGGAGACGAACACCGCCGCCTCTCCCGTCCTGCGCGCCCTGCGCTCCACTCCCGGCGCGCGCGAGGTTCCCCTCCACGTCTGGGCCCTGGACGGTGCGGGCGCCCTGGCCGGCGGGCTGGTCGGGTACACCTGGGCGACGTGGCTGCACGTGACGTATCTGTGGGTCGACGAACGGTACCGGGGCGCGGGGCTCGGCACGCTGCTGCTGGCCCGGGCGGAGCGGCTGGCCCGCCGGGAGCGGGGCTGCGCGGCCGTACGTCTGGAGACGTGGGAGTTCCAGGCGCCGCGCTTCTACGAGAAGCGGGGTTACGAGGTGGTGTGCGTGATCCCCGACTATCCGCCGGGGATCACGGAGTACACGCTGGTCAAGCGGTGGGGGTGAGTCAGGGCGCCTCGGCCGCCCGGTGGGTCTCGGCCACCACCGCCGCCATCAGTTCCGGGTCGAGGGCGGCGGGGTCGGCCAGCCGGGTGGCGGCCGTGTAGGAGTTGAGGAGTGTCTTGGTGACGCGCAGGGCGGCGGGGGGCCGTCTGGTGAGGGGCTTGGTCCAGGCCGTGACGGCCGCGTCGAGGTCCTCGGCGGGGACGACCTTGTGCAGGATCGAGAGGGACAGGGCTTCTTGGGCGTCGAAGGCCCGGCCGGTGAGGACCAGTTCACGGGCGCGCGCGGGGCCGGCCTCGTGGAGGAGCCGGGGCAGCAGGCCGCCCCAGGCCATGGGCAGCCCGAAGGCGAGTTCCGGCAGCCGGAAGCTCGCGTCCGGGGAGCCGACCCGCAGGTCGCAGGCGAGCGCCAGGGCGAACCCGGCGCCGATCACCTTGCCGTGGACGCGGGCGACGGTGACCGCGGGGTTGTCGGTGAGGGCCTCGCACACGCGCCGTGCCTTGGTGCCCGAGATCCGCAGGGCGCCGCCCGAGGGGTCCTGGACCAGGTGCTCGGCGTACTCGGTGCGGTCGCCGCCGAGGCAGAAGTCGTCACCGGCGCCGGACAGGACGACGACCTGTATTCCGGGGTCCTGGTGGGCGAGGACGGCCCACAGGTCGTCCAGCAGGGTGTCGGTGACGACGTTGCCCGGCTCAGGGGTGCTGAGCTCGATGGACAGGACAGCGTCCTGCCGGTGGACCCGCAGCGTCTTCAGCGACAGGCCGGGGCGCAGGAGGGGCGGCAGGGTCGTCATCTGTGGTCACTTTCAGGGAGGTCACACGGCGGAACACCATGCGGGGCGCATAGACGGGGGCGGACACCGGGCGCAGAGTCACGAAACGATTCAGCAGCTCGGTCAGGAGCGTACGGCCTTCGAGCCGGGCCAGGGCCGCTCCCAGGCAGTAGTGGAGCCCTCCGCCGAAGGTCATGTGGCTGCCGCCGCGCAGGATGTCGAAGTGTTCCGGGTTCTCGTTGCGCCGCGGGTCGTGGGCGGCCGCGCCGTACATGACGTGGACCATCTGGTCCTTGGCGACGGGGGTGCCGGCCAGGACGGTGTCGTCGGCGGCGATACGGGTGTTGATGTGCACCGGGGGGTCATAGCGCAGGGCTTCCTCGACGGCGTCGTCGACGTGCTCGGGATGTCTGCGCAGCCATCGCCACTGGGCCTCGTCGCGGGTCAGGAACCAGACGGCGGTGGCCATCAGGGTCGCCGAGGTCTCCAGCGAGGCGATGGTGATGAACATGACCAGGTCGTAGACGGTCCGGTCGGCGGCGGCCGGGTCGTCGGGGAGCTGCTCGTCCCAGTACCGGATCCAGTCGGAGATCACGTCGTCACCGGGGTGGGCGCGGCGTTCGGCGATGAGTGCGGTGAAGAACTCCCGCATCTCCACGGTCGCCTGGGTGGAGACCGCCAGCTCGCTCTTGGTGGGCAGGAGTTCCTGGGAGTGGACCTGCCGGTGGGTGAAGTCGAGGATGTGCGCGTGGTGGTGCGCGGGGATGTCGAGCCACTCTCCGACGGTGAGGACCGGCAGCTGGTCACCGACGACGGTGACGAAGTCGGCCTCACCGCCGTCCCGTATTCGCTCGGCCAGCTCGTCCACGATCCGCCGGGCGTGTTCCGCGATGCGGGGTGCCAGCGATTCGAGGGTGTTCCGGTCGAAGAGGTTGCCGAGGCTGCGGCGCTGACAGGTGTGGGCCGGCGCGTTGAGACGGAACAGGGCCCGGCTCATCGCCTCGACGGCGGGTGCCTGCCAGCGTTCGGGGTTGGGCTGACGTTCCTGCCAGGCGAAGTCCGGCACCAGCCAGTTCCTGCCGCGCAGGACCTGGTTGCAGGCGTCGTATCCGGTGACCAGGTAGCCGCCCCAGGGAGCGGGCACGACGTCGCCGAGGGCGCGAAGTCGGTCCCACACGGGCAGGGGGTTACTCTGGCCTTCGGGGGAACGCAGGCGCCGGAGAAGGGAGATGACGGCTCGTCGGTCA
Source organism: Streptomyces violaceoruber (assembly GCA_000720805.1). Classification (GTDB taxonomy): domain Bacteria; phylum Actinomycetota; class Actinomycetes; order Streptomycetales; family Streptomycetaceae; genus Streptomyces; species Streptomyces cellulosae_A. The sequence continues at coordinate 44,147 of JODI01000034.1, forward strand.
GTGGTGGTGCCGCTTATGTCGCCAACGGCGGTCACGCGGAGCTCCTTTGTAGCTGGCGTTACCGTTACTGGCGGAATCTACCCTTCCCCTCTCCGGCGTCATGCGCCTGTATGTGTTGCTCCCATCACATGCGGTATCGCGGATCCCTGCCAGGGCGTGGTGCTCTGGTGGCGTGTCAGACGCGGAACAGGTCGACCAGGGTGCTCCAGAAACCCCGCTTCGGCGCCGGCTGTCCCTGCCGCTCCGGCTCGGAGGCGGCGGGCGCGCCGGGCTGTTCGGCCGGGGGCAGCGGGGCCGCGGTCTGCAGCGCCGACACCATGCGGGTGGCCGGGGTCGGGCTGAACCGTACGGGCAGGGCCGCCAGCGCGTGCTGGAACGGGCCCGGACGCCACTGCAGCTGCTCGTCCGGCACGGTCAGGGCGAGGTCGGGCAGGGCGTTGAGGATCCGCTCGATCGCGGTGATGGCGATGACCAGGGCCGGGTCCTTCGCCGGGCAGGAGTGCGGGCCCGCCCCCCACGCGAGGTGGGCGCCCTTGTTGTGGGACTCCCGGGCCTCCTTGAGGGCGGGATCGCTGTTGGCGCCGGCGAAGCTGATGACGACCGGTGAGTTCGCCTCGGCGATCACTCCGCCGAGGTCGACGTCGCGCACCGGGAAGTGCGCGGCGTAGTTGGCGATGGGCGGGTTGTGCCACAGGACGTGGTCGATGGCCTCCTCGATCAGCATGCCGGAGCCGCCCGAGCCCTCCTTCGACAGCAGCAGGTGCAGGGCGTGGCCGATGAGGTTGCGCTGCGGTTCGAAGCCGGCGCCCATCAGCATGACCAGCTGGTCCTTGAGCTCCTCGTCGGTCAGGCCCGCGGGGTGCTGGATGAGCCAGGAGGTGACGTCGTCGGCGGGCTGCCGGCGCTTGATGGAGATCAGCCGCATGAGGCTCGCGGTGAGTTCCGCGTTGGCGCGCTGGACGTCGATGCCGTCGAAGAGGGCGCCCAGCGAGCTGGTGAGGGTGTCGCCGATGTCGGCGGGGCAGCCGAAGAGCTTGTTGAACAGCAGCAGCGGCAGCATCTTGGCGTAGTCGTTGATCAGGTCGGCGCGGCCGCGTTCGCTGAACTGGTCGATGAGGAAGTCGGCGATCGGTTCGACGTCCCGGCGCAGCCGCGTCATGTTGAGCCGGTCGAAGGTCGCGGTGACCGCCTGGCGCAGCCTGAGGTGCACGGCGCCGTCGGTGAACAGGCAGTTGGGCCGGTAGGCCATCATCGCCAGGATGGGGCTGTCGAGGGGGACGCGGCCCTCGTTCAGCGCCCTCCAGCGTCGGGAGTCGCGGGCGAACAGGGAGGGGTTCTGCAGCACCCTGAGGGCCGTCTCGTGTTCGACGACCAGGGTGGCGTCCACGCCCGGCGCGAGTTCCACGGGCCCCGCGGGGCCGTGCGCGCGGACCCGGTCGTAGATCTGCTGCGGGTCGGCGGTGAAGGTGCCGTCGAACATGGGGCATCTGGCGCCGTCGGAGGCGGCGGGCGAGTGGGGAGTGGCCACGGGGGAGTCCTTTGCGGGCCGGGGCCTCGCGGCCCGGCCGGGGAGGGAGTGGATCAGGCCGCGCGATCGAGCAGGTGGCGGACCAGAGCGATCAAAGCGTTCGCGGACGACCGCTGGTCGCGGGCGTCGCAGTAGACGACAGGGGTGTCGGGCAGCAGGTCGAGGGCCTCGCGGATCTCCGCCTCGTCGAAGTGCTGCTCGTCGAAGCTGTTGACGGCGATGGCGTACTCGAGCCCGTACTCGTCGATCAGGTCGATGACGGGGAACGTCTCCTCCAGCCGGGCCGGGTCGACGAGCAGCAGCGCGCCGAGCGCGCCGCGGGCCATGTCCTCCCACAGCTGCATGAAGCGCTGCTGTCCGGGCGTGCCGAAGAGGTAGAGCACGAGTTCCTCGGTCAGGGTCAGCCGGCCGAAGTCCAGGGCCACGGTGGTGGTCACCTTGTCCGGTACGCCCCGCAGGTCGTCCACCTGCACGGACGCCTGCGTCATCTTCTCCTCGGTGCGCAGCGGCGTGATCTCCGACAGCGAGCCGATGAAGGTGGTCTTGCCCACCGCGAAATGACCCACGACCAGGATCTTCGCCGCGGTGGTCACTGCGTCGGAGACGTAGATCGTGCCGTTCGCAGTCGTCCCGGACGCTGTCCTGGGCGTCTCAGACGATGAGGGTTTCGAGTCCATGCAGAACCTTCTCGAGGGTCTCTCGGTCAGCGAGCTGGGCGCGGGTGGGTTCGGAGCGGCGCAGCAGGTGGCCCTGTTCGAATAAATCCGTCAGCAGCAGCCGGGCCACGCCCACCGGCAGCGAGAGGTGACCGGCCACTTCCGCCACGGACAGGTAGCCGCCCCCGCACAGCTCCCAGATGGCACGGACCTCGGGGCCGGCGCCGAGCGGCAGTTCACGGTCGGGGGCCAGGGTGACCAGGGTGTGCAGCGCCAGGTCGTCCGCCGACGGCAGCCTGCGCCCACCGGTGATGACATAGGAACGGACGAAGTCGCTGGTGACCGGAGCTTCTTCGCCGGGACCGTTCACGCGTCGGCCCCGGCGTTCAGTCGGGGCGCCGCGCTCATCGCCTCACGCAGCGCGCTCACGGTCTTCTGCATCCGGAAGGACATGGCTTCCATGTCGACGTCCAGGGCCGCCGATACGGCGAGATAGGCGCCGCTGCCCGCGGCGACGAGGAAGATCCAGCCGCCGTCGAACTCGACCAGCGTCTGCTTCCAGAGCCCCTGTCCCCCGCCCACGAAACCGGCCACGGCCCGGCACAGGGACTGGATGGAACTCATCGCCGCCGCGTTCTTCTCCGCCTCGTCACGGCTGATGTCGTCCGAGCGCTGCATCAGCAGGCCGTCGGCGGAGACAAGGATCGCATGGCGGGCCCCGCGCACCTCGAGCACGCCGTTCAGCACCCACGACAGGTCGGGATTCACTGGTTCTGAGATCCTTCCGTGTTGTTCGAGACCCGGCCGAGGTGCGTTCCACGGGCGAACGCACCGATACGTGACGCCGTCACTTCGCTGGTGCTGTCCCCGTCGTTCTCCGACCGGGCGGGTGCCGCCCCGTCGAGTTGGGGAACCACCGAGACGGGCCTGTTGCGCCGCCTGCGCCGGGGCAGACCGCCCGGCGTGGTGCCGACGACCAGCGCCGGACCGGGGGCGGGCACCGCGGCGCGGGGCCGCTCGGGCTGCTCGTCCTCGGCCGGGTGGTCGTCCTGCGAGGCGGCTGGCTGGGGGGCGTCAGTGGTCAAGAGGCCCTCCGGCACACGGATCACGGCGCGCACTCCGCCGTAGGGGGAGACCGAGTCGACGGACACCGAGAACCCGTAACGGGCGGCGAGCATCCCGCACACGGCGAAGCCGAACTTGGGCGGGTCGCCGAGCCCGGTGATGTCGACGGTGCTGTCGGGCGACAGCAGGGTGGCGGCGCGGGACTTGGTCTCCTGGCTCATGCCGACACCGGCGTCGTCGACCACCAGGCACACACCGGACGGCACGGCCAGGATGTTGATCTCCACCGGGGACTGGGGCGCGCTGTACTTGGTCGCGTTGTCCAGGAGCTCCGCGAGGACGACGGCGACCGGTTCGACGGCCTTGCCGGTGATGGAGATGTTGACCTGGGCGTTGACCCGGACCCGGTTGAAGTCCTTGATCCGGCCCTGGGCGCTGCGGGCCACGTCGTACACGGAGGCGCTCGCGTCGCGCCGTCCGAGCCAGCCGCCGCACAGGACCGAGATGCCCTTGGTACGGCGGCTGAACTGGCTGCTGGTGTGGTCGACCAGCATCAGGTCGGCCAGCACGCCGGAGTCGTCGCCGTACTCCTTCTGCAGGTTGTCCAGGAGGACCTGCTGCTCCTCGGCGAGGGACTGCAGGGTGCCCATCGCCGACTTGAGGACGGACTTGGTGGCCGACTCCGCGTCCGCCCGGACCTCCGCGAGGTCCTCGATGTGCCGGGAGGAGAGGGTTTCGTAGCCCGTCTGCACCTGGCGGAGCTGGCCCTGTACGGCCACCAGGTTGCTCTGAAGGTTGTCGTTGTTGCGGCGGAGAGCCATGTTGGTTCTCCGCGCGCGCATCACTGCGAAGGCCGCAGCGACGACCACGATGAGCAGGATCCACAACAACGGATCCTGGATGAATGACGTCATGAGACTCTCTTCAAGTCGCCTCGCGCCGGGGGCCAGAGCAACAGCCACTCCTTCGCGATGGGGCCCTAGAGACTGTCCCCCGTACGCGTTCATGACGCGCCGTCAGCCTACTGAAAAGTCCGATGATCGTACCAGTAGCCCCAATGTCAACAGGGGCCCCAGACGGCCCATTTGAGGACCTTCACAAAGACCCCCCGTGCGCGTCGGTCTCCCGTCGTTTCACCTGACAGGTGTCACCTCCGTTGAACGCACGTCAGCCCCGCGCTCGGTCAGGAGCACGGGGCTGACAGGTGCTTACGAGGCTCAGTTCAGCCGTCGCGCCCCTGCCGAGGGCACCGCTTCGAACACGCGCGGCGCGGTGAAGCCGACGGCGGCGAAGGCCTCCTGGACCGCCTTGGTGATGGTGTCGACGTCGGCGGCCTCCGCGAGGACGATCGCCGAGCCGCCGAAGCCGCCGCCCGTCATCCGGGCACCCAGCGCGCCGACGGCCAGGGCCGTGTCGACGACCAGGTCCAACTCCGGGCAGGAGATGCGGAAGTCGTCGCGCAGCGAGGCGTGTCCCGCCACCAGCACCGGACCGATCGCCCGGGTGTCGCCGGACTCCAGCAGGGCGACCACCTTCTCCACCCGCTCGTCCTCGGTGACGACGTGGCGGACCAGGCGGCGCACCTCCTCCTCGTCGCCGAGCCGCTCCAGCGCCGCGTCCAACTCGGCGTACGGCACGTCCCGCAGGGCGTCCACGCCCAGCAGGGCCGCGCCCTTCTCGCACCCGGCCCGGCGCTTGCCGTACTCGCCGTCGCTGTGGGCGTGCTTGACCTGGGTGTCGACGACCAGCAGCCGCATGCCCTCGGCGGCCAGGTCGAAGGGGATCTGCTTCTGGGACAGGTCCCGGGTGTCGAGGAACAGGGCGTGACCGGCCTCGCAGCACGCGGACGCGGTCTGGTCCATGATCCCGGTCGGGGCACCCACGTACACGTTCTCCGCACGCTGGCACAGCCGGGCCAACTGCCACCGCTTGAGCCCGAGTTCGTACAGGTCGTTCAGCGCCAGGGCCACCACGACCTCGATCGCCGCCGACGAGGACAGCCCCGCGCCGGACGGCACCGAAGAGGTCAGGTGGATGTCCGCGCCGGTGACCGGGTGCCCCGCCTCGCGCAGCGCCCAGACCACGCCCGCCGGGTACGCCGTCCAGGCCCGGTCCGACTCCGGGGCCAGGTCCTCCAGGCGCAGCTCGACGACACCGCCCTCGATGTCCGCCGAGTGCAGGCGCAGCACGCCGTCCTCGCGCCGGGACACCGCCGCGACGGCGATGTGCGGCAGCGCGAACGGCATCACGAAGCCGTCGTTGTAGTCGGTGTGCTCGCCGATGAGGTTGACCCGGCCCGGCGCCGCCCACACCCCCTGTGGACCGGCCCCGTACAGCTCCTCGAACCGCTCGGCGACAGCCCCTGCGACAGCCTCGCTCATTGCCCTGGCCCTGACCTTTCCGTACCTCTGGTGGTTACTGGTTGCCGCGCCGCTGGGCGAAGTCCCACGCGTCCGCGACGATCCCCGCGAGGTCCGCGCGGGACGGGTTCCAGCCCAGCTTCTCGCGCGCGGCCTCGGCCGACGCGACCAGGACCGCCGGGTCGCCGCCCCGGCGGGGGGCCACCACCTCGGGGATCGGGTGGCCGGTGACCCGGCGGACGGTCTCGATGACCTCGCGGACGGAGAAGCCGTTGCCGTTGCCGAGGTTGCAGATCAGGTGCTCGCCCGGGGTGGCGGCCTCGACCGCCAGCAGGTGCGCCTCGGCCAGGTCGGCGACGTGGATGTAGTCGCGCACGCAGGTGCCGTCCGGCGTCGGGTAGTCGTCGCCGAAGACGGAGATGGCGTCCCGCCGCCCCTGCGCGACCTGGAGCACGAGCGGGATCAGGTGCGACTCGGGATCATGCCGCTCGCCGTACGCGCCGTACGCCCCCGCCACGTTGAAGTACCGCAGCGACACGGCACCCAGCCCGTGGGCCGCCGCCTCGCCGGTGATCATGTGGTCGACGGCGAGCTTCGAGGCACCGTACGGATTGGTCGGCCGCGTGGGCGCGGACTCCACGATCGGCACCTCGGCCGGCTCTCCGTAGGTGGCGGCCGTGGACGAGAAGACCAGCCTGCGCACCCCGGCCTCGCGCATGGCACCGAGCAGTGCCATCGTGCCGCCGACGTTGTTCTCCCAGTACTTCTCGGGCTTCACGACCGACTCGCCGACCTGGGAGAAGGCGGCGAAGTGCAGCACGCCGGCGAAGGAGGAGTCCAGCCACTTGCCGGCGTCCCGGATGTCGCCCTCCACGAACGAGGCACCGGCCGGCACGCCCTCGCGGAAGCCGGTGGACAGGTTGTCGAGGACGACGACCTCGTGCCCCGCCTCCAGCAGGTGCTGGGCGACGACACTTCCGACGTACCCCGCACCGCCCGTGACCAGATACTTCCCGCTCATGAACTCGCTACCTCTCGCAGTCGCTCGGCCGCGCGCTCCGGCGGCACGTCATTGACGAAGACGCTCATACCGGACTCGGAACCCGCGAGGAACTTCAGCTTGCCGGACGTACGGCGGATGGTGAAAAGCTCCAGGTGCAGCGCGAAGTCGTCCCGGCTGACGCCCTCGAACTCCTCCAGCTGCCCGAACGGCGCCTGGTGCCAGCCCGAGATGTACGGCGTCGGAGTCTCGCCCTCCCCGAATATCCGGTCGAAGCGCCTCAACAGTTCCAGATACACCTTGGGGAACTCTGTGCGCGCGTCCTCGTCGAGCCCGAGCAGATCGGGCACCCGGCGCTTCGGGTAGAGGTGCAGCTCGTACGGCCAGTGCGCGGCGTACGGCACGAAGGCGACCCAGTGCTCGCTCTCCAGGACGACCCGATCACCGGCGAGTTCCCGCTCCAGGACGGCGTCGAAGAGATTCTCGCCTCCCGTCGCTTCCTTGTGGGCGGCGAGAGAGCGCAGCATGAGCGCGGTGCGGGGAGTGGTGAACGGGTAGGCGTAGATCTGCCCGTGCGGGTGCCCCAGGGTCACACCGATCTCGGGACCCCGGTTCTCGAAACAGAACACCTGCTCGACGGAGGGCAGATGCGACAGCTCCGACGTCCGGTCGGTCCACGCCTCCAGGACCAGCCGCGCCTGCTCCTCGGTGAGGCTCGCGAAGGACGCGTTGTGGTCGGAGGTGAAGCAGACGACCTCGCACCGGCCGGAGTCACCGGCCAGCGAGGGGAAACGGTTCTCGAAGACCACGACGTCGTACGACGAGTCCGGGATCTCACTCAGCCGGTCCCCCTGCGAGGGGCACAGCGGACACTCGTCGGCCGGCGGGTGATACGTCCGCCCCTGCCGGTGCGAGGCGATGGCCACCGCGTCCCCGAGCAGCGGATCCCGCCGGACCTCGGAAGTGGTGACGGTCCGCTCCAGCGGGCGCCGGTCGACCGCGTCCCGGACGGTGTCGTCCCGCAGGTCGTAGTAGATGAGCTCGCGGCCGTCCGCCAGCCGGGTCGAGGTCTTCTTCACTGCGGGACTCCCTATTCGAGCCACTCAATCTTCAAACAGAACCAAACATATCGAAACACGCCTCTCCCCCCAAGTCAACATCACGATCAAACAAAAACCGTCACCTCGGGTGTTCAAACACTGAAGGCGGAGGCGTAAGTTCCGCTCTGGATCAGTTCACGCAACGAAGCGAGTACATATGCAGACCCCCACATATGCACCGGTGAACCTGGCAGCCGAACTACGGCTCCCGACCAACTGGCTCGACTACACGATCCTCGGCATCTACTTCGTCGTCGTCCTGGGCATCGGCTTCGCGGCCCGCCGCTCGGTGAAGACCAGCCTCGACTTCTTCCTCTCCGGCCGCTCCCTGCCCGCCTGGGTCACCGGTCTCGCGTTCGTCTCGGCCAACCTGGCCGCGACCGAGATCCTCGGCATGGCCGCCAACAGCGCGCAGTACGGCGCGTACACCGTGCACTGGTACTGGATCGGCGCCATCCCGGCCATGGTCTTCCTCGGCCTGGTGATGATGCCCTTCTACTACGGCAGCAAGGTGCGCTCGGTCCCGGAGATGCTGCTCCTGCGCTTCGACAAGTGGGCACACCTGCTCAGCTCGGTCCTGTTCGCCTTCGCCGCCATCCTGATCGCCGGCGTCAACCTCTACGCCCTGGCGATCGTCGTGGAGGCCCTGCTCGGCTGGCCGCAATGGGTGGCGATCGTCGTCGCCGGCGCCTTCGTCCTGGCCTACATCACCCTGGGCGGCCTGTCCTCGGCGATCTACAACGAGGTCCTCCAGTTCTTCGTGATCCTGGCGGCCCTGATCCCCCTCGTCGTACTGGGCCTGAAGAAGGTCGGCGGCTGGGACGGCCTGACCGACTCCCTCACCAAGACCCACGGCGCGAACTTCACCACCGCGTGGGGCGGCACCGGCATCGGCAGCGTCAACCCGCTGGGCGCCAACTGGCTCACGATCGTCCTCGGCCTCGGTTTCGTCCTCTCCTTCGGCTACTGGACGACCAACTTCGCCGAGGTCCAGCGCGCCCTGTCCGCCAAGAACCTCTCCGCGGCCCAGCGCACCCCCCTCATCGCCGCGTTCCCCAAGATCTTCATCGTCTTCCTGGTGATGATCCCGGGCCTGGTGGCCGCCGTCCTGGTCCCGAAGATCGGCACCGCCGACTCCGACCTCCAGTACAACGACGCCATCCCGTACCTCATGGAACAGCTCCTGCCCAACGGCGTCCTCGGTATCGCGGTCACCGGCCTGCTCGCCGCGTTCATGGCGGGCATGGCGGCGAACGTGTCGTCCTTCAACACGGTGTTCACCAACGACATCTGGGCCCGCTACGTGGTCAAGGGCCGGGACGACGCCTACTACGTCCGCTTCGGCCGGCTGATCACGGTGATCGGCGTCACCGCGTCGGTGGGCACGGCGTTCCTCGCCTCGTCCTTCTCCAACATCATGAGCTACCTCCAGACGCTGTTCTCCTTCTTCAACGTGCCGATGTTCGTGGTCTTCATCGTGGGCATGTTCTGGAAGCGCGCGTCCGCGAAGTCCGGCTTCTGGGGCCTGCTCGCCGGCACCGTGACCGCGATGGTGAACTACTTCTGGATCTACAAGCAGGGCATCATCGACATCCCCTCCGACCAGGGCGCCAACTTCGTCTCCGCGATCGCCGGCTTCGTGGCGGGCGCGGTGGTCATGGTCATCGTGTCCCTCTTCACGGCCCCCAAGCCGGCCGAGGAGCTCCAGGGCCTGGTCTACGGCACCCGCTCCCCCGGCATGGACGAACCCCCCGCCGTCGGCGACGACGCCTGGTACCGCAAGCCGGCCCTGCTGGGCTGGGGCGCGGTGATCCTCGCGGCCGCCTGCTACATCCCGTTCTCGATCTGAGGGCGGGAGGATAGGAGCCACCATGTCCGAGCACCCCAGCGAACACCCCGGCTACTCCGAGAAGGACGTCCAGCGCGAGGTCTCCGAACTCCAGACCAAGTCCGCGACGGCCGCCCGCCTCTTCGACATCCGGCGCATCATCGGCGGCCTGTTCGTCCTCTACGGCGTCATCGTCACGATCACGGGCCTCACCGACGACGACGCCGCGATCGACAAGGCCCAGGGCATCAACATCAACCTCTGGACGGGCCTGGCGATGCTGGCCCTGGGCGTCTTCTTCCTGGCCTGGCTGAAACTGAGGCCGGTGGCCCCGCCGCCGGACGCGGTTCCGGCAGACACGGTCCCGGGGGACGAGTCGGGGGACTGACGGTCCGGCCTGCGCGGGCGGTACGGAGTCGCGGTACCGCCCGCGCCACGCCGGCTGTCCTGTCCGTACGGCGGTGACGACGAAGGTCACCGGACGCCACCCCTTGCTCCCGGAGCGTCGGCGAGGACCTCCGGCCGGACGGCCGGCCCCCTTGCGCTCGGCCGGATTCCCCAGCGGGCGGCGAGCGGGGAGGGCGAGCAGGCTCTGGGCCCGGAGCGGTCGTTGATCGACAAGACTCGAAACCGTCCTGCTCCTGCGTCGGCCCGTAAACCAGCAATAACGTCTGGCGCCTAAACGGAATTTTCAGCGGCATTGCTCACAGCGCCACTCCACGATGCCGGACTCCACCGAGCCGTGCGCCACTACGAATCCCTTGTGGCTAAACGAGTTACTGGTTAGGGTCGCTTCATGGTGGATACAGGGGGCCAAATGCCATTCGTCACCGAGCGGTTAGGCGATTCATTTTTCCAGGATCCTCAGGGCTTGTTCGCGCGGCTGCGTTCGTCCGCGCCGGTGACTCAGGTCATCACAGCCGAGGGCCTGCGAGTCTGGCTCGTCACCCGGTACGAGGACGTGCGCGCGGGGCTGGCCGACCCCCGGCTGGCCAAGGACTGGGTCACGCACATGACGCCCGAGGATTTCGACATCAACGTGGATCCTGTGCAGGCGTATCTCGACCAGCACATGCTCAACCTCGATCCACCCGACCACACCCGGCTGCGCCGCCTGGTGGTGAAGGCGTTCACCACGCGCCGGGTGGCCGCCCTGCGGCCGCGGATCTCCTCCATCACCGGCGAGTTGCTGGACGCGATGGCGGACGGCCCCGCCGAGACAGACCTGATCGAGGCGTTCGCGTTCCCGCTGTCGGTGACCGTGATCTGCGAACTGATCGGCATCCCGGTCGACGACCGGGAGTCGTTCCGCGAGTGGTCGGGAACCCTGCTGTCCTCGCGGGGCACGCGCGAGGAAGCCCGCGCGGCCGCCGTCGAGATGTACGAATACTTCACACGCATGGTCGCCGAGCGCCGACGTTCACCGGCAGACGACCTGCTCTCGGCGCTGATCGCGGCCCGCGACTCGGGTGACTCGCTGTCGGAGCACGAGTTGCTCTCGATGATGTTCCTGCTGCTCGTCGCAGGTCACGAGACGATGATGAACCTGATCGCCGGCGGGGTGCTGGCGCTGCTGACCCATCCGGCCGAGCTGGCGCGGTTGCGGGAGGATCCCTCGCTGCTGCCTTCGGCGGTCGAAGAGCTGCTGCGGTACGCGAACCCGCTGAACCACGCGACCGAACGATTCACGCTGGAGCCGGTGACCATCGGCGACGTCACCATCCCCGCGAAGGAATGGGTCATGCTCGCCTCCGCGTCGGCGAACCGGGATCCGTCCCGGTTCCCGGACGCCGACCGGCTGGACGTGGGCCGGGACCCGTCGGGCCACGTGGGGTTCGGGCACGGGATCCACTACTGCCTCGGCGCGCCGCTGGCACGGCTGGAGGGCGAGATCGCGTTCGGGATGCTGCTGTCCCGGTTCCCCGGGCTGGCGCTCGCGGTGTCCGAGTCGTCGCTGCGGTGGCGGTCCTCCAGCCTCATCCACGGGCTGGAGAAACTCCCCCTGCGACTGCGCTGACCCGCGCCCCACGGCAGGAACGGACCTGACCTGATTTCCAACGGCCGTCATCGCAGCCGATAGGGAGCACTGGTTCACCCCGTAACCGCGGACGGCTGATACTCGGGAAATGCCGAGTATCAGCCGCAGTCGGCGTGAAGCCCTTGGATCGTGAACCTACTTTTCCATGACTTCCGACGCCGGGCTGGATTCCAGCAGCCGTTCTTTCAGGATCGCGGTCACGCCGTCAGGCGCAGCGTGGTGGTAGAAGTGGCCGCCGTCGAATACCTCGAGATGGAATTCGGCTGACGTCAGGCTTCCCCACGCGCTGAGTTTGTCCAGGCTGACGCTGGGATCGTGGCGACCGCCCATCGCCGTGACCGGAACCTCCAGCAAACCCCGGCCCGGGGCAGGCGTGTACGTCTCCCAGACCGTGAGGTCGGCTCGGAGCAAGGGCAACAGGAACTGCACCAGCTCGGGCTGGGCGAGTACTTCCGGTGAGGTCCCTTCCAGCCGCGCGACGACCGTCAGCAACTCGTCGTCCGGCAGGTCGTGGAGCCGTGGCCCCGTGGGCGGCAGATGCGGCGCGCCGAGCCCCGAGACGAACAGATGCCTCGGAGGCTTGCCGAGCGCGGACAGCACGTGGGCCAGTTCGTAGCTGAGCAGAGCGCCCATGCTGTGCCCGAACAGGGCGAAGTCCGTCCCCGCGCGGTTCGCCACGGGCTCTTTCAGGATGGCGACGAGTTCCGCGGCCGAATGGAGCGCCGGCTCCCTGTGCCGGCTTTCCCGTCCCGGCAACTGCACGGGGATCGCCTCGATGCCCGGGGCCAGCACATCAAGCCAGTCCCGGTACGCCGACGCGCCCGCACCCGCGTGAGGCAGGCAGAACAACTGGATCGCGTCCGCGTCCAGCGTCGGCGGTGGAATGGCTTCCGCCCGGCAGGGAGGGAAGCACGACGCGTCAACCGTCTTCGTCATGGACGTCCTTCCCCGGCCCGACCAGGTGCGGACTCGGCGAAGGTCCGGGGGTCCGGGGCGGCCACCTCGGCCCGCTGCTGGACGTACCTGGCGATGCCGCGCGCTGTCGGGTCCTCGAAGAACTCCGCGAGCGTCATGTTCACGCCGAAGCGTCGGCCCACCTGGGTGAGCAGCCGGATCGCCAGCATCGACTGCCCGCCGCTCTCGAAGAAGTTCTCCTCACGACCGAAGCTCGGCACGTCCAGCAGGCGACCGATGATGGCGGCGATCTCGTCGTCGAGCACGTCGGGAACCGCGGGGCCCGCGCTGTCATCCGCCGGAGGGGCTGAGGTCGCCGGGGACGGCAGAAGTGCCCGGTCAACCTTCATGTTGGCGTTCTTCGGCAGTTCGGGGAGGCGGATCAGCCGCGACGGAACCATGTAGTCGGGCAGCCGGTCACGCAAGAAGGCCATGACGTCACCCGTTTCCGGAGGTGCTTCGCCTGCCGCCACGTAGTAACTGACGAGTGTCTTGTCCCCCGATCGGGTGTCGGCGTCGGCTACCGTCACCGCCTCCCTGATCCCGGAGTACTGGAGCAGCGTCGCATCGACCTCGTTCATCTCGACCCGGAAGCCCCGGATCTTCACCTGGAAGTCGGCGCGGCCGAGGAAATCCAGCGAGCCGTCCGGCAGCCGGCAGACCAGATCTCCCGTCGCGTACATGCGCTGGTCAGGCTCTGCCCCGAAGGGGTCGGGAAGGAACCGTTCGTTCGTGAGGTCGGAACGACCGAGATAACCGCGTGCGACGCCGTCGCCGCCGATGTAGAGCTGGCCGGGGACCCCGACCGGCTGAGGCCGCAGCGTGTCGTCGAGCACGTAGCAGGTGGTGTTCGAGATGGGGCGACCGATCGGCACCCGCAACTGGTCCGCGGGCATCGGCGTGACGTGGTGTGCCGTGGCGAGCGTCGTGCATTCGGCGGGGCCGTAACCGTTGATCAGGGTGCAACCCGGCAGCGCCGCGACGGCGTTGGCCTGGGCGACGGCCATCACGTCACCGCCCACCAGAATCTGGGAGATCGTGGCGAACGTCGAAGGGTCGTCCGCCGCGAGCTGGTTGAAGAGCGGCGTCGCCATCACCATGGTGTTGATGCGGCGCTCTCGCAGTGCGGTTGCCAGTCGGCCGGGCGAGAGGATGGTGTCCCGGTCGAATCCCACCAGTTCCGCCCCGTTGAGCAGGGCTCCCCACACCTCGATCGTGGCGGCGTCGAAGGCCGCGTTCGAGATCTGAGCCACCCGGTCACCCGACTCGAACCTGATGTAGTCGGTGTCCCGCGTGCGCTGGACGACGTTGCGGTGCGTGACACAGATGCCCTTCGGGGCGCCGGACGATCCCGAGGTGTACACCACATAGGCGAGATCTTCGGGGCCGGCGCCTCCATCTGTCCGGACGTCGTGAGCGGCGTCGTCCCGCACCGCGTCCGTCAGATGGTCGGCGACCGGGATCACGGGGATTCCGAGACCGCTCGGATCGTCCGCGCCCGCTTCCGCCAGCAGCGCCACGGGCTTGGACTCTTCCAGGATGCCGCGCAGCCGGGAAGCCGGGTGGGCCGGATCCAGAGCCAGATAGGCACCGCCCGCCTTGATGGTGGCCAGCATGCCCACAATGACGCTGAGGTCCCGGTCGGCGCGGATCGCGACCAGTCGGTCGGGCCGCACGCCGAGTTCCCGCAGCCGGCGGGCCAGGGAGTTGGTCACCCTGTCGAGCTGCCGGTAGGTCAGCGTGACGGGACCATATGTCACGGCGGGCCTGTCAGGATCGCGTTCGACGTGCTCGGCGAACAGATCGCCCAGCGAACTGTTCCGGGGATGTCCGGTAGGCACGTGGCGCGACGCTGCGATGCGATCGCTGTCCGACGGAGCAAACGGCGTCGCTTCGATCCCGTCGACCCTCACATCAGATTGCGACATGAACGTCCAGTCCTTTCTCGCCGGATGACTGATGAGCCGAGGCCGGCAACCAGAACGGCATGACGTTTCCGACCTTCTCGATCATTCCGTGACAGTAGGAGCCGCTGTGGTCGCGACTTTGCGTGGGCATGAACGGATATTGCAGCCGCTTGTGATCAACCACGAAGGTGCCGTCCGCCGGCACCGTCTGAATCGGGACCGCATCGGCCAGATCCGCGAGGTACTCCGAGGGGACCCGCACGGTATAACTTCGTGAACCGCGATCCAGGAGCTCGAGCGCCTGGAATCCCTCCGGGTGCACGTCCATGGGGGTATTGCTGTACATGTAGGGCCGGTTCAGAAGATCGATCTCGAACAGGGCCCGCGCCTTGCTGTCGTCCCACCAGTCCTGGCTCTGCGCGAAGCGGCGCACATGATCGGCGAAGCGCTCCCTGTGCTCGTGCAGTACCGAGTGGATGAAGAGGCCGTAGTTGTTGACGTCGTAGTAGTCGGCTTCTCGGATGGAGCGTTCCATGTACGAGAGGACGGGGTCGTCTTCTCCCTGCCTGCGCAGGAATTCGGAGAATGCGGAGAAGATGGCCTGGTACTGCATCCCCGACTGCTTCACCAGGTAGCGGCTCACCGTGCGGAGGCTCCGGGTGTTGTGCAGTGCGTGGAAGGCGTAGAAATAATACATGCCCTCGACGAATTCCTCTTCGGAAACCTCCTTCGTGCCGATGACAACCTGGGCTTCCGCGGCTCCTCCTCCGGCCGGTCGGCTGAGGATCCCCATCCTTTCTGCCTGGTGGTAGATGGGGGTGTTGTTGAGGAGCAGGTGAGGATAAGCGATCACCGTCTGCGCCTCGTTCTCACACAGCGTTCCGATGCCGCGCTTGAAGGAGTCGAGAGTTTCCCCCGGCAATGGCCAGATGAGTTCGACGTAGGAGCTGATCCGTTTATCGCGCAGATCTTCCTGGATCGCGGCGAAGGCGCTCAGTTTTATGTTCGAGCGAGAGATCAGATCAAGACTGGTCGGTTCCAGGGTCTGGAGCGACACCGGTTGCGAGGCGATGAGGTTTGCGTCCTGGAAGATACCGGTGATTTTCGTGACCGCCTGCGGCTTGTTCTTCGCGGCAGAGAAGTACACGACGTTCGGCGCGCCATGCTCGTTGGCACAGTCGGTGATGTGCTGAGAGATGTCGACGTCCCGGCTCAGCATGCCCCAGTTCGCATCGGCGATGAAGAGGAAAAGGATCTCGTTCTTGGCTATCCATTTGATTTCCTCACGGACCCGGTCCTCGTCGAAGCGGTGCACCCGGTCATTCGTGGCGGCACCCCAGAAGCAGAACCCGCAGTGGTAGGGGCAACCGCGGTTCGTCTCCAGGATGGCGATGCTGTAGGCGGAGTCGAAGACTCCTGTCAGGAACGGTGAGGGGACCTCGTCCAGATTGCTGATCCTCGGCTGCTTCGGGGTCGTCACCAATTCGCGGTCACGGTAGAAGCTGAGACCATTCACCTCATGGAAGCGCGGGCTGGATTCGGTCAACGCGAGAAGGTACTGCGTGAAGGTGATCTCGCCCTCTCCGTTGCAGATGACCGTCCGTTCGTCGTTCTCGCTGAGGTACCGCAGAGCCTGCGACATCACCTGCGGACCGCCGAGGATGATGTGGGCCTGCGGCCTGGCCTGCCTGACTGCCTCCACGGCAGCCTTCACCAGGCCCATGTTCCAGACGTAGCAGCTGAACGCGTACACGTCGGCGGCCGATCGGACCAGATCCCGGATGATGTCGCCCCGGTCCGCCTTGGCGACAGCCGTGTACCGCTCGAACCGATAGGCGCTGCGAATCACCGAATCCGTCATGGCATACGCCTGAAGGTAACCGGAGACCAGCGGTGTCATCCGCTCGAAAACGGACAGTTCAACGAGCAGGACCTTCTTCAATTCGCTCGCCTTTCAGGAGGTGGGAAAGCACCTGATGAGTGGCGCCGCACAGGACGACCCCGTGATGAACGGCCGGCGTCGCTGTGACGCACGCTGGAGGAAGTGGGCTCATGCTGGAAGCAGCGAGTCGGGGGCCGGAGAATCAGCGGTTCCACACGAAAGGGGCATGGAGACGCGGCGGCGGAGAATCGGATTCCCATGTTCTCGAGGATGCGACGGACAATGCTTTCTGGCGTCCGCTCAGGGACCATCTCGAAGAGCGCGACAGCTGCCGTGGTGAATCGGTCGCACCGATGCGCACCCCGTCGGCCACGTACGTGTCACCCCCATTGGTTAACGAGTAGTGGATCATTAACCGAAACATGACCGGCGCATCGAGCAATATGTTACCGGTTGCATCACAAGTTGACCGAGATGGTGAACAAAGTTCGGCAAATCGAGGTGGGAAGGATTCATGAATGAACTTAATTCGCCGCCTCCACGGCTTCCACGGGAAGATGGTCGGCGGATCGGCGGTGACCTTGCCGGGGAGACGCGGATCCGCCGGACATGCCGATGACCCGGCGCTGGGCCGGGTCATTGACGCGGAAGTCGGAGCGGAGGCTACCGGGCTCCGTCGATCGATCCCTCGGGGGCCGGTACAGCGGCTCCGGTTGTGGTCGGCACCGGCTCGGCCGCCGGCTCGGCCCGGGCGGTCGCGGTCCCGGGAGACCGGCCCGCGGCCGGGTTCGGGTTCGCCCCGGCCCCCCGCCCCCGCTCGACCATGCCCATCACCACCCCGATGATGATGATGGCGCCGCCCGCCGCCTGAGCCAGCCTGATCGACTCCCCGTTGATCACGACGGCGCCGATGACGCCGAAGACCGGGACGAGGTTGAGGATGTTCACGGCGACGCTCGACGCCATCCTGCGCAGACCGTAGTTGTAGAGCAGGAAGCCGCCGACCGAGCACGCCACGGCCAGGTAGACGAGCAGCGACGAGGCGGTCACGCCCGGCATCCTCCAGTCGCCGGCCTCCACCACCGAGGCGAGGAGGAATCCGGCCGCGCCGGCCAGGGTCTGGTAGTACGTGACGCTCACGGCGTTCTGGCCGGAACTGGCGCGCTTGGTGAGCACGTTGTACCCGGCCCAGGCCACCCCGCCGAACAGCAGGAGAATGTCTCCCGCCCACCGTGCGCTTCCGCCGACCTCGGCTCCGTTGCGAACGACCAGGAAAGCGCCGACGGTCGCCAGCAGCACGCCCGCCACACGCAGCAGCGGCATCCGGGTGTGGAAGACGACGAGCTCCAGCAGCATCGTCATCAGCGGGTACGTGGCCACGATCAGGGACGCGTCGGAGGCCGTGGACAGATCGACGCCGACGTTCTCCAGGACGAAGTAGACGGTGATGCCGAGGAATCCGCCCAGGTAGAGCTGCCGCCGCTGCCGTGCGTCCGGCCGGTCCGGGCGATGCCGGTTCAGCCGGACCATCACGCCCAGGATCAATGCCGCCAGGGTGAACCGGACGGCGCCGATACTGAGCGGGCCGACGTCCTCCAGCACCTGCTTGGTCACCGCGTAGGAACTGCTCCATAACAGCGCGGCCGCCACCACCGCACATACCGCCCACGCGCTGGGCCCTCGCTCACGCATCCGACGTCGCCCCTCTTCACCCTCAGCCACCATGCCGCGTCCGAACGAACAACAGCCAACCGAGGGGAAGGCTAGCAAGATCATCGAAGGGGACGCCTATAATCCGAATTACCTTCGGAATTCGGTGAAGTGAGGCAAGCGTGGACGAACTAGATTCGGCTTTGGTGCGGATGCTTCAACAGGACGGTCGGCGCACCAACCGGGACATGGCCCAAGCCCTCGGCATCGCTCCGTCCACCTGTCTGGAACGGATCCGGTCGCTGCGCGAGCGCGGGGTGCTGACGGGCTTCCACGCGGAGGCGGACCTCGCGGCGATCGGCCGAGGGCTGCAGGCCGTGATCGCCGTACGGGTCCGCCCGCCGACGCGTGCGGTGATCGAGGCCTTCCAGGCCTTCCTGGAGCGGATGCCCGAGGTGATCTCGCTCTTCGTTCTCACCGGCAACGACGACTTCCTGGTGCATGTCGCCGTTCGCGACACCGACCATCTGCACGCGGTGGTCCTGGACAAGCTGACGAAACGTCCGGAACTCGCCGACGTACGAACCTCGGTGGTCTACGGGCACATGCGCAAGAAAGTCATCGGGCCGGCGTGAAGCCCCCGCGGGCCCCGCGCGTGCGGGTCACCGAGCCGGTGGTGCGGTCTCCTTCGCAGCCGTGATCAGCAGGTCGTTCGCCTCGGCGCTGCCCACGGTCACCCGCAGGCCACTGTGCGGAAAGGCACGGACCAGCAGACCGCGCCGCTCCCACTCCCGCGCCACCGACTCCGAGGCCTCGCCGGTCGGCAGCCACAGGAAGTTGGTCTCGCTGGGGAGCACTTCCCAGCCCAGCGCCAGGAGGGACTCGCGGGTCCGCTCCCGCTCCGCGACGATCCGCTCCACCCGCTCGAACAGTTCCGTCTCCACGTGCAACGCGGTCAGCGCCGCCTCCTCGGCGACGCGACCGACCCCGCACGGCACGGCGCACTTGCGCAGGGCCTCGGCGATCGCGGGCTGCGCGACGCCGTAGCCGACCCGCAGCCCGGCCAGTCCGTACGCCTTCGAAAAGGTGCGCAGCGTCAGCAGGTTGGGCCGGTCGTGGTGCAACTCGACGCCGTCGGGGGCGTTCGGCGAGCGGTAGAACTCGAAGTACGCCTCGTCCAGGACGACCAGGACATCACCGGGCACCCGGTCGAGGAACCGCTCGAGTCCGGCACGGCCGACGGCGGTGCCGGTGGGGTTGTTGGGCTCGCACAGGAAGACGGCCCTGGTCCTCGGGGTGATGGCGGCGGCCATCGCGTCCAGGTCGTGAACACCGTCGACGAGCGGCACCTCCACCGGGACGGCCCCCGCCATCCGCGCCACGATGGGATACGCCTCGAACGACGGCCACGCGTAGAGGACCTCGTCACCGGGCTCCAGCATGGCCTGACCTATCTGCTGGTAGATGCCGACCGAGCCCGGGCCGGTGACGAGATGTCCGGGCGGAACGTCCAGCCGCCGGGCGAGGGCGTCCAGCAGCCGCTCCGGGTGAATGGTCGGGTAGTGGTTGGTCTGCGTGGCCGCCCGGGCGATGGCCTCCCGGACGGAGGGCAGGGGCGGGTACGGGTTCTCGTTGAGGAACAGCCGGTGGGAAGGGCCCTCGGCGGGCGGGGCCGGGGGCTTGGGCACATAGGCCGGGATGCCGGCGAGTACCGTGCGCGGCGTGGGAGCGGTCGTGCTCGGAGCGCTTGTCAGACTCGTTGTGCTCATGGCAGCTCTGGGCTTCCTCTCGGATCTCGTCAGTCCTGGTCCCAGGTGTGGCCGAGCCCCTGGGCGGCAGCCGCCTCCGCGATCGCGAAGCCGGACATGATGTCCTGCACCCCGAGCCCGAGCGACTTGTAGACGGTGATCTCCCGCTCGTCGCGGCGGCCCGGATGACGGCCGAGCAGCACCTCGCCCAGCTCGGCGAGGATGTGGTCGGGCCCGACCAGCCCGGCGTCCAGCGGCGCCTTGAGATCACCGGACTCGGCGAGCGCCGACTGGCGGCTGTCGACGAAGAACGCCGCCCGCGCCACCGCCTCCGCCGACAGTTCACGGTGGTCGACGAAGGAGGCACCGGCGGCGTTGACATGGGTGCCCGGGGCGAGCGCGTCGGCCTCGACGAGGGGTTCCCTGGCGGCGGTCGTGGTGCACACGAGGTCGGCTCCGGCCAGGGCGGCGGCGGGGCGGCTCATGACCTCGACCTCGATGCCGAGTTCCTTCGCTGCCCACTGGCGGTATCCCTCGGCGTTGTCCGGGGTGCGACTCCACACCCGCACGCGGCGGAGCCTGCGGACCACGGCCATGGCCTCCAGGTGGCTGCGGGCCTGCACCCCGGAGCCGAGGATCGCCAGGTCCCCGGCGTCGGGCAGGGCCAGCGCGTCGGTCGCCACCGCGGAGACCGCGGCTGTCCGTACGGCCGTCACGGCGCCCGCGTCCATCAGGGCGAGCGGGGCACCGGTCTCCGGGTCGAAGACCATGACGATCCCGATGTGCAGGTCCAGCCCGCGCGCCGGGTTCTCCGGTTTGAGGACCATGGCCTTCAGCCCGTATCCGGCCAGTTCCTCACCGGCCACGAAGCCCGGCATGGTGCCGAGCAGTCCGCTGTCGCGCTCCGGGCGCAGGATGGTGCGCAGCGGCTGGTCGACGAGGCCGGAACTGTAGCGGCGCATGGCCTCGGCCATGACCTCGGTGGCGCGCTCCATCGGGTAGACCCGGCGTACCGTGGCGCGGTCGATCAAGAGCATGGAGGGGCGTTTTCCTTCCTCGGTGTTCGTGGGAGGCCCGGGGCAGGGGCGCCGTAGGAGCGAACGCCCCGTACGGCACCCCTGCTCCCCGCACGGGTCAGGCGGTGGGACCGACCAGCGTGAACACCGACCAGAGCATGCGGATCGGGCGGGTCCGGGAGATGAACTCCAGTTCGTTCGCCTTGGCCGCGGGCTGGGTCGTCAGGGCCAGGTCCGTCTCACGACGGCGGGCCTTGTCCGCGGCGGCGCTGGTGGAGGTCGCGAAGAGGATCTCCTCCACTGTGTACTCCTCGGGCAGCAGCTCCTCGACGAGGGCGACCGGCGCGGGGTGGGTGGCGATACGGGGCCGCTTCGGGATGGAGTGCCCCGGCGCGACGGCGATTCCGTAGTGCGGGGTGTCGAAGAGGAACGCGCCGGCGAAGCGCAGGGTCGGGTCCATGTAGTAGCTGTGCACGCCCGCGTAGGCGTTGGCGATCACTACATGGGTCACGGCACCTTCACGCAGGGCCAGACCGGCCTGCTCGTAGGTGTCGTACAGCCGGATGTCCGGTGCCGTTTCCCGGCCCCGGTCGGCCCACAGGTATAACGCGGCCTGTTCGCTGCTTGTGCCGGCGGGACCCAGCGTGCCGATGGTGTCGACGGACGGGCCGTTGGTGAGTGAGGTGTCTATCCAGCCAGGTGCCTCGGTGGTCATGCAGTCCCCCTGGTGTCTGTGACTCTGCCGGACTGACTGTCGAGTCAGGCGTGAACGGGGTGGAGCCAGTGGCCGTAGCGCGGTTCCCTGCCGCGGACGACGTTCTGATAGGCGCCCATCAGGGCGGTGGTGAGCGAGCCCGGGGCGCCGTCGGCGACAGGGCGGCCGGCGACTTCGGTGACCGGGACGATCTCGGTGCCGGTGCCGGTGAGGAAGACCTCGTCGGCGCCCACGAGTTCGTCACGGCCGAGATCGCGGAAGTCGGTCGGCGTCCCCAACAGGTCGGCCGCGAGCGTCACCACGGTGTCGCGGGTGATGCCCTCAAGGAGATCGGCGGTGACCGGTGGGGTCACCAGCCGTCCGCCGATGACGGCGAACACGTTGGAGGTGCTGGCCTCGGCGACCTGGCCCCGGCTGTTGAGCAGGATCGCGTCGTCGCACCCGGCCGCGCGGGCCTCGTCCACGGCCAGCGCGTTGTTGACGTACCCGCCGGTGACCTTGGCGCGCACGGGCAGCGCGTCGGAAGGGGGCCTGCGCCAGGAACTGATGGTGCAGCGGATGCCGGCCGGGTCGGTGTAGGAGCCCATCCGGAAGGCGTTCACGGACAGCGCGTCGGAGACGCCCGAGAGGCTGACGCCCGGTTTCTGGCCGGGCAGCAGAGCCCGCTTGTAGGCCAGGGGCCGGACGTACGTGTCCTCGGTCGTACCGATCCGCCGCAACAGTTCGGCGGTGAGCTCGCACAGCTCCTCGACGGAGCGGCCGAGGTCGATGCGCAGGGTGCGGGAGCTGCGCAGCAGACGGCGGTAGTGGTCGTGGGCGCGGAAGATCGCGAGACCGCGGTCGTCCTGGGCGTAGGCCCGGATGCCCTCGAAGACTCCGGTGCCGTACTGGAGCGCCTGTGTGGTGACGGGCAGCAGGGCACGCTCCAGCGGCACGAACTCGCCGTCGTGGTAGGCGACTTGCGCGATCGCCGGGGACGGCTGTGCCGCGGCCCCGTCCTGAGTGACCGTCACTGGGCCCTCCCCCCGGCCACAGCGAGAGCCGCGGCCCGCTCCTCGTCGGGGACGGCCAGTCGGCGGTCCTCCACACGGGCGGCCTTCCAGCTGACCATGGCGCCGGTGGTGGTGACGCTGCCGAGCGGGCCGTACTCGAAACGGAGCGGCACCCCGAGGCGGTCGTCGACGGCGCGGGCGATCTCGCCCTCGTCGAGGCGTACGCCGGAGCGGTCGTCGGGGAGTTGCAGACGCAGCGACAACTCGTCCCGGCCGTCCACGGCGTCGATGACGATCTGGTAGTCCAGGTAACCGCGCGGGTGAGCGAGCAGCAGTTCCTCGAGGTCGTAGCCGCTGATCTCGCGGCCGCCGATGACCAGGGTGTCGCGGGTGCGGCCGAGCACCTCCAGGGTGGGCGCGGGCAGGGAGCGGCCGGCGGCGGGCGGGCTGAGCCGGACGAGGTCGCCCGTGCGGTAGCGCACGAGGGGCTTGCTTCCCTGGTAAAGGGAGGTGACGACCAGTTCGCCGGTGCGCACGCCGTCGTCACCGGGGGCGACGGCCTGGCCGGTGCCCGGGTCGATGACCTCGTACAGGTTGAGCAACGGGGCCGTGTACAGGCCGCCGTCGGCGCCTGCCGCGCCCATCACGGAGGCCTCCTGGGAGGCGTACAGGGCGTTGTAGACGCGGGCGCCCCACACCTCGCCGATGTTCTCCAGCAGGCTGGGCGAGGCGAGTTCACCGGTGCACATGATGACGTCGAGGTGGAAGTCGCGCCGCGGGTCGAGACCGGCGGCGTGGGCCTTCTTGGCGAGGGTGAGGGCCATGCCGGGGGTACTGAACAGCCCGGTGGCGGGCAGGGTCCGCAGGGTCTCCAGGGCGCGGTCGAAGCCGACCATCGGGGAGTGCGGCCACATCTTGGCCACGGCGTGGCCGAGATTGCGGCACACCTCACCGAAGGTGTCACCGAAGGCGTGCAGCTCGGTCGGGCCGGAGACGCCGATGATCTGCTCGTCACCGTACTGCCGGAAGATCGTGTCGTAGTAGACGGTCAGCGCGGTGTTGTTGTGCAGTGAGTCGGTGTTGTCGCGCGGGCACGGAGTGCTGCGGCCGGTGGTGCCGGTGGTCTCGTAGAAGATCCACGCCTTGTGCATCGGCAGCGACAGGACGTCGGCGAACTCCTGCCGCAGATGGTCCTTGGTGGTGAACGGCACGGCGGCGAGTTGATCGGGGGCGAGCGAGGTGATCGACTGCGGGTCCACGTCGGCCAAGTGGCGGCGGTAGAAGGGCGAGTTCTTCTTGACGTACTCCATGGTGCTGCGGAGCGCGTCGAGTTGATGGGCGGCCAGTTCCTGTTCGGTCCATCGGCCGGCCGTGTAGGCGCGGTGCCGGTCGCGTATCTCAAGGGCGGTGCGGGCGAGGTCCTCGTCGAAAACTGTGAACATGCCTTCCTCGGCTGATCGTTCGCGTGCGGTGGACGGTGATCCGGTGTGAGGCGGCAGCGCTGGTCGCGTGCGAGATCCCGGTCGGTCTGCTGCCGGTTTCGGGCAGGCGTGACCGGCCGGCCGGGGTCGCGGGCAGGGGCGGCCCCGGCCGGGCGGGGGGGACAGTGTCAGGTGGGTCGGATCCGGGCCGGCGGACGGGCCGCCGCGGAACGTGTCAGCGGTACAGCGGCAGGCTCCCGGTGATCTTGTCCACCGCCTTCCTGCTGCCGCAGAGGGCGATGCCGATGTAGGGGAGTTCACCCGTGGGGATCTCGGCGGTGCGGCGGGTGTACTCGTCGTACGACCGCGACGACTGGGCCACCGAGGTGAAGTCGACGACGAAGACGTCGTCCGCGCCCACCGCCCGGAGCGCGACGTCCCGCAGTTCCCCGGCGTCAGCCTTGAGGACGGGCAGCGGGATCGAGGTGATGCCGGTGTGCAGGTGGCCGTCGGCGTCCTTCACGTCGTCGCCGACGATCCCGTCGGTGAACTTCCCGACCGACAGGGCGAGCGCGGCGACGGTGTTCATCGCCAGCCCTGCTGGAAGCTCCTTGTCGACGACAACGGCACACTTCTCGAACTGGTACCCCACGGGTTTCCCCATTTCTTCATTTCTTATGCTCTTGCAGAATTCGGACGCCGTTCACGGAATGGTCCACAGAATGCCGTCACAGGTCATCCGAGGTTCATTCCTGGACATCCGCGATCACCCAGTCGCTGATCTCCCGCCAGGCGCTGATGGCCTCCTGGTGGAAGGGGTGCACCAAATAGCGCTCCACGTCCTCCATGTCGTCCAGCAGCCCGACGGCGGCGAAGTCGTAAGCGATTGGCCGGGTGGATATGTTACGGCCGACGGTCCACTCGCGGAGTTCCGGCACCTCGCCGCCCACCTTGGCCGCGATCTGCTCGGCCTGCTGGGCCCTGGGGTCGTCCCACGAGACACCGGGCTTGAACTTGAACAGCACGTAGTGGCGGATCACAGCTGTCCTCCTGGTAGGGGGCGAGGCGTTCGGCCCTCGGGGACTTCGCCGCGGGCCGCGGCGCGCCGCGCGAACTCGCGTACGGCGGCGAGCTGGCGGTCGCCGAGGGAGTAGTCGAGCACCCGGTAGTAGTCGAGGAGCACCTGCTCGGGCAGGCGTCCGCCCGGACCGCGGGCCGACTCGACGGCTGCCGCGCTCGCCACCGCCTCCGGGTGCGCGCGGGCCCGCTCCGCCGCGTCGGCGAGCGCCGCGGCCATGGCCCGCACCCGCTCGGGGTGCTCGCGCGCGACCTCCCGACGCACCACCCAGACGGCGAAGACCATGGGCAGGCCGGTCCAGCCGCGCCAGAGCGCGCCGGTGTCCTGGATCCGCAGGCCGACCGGGGGCCGGGCGTGCAGCCGCAGCGCCTCGTCCCCGATCAGGACGGCGGCGTCCGCGCAGGCCAGCATGGTGTCCAGGTCCTGCGGAGCCGAGCGGTAACCCGGACGTACGCCTACGGCGTCCTCCAGGAGTATCCGGGCCAGCAGGGCCGTGCTGCGGCTGGCCTGCGACACGGCGACCACGGCCCCGTCGAGGTGTTCGAGCGGGACGCGGGACACGAGATGACAGGAGTGCACCGGCCCGTCGCTGCCGATGGCGACGCCGCCGGGCAGCAGGTCCCACATGTCGGCGTGCCGCAGGTAGCGGACGAGACTGACCGGGCCCGCGTCCAGCCGTCCCGCGAGCAGTTCCTCGGCCAGCCACTCCGGCGGGCCGGAGAGCATGTCGAAGTGTTCGCGGGCACCACTGTGCGCCAGGCCCCAGCGCAGCGGGGCACAGTTGAGGAAGGAGATGTCCCCCAGCCTCAGCCGGGCGGACGGAGAAGTGGGTGCGGAAGCAGTCGGCGGTCGGGAAGTGGCGTGCCCTACGGTCACGTAGTCGGCTCGCCGTAGTGGGCCGCGATGGGTGCGGCGTCGGGAGCCGGGCCGCGGCACAGTCGCAGGATGTTCGTCACGAGTACGGTGCCCTCGGGGCCGAGCGCCTGCCGGTAGCGGTCCATGACGACCGTCTCGCGGGACAGTACGGTGCGCGGTCCGCCTTCCGCCTGCCGGCGCTCCTGTATTCGGAAGGAAACCCGGTGGCGTCTCTGAATCAGCTCGATTATCTGCGCGTCGAGCTTGTCGATCTCTTGCCGGTCGATTTCTGTGGCGACGCGTCCATCGCCTTTAACGGCTTTCGCCGCTAATTCCCCCATGTGTTGCGTCACGTACGCTGACCCCTTCGGTTGCTCAGGAAGCGGAAGGATGGTTAGTCAGGTTCTTTGAGCATCGGATTCTATTCACGCCCTCGCTCGCTGGCGCAAGAGTTCGAAGCCCCAATCTTGAATCATGAGACAGCGTCTGTGTGGCATCAGCATGCATTCGGCCGTTGCCGGGTTGTATCCGGCCACAGGGGCAGTTGTCGCCTCGTTCGAGTGTGCCTTCTGGTACTCCGGTCGCCCCTCGTGGCGGGGCGCGGGCCAAGCGCGTCCTGCTCAACCGGCACCGGTTGTCTGCCCGCCGGGGACTGATCGTCTCGGTGCCCGGGCGGGCACCGGAGTGACCACCGTGGTCACGCGACTGGGCAAGAACTACGAGCAGCTGGGGCGGCGCAGGGCGCGGAGGGCCGAGGACGCCGGTCGCGAACGGCCGTCGGCGTCGGGGAATTCGGGCAGGGTCACGACAGGTCGCGGAGTGCGGCGGCGGGGCAGGTTGCCCACCACGCCCCGTCCGAAGTGGCCCGAAGAGGCCCCGCCCTCACCGACGGCCACCAAGACCTCCGCCAGGGCGTCGCGACGCCGCGGAGATCCATCAGAAGGGCCCTAGGACACCGGCCCCGACGTCGCCCCCCTCTCCGGCAACGCGTCCGACAACGGCCCGGCCCGGTCCAGCAACCCCGTCCGCGCCGCCAGCGCCGCCGCCTCCAGCCTCGAACCCACTCCCAGCTTCATCAGCACCCGCTGCACGTGCGTCCGCGCGGTGGACGGCGCTATCCCCATCCCCGCCGCGATCAGCCGGGTGTCCTCGCCGTCGGCCACCCGGACCAGCACCTCGACCTCCCGAGGCGTGAGCATCTGCAGCAGGCGCTGGCCCTCGTCGTCCGGCTGGGCCGCGGGGTTCAGCAGTTCGCTGAACGCCCCTTGCAGCAGTTGCGGCGCCACCGCCGCCTCACCCGCCCGGGCCTTCATGATCGCGCGCTCGACCCCCTCTATGCGCTCGTCGTGCCGTACGTAGCCGGAGGCGCCCGCGGCGAAGGCTGCCGCGATCCCGCGCGGACTCGGGACCGGCCCCAGCACCAGCACGGCGACCTGCGGTCGCTCCCGCTTGATCCTCACCACCGGATCGAACATCCCCGGCTCGGCCGGCGTGGCCGTTCCCAGCAGGCACACCTCCGGCGCCCGGCTGATCACCAGTTCCGCCGCACCCGCGGCAGGTGCCGCCGCGGCGAGCACCCGGTGCCCCCGCAGTTTCAACGCCGAGGCCAGCGCCTCGGCGAGCAGACGGTGGTCGTCGACCACCATGAGCCGCACTCCCATCGAGCAACCCCCCAGTTCCCCCAATGGATCTCCGTGGACCGACAGCGGCTGCCCACCGTGGAGGCCCACTGTGAATGCCCCACTATGGATGCCCACTGGTCCGAACGGACAGAAGCCCCCTCCCGGCTTCCCCCCGCCTTCATGCCCCCGGAAGCTACACGCTTGTTCGACGTTGCGCTTCCCCTACCGGTGAGAAGTGCCCCGGATCGACGTAATTTCTGGCTTTCCTCGCATTTGAAGGTGACGAGCGGTACGCGACCGGCCCCGCCCCTGAGCAGGGGCGGGGCCGGGTCCACCACACAACCGACTCGGTTCAGCTCGCGCCGAACGCCAGCGCCAGATACTCCTTGTCCCTCGAGCTCCCCAGATCACTGGCGAACACCGCGGACATGTACAGACGCCCCTGCCCGTACCGGAACTCGGAGTAGGCCGGCGACATGCTGGTCTCCGCGTCCCGCACCGACTCGGTCGCCGGGTTCTCCAGCAGTTTCGTCTCCTTGAAGGAGCCGCCGTCGATGCTGACGATCTGGCCACCCTTGTCGTACGGCGGACGCTTGTACGCGAGGAGGTTGGTGCCGTCCATCCGCAACGGCATGATCGTGTAGTCCTCCCCCGCGTCGGCGCGCTGACCGATCTGCTTGCCGGTGGTGAGGTCGAGCGCGACGATCTCGTTGGTCTGGCTGAGCGCGCCGCCGCTGCCGTCGTGCTCCTCGGTCGGCAGGTAGAGCCGGTCGTTGCCGACCGCGATCTGGTGGCAGTCCTCGACCTTGGTGATGCCGTCGCAGCTGGCCGCGTACTGGTCGCTCGGCGCGGAGATGCGGGTGCGCAGCTTGCCGGTCTTGTTGTCGATGGAGAAGAAGTCCGAGATCCCGCTGCCGTCCTTCGCGGCCTCACCGACGTCGGCGGCCACGACCAGCGGATCGGTCGAGACGACACTGGCGTACGCGATGCCCTCGGACATCTTGTACTCGGTGATCACCTTGCCGGACTTCGGGTCGATGGTCTGGATGTGCAGCTGGGGCGCGTCGTACGAACCGCAGCGCCGCACCGCGACCAGCTTCGCGCCGCCGCCGTACCCGGAGTCGTAGCAGGTGTCGGTCGGCTTCGGGGCCCACAGCTGCTTGCCGGTGGAGATGTCGAACGCGGCGCCGCCGTTGCTGCTGCCCACGGCGACCGTGTTCGCGCTGACGGTGACGTTGTTGAAGCTGATCGGCTCGTCACCGGCGGTGGCGGTCTTCGTCCACAGCTTCCTGCCCGCGTCGAGGTCGATCGCCGCGACCTGGCTGCAGCCGTGCGAAGGCTCGGTCTTGGTCGGCATCTCGGGCTGGTAGACGATCGCCGTCCGGTTGTCGCCGGTGGTGTGGTCGCTGCCCTGGCACACCGGACCGGGAAGTTTGATCGTCCACCGTTTGGTGCCCTTGTCGGGGTCGTAGCCGACGACCTCGGCGACGCCGCTCTTGGCGTACACCTTGTCGGTGAGCCAGGAGCCGTTCGTCGCGATCGTGGTGTCCTTGGAGACCCGGGGCGCCGGGACCTGGAAGAGGACCTTGGAGGCGGTGTTCGCGGGCACCTTCTCCACCGGGTCGGTGGACGTCGTGCTGCCGCCGTCGCCGCCGGTGTCCTTGCCGTCGCCCTTGCCGGCATCCGTTCCACCGGTGCCGCCGGTGGAGTTCGCGGTGTCGTCCTTCTTGCCGCTGCCGCCATCGGAGGAGGCGTACCAGACGCCACCGCCGACGATCAGGGCGATCGCCACGACGGCGGACACGATGATCGCGAGCTGCGCGTTGACCTTCCCCTTGCCGCCCTGTCCGGGCGGCCCCGGCTGCGGCTGCAACGGCATGGTCGGCTGCGGATAGCCGTAGCCGGGCGGCTGGCCGTAGCCGGGCGGCTGGCCGTACGGGTTGGGCGCCTGACCGGGATGGCCGTAACCGGGGGGCGTCTGCGGGGGCTGCTGCTGCGGATAGCCGTACCCCGGAGGCGCCGGCGGCGGCTGCTGCGGGTAGCCGTATCCAGGAGGTGTCTGCGGCGGCTGACCCTGAGGCGGTTGCCCCACAGGCGGCCCGAAACCGCCCTGCTGCGGCGGCTGGTTGGGAGGTTGGTCAGGAGGCGGAGGAGGCGGCTGAGTCATGACGTGGGTACCTCGATGGCGGGGACGACGACAGACAGTCGAGAGACAACGAACGGGAGGAAACGGTCACTTGCCGTAGGCGAGCATCAACTTCTCCTTCGTGTCCTCGTTTCCGGACAGCCGCTTGGTCGAGAGGTAGAACCGCCCGTCGACCCAGTCGATGTCCTTCGAGTAGAAGCCGCTCTCGATCTGCGCGGTCCCCTGCGGGTTCTGCAGCAGCTTGGCCGGGGTGTGCCCGCTGCCGCCCGTCGCGATCGACACGATCCGGCCGCCCTCGGAGTACGACGGCTCCACATAGGCGATGAGCTTGCCGCCCTCGACCTTGACCGGGAGCATCGACTCGTCCGTCGGTGACTTGACGCGCCACTTCTCCTTGCCGGTGGCGAGGTTGACCGCGACGATCTCGTTCGGCCCGTTGGTCGCCTCGGTGGGCAGGTACAGCGTGTTCGCGTCGGCCGCGACGCCCTCGCAGCCCTGCAGGTCACTGGCGAGGAGGGCCAGGCCGCAGGAGGGGGCGAAGTCCTCGTCGAAGCGGACCTGGGAGCGGAAGGCACCGGTGGGGGTGAGGGTGGAGATGTTCCACGCCTTCTTGTCCTCGTTGGTGCTGTAGACGATCAGCGGGTCGACGGAGTAGATCCGCGAGACCGTCCACCCCTTGTCGAACTTCTGGGTCCACTTCGCCTTGCCGGTCACCGGATCCAGCTCCTGGACCTCGTCGTGCTCGGTGGCCTGGCCGGCGGCGCAGGACGAGACGGCGATCAGCCGGGCACCGCCCGCGAACGCGCCCGGGAAGCAGGCGCTGCCGTACCTCTTCTTGTCGAACAGCTTCTTGCCGGTACGGACGTCGTACGCGGTGCCGGACTGGGAACGGCCGACCATGAGGGTGTTGCCGCTGACGGTCAGTTCGATCTGGAGGGTGCTGTCGAACAGGGCGCCGTCCGCGACCTTGCCGGTCCAGCCCTTCTTCCCGGTGTTCAGGTCGATCTGCTGGAGCAGATTGCACTTGGCGCGGTCGCTGGTGCCGTTCATGTACGCGACGACGATCTTGTCGTCGGACGTCTTCTGCGGGGTGACCCCGCAGATCTTCTGCGGGAAGGTGATGGGGTCCCAGGTCGGGGCACCGTCCCCGACGTTGTAGGCGACGAGCTGCTTGTACACCGCCTTCACCGCGGTCTTGTCGGTGATCCACATCCCGGGGGCCTCGGCGCCGTCGGCGGGCGCGTCGGGCGCCTCCTTGTACCAGAGCACCTTCGCCTCGCCGGCTTTCCGGCCCTCGTTGAGGTTCTCCGGGTCGTCGCCGCCGGCGCCGCTGCCGTCACCGGGGTTGACCGGGGCGTCGGTGGCGGTGGCGGTGGGCTTGGGGTCGTCGCTCTGCCGGGCGACCGGCTTCTTGTCGTCGTCACCGCCGCCGGTGACCGCGAACACGGTCCCGCCGATGACCAGCAGCGCGGCCACGGCGGCCCCGATGACGAGGGCGGTCTTCCCCTTGAGGCGGCCTCCCGAGCCGGCCGGCGGGGTGCCGGGCGCGCCCGGGAACTGGGGCTGCGGCGGATAGCCGTACCCCTGCGGCTGGGCGTACGGCCCCGACTGCTGCGGGTGCCCGTAGGGACCGGACTGACCGTGGGCTCCGGGCTGACCGTAGGGACCGGGCTGGGGCGGACCGTACGGCCCCGGCTGGGCGTACGGCCCCGGCTGGGCATAGGGCCCCGGCTGGGCGTACGGCCCGGGCTGGGCGTACGGCCCCGGCTGGGCGTACGGCCCGGGCTGGGCGTAGGGCCCCGACTGCGGGGCGGCGGGCGGCTCCGGGGCGGCGGGCGGCTGCTGCGGATACCCGTATCCGGGCTGCGGGACGCCGGACGGCGGCCCCTGCGGAGGCGGAGGCGGCGCCCCGAAGCCACCGCCCTGCGGCGGTGGCCCCTGCGGTGGTTGCGGTGGCTGCGGCGGTTGGTCCTGCGAGGCTCCCGATCCGCCCTGCGGCGGTTGGTCCTGCGGCGCTCCGAAGCCGCCCTGCGACGGCTGGTTGGGCGGCTGCGTCATCAGCGCGTTCCCCCGTTCAATCACTGATTTTTAGCCACGCCCTGAGGTACGTAACGGACTCAGAGTCGTACTCAGAAAGATCTCAGACGGCTCTTTGTATCACTCGGGACCGACAACGCACCGGGCCGGTTCCGCCCCTGTTCCCAAGGGAGAACCGGCCCGTGATGCCGTCGTTACGCGCCTTCACGCGCCCTTCACGCGTCGTCGGCGAGTTCCAGCCACCGCATTTCCAGCTCGTCCCGCTCGCCGGCCAAGTCCCTGAGCTCGGCGTCGAGTTCGGCCACCTTCGCGAAGTCGGTGGCGTTCTCCGCGATCCGTGCGTGCAACTTGGTCTCCTTCTCGGAGATCTTGTCCAACTGCCGTTCGATCCTCTGGAGTTCCTTCTTGGCGACGCGCTGGTCGGCGGCGCTCTTCTCCGGGACGCCGCCCTTCGGTGCGACCGGCGCCGGAGCCGAGGCGGCGGCCGCGGCCTCCTCCATCCGCCTGCGCCGTTCCAGGTACTCGTCGATCCCGCGCGGCAGCATCCGCAGCGTGGCGTCGCCGAGGAGGGCGAAGACACGGTCGGTGGTGCGCTCGACGAAGAACCGGTCGTGGGAGATCACGATCATGGAGCCGGGCCAGCTGTCGAGGACGTCCTCCAGCTGGGTCAGCGTCTCGATGTCGAGGTCGTTGGTGGGCTCGTCGAGGAAGAGGACGTTGGGCTCGTCCATCAGGAGGCGAAGAAGCTGGAGCCGCCGCCGCTCACCACCCGACAGGTCGCCGACCGGCGTCCACTGCTTCTCCTTGTTGAACCCGAACGTCTCGCACAGCTGCCCGGCGGTCATCTCGCGCCCCTTGCCGAGGTCGACCCGCTCGCGGACCTGCTGCACGGCCTCCAGTACCCGCAGAGCCGGGTTCAGCTCGCCGACCTCCTGGGAGAGGTAGGCGAGCTTGACCGTCCTGCCCACGGAGACACGGCCGCCCACGGGCTGGGTCTCCCCCTCGGTCCACGCCGCCTCCGCCATGGCCCGCAGCAGGGACGTCTTCCCGGCGCCGTTCACCCCGACCAGGCCGATCCGGTCGCCGGGGCCGAGCTGCCAGGTGACGTGCTTGAGCAGCACCTTGGGGCCGGCCTGGACGGTCACGTCCTCCAGATCGAACACGGTCTTCCCGAGCCGCGAGGAGGCGAACTTCATCAGCTCGCTGCTGTCCCGCGGCGGGGGTACGTCCGCGATGAGCTCGTTGGCCGCCTCGACCCGGAAGCGCGGCTTGGACGTCCGGGCGGGGGCGCCGCGCCGCAGCCAGGCGAGCTCCTTGCGGACCAGGTTCTGCCGCTTGGTCTCCTCCGTGGCGGCGATCCGCTCCCGCTCCGCGCGCGCGAAGACGTAGTCCGAGTAGCCGCCCTCGTACTCGTGGACGACGCCCTTCTGCACGTCCCACATGCGGGTGCAGACCTGGTCGAGGAACCACCGGTCGTGGGTGACGCAGACGAGCGCGGAGCGGCGCTCGCGCAGGTGCTTGGCCAGCCAGGAGATGCCCTCGACGTCGAGGTGGTTGGTGGGCTCGTCGAGGACGATCAGGTCCTGCTCGTCGATGAGCAGCTTGGCGAGCGCGATCCGGCGGCGCTCACCGCCGGAGAGCGGCCCGATGACGGTGTCGAGCCCCTGCGGGAAGCCCGGCAGGTCCAGCCCGCCGAACAGCCCGGTGAGTACGTCCCTGATCTTCGCGTTTCCGGCCCACTCGTGGTCGGCGAGGTCCCGGATGACCTCGTGCCGGACGGTGGCGGCCGGGTCGAGGGAGTCGTGCTGCGTGAGCACGCCGAGGCGCAGTCCGCCGGAGTGCGTGACGCGGCCGGTGTCGGTCTCCTCCAGCTTCGCGAGCATCCGGATCAGGGTGGTCTTGCCGTCGCCGTTGCGCCCGACCACGCCGATCCGGTCCCCCTCGGAGACGCCGAGGGACACGCCGTCGAGGAGGGCACGAGTGCCGTACACCTTGCTGACGTTCTCGACATTGACCAGATTGACGGCCATTTCTCTCCTGACAGGGGGGACGATCGACCCTCCAGGGTAGTCGCCGGGGCAGGCGGACATCCCCGGCCCACTCCCCGGCCGGCAGCGGGAGGCCGGCGGGAGGTCAGCCGGCGCTCAGGGCGCCGCCGGCACGGCCGCCGCGCCCGGGGTCACCACCGTCGCGCCCGGTACCGGCCCGAACGCCGTCCGCACCGTCCGGCAGGTGCCCGACGCCCGCAGCGCCTCGGCCACCTCCGCCGCCGACTCGGCCTCCCGTGCCAGGAACGCCGTGGTCGGCCCCGAGCCGGAGACCAGCGCGGCGAGGGCACCGGCGGCCCGGCCGGCCTCGAGGGTGTCGGCGAGCTCCGGGAACAGGGACAGGGCGGCGGGCTGGAGGTCGTTGGAGACGGCGGCGGCGAGTGCGTCCGGGTCACCCTTGGCGAGGGCGTCGAGCAGTTCCTGGGAGGCGACCGGTTCGGGCACGTCCAGGCCCTGGGCCAGCCGGTCGAACTCGCGGAACACGGCCGGCGTCGACAGCCCGCGCCCCGCCATCGCGAACACCCAGTGGAAGGTCCCGCCGACGTCGAGCGTGCGCAGCCGCTCCCCGCGCCCGGTGCCGAGCGCCGCCCCGCCAACCAGGCTGAACGGCACGTCGCTGCCCAACTCGGCGCAGATGTCGAGGAGTTCCTCGCGGGAGGCCCGCGTTCCCCACAGCGTGTCGCAGGCCAGCAGCGCCCCGGCGCCGTCCGCGCTGCCGCCCGCCATGCCGCCGGCCACCGGGATGTCCTTGGCGATGTGGATGTGGACGGCAGCCTCCGGGCCCGCCAGGCCATGGCGCTCCGCCAGCGCGAGCGCCGCCCGCGCCGCGAGGTTCGTACGGTCCAGGGGTACCTGGTCGGCGTCCGGACCCGCGCAGGTGACGCGCAGTTCGTCGGCCGGGGTCACCGTCACCTCGTCGTGGAGGCCGACCGCGAGGAAGACGTTGGCCAGGTCATGGAACCCGTCGGGCCGGGCGGCACCCACCGCGAGCTGGACATTGACCTTGGCGGGGACACGTACGGTGACGCTCACTGCTGCCCGGGCTCCTTGTTCTCGGCGTTCCCGGCGTTCCCGGCGTTCCCGGCGTTCCCGGCGTTCCCGGTGTTCCCGGCGTTCCCGGCGTTCTCGGCGATGCGCGCGAACTCCTCCACCGTCAGGGCCTCCCCCCGCGCCTGCGGCGAGACCCCCGCGGCGTTCAGGGCCGCCTCGGCCGCCGCCGCGGAACCCGCCCAGCCGGCCAGCGCGGCCCGCAGGGTCTTGCGGCGCTGGGCGAAAGCGGCGTCCACGACGGCGAACACCTCGCGCCTCGACGCCGACGTCTTGATCGGCTCGGCCCGCCGCACCAGCGAGACGAGCCCGCTGTCGACGTTCGGCGCGGGCCAGAACACGGTGCGGCCGATGGACCCGGCCCGCTTGACCTCGGCGTACCAGTTGGCCTTCACGGACGGGACGCCGTACACCTTCGAACCGGGCGGTGCGGCGAGCCGGTCGGCGACCTCCGCCTGCACCATCACGAGGGTGCGCTCGATGCTCGGGAAGGTCTCGAGCATGTGCAGCAGTACGGGTACGGCCACGTTGTACGGCAGGTTCGCCACCAGCGCGGTCGGGGGCGGGCCCGGCAGTTCGCTCACGTGCATCGCGTCGGAGTGCACCAGCGCGAACCGGTCCGCCCGCTGCGGCATCCGCGCCGCGACGGTCGCGGGCAGCGCCCCGGCCAGTACGTCGTCGATCTCGACGGCGACGACGCGGTCGGCCGCCTCCAGCAGCGCGAGGGTGAGCGAGCCGAGTCCCGGACCGACCTCCACCACCACGTCGTCGGGCCGGACGCCGGCGGTACGGACGATACGGCGGACCGTGTTCGCGTCGATCACGAAGTTCTGACCGCGCTGCTTGGTGGGACGCACACCGAGCGCACCCGCGAGTTCACGGACGTCGGCGGGGCCGAGAAGGGCATCGGGGGCGGGGCTGCTGCTCACGGGACAAGGGTACGGGGGTGTACGGCATGTACTCGGCGGGGTCACCGGCTTGCCCGGCACCGGGACCGGCACGACAGTCCCGCGGCGAGGACGCTCACCCGTGCAACCGTCCCCCGCAGTGCGGCCAAGGACTGGCCCCCCGCCGCGCGTAGAGCTTCTTCGCCCGGTACGTCTGCTCCGCCGCCGACGCGTCCTGCGGCCGCCCCTTCCCACCGAGGCTCTGCCAGGTCTGCGTGTCGAACTGGTACAGCCCGCCGTACGTCCCCGACGAGTCGACCGCTCCCGGCCGCCCACCGGACTCGCACGCCGCCAGCCCCTGCCAGTCGAGACCGTCCGCGCCCCGCACGGACGAGGGGAGCGGCTTCGTGCCCACCTTCACCACCTGCGGCCGTGGCACCCGCACCAGCTCCGTCTGGATCCACCGCGGCTTCTCCCGCACGCCGTTGACGGTCCGCAGGGAGTACGTGATCCGCCGCAGCCCCGGCTGCCCGGCCCGCTCGACGACCTCGGTGCCCCTGAACAGCCCGGGATCCTCGGTCCGTTCCACCGCGAACGGGATGGACTCCTCACGGACCTCCTTGCCGCCGGTGATCCGCAGCACCGTGACGGTCTGCCCGTCGCGCGGGAAGCTCTCCGGGATCACGGATGTCGTGTCCTGTCCGCGCAGGGTGATCCCGGCCTGCTCGACGACCTCGCGCACGGTCGCCGCGTTGGTGCGGACGGTGCGGGTCCGGCCGTCCGCCATGACGGTCACGGCACGTTCGGTGCGCACGTCCAGCGCGAGCCCCTCACGTCCGATACGCCGGGAGCGCGAGGTGGACAGGTACGCGCCCTCCGCACGCACCCCCAGCTGTCGCAGCGCCCCCTCCACCGTGTGCGCCGTCGTCCACACCTCGCGCCGCCGGCCGTCCAGGGTGAGGCGCACGGGACGGCCGTAGCGCACCGCGACCTCGTCGCCGCTGGCGAGCGCCTCGCCGGGAGCGGGCGCGATCACGTCGTGCGCCCCGACCCGCACGCCCTCCTCGGCGAGCAGTTCGGTGACGTCGTCCGCGAAGGTGTGCAGGGTGCGCGGGGCGCCGTCGACGCTCAGCTCGATCGCCTTGTCCTTGGCGACGAACGCGGTGGTGCCGCCGGCGAGGAAGGCGACGACCAGCGCCTGCGGCAGGAGCCGGCGCATGGTGCTGTCGGTGCGCTCGGCGGACCGCGCCCGCCGCCGGCGCGCGGCCCGCCCGCTCACCTGGGCGCGCGCGGCGGGCGCGGGCGTCACCGACGCGCCCTGCCACGGCACATCGGTACCGGCCGGCTCCGGCACCTCGTAGGCGGGCTGGTACGTGTCCTCGTACGCCGGTGACCTCACGGCCTCGTAGCCCGGCGATGTCGTGTCCTCGTAGCCCGGTGGCCTCATGGCCTCGTAGCCCGGTGCCGTCGTGTCGTCGTACCCGGTGGGTGTGTCGTATGCGGCCGACGTGGCGTACGCGGCCGGGATGTCGTACGCGGCCGGCGCCACGTACGCGCCGTAGGCCGTCATCTCCGCCGTGCGCAGGCCAGGGGGCGGGCCGGGGCGCGGCTCGGGGGCCGGCTCCGTGCCGTACGTCTCGAACGTCTGGTACTGCGAGTTGCTCACGCCGACACGCTCCAGGGGCCGAGGGGTCCAGAGGGGTCCGGATCGAGCCCCAGAACCTAGCGGAGCGAGAGTAACTCTCCAAAGCGACTCGACTACTCAGAGTCGTGTTCGAGCAGGGCGATAACGGCTCGGCAACGAGGTCAGTAGCCGAAAGCGCGTGCGGTGTTGGCGGCGAGTGCCGACGCCAGCGCGTCCTCCTCGATGCCCCGCACGGCCGCCATCGCACGCACCGTGACCGGAATGAGATACGGGGCGTTGGGCCGTCCGCGATAGGGCACCGGCGTCAGGAAGGGCGCGTCGGTCTCCACCAGCAGCAGCTCCAGCGGGGCCACGGCCACGGCGTCCCGCAGGTTCTGGGCGTTCTTGAAGGTGACGTTGCCGGCGAAGGACATGAAGTACCCGGCACCGGCGCAGATCTCCGCCATCTCGGCGTCCCCGGAGTAGCAGTGGAAGACGGTGCGCTCGGGGGCGCCCTCCTCCTTCAGCACGCGCAGCACGTCGGCGTGGGCGTCGCGGTCGTGGATGACCAGGGCCTTGCCGTGCCGCTTGGCGATCTCGATGTGGGCGCGGAAGGACCGCTCCTGGGCCTGTTTGCCCTCGGGTCCGGTGCGGAAGTAGTCCAGTCCCGTCTCGCCGACGCCCTTGACCTGCTCCAGCGCGGCCAGCCGGTCGATCTCGGCGAGCGCCTCGTCGAGTCCGGCCTCGCCGCCCGGCTGCCGTGCCCCCTGCCGGGACCAGCCGTCCGGGTCACCGTGCACGATCCGCGGGGCCTCGTTGGGGTGCAGTGCGACGGTCGCGTGGACGGCGTCGTACCGCTCGGCCGTCTCGGCGGCCCACCGCGAGCCGGCCACGTCGCAGCCGACCTGCACGACCGTCGTCACCCCGACCGAGGCGGCCTTCGCGAGCCCCTCCTCCACGGTCCCGGCCTGCATGTCGAGGTGGGTGTGGGAGTCGGCGACCGGCACCCGGAGGGGCTCCGGGAGCGGCGGGGCCGCGTTCTTGTCGCGCTTTTCTGACGTGCCGGAGGCGGCGTTCGAAGGCATGCCCCGATCCTACGAAAGGGGCATGCCGTCACCGGTGCCGGAGCGGGTCAGCTCGCCTTGCGCTGGAACGGGTGCAGGATGTCGGACAGGTGCCAGTGGTGGGGCTCCTTCTGCCCGCCCTGCCCGTCGCCCTCGGCCGTCGGCGCCGCCACCGGTCCGGCGGGCGGCGTCTCGTGCTGCCGGTGGGCGGCTTCACGGGCCGACGCGACCCGACCCGGCCGCATGATCCGTACGACGTGGTTGTCGCAGTTCGCGCAGGAGGGCCTGGAGAGCGGAGAAGGCACGACCTGACCGTCCACCACGTACTGCACGAACTCGCGGCCGTCGGCGTCCACGTGGTGCTCTATCTCGTACGACTGCTCCCATCCGTGCCCGCATCGCATGCAGGCGAAGGAATACGACTCGTGGACCACGGCGGTCTCACTCATGCCAGCTCCTCTTGTCCGCCGGAGGAAGGGACAAGCGTCCCTGCACTCCAGTGGACGCCTCCGCCCGCATGAACGCATCGGGCCTGTCGAGTGTTGGAGGCGATTTGGACATCGCTTGCCAAAACGGCCTCGGTGAGCGGGCTGGGCTTTGCTTTTCCCGCCCGCCCTTTACCCGGCGATGGGGCGCCCGCTCAGAGGAGATACGCCCTGCTCAGAGGGCATTGCGCGGCTGCTCACCACGTCACCCTCACAGTGCCGCTCCCACAACGTCGTCTCCACAACGGAGCTTTCACAACGGGACCTTCACAACGTCGTCTCCACAACGTCGTCCCCACAGTGAGAAGTTCGCGGCGCCCGCGTTCACAACGCGAAGTCAGCGGCGGCGCGTTCCCAGCGCGAAGTGCACGCGCCGCGTTCCCAGCGCGGGGTTCGCGGCGGCACGTTCACAGCACGCACGAAGTTCGCGGCGGCGCGTTCCCGGCGCGGGGTTCACACCACGACGTTCACAGCGCCGCGTTCTTCGCCGCCACCACCGCGTCGAACACCTCGCGCTTGGGCAGTCCCGCCTCCGCGGCCACCGCGGCGATCGCCTCCTTGCGCCGCTCCCCCGCCTCCTCGCGCACCCGCACCCTCCGCACGAGTTCCGCGGCGTCGAGCTCCTCGGGCCCCTTGTCCGGCGCGCCCTCGACGACCACGGTGATCTCGCCGCGCACACCCTGGGCCGCCCAAGCGGCCAGCTCGCCGAGCCCGCCGCGCTTGACCTCCTCGTACGTCTTGGTCAGCTCGCGGCAGACGGCGGCCCGCCGGTCGGCGCCGAACACCTCCGCCATCGCGGCGAGGGTGTCGTCGAGCCGGTGCGGGGCCTCGAAGTAGACGAGTGTGCGCCGTTCGTCCGCGACCTCCCGCAGCCGGGACAGCCGTTCGCCCGCCTTGCGCGGCAGGAACCCCTCGAAGCAGAACCGGTCGACGGGCAGCCCGGACAGCGCGAGCGCGGTGAGCACGGCGGACGGTCCCGGTACGGCGGTGACGCGGATGTCCTTCTCCACGGCCGCCGCGACCAGCCGGTACCCGGGATCCGACACGGACGGCATCCCCGCGTCGGTCACCAGCAGCACCCGCGCGCCGCCCACCAGCTCCTCGACCAGCTCGGGCGTCCGGGCGGCTTCGTTGCCCTCGAAGTAGGAGACGACCCTCCCCTTGGGCGTCACACCGAGCGCCTGCGTCAGCCGGCGCAGCCGCCGGGTGTCCTCGGCGGCGACGACGTCGGCCCCGGCCAGCTCCTCGGCGAGCCGGGGCGGGGCGTCGGACACGTCACCGATGGGAGTGCCGGCGAGGACCAGGGTTCCGGGCGCAACTGTCACGTTTCCATCCTCGCAGGGGCCGAGAGGCAGGACTCACACAGCCCGGTTCCCTACGATGGCGCGGTGACCAGTACCGCGTCCTCCACGGACACCCGGCAGGACCAGGCCCCCCAGGACCAGCGGCCGTCGTGGCAGCAGCGGCTGCGCCGTTTCGGCTACCAGGCCGGGCCCAGAAGCGACGTACGCGACCGCCTGGTGCCGCCGTATGTGAAGCCCAGCCCGCGGTTGTGGCAGGTCATCGGGGTTTCCGGGCCGTTCGCCGACCGGCTGACCCGCTGGTCCGGCTGGGGCGGCCCGCTGCTGGTGACGCTGTTCGCGGGCATCCTGCGCTTCTACCACCTGGGCAGCCCGAAGCGGGTGATATTCGACGAGACGTACTACGCCAAGGACGCGTGGGCGCTCGTCCACCGCGGTTTCGAGGTCAACTGGAACAAGAACATCAACGACCTGATCCTGGCGAACAACGGGAACGTGCCGGTCCCGACGGACGCGGCGTACGTCGTGCACCCGCCGGTCGGCAAGTACGTCATCGGGCTCGGCGAGCTGATGTTCGGGTTCAACCCGTTCGGCTGGCGGTTCATGACCGCGCTGCTCGGCACCCTGTCGATCCTGATCCTGTGCCGGATCGGCCGCCGGATCTTCCGCTCCACCTTCCTCGGCTGCCTGGCCGGCGCGCTGATGGCGGTGGACGGCCTGGCGTTCGTGATGGCCCGCACCTCGCTGCTCGACGGCGTGCTGATGTTCTTCGTGCTGGCCGCGTTCGGCTGTCTGGTCATCGACCGCGACAAGACCCGCGCGAAACTGGCCGCCGCGCTCCCCGTGGGCGCGGACGGCCGGGCCCGCCCCGACGCGTACGTCGCGGAGACCACCCGCTTCGGATGGCGCCCCTGGCGCTGGCTGGCGGGCCTGATGCTGGGCCTGGCGATCGGCACCAAGTGGAACGGCCTCTACGTGCTGGCCGCGTTCTGTGTGCTGACGGTGCTGTGGGACGTCGGCACCCGCAGGGTCGCGGGCGCGGACCGCCCGTACGCGGCGGTGCTCCGGCGGGACCTGGGCCTGGCGTTCCTCGCCACCGTCCCGGTCGCGCTCGCCACGTACGTCCTGTCCTGGCTGGGCTGGATCCTCTCCCCCGCCAACGGCAAGGGCGGCTACTACCGCAACTGGGCCACCACCCCCGACGGCAAGGACAGCAGCTGGTCCTGGCTCTTCCCGGACTGGTGGCGCAGCCTGTGGCACTACGAGCACGAGGTCTACGAGTTCAACATCCACCTCTCCTCGCCGCACACGTACCAGTCCAACCCGTGGAGCTGGCTCGTCACGGGCCGCCCGGTCTCGTACTTCTACGAGTCCCCCGCACCCGGCAAGGACGGCTGCCCGGCCGACGCGGGCGAGAAGTGCGCCCGAGAGGTCCTCGCCATCGGCACGCCCCTGCTGTGGTGGGTGGCCTGCTTCGCGATCCTGTACGTGCTGTGGCGCTGGTTCTTCCGCCGCGACTGGCGGGCGGGCGCGATCGCCTGCGGTATCGCGGCCGGCTACCTCCCCTGGTTCCTCTACCAGGACCGCACGATCTTCTTCTTCTACACGATCGTCTTCGTCCCGTTCCTGTGCCTGGCCGTCACCATGCTCCTCGGCGCGATCATCGGCCCCCCGGGCTCCACCGACACCCGCCGCGTCGCGGGCGCCACCGGCGCGGGCATCCTGGTCCTGCTGATCGCCTGGAACTTCATCTACTTCTGGCCCCTGTACACGGGCACGGCGATCCCGATCGACCAGTGGCGGTCGCGGATGTGGCTGGATACCTGGGTCTGACAATCGCCGAAACTCCTACCCCGCATGTCACACCCTCCGCATAGAGTGCGACTCGGAGTGAGCCTTTCTGAACGCGTTCAGAAGACGCGGGGGGCGCAACGGGGAGGGGACGCCCGATGGGCAGAGGGGTCAAGGCCGCCGTCGTCGGCAGTGTGTTCGCCGTGATGATAGGGGGAGCCGGATACGGGGCGTACAACTTCGTGTCCGCGTTGAACGGGGACGGTGGCGGCGGCGCGGGAACCGCGGCCGTCAGGAGCGGGCCGCCCGGCGCGGACGAGGTGAAGGAGGCGTCCGCCAAGTTCTTCGCGGCCTGGGAGAAGGGGCAGGCGGCGAAGGCGGCGGCGTACACGAACAACGCCGCGGCGGCCGGGCCGCTGCTGACGGCGTACGGCCAGAGCGCCCGGATCACCGACGTGAAGATCATCCCGGGTGCGGCGTCCGGCGCGACCGTGCCCTACACGGTGAAGGCGAAGGTGACCTACGACGGAACGTCCAAGCCGCTGACGTACAAGACCAAGCTGACCGTCGTGCGCGGGGTCTCCACCGGGCGCGCCCTGGTCGACTGGCAGCCCTCCGTGATCCACCCCGAGCTGCGGCGGGACGACACCCTCGTCACCGGGGAGGCGGCGAACCCGCCGATCGAGGCCGTGGACCGCGACGGCACCGTGCTGACGAAGGAGAAGTACCCCTCCCTCGGCACGATCCTGGACACCCTGCGCGCCAAGTACGGCGACAAGGCCGGCGGAACCCCCGGTGTCGAACTGGTGATCAGGCACGCCGACGAGGGCGACGCGGACACCTCGCTCCTCACTCTCACCGAGGGCAAGCCCGGAAAGCTGCGGACCACGCTCAGCGCGACTGCGCAGGCCGCGGCCGAGAAGGCGGTCAAGCTGTACGCCAACTCGTCGGTGGTCGCCGTCAAGCCCAGCACCGGTGCGGTGCTGGCGGTGGCCAACAACCGCAAGGACGCCTTCAACGCCGCCTTCGAGGGCACCGTCGCGCCCGGCTCCACGATGAAGATCATCACCGCCGCGATGCTCATCGACAACGGCGTGACCTCGATGAACGGCCCGGCACCCTGCCCGGACACGGCGGTCTACAGAAGCCAGACCTTCAAGAACCTCACGAACATGAAGGCCAATGAGAGTGCCACGCTCGCCAACAGCTTCATGCGGTCCTGCAACACGGCCTTCATCAAGCTGATCGACGAGGAGCCGCTCACCGACGAGTCGCTGACCACGGAGGCCGAGACGCGGTTCGGACTCAGCCAGGACTGGAAGACCGGCATCGTCTCCTTCGACGGCAAGGTCCCCGCGGAGAGCGGTCCGGACCGGGCCGCCAATGCGATCGGTCAGGGCCAGGTCCAGATGAACCCGCTGAACATGGCCTCCGTGACGGCCACCGCCATCACCGGCGCCTTCCG
Organism: Streptomyces violaceoruber; assembly: GCA_000720805.1. Taxonomy (GTDB): domain Bacteria; phylum Actinomycetota; class Actinomycetes; order Streptomycetales; family Streptomycetaceae; genus Streptomyces; species Streptomyces cellulosae_A. The sequence continues at coordinate 87,457 of JODI01000034.1, forward strand.
CCAGCCCTACCTGGTCCCGGCCGGGCTCGACGACCGCCAGATGGCGACCGCCAAGGGTCTGCCGTCCGGCACCGCCGCACAGCTCAAGCAGATGATGCGACTGACCGCGACCCAGGGCACCGCCGCGACCGCGATGGCCGGGCTCGGCGGGGACATAGGCGCGAAGACCGGTTCCGCCGAGGTCGACGGACAGGCCGTGTCCAACAGCTGGTTCACCGGGTTCCGCAACGACGTGTCCGCGGCGGCCATGACGGAGGAGGGCGGCCACGGCGGCGACGCGGCCGGTCCGATTGTCGCAGCTGTGCTACGAGCTGCTGGCTGAAGTCACCCGTGAAGGACGGGACTCTAGGCTGGTGCCGTCGTTGTGGTGAACGAGGGCAACGGTGACCCTGGGATTCGCGGAGGAACGAAGGCTGTGGGCAACAGAAGGCGCGTCGCCGAGCGACGGAAGACCACGCCCGCCGTGGTCGGCGGGATGATCGCCGTGGTCGTCGGCGGCGTCGGCTTCGGCGCGTACGCGCTGTACGGCGGCGGGGCCGCGGCCGACGACCGGACGCAGACGACGTCCTCGATCGCCGACCAGAAGGCCAAGGACATCCCGAGCGGCCCGCTGTCGGCAGCCGAGGTCACCACCACGGCCCGGATGTTCCTCACCGCCTGGCAGCAGGGCAGGGTCCCGCAGGCGGCCGCCGCCACGAACGACAGCGCGGCGGCCACCACCCTGCTCACCGGCTACACCAAGGACGCCCACCTCAAGGGCGTCACCCTCACCCCGGGCACCCGCACCGGCGACAAGGTCCCCTTCTCCGTGAAGGCCACGGTGTCGTACAAGGGCACCGAGAAGCCGCTGACGTACGCCAGCGCGCTGACCGTCGTCCGCGACACCACCGACGGGAAGCCGCGGGTCGACTGGCACTCCTCGGTCGTCCACCCCGACCTCCAGGACGGCGACACGCTGGTCACCGGCGAGTCCGGGACCCCGCCGGTCAAGGCGTTCGACCGGGACGGCGGCGAGATCACCACCGCCAGGTACCCGTCGCTGGGCCCGGTCCTGGACGGGCTGCGCGAGAAGTACGGCAAGACGGCCGGCGGCAAGGCGGGCGTCGAGCTCAGGGTCGTGCGCGGCAAGTCCGCGAAGTCGTCGAAGGCGTCGGACAAGACGCTGCTGGAGCTCAGCAAGGGCACACCGGGCACGGTGAAGACGACCCTGAACCCGACGCTCCAGGCGGCGGCGGAGCGGCAGGTCGCCAAGAAGGCCAGGTCGTCGGTGGTCGTGCTGCGTCCCTCGACCGGCGAGATCCTTGCCGTGGCGAACGCCTCACAGGGCTTCAACACCGCCTTCCAGGGCTCTCTCGCCCCCGGCTCCACGATGAAGGTCATCACCTCCTCGCTGCTGATCGAGAAGAAGCTGGCCTCGCCCGACAAGGCGCACCCCTGCCCGAAGTACTTCACGTACGGCGGCTGGAAGTTCCAGAACGACGACAAGTTCGAGATCAAGGGCGGCACCTTCAAGGCGAGCTTCGCCCGCTCCTGCAACACCGCCTTCATCAGCCAGGCACCCAAGCTCGACAACGACGACCTGACCCGGCAGGCCCAGCAGGTGTTCGGTCTGTCCATGAACAACTGGGCCATCGGTGTGCCGTCCTTCGACGGCTCGGTGCCGGTGCAGAGCGCGGCCCAGAAGGCGGCCTCGCTGATCGGGCAGGGCGGGGTCCGGATGAACCCGCTGAACATGGCGTCGGTGTCGGCGACCATCGAGTCGGGCACCTTCAAGCAGCCCTACCTGGTGTCGCCGAGGGTCGACGACCGCGAGCTCGCCACCGCCTCCCGCACGATGTCCTCGGACACACTGTCGAAGCTGCGGGAGCTGATGTCGTACACCGCGGCCTACGGCACGGCGGCGGAGGCGATGTCCGGGGTCACCGGCAACGTGGGGGCGAAGACCGGGTCGGCCGAGGTCGACGGACAGAAGAAGCCGAACGGGTGGTTCACCGCCTACCGCGGTGATCTCGCGGCCGCGGGTGTGGTCCAGCAGGGTGGCCACGGCGGTGACACGGCGGGGCCGATCGTGGCGTCACTGCTGAAGACGGGTGGCTGACTCCCGGGACGCGGCGGGGGTGGCCAGGTAGGTCCGGCGCAGGAACCTGAGCAGCGTCTTCATCTCGAACTGCACCACGGAGACGTGCTCGTTGGAGTGGAACTCGACCACGGCCTGGACGCGCCCGCACGGCCACACGCGGACCTCGCCGCTGCCGGCCGGGGCGCGCAGGCCCTGTTCGAGGAGCGAGCGCGGGAAGGTCCATTCGGGGGAACCGGGCAGCCGCACCCGTACCGAACGGGGGTCGGTCACGGGGTCGTAGCGCAGGATGACCGGCACGGCCTCGTCTCCCTCTTGCGGGATATCGGCGTCCGTCACGATGTGAGCTCGCGCGTACTCTTCGACCAGAGACATCGTGACGACCCTCTCACGCTGCGTAACCTGTACGGAAGCTGTGCGTCCCCTCCGCCTTCCACCCTCGCACATTTCCGGGATACCGCCCGCGGGACCGAAGATGCTCTTCCTCACGCCCGCTCCGTGTTTCCCTGCCCTGCTCCAGTGCCTGACGGGTTCATCAACGCGTACCCGGGACGCCGCTTGCTACCCCCCGGTAGCCACGACTGACCTACCGGCCAGTACCTTGTGCACGATGCATGCATCCGCACCTGCCTGGGGGGAACCGGCCATGACTGACGACACCGCCGTCGACACCGACGCCGACCCCGCTGCCGACACCGCCGTCGACACCCGTCCATCGAAGATCGTGTACGTCGCCGAGGCCACCGCGCACGGCGGCCGGGACGGCTACGTCACCAGCCAGGACGGCCAGATCGAGCTGAAGGTCGCGATGCCGCCGGAGCTCGGCGGCGACGGCAACGGCACCAACCCCGAGCAGCTCTTCGCGGCCGGTTACAGCTCCTGCTTCCACAACGCGCTGGTCATGGTCGGCCGCCGGCAGGGCTACGACCTGTCCGGCTCCACGGTCGCCGCGAAGGTCGGCATCGGCCCCAACAAGCAGCGCGGCTACGGCCTCGCGGTCGCCCTCAGCGTCTCCCTCCCGATCCTGGACGCGGCCATCGCGGCGAAGCTGGTGGACGCCGCGCACGAGGTCTGCCCGTACTCGAACGCGACCCGCGGGAACATCGACGTCACCATTTTGCTGGGGTAGGACCGAACTCTTCTGTCACTTCCCGAGGAATCACCGGCGTCCACCGAGGCGTTGCACCGGTGGTCGCCGGTGACAGGACGGGAGCACGTACGTGGACATGAACGGCACAGTCGCCGAGGGTTTCGAGCCGGTCAGGGACGCGTTCGTGCGGAATTTCGATGTGCTCGGGGAGCGGGGCGCGGCCGTCGCCGTGTACCGGGACGGACGCAAGGTCGTGGACCTGTGGGGCGGTGCCAGGGACGTCGACGGGACCGAACCCTGGCAGCGTGGCACCGCCCAGGTGATCCGCTCGGCGACCAAGGGCGTCGCCGCCGCCGTACCCCTGCTCCTGCACCAGCGCGGGGAGCTGGACCTGGACGCGCCGGTGGGCGAGTACTGGCCCGAGTTCAAGGCGCACGGCAAGGACCGGGTGCTGGTGCGGCACGTACTGAACCACCGGGCCGGGGTGCCGCTGCTCGACCACCCGATCACGCCCCAAGAAGCCCTCGACCCGTACCGGGGCCCCGAGGCGGTCGCGGCCCAGGCCCCCGTCTGGGAGCCCGGCACCGACCACGGCTACCACGCGCTGACGTACGGCTGGATGCTCGACGAACTGGTGCGGCGCGTGACGGGGCAGAGCGCCGGCGAGTGGATCGCGGAGACGATCGCCGGACCGCTGGGCCTGGACCTGTGGCTGGGACTGCCGCCCGAGGAGGAGGCGGCGGGCCGCACCGGCCGGGTCGGCCCCCTGGCCGACGCCCCCGAATCCGCCCCGGGGCCGGGACTGCGCCTCCGCCCGAAGCGCGCGGTCAGCGAGGCGTACGACGACCCTCACTCCGTCACCCGCCGGGCCTTCGCCGCGATCACACCCTTCCCCGACCAGAACGACCCGGCGTACCGCGCGTCCGCCCTGCCCGCGACCAACGGCATCGCGACGGCCCACGGACTGGCCCGCTTCTACGCCGCCCTGATCGGCGAGGTCGACGGCACACGGCTGTTCGACCCGGCCACGGTCGAGGCGGCCCGCGCCGAGGAGTCGGCGGGCCCGGACCGCGTCCTGGTCGTCACCACCCGCTTCGGCCTCGGCTACATGCTGCACGGCAGCGCGTCGCCCCTGCTGGGCCCCGGCTCGTTCGGCCACCCGGGCCGCGGCGGCGCCCTGGGCTTCGCCGACCCGGAGACCGGCATCGCCCTCGGCTATGTCACCAACGGCTTCCGCAAGACCGTGACGGCGGACCCGCGAGCACAGGCACTGGTCAGGGCCGTGCGCACCGTGCTGAAGGGCTGACTCACACGTTGATCGGGTGGGAGGTCCGCCCGGACACCTGGTCGATCTCGCCGTGCGCCTTGGTCAGCAACTGCATCGCCAACTCGTTCAGCGCGCGGGCCGCGGCGATCTCCTCCCCCACCCTCGGCTGGTTCGGGTCGATGCGGTGACGGCTGGCATGCCCGTGCGTGCGTACCTCGGTACCGTCGGGCAGACGCAGCAGCGCGGCCGCCCTGGTGTGCTGATCATCCTCCTGGAACTCCAGCTCGATGTGCCATCCCACAGTGCTGTACGTCATGACGATCACCTCCGGAACACCTGCTTACATGGTGCTCCTCGAAAACCGCCCACGCACCGTTCGGGCACACGGGCGCTCTCCCGGGAAGCAGGCTCGCTGGAACGGCGGTCGGTGGAATGGTCCGGCCCGCGCGGGACGTTCACCCGGACATGACCCGTGACCAGCGCACGATCACGAACCCGCCCGCCCTGCACGATCCGACGCCGTTCGGCTACAGCCACGCCGTCTCGGCCCCCGGGCAACCCGTCTTCATCGGCGGCCAGTACGCCTCGGACGCCACCGGCGCCCCCGTCCCCGGCGACTTCTCGGCACAGGTCGACCTGGCCTTCGACAGGCTGCGCTCCGCCCTGGAAGGCGTGGGCCTCGGATACGAACACGTCGTCCGGCTCGGCACATTCATCGTCGACCACGACCTCGGCAAGCTGGAGATCCTCGGCAAGGCCCTGCACGCCTGCTTCGGCGACCGCCTCCCCGCGCAGACCCTGAGCGGGGTCGCCTCCCTCGCGCTGCCGGGGATGCTGTTCGAGGTGGACGCGGTGGCGGTACGGCCGTAACGCCTATCCGGCGTGCAGCATCAGGCCGATTCCCACCACCAGCAGCCCCGCCGCGGCAATCCGCGGCACACCGAACCGTTCCTTGAAGAACACGGCTCCGATCGCCGCGCCGACGATGATCGACGACTCGCGCAGGGCGGCGATCGGGGCGAGTTCCGCGCGTGTCTGTGCCCACAGGACCAGGCCGTACGCCGACACGGACAGGGCCGCGCCGAGCACGCCGACGCCCGCGAACGGCCGTAGTACGCCGACGAGTTCGCCCCGCCAGCGGTACAGCGCGTACGCCGGGATCGTCCCGCCCTGCACCGCCATCAGCCAGGCGATGTAGCCGAGGGAGGATCCGGAGGCGCGTACGCCGAGGCCGTCGACGACGCTGTACGCGGCGATGGTCAGACCGGTCGCCAGCGCGGCGCCGATCGCCGCCCAGGGGGGCCGGCGGCCGCGCAGTCCCCACAGCGCGACGCCGGTCAGTCCGGCGCAGGACAGGGCGATGCCCGCCGCTGCCCAGCCGTCCGGCACCTCGTGGGCGAAGACGGCGGCGAGCAGGGTGACCACCAGGGGCGCGGTGCCGCGCGCGATCGGGTAGGCCTGCCCGAAGTCGCCGAGCCGGAAGGACTTCATCAGCAGCAGGTAGTAGACGAGGTGGATGACCGCCGAGGCGATCAGATACGGCCACGCGTCCGCCGCCGGAACCGGCACGAACGGCGTCATGGCCAGCCCGATGAGCATTCCCCCGCCCGCGATCAGGGTGAACCCGACGAGTTTGTCCTTGATGTGGTGCGCGATGGCGTTCCAGCAGGCGTGGGTGACCGCGGCGAGCAGGACGGCGGCGGTGACCGGCGGGGTCACGGGGTGGGCTCGCGCACATCCACCAGGGCGGCGCCCGCGTGGGCGACGAGCGTCTTGGGCGCCATGGGGAAGACGGTGTGCGGGGTACCGGCGGCGGCCCACACGACGTCGTGGGCGAGCAGCGACCGGTCCGCGAGCACCCGGGTCCGGGTCCGGTGCCCGAAAGGCGGCACGCCCCCGATCACGTACCCGGTCGTCTCCCGTACGACGTCGGCCTTGGCCCGTGTGACCTTCCCGGCCCCGAGTTCCTCCCGCACCCGCTCCACGTCGACCCGGGACGCCCCGTCCATCAGTACCAGCACCGGCACCCCGTCGGCCGCGAAGATCAACGACTTGCAGATCTCGCTGAGTTCGCACCCGAGGGCCGCGGCGGCCTCGGCGGCGGTGCGGGTGGCGTCCGGGAAGCGACGGATCCGGGTGTGCAGTTCGTCGAGACCCAACTCCCGCAGGGCTTCGGCGAAACGGGGGTGGGCTCCGGAGTCCTCGGGGCGGGCGTCGGGCGCGGGTGTCGTCGTCATGCACGGCACGCTAGTGGCGGGTGCACGGGGCACGCGACCGGGTTCTGTGTCAGTGCCCGGTGCCGTGATCGGCCGTATGGGTGGTGTCTACGGCTACTACGCCGCACGCGATGACCAGGACGCGGGTCGGGCGATCGTCCGCGAGGACGGCGGCTGTACTGCCGGGTCGCGCCGTAGGGGCGGGCGGGCGGCGACGTCACTCCCCCTCGGCACACCGGCCGGCGGCAGGTCCCACCCCCTGCTCCCCGCACACGTCTTGTGGGTCCGCTCCCCACCAGGTCAGGATTCAGCGATGACTTCCGCGCCCGCCATCCGCCGGTACCGGCCCGCCGACCGTGACGCCCTGGACGACATCTGCGTCCGTACCGCGCACGCCGGTCAGGACAGCCGGCCCGTCTACGCCGACCCCAGCATCTTCCCGGCGATCTTCGCCGCCCCGTACGTCCATCTCGAACCGGAACTCGCCTTCGTCCTGGACGACGGGCGGGGGCAGGCCGTCGGCTACATCCTCGGCACCGCGGACACGCCCCGCTTCGTCGAGGACTTCCGGCTCAAGTAGCTGCCCCTCGTCGCGAGCCGCCATCCCGAACCCAGCGGACCACCGAGCTCTCCGAGGACGGACGACGAGATCGTCCCGCTTCTCCACCATCCCGAGCGGATGCTCGTCCCCGAAGTCGCCGCCTATCCCGCCCATCTGCACATCGACCTGCTCCCGGACTGGCAGGGGCGCGGACACGGGCGGGCGTTGATGCGGACCTTCCTCGACGCCCTGCGCGCGCGAGGTGTTCCGGCCGTCCACCTCTCCATGGTCACCGGCAACACCGCCGCCCGCGCCTTCTACGACCGTCTCGGCTTCCACGAGATCGACGTGCCGGACGCCGACCCGGGCGTCACCTACCTCGGGGCGCGCCACCGACTCCTGACGGCGAAAACGGCGAGGACGGGGAGGACGGAGAGGACGGGGAGGACGGTAAGAAAGGCGCGAGGACCGCGAACAGTAGCCATGTACCGTGTTTCGCGTGAGTGACACCCCCGCCACCCTGTCTCTTATACACATCTCCGAGCCCACGAGACTAAGGCGAATCTCGTATGCCGTCTTCGGGGCGTACGACCGTGCGGCCCGCCATCGACACCGTCCAGGTGCTCCTCGACCAGCTGCTCGTCCCGCTGGGCGGGCTGGACGACCGGCGGACCGAGGACTTCAAGCGGACGCTCGCCCTGCTCCTGGACACTCCCCTGGGCCCGGCACGCGAAAGCCGGTGAGGGCTCCCCGTCCCCACGGGGCCCTCACCGGCCGGTCTGTGTCAGCCCGGAGTGCGCGTCAGGCGCGTACGAGCTCCTTCTTCTCGTCCGAGTCGGGGTCGGGGTCGGGGTCCGCGTCCCTGTCGGCCTGGGTGCGCAGGCCCTCGCCCTCGACGTCCACGTTCGGCAGGGCGCGGTCCAGCCACTTCGGCAGCCACCAGGCCTTCGTGCCGAGCAGCGCGAGCACCGCCGGGACGATCGCCATGCGGACCACGAACGCGTCGAAGAAGACGGCGATCGCGAGGCCGAAGCCGATCATCTTGATCATGGCCTCGCCGGCGCTGATGAAGCCGCCGAAGACGGCCATCATGATGATCGCGGCGGCGGCCACGACCCGGGCGCTGTGCCGGAAGCCGGTGACCACGGCCTGGGCCGGTGTCTCGCCGTGGACGTACGCCTCCCGCATCCGGGTCACGAGGAACACCTCGTAGTCCATCGCGAGGCCGAAGACCACGCCGACCATGAAGATCGGCATCATCGACATGATCGGGCCGGTCTCCTCGACGCCGATCAGGCCGGACAGCCAGCCCCACTGGAAGACCGCGACCACGGCACCGAGCGCGGCGAGCACGCTGAGCAGGAAGCCGAGGGCCGCCTTCAGCGGGACCAGGATGGAGCGGAAGACCGCGATCAGGAGCAGGAAGGCGAGGCCGACCACCAGAGCCAAGTACGGGATCAGCGCGTCGGTGAGCTTCTGCGAGAAGTCGATGTTCATCGCGGTGGCGCCGGTGACCAGGACCTTCGCGCCCGTGTCGGCCTGGACGCCGGCGCCCTTGTCACGGATGGCGTGCACCAGGTCCTCGGTCTGGACCGAGGACGGCTTGGAGCCCGGAATCACGGTGATCGTCGCGGTGTCGCCGGTCTTGTTGAAGGCGGCCGGGGTCACCGTCGCGACATCCTCGAGGCCCTTGATCCCGTCGGTCACCGTGGTGGCCGCGGCCTTGGGGTCGTCGCTGTTCTTGGCGTCGACCACGATCATCAGGGGGCCGTTGAAGCCGGGGCCGAAGCCCTCCGACAGCAGGTCGTACGCCCGGCGCTGCGTGGTGGACGTCGGTTGCGAGCCGTCGTCGGGCAGGCCCAGTTCCAGCTGGGTGGCCGGGAGGGCGATCGCCCCCAGACCGACCACGCCGAGCAGCAGCACGGCGGCCGGGCGGCGGATGACGAAGCTCGCCCAACGGGCGCCCAGGCCGGGCTTGGCCTGCGGCTTCTGGGCGTTCTCGGAGGTGTTGCCGCCGCGCGGCCTGCGCTTCTCGCCGGTCGCCCGGACCTTCCGGCCCGCGTATCCGAGCAGTGCCGGGATCATCGTGAGCGCGATGAGGACGGCGACCACGACCGTGCCCGCCGCCGCGAGGCCCATCTTGGTCAGCATCGGGACGTTGACGACCGCGAGGCCCGCCAGCGCGATCACGACCGTGAGGCCGGCGAAGACCACCGCCGAGCCGGCGGTGCCGGTGGCGCGGCCGACCGCCTCCTCGCGGTCCCGGCCCTCGGCCAGTTCGCTGCGGTAGCGGGAGACGATGAACAGCGCGTAGTCGATGCCGACCGCGAGACCGATCATCAGCGCGAGCGTGGAGGTGGTGTCGCCGAGGTCGAGCGCCTTGGCGAGGGCGGTGATGGTGGAGACGCCGATCCCGACGCCGATGATCGCCGTCAGCAGCGGCAGTCCGGCCGCGACCAGTGAGCCCAGGGTGACCACGAGGACGACCGCGGCGAGGGCGAGACCGACGGCCTCGCCGGCCGCCCCCGGCTCGGCCCCGGCCTGCAGGGCGTCACCTCCGACGTCGACGGTCAGACCGGTGGCCCGGGCCTCGTCGGCGGCCTTCTCCAGGGCGTTTCGGGTCGCGTCCTTGAGTTCCATGCCGGGAACGGCGTACTTCACGGACGTGTAGGCGACCGTGCCGTCCTTGCTGACGGCGTGGGTCGTGAACGGGTCGGTGACGGAGACGACCTCGGAGCCGTCGCTCAGCTCCTTGACGGTCTTGTCGACGGTCGCCCTGTGGCCGGCGTCCGTCATCTTCTCGCCGTCGGGCGCCTTGAAGACGATGCGCCCGGTCCCGCCGTCCGCACTGGCTCCGGGGAAGCGCTGTTCCAGCAGGTCGAAAGCTTTCTGCGCTTCCGTCCCCGGCATGGAGAAGGAGGTGGTTCCGGCCGCGGGGGCGCTGGCCGCGCCGACGCCCGCGAGCGTCAGCAGGGCCACCCATATCAGGGCGACGAAATGCCGTCGCCGGAAGGCGAGCCGGCCGAGTTTGTAGAGGAACGTGGCCACGAAGGCGTACTCCCGGTCAGGTCGTGTTGTGGTGCGGGGAAAGAGTGATCAGCCCGGTGGGTGGCAGGCGTGATCGTCCCGACGACGTGAGCGGTTACGTCAGGTGGGGTCCAGCTGTGGGGACTTGCTAGGAGATCGCCACGCCGAGGGCGGGGAGGACCACGGCGTCGGTGTACGAACGCAGGAACTCCTGCGTGGGTGGCAGATCGTCGACCAGCGTGCGGGTGGCGAACGCGCCGACCAGCATGTGCACGACGTACCCGACTGCCGGGCAGTCGGCCCGGATCTCGCCTCGGTCGACCGCGCGTTGCACCACCCGCTGGAACTCAGCCATCTCCGGCTCGACCAGCAGTTCCTTGAACGCCCGCATCAGATCCGGATTGTTGTGCGACGCCATGGCGAGCGCCCGCATCAGGTCGGAGTTCCGCTCCATGGTGCAGTCGTCCTCGAGCGCGAGGAGGGTATGGAGGTCACCCCGGATGGATCCGGTGTCGACATCGCCGATCATGCCTGGCTTGTTGTGCCGCATGGCCTTCACGACCAGCTCGGGCTTGCCGCCCCACTGACGGTAGAGCGTGGCCTTGCTGGAGCGCGTGCGGGCGGCCACGGCGTCCATCGTCAGGGCGTCGTAGCCGACTTCCCGGAGCAGGTCGAGCACGGCCGAGTACAGCTCGGCCTCACGCTCGGGCGTGATCCGACTGCGACGCGCCGTTGCGACCTCAGTCATGGCTCTCACCTTCCCCGGCTCCGAACGACACGGTTTCGTACATGACGAATGTAGCGCATCCCTCAAGCGAAACGAAACTGTTTCGTTCGTGTCGAGCGTCACCTTGAGGGCGCGTGGCGAGAAACCGTGCCCGACCTTTCATAAGTTGCCCTGGTCCATCCCCGGGAAAAGCATGGGAAGGTGAGCTATTTGCGCCTTCCGCATCTGAGCGGCGACCTGCTGTGCTTCGTCGCCGAGGACGACCTCTGGCTGGCCCCCCTCGACGGCCCCGGCCGTGCCTGGCGGCTCACCGTCGACCGCACCAAACTCGGCCACCCCCGCTTCTCGCCCGACGGGAGCCGGATCGCGTACACGAGCTGGTGGACCTCGGTCCCCGAGATCCACCTGGTCCCGGCGGAGGGCGGACCGAGCCGGCGGCTGACCCACTGGGGATCTCCGGACACCCAGGTCTGCGGCTGGACCCCCTGCGGCGAGATCCTCGCGGTCGCCTCGCACGGCGAGCCCTTCTCCTACTTCACCTGGGCGTACAAGGTCCACCCCGACGGCGACCCCGGCCGCAAGCTCCCTTGGGGCCCGGTCTCCGACATCCAGGCCGCCGACCTGGACGGCGAACGCAGAACGCTCCTGCTCACCGGCACCCCGCCGCACGAACCAGCCGCCTGGAAGCGCTACCGGGGCGGTGCCACGGGCCGCCTGTGGCTGCACGGCGAGCGCATCCTCGCCGACCTGGACGGTCACCTGCACTCCCCTCTGTTCGTCGGCGGCCGGATCGCCTTCCTCTCCGACCACGAGGGTGTCGGCAACCTCTACTCCTGCGCGCACGACGGCTCCGACCTGCGCCGGCACACCGACCACGACGCCTTCTACGCCCGGCACGCGGCGAGCGACGGCACGCGGGTGGTGTACCAGTGCGCGGGTGACCTGTGGATCGTCGACGACCTGGCCGCCGACTCCGTGCCCCGCCGGCTGGACGTCCGGCTGAGCGGGCCGCGCGCGGGACGCCGTACGTACCAGGTGCCCGCGGCCCACCACGTGGACGGCATCTCGGTGGACGAGACGGGCCGCGCGAGCGCCGTCGTCGTCCGCGGAAGCCTGTACTGGCTCACCCACCGCGACGGCCCCGCCCGCACCCTCACGGACACGCCGGGGGTACGGGTCCGGCTCCCGGAGATGCTCGGCTCGGGCGGCCAGGTGGCGTACGTGACCGACGCGGAGGGCGAGGACGCGGTCGAGATCGCCTACCTGCCGAGGGCGACCGGGGACCGGGCACCGCGCCGGCCTGCGTCGGGAGAGCTGGGCCGCGTACTCGAACTGGTCTCGGACCCGCGGGGCGAACGACTGGCGATCGCCTCCCACGACGGACGGCTGCTGCTCCTCACGGTGTCCGACGACACGGGCACCGAGGACGGCGTCGGCGAGATCGTCGAGCTCATCCACTCGGTCAACGGCCCCGTACGCGACCTCGCGTTCTCCCCGGACGGGGCCTGGCTGACCTGGTCGCACCCGGGTATCGGCAGGACGCTGCGGCAGATCAAGATGGCCCGCATCTCCGGCACCGCACAGGGCGGCCCGCTGACCGTCGACGTCACGGACGGCCGCTTCGAGGACGAGAACCCGGTCTTCACCAGGGACGGCCGCTACCTCGCCTTCCTGTCCTGGCGGGGCTTCGACCCGGTGTACGACGTCCACACCGGGGACCTGTCCTTCCCTCTCGGCTGCCGCCCCTACCTGGTCCCGCTCTCCTCGGCCACCCCCTCCCCCTTCGCCCTGAACCCGGAGGGCCGGCCGGCCGCCGGGGGCCTGGACGTCGCGGAGGAGGACGAGGGCGGCGACGGCACGGTGACCGTCGAGGTCGAGGGCCTGGAGAGCCGGGTGACGCCCTTCCCGGTGGCCGCCTCCAAGTACTCGGCGCTGTACCCGGTCGCCGGCGGCGGCCTGGTCTGGCTGCGCTGGCCGATCTCGGGCGCGCTGGGTGAGACGTTCGCGAACCCGGACGACACCAGCGGCCGCCCGACGCTGGAGCACTTCACCATCAGCAAGGCGAAGAAGTCCGAACTGGTCGAGCACCTGGACTGGTTCGCGGTCAGCGGCGACGGCACCCGACTGGTGGTCGTCGACGAGGGCGACCTGCGCGCGGTCCCGTCCGCCGAGCCCGGCGACGTCGATACGACGGTCTGGATCGACGCCCGCCGCATCCTGCACGAGGTCGACCCGGCCGCCGAGTGGCGCCAGGCGTACGAGGAGGCGGGCCGGCTCATCCGGGCGTACTTCTGGGAACCCGGGATGTGCGGCATCGACTGGGACGCGGTGCTCGCCCAGTACCGCCCGCTGGTCGAACGGGTCGCGTCCCCCGACGAGTTCGCGGACCTGCTGCGCGAGGTGCTGGGCGAGCTGGGCACCTCCCACGCCTACGTCTCCTCCGCCCGCCGCAACGAGGGCCCGCCGCACTACCAGCGCCGGCAGGGCCTGCTCGGCGCCAACTTCGTCCCCAGAGACGGCGGTTGGGCGGTCCGGCGGATCCTGCCCGGCGACTCCTCCGACTCCAAGGCACGTTCACCGCTGGCCGGCACGGGCATCCGGGAGGGCGCGTTGCTGACCCACGTCGACGGCCGCCCCGTCGACCCGGTCGCGGGCCCCTACCCCTTGCTGGCTGGGGCGGGCGGTACGACGGTGGAGCTGACGTTCGCACCGGCGGAGGGAGAGGGCCCGTCGCGGCGGGTGGCCGTGGTGCCGCTGATCGACGAGCGCCCCCTGCGCTACCAGGACTGGGTGGCCAAACGCCGGGCGGTCGTACGGGAGTTGAGCGGCGGGCGGTGCGGCTATCTGCACATCCCCGACATGGGGGGCTCGGGCTGGGCCCAGTTCAACCGGGACCTGCGCATGGAGGTGTCGCGGCCCGCTCTGATCGTCGACGTACGCGGCAACGCGGGCGGCCACATCAGCGAACTGGTCGTGGAGAAACTGACCCGCACCATCCTCGGCTGGGACCTGACGAGGGGCGCCCAGCCGGTGTCGTACGCCTCCACCGCCCCGCGCGGCCCGGTCGTCGCCCTGGCCGACGAGGCCACCTCCTCCGACGGCGACATGATCACGGCCGCCTTCAAACTCCTCGGGCTGGGCCCGGTGGTCGGTCAGCGCACCTGGGGCGGGGTCGTCGGCATGACCGGCCGCCACCAACTGGGCGACGGCACGGTGATCACGGTGCCGATGAACGCGGCCTGGTTCGACGCGTACGGCTGGTCCGTGGAGAACCACGGCGTCGCCCCCGACCTGGAGATCCTCCGCACCCCCCTGGACTGGGCGGAGGGCAGGCACGCCCAGTTGGCCGACGCGGTACAACTCGCGCTGGACCTCCTGGAGACCAACCCGCCCGCGACGCCTCCGGATTACCGGCACGTACCGGACAGATCGAGGCCGCAGCTGCCGCCGCGGCATTGACAGGCGACGGAGGCGGAGGCGGAGGCGGAGGCGGAGCACAAAAACGCGGGGCGCCCTCCCGTCGAAGGGCACCCCGCGCTCACAGGCCGAAGCCGAACGCTACGTCAGACCTCGTAGTCCGGGTCGAGCCGGTCCTGCTCCTCGCGCTCCCGGCGCATGCGCTCGTTCTCCTCGTCGCGCATACGGTCGTCACGCATGCGGTCGTCGCGCGGCCGCTCGCCCGGCCGACCCTTCGGCTGACCCTGCTGGCCGCGCTGCTGAGCCTTCTCGCGGGCCTGCTGGGCCTTCTGCTTGGCCTGCTCCTGCCACTGCTCCGACTTGTCCTGGAACTGGTCCTTCATACCCATGTGGGTTCACTCCCGTAATGAGTGGGGGGTTGGTCCCCTCGGGTGGGGCTCGACCAGATTCACACGGGCCGTCACGGTGCGCATGTCGATCAACTACGGTGTGTAGCGCGAGCCTCCTCGTCGGCCGCCCCACCTGCGCCGACGAGTCCGGAGCCGATGCCGTCCAGCCGGGACCCGAACCGCCGCATCTCCCGCGGCCCGACGGCCCCGATGATCCCGGGCAGGTATCCCCGTACGCCCTGCATCCCGCGCAGCCACCACTGGCCGTAGACATGGCTCGACCGCCGCTCGATGCCGGCCACCAGCCGGTCCACCGCCGGTCCCAGGGGGTAGGTCTTGTTGGACGGCCAGGGCAGCCGCTGCCGCAACTCCCGCATCACCGCGTCCTGGTCGGCCCCGCGCACCATGTCCGTGTCGGTCCACGACAGGTACCCGACCCCGACCCGCACCCCCTGGTGACCGACCTCGGCCCGCAGGCTGTGCGCGTACGCCTCCACGCCCGCCTTGGACGCGCAGTACGCCGTCATCATCGGCGCCGGGGCGATCGCGGCGAGGGAGGCGATCTGGAGCAGATAGCCCCGGCTCTCCACCAGCGACGGCAGGAAAGCCCGGGCGGTCACGGCCGACCCGATCAGGTTGACCTCGATCACCCGCCGCCAGGCCACGGGATCGGAGTCGACGAACGGGCCGCCGGTGGCGACCCCCGCGTTGGCGACCACGATGTCGACCTTCCCGAACCGTTCCCCGACCTCTCCGGCGACGCGGGTCATCGCCTCGTGGTCGGTGACGTCGGCGTACCAGTGGCCGCTGTCGCCGTGCAGCCGCGCGGCGACCTGCTCGAGCGCGTCCGGCTCCAGCCCGACCAGCGCCACCGTCGCCCCGCGCGCGGACAGCTTGCGGGCCACCAACTCCCCCACGCCACGCGCCGCTCCGGTGACGACGGCGACCTGCCCCTCAAGGCTCACCCTGGTCATGCACCCTCCTCGATCTGCGCCCCCGTCACACAGGCGGTGACGAGTGTTCGGATCCTCCCGGTGACCAGCTCCGGCGCCTCGACCGGCGTCATATGGCCGACCCCGGGCAGCTCGGTCAGACCCACGCAGTCCGGCAGCGCGGCGGCCAGCGCGCGGGCCTGCACCGGCGGCGTGAGCCGGTCGGCCGAGCCCACGACGACCTCCGTCGGTGCGCTCAACTCCCGTACGCCGTGGTCGAGATCGAGCAGGCCGAGGACGTGCGACCAGGCGTGGCGCACCCCGCGCGGGCAGGCGTGCACGATACGGGCGCACGCCTCGACCATGTCGGGGGCCGAACCGGGGCCCATCGTCGCGTACCTGAGGATCCGCCGGGCCAGCGGCGTGACCGGTCCGAGCGGGGCGCGGGAGCCGAGCAGCCGACCGGTCAGCCAGGTCCGCAGCCGGCCCGGGCGGATCGGTAGCACCAGCGACTCGGCGACCAGCCGCGACGAGCCCGTGCTGCACAGCAGGACGGCCGCCGCGTGTTCACGGAACGCGGGCCTGGTGGCGGCGGCCATGACCGTCATCCCGCCCATCGAGTGACCGGCGATCACCGCCTTCTCGCCGGGCGCGAGGGTGGCCCGCAGTACGGCTTCGAGGTCGTCCGCGAGTCCGTCCGTGGTGCAGGCGGGGCTCGCGGGGCTGCGTCCGTGGCCCCGCTGGTCGTAGGCGATGACCCGGTGGTCGACGGACAGGTCCCGGATCTGCGCCGCCCAGAAGGCGGTCGAGCAGGTCCAGCCGTGCACGAGGACCACGGCGGGCGCCTGCTCGACTCCGTGCACCTCGACGTGCAGCCGGGAGCCGTCGGCGGAGGCGACGGTGAGGACGCGCGCGGGGACGGGCGGGGCGTAGGTGCCGGAGGAGACGTGCGCCGGGCGGCTCATGCGCCGACCTCCGCCCGCTGCGCCGCGGGCACCCGCAGGACGTCGTACTCCCCCAGGTCCACCCGCCGTGTCGCCCGCCGGAACTCGGTCGTCGTTCCCGGCCAGACGGTGGTGTTGCGGCCGTTCGCGTCCAGGTACCAGCTGGTGCAGCCGCCCGTGGCCCACACCGTGCGTTTCATCCGCTCCTGCACCCGGTGGTTCCAGGCGCGTACGGCACCGGGGCGGGCGTCGAGGGCGACCCGGCCGCCGAGAACGTTCAACTGCCGCAGGAAGTCGGCCAGGTAGTTCAGCTGGGACTCGATGATCAGGATCATGGAGGAGTTCGCCAGGCCGGAGTTGGGCCCGATGACGGTCAGCCAGTTGGGGAACCCGGCCGCCGAGGTCCCGCGCAGGGCCTCCATGCCGCCCTTCCAGGACTCGGCGAGCGTCCGCCCCTCGGCGCCCACGACCCGGTCGGCGATCGGCATGTCCGTCACATGGAAGCCCGTCCCGAAGACGATCGCGTCGGCCTCGGCCTCGGTGCCGTCCGCGGCGACGAGCGTGGACCCGCGGATCTCACTCAACCCGCTCGCGACGACGTCCACGTTCGGCCGGGCGAGCGCCGGATAGTACTCGCTCGACAGCAGGATCCGCTTGCAACCGATGCGGTAGTCCGGCGTGAGCTTCGCACGCAGAGCCGGGTCCTTGATGTGGCGGCCCATGTTGAGCCTGGCCACCCGCTCGACCAGGCCGAGTTCTTCGGGGTGCTTGGTGAACGCCTGGACCTGCAGCTCCCGGATCCCCCACAGCAGCGCGCGCCGGGCCTGCGCGGTGAAGGGCAGCGTCCGGTGCAGCGCGCGTTCGGCGCCGCTGATCGACCGGTCCACGCGGGGCAGCACCCACGGCGGGGTGCGCTGGAAGAGGGTGAGCCGCCCGGCGAGGGGCTGGACGGCCGGCACGATCTGGATCGCGGAGGCGCCCGTCCCGACCACCGCGACCCGCTTGCCGCGCAGGTCGTAGTCGTGGTCCCAGCGGGCGGAGTGGAAGACCCTGCCGGGGAACGAATCCAGCCCCGGGACGTCGGGGATCCTGGGGTCGGACAGCGGCCCGGTGGCGGAGACGACGACGTCGGCGGAGAGGGCGCCGCTGCTGGTCTCGATGTCCCAGCGGAGCTTCTCGCCGTCCCACGTCATCCGCTTCACCTCGGAGTCGAAGCGGATGTGCGGCCGGAGCCGGAAGACGTCCGCCACGTGCTCCAGGTAGGCGCGGATGTGCTCCTGCCCGGAGAAGGTGCGCGGCCAGTCGGGGTGGGGCGCGAACGAGAACGAGTACAGATGGGACGGCACGTCACAGGCGCACCCCGGATAGGTGTTGTCCCGCCAGGCGCCGCCGACGCTGCCGGCCCGCTCCAGCACCACGAAGTCGGTGACACCCTCGCGTCGCAGCCGTACGGCGGCCCCCAGTCCGCCGAACCCGGTCCCGACCACCGCGACCCGCACATGCTCGCGTTCGTTCGCGTGTTCGTTCCCGTGCCCGTATCCGTGTTCGTGCTCGGCCATCCCGAAGCCTCCACGCATCGCGCTGAACCATGCCAGTGAACACTGGCGCAATGGGAGCGTAGAGCAGCTCCGTACTGAGGGGTAGGGGTCGGGACCACGAAAGTTACCGGGAGTACGACATAGGGTTCGAGCGTGGCAGACACGCGCGAATACCGCATGGAGGAGCTGGCCGGCAAGGCCGGGATCACGGTGCGCACCCTGCGCTTCTACCGCGAGCGCAGACTGATCCACCCACCGCGCCGCGAGGGCCGCATCGCCTGGTACGACGACAGTCACCTGGCCCGCCTGCGCACCATCTCCGCGCTGCTGGAACGCGGCCACACCCTCAGCGGCATCGCCGAACTGGCCGAGGCCCTCGACCACGGCCGCGACGTCGCCGACCTCCTCGGCGTCGACAGCCCCACCGAAGAGGAACCGGTCCGCGTCACCCCCGAGGAACTCGCCGCCCGCTTCGAGGGCCAGGTGACCCCCGAGAACCTCGCCGCCGCCCTGGACCTCGGCTACCTCGGCACCGACGGCGACGAGATCGTCCACATCAGCCGCCGCCTGCTGGACGTCTCCGCCACCCTGGTCCAGGAGGGCATCCCGCTCGCCGAGGTCCTCGCCGCCGGCAAACAGGTCCGCGAACACGCCGACGCCCTCGCCGCACTCTTCACCGACCTCGTCCTCCGCCACGGCCCCGAGGAGAACCTCCGGCGCCTGCGGCCGCTGGCGCGGAGTGTGGTGGAGGCGGAACTGTCGTTGGCGTTGGACCGGCGGTTGCGGCGCGATCAGAGGTCGTAGACCACCGTCACGGGAGCGTGGTCGGACCAGCGCTCGTCATGCGTGGCGGCCCGCTCGACGAAGGCCTTGACCGCCTTGGCCGCGAGGCCGGGTGTCGTGAGGTGGTAGTCGATGCGCCATCCTGAATCGTTGTCGAAGGCCCGCCCACGGTACGACCACCAGGTGTACGGCCCCTCCGCCTCCGGATGCAGCGCCCGAACGACGTCGGCGTAACCACCCTCCGCCGGCTCGAGGACCCGGCTCAGCCACTCCCGCTCCTCCGGCAGGAACCCGGAGTTCTTCTGGTTGCCGCGCCAGTTCTTCAGGTCGGCCCGCTGGTGGGCGATGTTCCAGTCACCGCAGACGACGACCTCGCGCCCGTCGGCGGCGGCGCGCTCGCGCAGGGCCTTCAGATAGGCCAGGAACTCGCCCATGAAGCGGACCTTCTCGTCCTGGCGCGCGGTGCCGACCTCGCCGGAGGGGAGGTAGAGGGAGGCGACCGTGACCCCCGGCAGGTCGACCTCCACGTACCGGCCGCTGGTGTCGAACTCCGCCGAGCCGAAGCCGATCCGGACGCGGTCGGGCTCGCGGCGGGTGTAGAGGGAGACGCCGGCGCGGCCCTTGGCGGCGGCGGGCGCGTGCACGACATGCCAGCCGTCGGGGGTGCGGACGTGCTCGGGCAGCTGCTGCGGCTCGGCACGCACCTCCTGGAGGCAGAGGACGTCGGCCGCGGTCGCGGCGAGCCACTCCACGAAACCCTTTTTCGCGGCGGCACGCAGCCCGTTTACATTCACAGAGGTCACAGTCAGCACCCGGGCACGATACCGGCACACCGGACCGGGTCCCGCCTTGGAATGAGAGGCGAGTGGGTCACTATATGGCAGGAAGCATGGATATTCGTCACGTCCCCTTCGATCACCCCGACGCCGTCAAGCTCAACGACGAGGTCCAGGCGGAGTACCACGTCCGCTACGGCGACGGCGGTGACGCCACCGAACTGGCGCCGGAGGACTTCAAGCCCCCGAACGGCGTGTACCTGATCGCGTACGACGGGATGGGCGCCCCCGTGGCCAGCGGCGGATGGCGGGCGCAGGACGCCAACGACGAGGGCAACCTGGACGGCGACGCCGAGCTCAAGCGGATGTACGTCAATGCCCAGTTGCGCGGCCGGGGCATCGCGCGACGCATGCTGGCCGCGCTGGAGGAGGACGCCCGCGCGGCCGGCCGGATCCGCATGGTCCTGGAGACCGGCACCGAGCAGCCGGAGGCCATCGCCCTGTACACCTCCAGCGGTTACGAGCCGTGCGCGAAGTTCGGCTACTACCGGCACCACGAGTCGAGCCGGTGTTTCGCGAAGAACCTCAGCCCCTGAGGAGGACGTTCCGCTCCCGCGGAGGAATGTCAGCTCCTGAGGTAGGCCAGGACCGCCAGCACCCGCCGGTGTGTCTCGTCCGCCGGCGGCAGGTCCAGCTTGGTGAGGATGTTGCCGATGTGCTTGCCGACGGCCGCCTCCGACACCACCAGCGCCCGCGCGATCGCGCTGTTCGACTTCCCTTCCGCGATCAGCGCCAGCACCTCCCGCTCGCGCGGGGTGAGCCGGGCGAGCGGGTCCCGGCGTCTGCGCAGCAGCTGTCGTACGACTTCGGGGTCGACCACGGTGCCGCCGGCGGCCACCTCCCCGAGCGCCGCCACGAACTGCTCCACCTGACCGACCCGGTCCTTGAGCAGATAGCCGACGCCGGTGCCGTCCCCGGAGTCGAGGAGTTCGGCGGCGTACGCCCGTTGCACGTACTGACTGAGCACCAGCACCGGCAGCCCGGGCCGCTCCTCGCGCAGCCGCACGGCCGCGTGCAGCCCCTCGTCCTGGAAGCCGGGCGGCATGCGGACGTCCGTGACGACGACGTCGGGTTGGTGCTCGGCGACCGCGGTGACGAGGGCGTCCGCGTCACCGACGGCAGCCGTGACCTCGTGGCCGAAGCGGGTGAGGAGGCCGATGAGGCCCTCGCGCAGCAGCACACTGTCCTCGGCGAGGACGATGCGCAGGCGTCCGTCAGTGGTCAGAGGTCCGTCCGTCGTCTCGGCCGGCAAGGAAGCTCCACACGCAGCAGGGTCGGTCCGCCCGGCGGGCTGGACAGGGAGAGTCTGCCATCGAGCACCGACACCCGGTCGGCGAGCCCGGTCAGCCCGGTACCGACGGCCTCGTCCGCCCCGCCGTGTCCGTCGTCGCGGACGCACAGCACGAGCCGTCCGTCGTCGTAGCCCCCGCTGATGTGGGCACGGTCCGCCCCGCTGTGCCTGGCGACGTTCGTGAGCGCCTCGCAGACGACGAAGTAGGCGGCCGATTCCACGGACTGGGGCAGGCGGTCCGGCAGTTCCAGCTCCACGTCCACCAGGACCGGACTGCGGTCGGCCGCGTCGGCGACGGCGGCTTCGAGGCCGTAGTCGGCGAGGACCTTGGGGTGGATGCCGTGGACGAGCTCACGCAGCTCCGCGAGGGCCTGCCCGGCCTCCTCGTGGGCCCTGGCGAGCTGGTCGGCGAGGGGCCCCGGTGGGGCGTCCAGGCGAGCCAGGCCGAGGGTCATGGTGAGGGCGACGAGCCGCTGTTGGGCACCGTCATGCAGATCCCGCTCGATGCGCCGCCGCTCCGCCTCGAAGGCGTCCACCAACCGCACCCGGGAGCGTACGAGTTCGGTGACCCGTTCGCTGTCCTTCGAGGTCAGCATTGCCCGCGCCAGCGCGGCCCGCCCCGCGGCCACGACCCCCAGCGCGTAGGCGCCCATGCCCAGCAGAAGCACCCCCAGTGCGGCCGTCGCGCCCGCTCCCGCCCAGCTGTCGACGGTCCACAGCTTGGCCACCTTCGCCTCGCCGTCGTCGGCGACCAGCACCGGTACGGCGACCATGGCGAGCGGCACCCCGGCAGCGAGGACGACGGCCAGCGCGTCGAGCGGCCACAGCACGAACGCGAGCAGGAGGGCGTACGCCAACTCCCGCCACGTGGCGGCCTCTTGCAGCCGCGTCGCCAGCCACCTCCGCAGCCCCGGCTGTCCGGGCACGCGGTGGCCGTCGCCGGCGTCCGGCCCCGCCCCGACCAGTCCCAGCCGCCACCGCTCCACGCCCGCCACCGGGATCCCGGCCAACGCGGTCAGCACGAGCAGCGGCAACCCGACGAGGACGACGGCCAGCGCACCGCCCACCACCACTCCACCGAGGAGCGCGACGAGGACGACCGCGCCGAACAGCGCGCCGCCGCCCAGGTAGGCGACCGCGCGCCAGGGCCAGACCGATCTCAGGTATCCACGGCCGCCGAGGGCCTGCCAGACGCTCACGGGGATCACCGTAGAAGCGGAGCGGGCGGCGCGGGGCCATGGGCCGGGACGGAGGGTCGAAGGTATGCCTGGCCCTACCCCAAGTCTCGTTCCTGCCGCACTGCTTCGGCCCCTGGTCGCGCGGTTGTCTGGACCCATCGACACCAATCAGCTGGACCCATCGACACCAACCAGTGGGAGCAGAGCCGAAGATGAGACCCGACGCGATCGAACTCCGGTCCGTGAGCAAGCGGTACGGCACGGGCGGCAGCACCGTGACCGCCCTCGACGACATCACACTGGCCTTCCCCGCCGGCACCTTCACCGCCGTCATGGGGCCGTCCGGCTCGGGCAAGTCGACGTTGCTGCAGTGCGCCGCCGGGCTGGACCGGCCGACCTCGGGCTCGGTACGGGTCGGTGACACGGAGCTGACGACGCTGAGCGAGCGCCGGCTGACCCTGCTGCGGCGCCGGCGCGTCGGCTTCGTGTTCCAGGCGTTCAACCTGCTGCCGTCCCTGACCGCGGCGCAGAACGTCGCCCTGCCGCTGCGCCTGGCCGGCCGCCGCCCGGCGCGGTCGCGGGTGCGGGAGGTGCTGTGCCAGGTCGGCCTGGGCGACCGGGCCGGTCACCGTCCCTCACAGCTCTCCGGCGGCCAGCAGCAGCGTGTCGCCCTGGCCCGCGCCCTCATCACCGGCCCCGAGGTCCTCTTCGCCGACGAGCCGACGGGGGCGCTGGACTCCCGGACCGGGCGTGAGGTGCTGGCACTGCTGCGGGACCTCGTCGACACCGGGGGCGGCACGGTGGTGATGGTGACCCACGATCCGGTGGCCGCTTCGTACGCGGACCGGGTGGTGTTCCTCGTGGACGGCCGGGTGAGCGGGGAGCTGACGAAGCCGTCCGCCGGTGAGATCGCGGCGCACCTGACCACGCTGGAGGCCGGAGAGGTGGCCGCGCACCTGACCGGGTTCGGGGCGGCCGGGTTCGGGGCTGCTGGGAAGGCCACGACGTGCTGACCCTCGCCCTCCACACCCTGCGCACCCGCCGGCTCACCTTCGCCGGCACCTTCCTCGCCCTGTCCCTCGGTGTCGCGCTGCTCACCGTGATGGGCCTGGTCCTCGCCTCCTCCCTGGACGCACCGCACCGCGCGCCGGAGCGGTTCGCGGCGGCCCCGGTCGTGGTGAAGGGCCAGGACACCCTGCGCGTCCCCACCCCGAGCGGCGTCCGCGTCGGTCCGCTGGCAGACCCGCGCCCCGTCCCGCCCCGCACCGTCGCGGCCCTGCGCACCCTCGGCCCGGTCGTCGAGGACCGCACTTTCCCCGTACGAGCCACCGGCGCTTCCGGAGCACCCGGGGAGGTACCCGGCGACCTGGTGGGCCACCCCTGGTCGACGGCCGCGTTCGCTCCGTACCGCCTGAGCGCGGGCCGCGCCCCGCGCGCCGCCGACGAGGTCGTGGCGACCGGCGTGTGGACGGCCGTGGGCAAGCGTCTGCACACCGACACGGGTACCGTCCGCGTGGTCGGCACGGTCACCGGTCCCGCCGTCGAGAACGCCTTCTTCTACACCGACTCCCGCGCGGCCCGCCTCGCCCCGGTGAGCACCCAACTGGTCGTGGACGCGGACGCGTCGGCGGTACGACGGGCGGTGCACGCCACAGCCGTACAGCGGCCGACGCAGCCAGGACCGACGGTCCTCACCGGCGACGCACGCCGGCTCGCCGACGCCGATCCCGACCGGGACCGTGAGGCGCTGACCGCGCTGAACGCCCTGTTCGGCACGGCCGGCGGGGTCGCCGCGTTCGTGTCGGTGTTCGTCGTGGCGTCCACGTTCGCCTTCGCGGTCGCCCAGCGGCGCCGGGAGTTCGGCCTGCTGCGCACGGCAGGCGCCACGCCGGGCCAGATCCGGCGGACGGTCGTCGCGGAGGCCCTGCTGGTCGGCGTGCTGGCGTCGGCGGCCGGCTGCGCACTGGGCGGATACGCGGCCCCGCACCTGGTCGCACGGATCGTGTCCGACGGCCTGGCCCCGTCCTGGTTCGGCATCGGCGACCACGTCTGGCCGTACCATCTGGCCTTCTGGACCGGCCTGTCGGTGGCCCTCACCGGCGTGCTGGCCGCGTCCTGGCGAGCGGGTCGGACGGCCCCCTCGCAGGCACTGCGCGACGCCTCCGTCGACACGGCGGCGACGCCCCGGGGCCGGCTGCTGACCGGTACGGTCCTGCTCCTCACCGCCGCCGTGACCCTGGCCGTGGCCCTGCTGACCGACCCGGGCGACCTCCTGCACCGCAAGACGTACGTGAGCCGCCCCCTGCTCCTGATCACCGCGGTCGCCCTGCTCTCCCCGCTCGTGGTGGGCCCTGTGACCCGGCTGCTGACCCGCCTCCCGGCCACCCGCCTGCCCGGCGCCGCCGCCATGCTGGTCCGCGAGAACGCCACCGCCCACGTCCTGCGCACCGCCTCCGTGGCGGCCCCTGTCCTGGTCACGATCGCCCTCACCGGCTCCCTGCTCGGTGCCACGGCGACCCTCGGCGAGGCGAGGACGGCGGAGATACGACAGCGCACGATCGCGGACTTCGTCGTGGCCCCGGCGACCACCGGTGCCGGCGTGGACCCGGCGACCGTACGACGTCTGCGCGCCGTGCCCGGAGCCGAGGTCTCCGTGACCGCGTCGAGCGAGATCCACACCCTGGAGGACGGCGTGGCCCTGATCAGGTCCACGGCTCGCGCGGCCGACCCGGAGGCGCTCGCCGCGACCGTAAGACTGCCCCTCCTCGCCGGCCGGATCACCGACCTCGACGACGACTCGATCATCGTGAACGAGGAGTGGGCCCGGCACACGGTGGGCGAGCGCGTGACGGTCTGGCTCGGCGACGGCACCCGCAGGCCCCTGCGCATCGCCGCGGTCATGCCCACCGGCACCGGCGACAACGGCGTCTACGTCACCGCGGCGAACGTACCGAGCGCAGCCCCCGTGGACCGGGTGGACGTCACCGTGGCGAAGGACGCGAACGCGGCGCCGGTGGAGGCGGAACTGCGGCGGGCGGCGTCACCCGCGGGCGCCCGGGTCCTCACCCGCGAGGAATGGATCCGCACCGTGTCACCCCACACCGACCCCACGACCCGGCTCGGCTTCCTCCTCGTCCTCGGCCTGGCCCTCCTCTACACGGGCATCTCGCTGGCGAACACCCTGGTCATGGCGACCGCGGACCGGCGACAGGAGTTCGCCGCACTCCGACTGGCGGGAGCCACGCACGGACAACTCCTGCGCCTGGTCACCGCGGAGGCCCTGACGACAGTGACCGTCGGCACCCTCCTCGGCCTCCTGGTGGCCACCCTCAACCTCCTTGGCCTGTGGGCCGCACTGGGCCTCCAGTCCGTCTGGCTCCCCCTCCAACTCCCCTGGCGCGCTTTGGGAGTCGGGACAGCCACCTGCGCCCTCCTCGCGGTGGTCTCGGCGCTCGCGCCGACGGCTTCGGCTCTCAGGCGGCGGGCCGTGGAGGCGGCGGGCGCACGGGCGTGAGGGGCCCGGCCCGATGCGGGGCGTGGGTTCGGTTAGGGTCGGCGTCTGACGCTCGGCGTCGTGGTGAGGGGGCGGCTGGGGCGACCCCGGCCGGAACTCGTGAGCAGGACGGTGGGCGCGGATGGCGAGCTGGCAGGAGTTGGACGCCGAGGTGGCAAGCCAGTTGGCCCAGGCGTCCCCGGACGAGTGCTTCGTCTTCGCCGTGGGCGTGGCGGAGCGACTGATGCGGGCCGAGGAGGCTCTGCCGGCCGACGAGCGGACGGAGTACGCCCTCGGCCTCCGTCCGCTGCTCGACGCGCTCTGGGAAGCCGCGTTGGGCGACACCACGGCGTTCGGCGACATCAAGCGCGGGCTGGGGGCGTACCTCCTGAGCGAGTACTGCCACAACGACGGGCAGGACGGCCCCGGTGACGCCGACGAGGCGGCGGCGGCCGCGGTCCTCTGCACTGCCGCGGCCCACCTGTTCGGAAACAGTGGCCTCGCCTCCGTGGTGAGCGGACGAGCCGTCGAGGCCGTGGACGAGCGTCTGAACAGGCATGACAGCCACGCCGACGACCCCGACCGCGTCCTCGCTGCCGAACTGCGCCGACAGCTCCGTGATCTGGACCTCATAAGCCGGCACAGCGCGTCCCTGCGCCATGCCGGCCTGGGCCTGGACATCGAGACCTCCGCCCGACTGCGCCAGGCTCTGCGTGTCCCTCTGTCTTCCGTCGAGGCCGGCGAAGACCGGCCCCAGTGAGTCGCCCACCGCGCTCCATACAGCAGAAGACCCGCTCCTGATCCCAGGAACGGGTCTCCATGATGCGTGGACCTGAGGGGATTCGAACCCCTGGCCCCCTCGATGCGAACGAGGTGCGCTACCGGACTGCGCCACAGGCCCTTGCAACGAGTGAAACTCTAGCATCCCCGTCCGGGTGCTTGGAAATCCGTTCCCGGGCTGGTCAAGCTGTTGTAGGTCACTCGTTGGCGGCGCGCGGACGGTCGCCGTCCTCGTACTGGTCGAAGAGCGGGGTGCGGCCGCGTTCGCGGGCGCGGCGGGCGGAGGCGGCGCGGCGGGCGTCGGTGCGGTCGCCGTCCGCCAACCTGTCCTCCGCGTCGGCGGGCTGCTCCTCAGGGTCTCCGTCCCGCGCGACGGGCTCCGCCTCCTGCTCGGGTGTGGCGGCGCTGGACCGCGCGGAGCTCCACGCGTCGGGCGCTCCCAGGTCCACCTCGGAGGTGGCCCGGGGGGCGACCGGGGCGGTCACGTACGTCGGCAGCGGCACCGGTACCGGGTCCCAGCTGTCCCCGTGCGCGGGGCGCTGCTGCCGTTCGCGCTGCTGGTCGACCCATTCGGCGTGGTCGGTCTGCTCGACGAGTGCGCGCCGGTCCGCGGCGAGCGCCGACAGTCCGGGGTCGGTCGCCGGCTCGGGGCCTTCGTCCTGCTCCTCGGTGTCGGCGCCCGCGTCGACGGAGGCTCGTCGGCGCGGCTGGCGGGCGCGCTCGCGCAGCCGCTGTGCGGCGGCTTCGGCCATGCGCCGGTCCATCTGGTAGGCGAAGCGCCGGCGCTCCTGGGAGCGCAGATAGGCGATGTACGCGCTGAGCAGTACGGCGGGCACGCCGGGCGCCCACAGGAACGCGAGCCCTCCGACCGCCGCGACGATGGCGCCCAGCGTGAAGGCGAGGAACAGCATGACCGTCGTACGCCGTCGGCGCGCGAGCACCTTCAGGCGCTGGGCGCGCGCCGCGGCCGCCTCCGAGGCGGCCGCGCGCCGGGCGGCCTGCGCCCGCTGCGCCGCCGACCCGTTCCCGGCCCGAGGTTCCTGCCCCGAGCCGCCCGCGTCTTCCCGCCCGGGCCCACGGCCCCCGTCACGTGCGGATGCACGGGCCGCCTCGCGCGACGCCGCCGTCTCGCGGACAGGCTCGCGTGTCGGTTCCCCCTCCGGTTCCGTTCTCCCCTGGCTCTGCTCCTGGACCGCCGCCCGTGCCTGCGGACGGATCGGAGGCATGGCGAAGGCGCGGACGTCCACCGAGTCGGTGACGGCGTCCGCGTCGTCGGCGCCCGGCTCCCCCTCCTCGGTGGAGCGCGCCCGCAGGTCCTTGGCGTATCGGCGCTCCATCCCCGCCCGTCCGGACAGCAACCGGATGGCTGTGCTGAAGCGTTCCGTCGGACGGGCCTCGTTCAGCTCGTCCTGCCTACGGAGCCACATCGGCACCAAGTAGGCGGCCCAGGCCCCGACAATGACTGCGTAGATGAGGCCGCTGCTGCTCACGCCTCACACGGTAGAGGGGTTTGCGTGAGGCCATCTGCCAATTGAGCCGGTGTGTCGCACGATCTGGCTGATATTTCGAGCTTTTTTTGCGACCGATGCGATCAGCAGACCACTGCGGGCGTGAATTCAGTGCTCCGAGACGGTCACCCACCGATCACTTTCGAACACATATTCAATTTCCAAAGCCACGGTCCCCCGCACGCGCTACGCGGGATTGTCGTGCGGCGTGCTCCTGGAGCGTGCCCGCTGCCACCGCCTGAGCAAACCGTCCGGCACCTCTTCCGCGGTGAGCGCGAAGACGAGGTGGTCGCGCCAGGCGCCGTCGATGTGGAGATAGCGCGGGCGCATCCCCTCCTCGCGGAATCCGAGTTTCTCCACCACCCGGCGGCTGGGCCCGTTCTCGGGGCGAATGCAGACCTCGATGCGGTGCAGTCCGACGGTGCGGAAACAGTGGTCCACGACCAGCGCCACAGAGGTCGGCATGACACCGCGGCCGGCCACCGACTCGTCCACCCAGTAGCCGATGTGCCCCGAACACATCGAGCCCCAGGTGATCCCGGCGACCGTCAATTGCCCGACCAGTCGGCCCTGGTACTCGATGACGAA
The DNA here is from genome assembly GCA_000720805.1 of Streptomyces violaceoruber. GTDB lineage: Bacteria > Actinomycetota > Actinomycetes > Streptomycetales > Streptomycetaceae > Streptomyces > Streptomyces cellulosae_A. Next base: position 116,079 of record JODI01000034.1, read on the forward strand.
CGGCAGCATCCGTCCGGCGTGCGCCTCGGCCCGCAGATGCCGGACCATCTGCCGGTAGGTCGGGCGGTGTGCGATCGGTCCGCTGGGCGTGGGCGGCGGAATGGTCGCCTCCCAGGGCCGCAGCCAGTCCCGGTTGCGCCGGTTGACCTCGCGCCAGGCACGCTGGTCGCGCATCTTTATCGGCCTCAGGACGACATCGCCGTCCGCCAGTACGGCAGGCCAGGATGGGCTGTTCAGCTCGCACCCCCACTGCCGGCGTCGGGTCTTGGATGGTCGCCACCGCGGATCTGGTCGACGGCGTGTGTCAACAGGGGCTCCAGGACGGCCAGTCCGTCCTTCACCCCGCCGGAGGAGCCCGGCAGATTGATGATCAGCGTGCGCCCCGCCACTCCGGCCAGGCCCCGGGACAGGGAGGCCGTCGGGACCTTGTCCCTTCCGTACGCGCGGATCGCCTCAGCGATGCCGGGCACCTCGTGGTCGATCACCTCGCGGGTCGCCTCGGGGGTGCGGTCGGTGGGTGAGATGCCGGTGCCGCCGGTGGTGACGATCACGTCGTACCCGGCGTCGGCCCCGGCACGCAGGGCGGCTTGGACCGGGTCCCCGTCGGGCACCACCTGCGGACCGTCGACGGCGAACCCGAATCGCTTCAGGCCGTCGGCGACCAGCGGGCCGCCCTTGTCCTCGTAGACCCCGGAGGCGGCCCGGTTGGAGGCGGTGATCACGAGGGCGCGATACGTCATGCCCGGCTCCAGTCGCCGGACTTGCCGCCCGTCTTCTCCTCGACCCGTACGTCCGTGATGACCGCTCCCTTGTCGACCGCCTTGACCATGTCGATCACCGTGAGCGCGGCGACGGAGACCGCGGTGAGCGCCTCCATCTCGACGCCCGTGCGGTCAGTCGTCTTCACCGTGGCCCAGATCTCCACGGCGTCGTCCGCGACCCTCAGGTCCAGTTTCACACCCGACACCGACAACGGGTGGCACAGCGGAATCAGATCCGGGGTGCGTTTGGCGCCCATGATGCCCGCGATCCGGGCGGTGGCGAGGGCGTCGCCCTTCGGGACCCCTTCGCCGCGCAGCAGTTCGACCACGCGGGGTGAGACCAGGACGCGGCCGCTGGCGCGGGCGGTGCGGGCGGTCACGTCCTTCCCGGACACGTCGACCATGCGGGCCGCGCCCGCCTCGTCGATGTGGGTCAGTCGGTCCTGCACAGGGGATCCGGGGGTGTGCCCCCGGGAAGGCTCAGTCATGCGGTGTGGCGCTCCCGGTCGGGGGCCCTGCGCGGTGCGGCGGGCCTGTCGTGCGCGACACGGTACCTCCAACCAGGAGGACTCAGCCGAGCAGGACGACCTCGACCTCGGTACCCGGCTCCACGGACTCGACGTCCTCGGGGACGACGATCAGCGCGTCCGCCTGCGCGAGGGCCGCGACCAGGTGCGATCCGGCACCTCCGACGGGGGCCACCGATCCGTCGGCGTACGTCCCGCGCAGGAACTGCCGGCGGCCCTTCGGCGAGGTCAGCGCCTTGCCGGCGGTCAGGGTCGCGGTCGTCCGGGGGCGGTGGACGTCGTCGAGGCCCATGAGGGTGCGGATCGCGGGACGGACGAACAGCTCGAAGGAGACGTACGACGACACGGGGTTGCCCGGGAGCGCGAGCAGCGGGGTGTGGTCGGGGCCGATGGTGCCGAAGCCCTGGGGCTTGCCCGGCTGCATGGCCAGCCTGCGGAACTCGATGCCGCTGCCGGCCTCATCCTCGTCGCCGACGTACGAGAGCGCCTCCTTGACCACGTCGTACGCCCCCACGCTCACACCGCCCGTGGTGACCACGAGGTCGGCACGGACGAGCTGGTCCTCGATGGTGGAGCGGAGGGTCTCGGCGTCGTCGGCGACGGCGCCCACCCGGTAGGCGATGGCGCCGGCGTCACGGGCGGCGGCGGTGAGGGCGAAGCTGTTGGAGTCGTAGATCTGGCCGCTGCCCAGTTCCTCGTCGGGCTGGACCAGTTCGCTGCCGGTGGACATGACGACCACGCGCGGACGCGGGCGCACGCGTACCGTGCCGCGTCCGATCGCGGCGAGCAGGCCGATCTGTGGCGGACCGAGGATCGTGCCCGCCTCCAGGGCGCGGTCGCCGCTCTTCACATCGCTGCCCATGGCGCGCACGTGCGCGCGTGCCTCGGCGGGCCGGTACACGTGCACGTACCCCTCGGCGCCCTCCGGTGCCAGGGCGCGGGCGCGCATTCCGGTCACCGGGCCCTCGCCGAGCCCGCCGTCGGTCCACTCGACCGGGACGACGGTCTCCGCGCCGGGCGGCAGCGGGGCGCCGGTCATGATCCGGGCGGCCTGGCCGGGGCCCACCTGGAGCAGCCCCGCCTGGCCCGCCGCGACGTCCCCGACCACGTCGAGGACGGCCGGGTACTCCTCGCTCGCGCCCGCGACATCCGCGACCCGTACCGCGTACCCGTCCATGGAGCTGTTGTCGAACGGCGGCAGGGACACCGGCACCGTGACGTCCTCGACCAGGACGCAGCCCTGGGCGTCGAGCAGTTGCAGCTCGATGGGTTCCAGGGGGCGGACGGTCGCGAGGATGTCCTCCAGGTGCTCGTCCACCGACCACAGGTGGTCGGGGCCGGTGGGGCGGGGCGCGGCGCTGCTCAACGTTGCTACATCTCCTCGGCTACGTAACTGCGAAGCCAGGCCCGGAAGTCCGGGCCCAGGTCTTCACGTTCGCATGCGAGTCTGACAATGGCACGCAGATAGTCGCCGCGGTCGCCGGTGTCATAGCGGCGGCCCTTGAAGACGACGCCGTGCACCGGGCCGCCGAGCTTCTCGTCCTCGGCGAGTTGCTGGAGGGCGTCGGTGAGCTGGATCTCGCCGCCGCGGCCGGGCTCCGTCTTGCGGAGTATGTCGAAGATGTGCGGGTCGAGGACATAACGGCCGATCACCGCGTAGTTCGAGGGGGCGTCCGCCGGGTCGGGCTTCTCGACCAGGCCGGTGACCTGGACGACGTCACTGTCCTCGGTGGTGTCGACGGCCGCGCAGCCGTAGAGGTGGATCTGCTCGGGCGCGACCTCCATGAGCGCGATGACGCTGCCGCCGCGCTGCTCCTGGACCTCGACCATGCGCTGGAGCAGCGGGTCGCGGGGGTCGATCAGGTCGTCGCCGAGGAGGACGGCGAAGGGCTCGTGGCCCACGTGCGGGGCGGCGCACAGGACGGCGTGGCCGAGGCCCTTGGGGTCGCCCTGGCGGACGTAGTGCATGGTCGCGAGGTCGCTGGACTCCTGCACCTTGGCGAGCCGGCTCGCGTCGCCCTTCTTCTGCAGTGCGGATTCCAGCTCGTAGTTGCGGTCGAAGTGGTCCTCCAGGGGGCGCTTGTTGCGTCCCGTGATCATGAGGACGTCGTCCAGGCCCGCGGACACGGCCTCTTCGACCACATACTGGATCGCCGGCTTGTCGACGACCGGCAGCATCTCCTTGGGAGTGGCCTTGGTGGCCGGCAGGAACCGGGTGCCCAGGCCTGCTGCGGGAATGACAGCCTTGCTGATCCGAGGGTGCGACTGAGTCATGTCCGCAACCTTATCCGCTGGCTTTGATGGGAATCTGAGGCTCCGGTTAATTGGCTCTCATATGAGGCTATTGGAAGGATACGGGTGCACCCTTTGAGTCACGTCGATCGTCCGGCCGAGCCTGACAAGCGAATGTTGCGGCGAGCGTTCCTCGCGGTGAGAAACAGGTTGACGGCCGATGACGTGCGGGAATCGGCCGCGGCGCTGGCGGGGCGGGCCCTGGAGCTGCCCGAGCTGGCACGTGCGCGCACGGTGGCGGCATACGTCTCCGTGGAGAGCGAACCCGGCACGCTCGCGCTGCTGGACGCGCTGCGCGCGCGGGGCGTGCGGGTCCTGCTCCCCGCACTCCTGCCCGACCACGACCTCGACTGGGGCGCGTACACCGGCGAGGGCTCCCTGGAGCGCGTCCAACACGGCGGGAAGATGGCCCTCTTCGAGCCCGCCGGCGAGCGCCTGGGCCCGGACGCCGTGACCGCCGCCGACGTGGTGCTGCTGCCCGGACTGGCGGTCGACGCGCGCGGGATGCGGCTGGGACGCGGCGGGGGCTCGTACGACCGGGTCCTCGCGCGGCTGGAGCGCGCGGGCGCGCATCCGGCGCTGGTGGTGCTGCTGTACGACTCCGAGGTGGTCGAGCACGTGCCGGCCGAGGGGCACGACCGGCCGGTGCAGGCGGTGGTGACGCCGTCGGGGGTGCGCCGCTTCCCTCAGGTCGCCTGAAGAGGACCGGCCCTCCACGCGCGCGTGGAGGGCCGGTTCACCGCCCTGGGTCGCACATCAGCGGTTCACGGTTTCAGCACCAGCGAGTCGCTCGTGCTGTCGTCGACCGCCTTGTCGGAGAAGGACCAGTCCAGCAGCTCGCCGTCGGCCCACTTGTCCGTCTGGTCGACGTAGTGGGCGCTGTAGGCGTGCCCGGAGGCGCCGGAGAGGTTGATCCACTTCGACTTGTCGAGATCGCCGAGGTTGACCACCATCCGCATCGACGGCACCCACACGACGCCGTAGCCGCCCGCGGCGTTCCAGCCGGTCGCGTTGACCGCCGCCTCGCCGCCGCTGAGCTTCCAGGGGCCGCGGTTGAGCATGTACTGCAGGAAGCCGGGGCCCTCGGTGCCCAGGGTCTGGTTCTTCAGGAACAGGCGGTGCAGCCGGCCCCAGCTCCAGGTGTCGATGTCCTTGCCGAGCTTGGCGGTCAGCTCCCAGCGGGCGTCGATCATGGCCCGCTTGAACAGCTGGTCCCGGTCGGTCGCCAGGGGGCGGGTGCCCGACCTGGGCGTCTTCCACCAGTCGCTGTTCTCGTCGTCCATGAGGTTGCGGACCACCTCGAACCAGCGGTCGCCGCCGTCCGGCTGCGCCTGGTCGGCCTCGCGCTCGCCGCACTCACGCACCTTGACGGTGTCGTCGACCGGCCCCGTGGTGTTGACCGGGTCCACCCACAGGCACTGGCCCTCGACCCGCAGCTCCTTGGGCAGCTTGTTGCCGAAGGCGAGCTTGAGGATGTTGCGCCACACCGAGTTGAAGTAGGCGGCTGCCGCCGAGTCCGCGTCCTGGGTGTAGTCCCAGCCCTCCAGCAGCTCCTGCGCCTCGCGGACGTCCTTGTCGCCGACGTCGATCTTCAGCAGCCTGGGCACGAGCAGCTTGGCGATCTCGCTGCTGTTGTCCAGCTGCATCTGCCGCATGTCGTCGGTGGAGATCTTGCCGCCGCCCTTGATCTTCTGCTGGATCAGGTCGGTGATGCGCTGGCTGCGGGTGCCGTAGCCCCAGTCCGTGGTGAGCGTGTAGGGGTACTTGTCCTTGTCGACGACGGCCTGGTTGGCGGTGACGATGTAGCCGCGCTTCGGGTTGTACTCGTAGGGCAGCTGGTCCTGCTTGATGTACCCGGTCCACTTGTACTTGGAGTTCCAGCCGGGCGCGGGGATGGAGCCGTCGTCGCCCTTCGCGCGCGTGGGGATCCTGCCGGGCAGCGTGTAGCCGATGTGGTCGTCGGTGTCGGCGTAGACCAGGTTCTGCGACGGCACGTCGAACAGGGCGGCGGCCTTCCGGAAGTCCTTCCAGCCGGCCGCCTTGTCCATCGCGAAGACGGCGTCCATCGCGGTACCCGGGTCCAGCGCGGTCCACCTCAGGGCGATGCCGTAGCCGTCGCCGCGGTCGGGGGCGGAGGTGTCGACGGTCGCCTTCCTGCCGACCTTCACCAGCTCCTTGTCGCGGTCGGACAGCAGGGGCATCCCGTCGCTGGTCTGCCGGACGACGATCTTCTTGGACGAGCCGCCGGCGACCTTGATGGTCTCCTCACGCGTGGTGAAGGGCTTGACCTTGCCGTCGTAGAGGTAGCCGTCGCCGGTGAGCTTCTCCAGGTAGAGGTCGGTGACGTCGACGCCGGAGTTCGTCATGCCCCAGGAGATGTTCTGGTTGTGGCCGATTATCACGCCGGGCATGCCCGCGAAGGTGTAGCCCGTGACGTCGTACTGGCACTTCGCGGAGACCGTGCGGCAGTGCAGGCCCATCTGGTACCAGACGGACGGCAGCGAGGCCGACAGGTGCGGGTCGTTGGCCAGCAGAGGCTTGCCGGTGATGGTGTGCTCACCACCGACCACCCAGGAGTTGGAGCCGATGCCGTTGCCGTTCACGCCGACGGCCGTGGGGACGTCGTCCAGGACCTCCTGGAGGCGCGAGAGCTGGCTCCCGAGGGCCGAACCGGCCGTTCCTGACGTACCCGAGGTGCCGCTCGCACCCGAGGTGCCGCTCGTGCCGGAGGTGCCGCTCGTGCCGGAGACTCCGCTTGTGCCACCGGTGGACGTGCCGCTGCCCGACGAGCCGTCACCACCGTCGAACGTCCCGGTCAGCTCGTCGTACTGGCCGGACTGGACGATCGCCTGGTTGCGGCTGTAGGGGTATTCGGGATAGAGGTCGGCGATCTGTTTGGGGCCCAGGCGGCTGGTCATCAGGGCGCGGTCGATCTCGTCCTGCATGTTGCCGCGCAGGTCCCAGGCCATCGCCTTCAGCCACGAGACCGAGTCGACCGGGGTCCACTTCTCGGGCTTGTAGTCGTTGGTGAAGCCGAGCGCCGCGTACTCCAGGGAGAGGTCCTTGCCGCTCTTGCCCTCGAGGTAGGCGTTGACTCCCTTGGCGTACGCCTGGAGGTACTTCTTCGTGGAGGCCGACAGTGTCTTGTCGTACTCCTGCTTCGCCACCCGGTCCCAGCCCAGGGTGCGCAGGAACTCGTCGTTGTCGACCTGGCCCTTGCCGAACATCTCCGACAGGCGCCCGGAAGTCATGTGGCGGCGCACGTCCATCTCGTAGAACCGGTCCTGCGCCTGGACGTAGCCCTGCGCCATGAACAGGTCCGCGTCGGAGGACGCGTAGATCTGCGGGATGCCGTAGCCGTCGCGCTTGACGTCCACGGGCCCGGACAGGCCCTCCAGCGTGATCGAACCCTTGGTCTGCGGGAACGAGGCCCGGACGGTGCTGATGGACCAGTACGCCCCGTACGCCACGCCTCCGATGAGGGCCAACACGAGGACAAATACGAGCAGACGGGCTTTGCGCCCCTTCTTCCTGCCGGACTTGCCGGGCTTGTGACCCGATGAGGCGGTGGTGGTGGGGGGCATCGCTGTCCTTGCTGTCCTAACGCGAGCGGCAGGGCGGGCTGTGCTTTTGACTGAGCGCTGGAGCAACCATAGGCGCAGGGCCCGGTGCCACTTGACGCGGAGTCGGGAACCCGGACGGACGGGCGTTCGATCTTGCCGTGCCGAGCGTCAAGAAATCGTCAAGAGTTAGGTAAGGTAACGAAGTACTTGGATGCGAAACGATTCGCCGTCGTGTCCGATGTACGTGAGCCCGCGTGCGCGCTCCGCCCGCGGGCCAGGGAAGGGAACGGCCGCTGACTGTCCACCATCTCAACCAGCTCCTGCTCGTCTGCTCGCTCGTCCTGCTCGTCGCCGTCGCAGCGGTCCGGATCTCCTCGCGCAGCGGGCTCCCCAGCCTGCTCGTCTACCTGGGGATCGGCATCGCCATGGGCCAGGACGGCATCGGCGGCATCCACTTCGCCAACGCCGAACTGACCCAGGTCATCGGCTACGCCGCCCTCGTCGTGATCCTGGCCGAGGGCGGTCTCGGCACGAAGTGGAAGGAGATCAAGCCGGCCCTGCCCGCCGCCTCCGCACTGGCACTGGCGGGAGTGGCGGTGAGCGTCGGGGTCACGGCGACGGCCGCCCACTACCTGATCGGGCTGGAGTGGCGCCAGGCACTGATCATCGGGGCGGTCGTGTCCTCGACGGACGCGGCGGCGGTCTTCTCGGTGCTGCGCAGGATTCCCCTTCCCGCACGCGTGACGGGCACGCTGGAGGCCGAGTCCGGCTTCAACGACGCCCCCGTGGTCATCCTGGTGGTCGCCTTCTCCACCGCGGGCCCGGTGGAGCACTGGTACGTGCTGCTCGGGGTGATAAGCCTGGAGCTGGCCATCGGTGCCGCCATCGGTCTCGCGGTGGGCTGTCTGGGCGCCTGGGGTCTCAGGCACGTCGCCCTGCCCGCCTCCGGCCTCTACCCGATCGCGGTCATGGCGATCGCCGTCACGGCGTACGCGGCGGGCGCGATGGCGCACGGCAGCGGCTTCCTCGCCGTCTACCTCGCCTCGATGATGCTCGGCAACGCCAAGCTGCCGCACTGGCCCGCCACCCGCGGCTTCGCCGAGGGGCTCGGCTGGATCGCCCAGATCGGCATGTTCGTCCTGCTGGGCCTGCTGGTCACGCCGCACGAGCTGGGCGACGACGTCTGGCCGGCGCTCGTCATCGGGCTGGTCCTGACGATGGTGGCGCGCCCGCTGAGCGTCGTGCTGTGCCTGACGCCGTTCCGGGTGCCCTGGCAGGAGCAGACCCTCATGTCCTGGGCCGGGCTGCGCGGCGCGGTGCCCATCATCCTGGCGACCATCCCGATGGTGGAGGGCGTCGAGGCCAGCCGCCGGATCTTCAACATCGTCTTCGTGCTGGTCGTCGTCTACACCCTGATCCAGGGCCCGACTCTGCCCTGGCTCGCCCGCAAGCTGCGCCTGGGCGGCGACCCCGAGGCCGCCGACCTCGGCATCGAGTCGGCGCCCCTGGAGCGGCTGCGCGGACATCTGCTGTCCGTCGCGATCCCCGAGGGCTCGAAGATGCACGGCGTCGAGGTGGCCGAGCTGCGGCTGCCGGCCGGGGCCGCGGTGACCCTGGTCGTCCGGGAGGGAAAATCGTTCGTTCCGCTGCCCGCGACGGTACTGCGGCGCGGCGACGAACTGCTCGTGGTCGCCACCGATCCCGTCCGGGACGCGGCGGAACGACGACTGCGCGCGGTCGGACGCGGCGGCAAGCTGGCCGGGTGGCTGGGCACGAACGGGATCGGGACGGGCCGTTAAGGGCGTGTTTCGCACACTTCACACCTGCGGCAATCACAGGCGTACGTGCCGGTGGTACTCGTTTTCACAGGTGGCACGGGTCGTGATGCCTGTATGATGAAGGCGCATTCCGATCGAACCAACTCTGCCTGACGCAGTGCTGGCGCGACCGTACGGCGGCCGGGACGCCCCTCACTGGGCGCCGGTATCCACCGCAGTCCGCGCAAGAGGACAGCTCTCGGCGCCCCGGCCCCACACAGGGGACGCGCTACCAGGCGGCAGAAAGGCACGGGCCGTGGCATCCACGGTCACCTCCGAGCCGTCGGCGAACGCGCCGGCCCCCTCGCGCCCGGGATACGGGCAGTTGCTGCGCACCCGCGGCGCCTGGACGTTCCTGCTCCCCGGCTTCGCGGCACGTCAGCCCTTCGCGATGCTCACCGTCTCCATCGTGCTGCTGGTGCGGCACACCACCGGCTCCTACGCCGCGGCGGGCGCCGCCGCGGCCGTCACCGGTGTCTCCATGGCCCTGTTCGCGCCCTACAGCGGCCGCCTCGCCGATCGCCACGGACAGCGTGCGGTCCTGATCCCGGGCGTCGTCGCGCACGCCCTGTCCGGCCTCGCCCTCACGGCGCTCGCGCTCTCCCACGCCCCACTGTGGGCGCTGCTCGCGGCGGCCGTGCCCACCGGTGCCTCCATCCCCCAGATCGGGCCCATGGTGCGCGCCCGCTGGGCCGTCAAGCTCCAGGACTCGCCCCTGATGTCCACGGCGGCGGCCTTCGAGTCGGTCACGGACGAGCTCACCTTCGTCGTCGGACCGCTGCTGGCCACCGCCCTGTGCACCGCGGTCGACCCGGCGGCCGGCCTGGTCACGGAGGCGTCGCTGACCCTGCTCGGCGGTCTGCTGTTCGCCGCGCGGAGGAGCACCCAGCCCTCGGTCGGCGCCGTCGGCGGGCACGCGCGCGTGGAGCACGCCTCCGCTCTGCGCATCCCGGGAGTACGCGTCCTGATCGTGGCCTTCCTCGGCATCGGTTCCGTCTTCGGCGGCATGCAGGTCTCGTTGGCCGCGTTCACCGAGTCGATCGGCGAACCCGGCCTGAACGGCGTCCTCTACGGCACCTTCGCCGCCGGCAACATGCTCTCCGGCCTGGTCTGCGGCGCGGTCGCCTGGAAGGCGGCCCCCAGGCTGCGCCTGCTCGTCGGATACGCCGCCCTCGCGCTGACCGCGTCCGGGCTGTGGTCCGCCCACTCGGTACCGGTCCTCGCCGGCCTCGGCCTGCTGGTCGGCATGTGCATCGCGCCCGCCCTGATCACCGGCTACACCCTGGTCGAGGAGCTGGTCCCGGCCGGCGCCCGCACCGAGGCCTTCACCTGGCTGACCGGTGCGGTCGCACTCGGCCAGGCGGCGGCCGTCACCATCGCCGGACAGCTGGAGGACCGCTTCTGGGGCGGCGCCGGATTCCTGGTGCCGATGGGCGGCACGCTGCTCGCCCTGGCCACCCTCCTGGCCCTGCGTTCGCACCTCGCGGCACGGCCCCGCAGCCGGACGGTCGCACGTGGCGTCGGTCACCGCGTGTCGGTGACAGTGGACTGATCCTCAGGAATACGTCAGTATGGATGCTCGTTAGCACTCATTGACTGAGAGTGCCAGGAGGAAGACAGTGCCGACCTACCAGTACCAGTGCACCGAGTGTGGCGAGGGCCTCGAGGCGGTGCAGAAGTTCACCGATGACGCCCTGACCGAGTGCCCGAACTGCCAGGGCCGCCTCAAGAAGGTGTTCTCCGCCGTAGGCATCGTCTTCAAGGGCTCCGGCTTCTACCGCAACGACAGCCGCAGCTCCTCGTCGAGCAGCTCGCCGGCGTCGTCCTCGAAGTCGTCGACGTCGACGTCCACCTCCGACGCGAAGTCGCCGAGCTCCACGAGCTCGGCACCGGCTTCGTCGAAGTCCTCGGACTCGAAGTCGTCGAGCACCGGCACCTCGTCCAGCAGCAGCTCCGCCGCGTAGGTCCGGCTGCCGCCCAGACCCGCTTCTCACGGACCCTGTCGTCGTCCGACGGCAGGGTCTTCGGCGTCCGCGACGGCGGTTAGGGTGCGGGCATGGTGAACAAGGCGAACGCAGAGATCGGCGTGATCGGCGGCTCCGGCTTCTACTCGTTCCTCGAGGACGTGACCGAGCTCCAGGTGGACACCCCGTACGGGCCGCCCAGCGACTCCGTCTTCCTCGGCGAGGTCGCCGGCCGGCGGGTCGCCTTCCTGCCCCGGCACGGACGCGGCCACCACCTCCCGCCGCACCGCATCAACTACCGGGCCAACCTGTGGGCCCTGCGGTCCGTGGGGGTGCGCCAGGTCCTCGGCCCGTGCGCGGTGGGCGGTCTGCGTCCCGAGTACGGGCCGGGCACCCTGCTCGTGCCGGACCAGCTGGTCGACCGGACCAAGTCCCGCACGGGCACGTATTTCGACGGACTGCCGCTGCCGGACGGCACGGTGCCGAACGTGGTGCATGTGTCCCTGGCCGACCCCTACTGCCCCGCCGGGCGGGCGGCCGCGCTGAAGGCGGCTCGCGGGCGGGACTGGGAGGCGGTGGACGGCGGCACGCTGGTCGTGATCGAGGGCCCGCGCTTCTCGACCCGTGCCGAATCGTTGTGGCACCAGGCACAGGGCTGGTCCGTGGTCGGCATGACCGGACACCCCGAGGCCTCCCTCGCTCGTGAACTGGAGCTCTGCTACACGTCCTTGACCCTGGTCACCGACCTCGACGCCGGCGCCGAGACGGGCGAGGGCGTCTCCCACGACGAGGTACTGCGGGTGTTCGCGGCGAACGTGGACCGGCTGCGCGGCGTGCTGTTCGACGCCGTGGCCGCACTGCCGTCCACGGAGGAGCGGGACTGCCTGTGCGTGAACGCGCTGGGCGGGATGGATCCGGGGCTGGCGCTGCCGTAGCCGGGACGCGGGAACGGCGCGAGCCGTACGAGCCAGGGGCGGAGTGAGGGGCGGAGTCAGGGGCGGAACGTCCCGTTCGGGTGAGGGAGTTGTCCACAACCCGCGAGTAGTCCACGGGCCTCAGCGGGAATCGGCGCGACGCCGGATCGTGGCATCGCAAGCCGATTCCTCGTCGCAGGTGGTGTCCCATGTCGTCCTACGCTCCCGCACCGTGGCCCTCGCCCTCACTCCCGCCCTCGTCCTCACCCTCGTCGGGTGTGGACACTCCCCCGACCTGCGAGGTCCCGCACTTCGCCCCGGTCCGTGTGCGCGGCGGGCGGTATCAACTGCAGCGCCTGGTACGGCATCGACGGCGGGCCGTGGCGGTCGGTCTCACCGTCACGGCGGCCGCCGCCCTGGCGACGGGGCCCCGGGAGACGGAGCAGGCCCCGGGCCGTCCCGTGGCGGATCCGGTACGGGAACGCCGTGCCGTCCAACTCGTGACGGCGCCGGTGCGGATCGCCGACGGGGCCACCGTGCGGCTGCTGCGCCCCGGTGACCGGGTCGACGTCATCGCCGCCGAGCAGACGGCGACGGGCGGCGGCGCCCGGGTGGTCGCGCGCGGGGCACGGGTGTCGAAGCTGCCGGAGGCGCTGGAGGCACCGGAAGCCGCGGGCGGGGGCGGGGGCGGGGCGTTGGTGATGTTGTCGGTGCCGCGTTCCACCGCGGCGCGTCTCGCCGGCGCGAGCACGACGGCACGGCTGGCGGTGACCCTGTGTTGAGCCGTCGCGTCGTGGAGCCACCCGAATGGACAGGGCCGCCATGCCCTGGCGTAGGTTGCGGAGCTGTTTGTCCCACAACCTGCGCAGGCAAGGAGAGTCCCCTAGGTGAGCGAGAAGAAGCCGAGCGTCCTTCAGGGCTTCAAGGCCTTCCTGATGCGCGGGAACGTCGTCGATCTGGCCGTGGCGGTGGTCATCGGCGCGGCCTTCACCAACATCGTCAACTCCGTGGTGAAGGGCATCATCAACCCGCTGGTCGGCACGATCGGCACGCAGAATCTCGACAACTACAACTCGTGCATCAAAGGCCCCTGCAGGGGCACGGGCGACCACCTGACCGGTGTCCGGATCCTGTGGGGCTCCGTCCTCGGCGCCACCCTCACCTTCGTGATCACAGCGGCCGTCGTCTACTTCCTGATGGTCCTGCCGATGTCGAAGTACCTGGCACGGATGGAGGCCCGCAGGAAGGCGAAGGAGGGTACGCACGAGGTCATGGAGGTGACCGAACTGGAGGTGCTCAAGGAGATCCGCGACGCGTTGCTCGCCCAGCAGCGGCAGCGCGGTTCAGGGCACGACGAGCGGTAGCCGCGGCGCGGTTCGGGCCACGACGAGCGGCGGCGGTCCGCGGGGCCCGGCGGGCTCAGATGTGGTGGGGCGGCTTCTCGTCGAGGAAGCGCTTCAGGTCGGCCGCGCTGTCGCCGCCGGCGCCGGGCCGCTCGCCCCACCCCCGGTCCGTGTCGTCCGAGGACTGCTGGTCCAGCGGATCGTCGAAGATCAGCGCGGGGTTCGGCTCGCGCCGCTCGGGGTCGGAGGCGGTACTCATCCGTCCAGGGTACGGCCCGGAGGCGACCGCATCGGTTGTGAAGCCGTTCACCTGTTTCTTGGAGACCGCGACCACCACGTCCGACGCGTACGACCTGCCGTACGCCGGGCACGGCAGGAAGGCCCGGGCGAGGCTTACCCGGTACGACCGGATGATGGCCCGCCGCAGGCCGAAGAAGGGACAACCGGCGTCGAAGGGCTACCGCGAGGCGAAACACCTGCGGGCGAAGGCGTACAAGAAGGTCGCCAGGCAGCTTCAGGACACCGGCCGTAAGTGGGCCAAGAAGGTGGTCCTCGACCACGACGCCATCGCGGTCGAGGACTTCCGCCCGAAATTCCTGGCCAGGACCACCATGGCCCGCAAGGCCGCTGACGCCGCCATCGGCGCCACCAAGGCCGCTCTGCTCGAGATGGGCCGCAAGCACGGGCGGGGCATCCGCCTCGTCCACCCCGCGCACACCACGATGGACTGCGCGCACTGCGATGCGAGAGCCCAGCATCGCCTGCCGCTGGGTGAGCGCACCTGCACCTGCACCTGCACCGCGTGCGGAACCGTGTCCCCCAGGGACAAGAACTCCGCACGCGTCATGCTCGTCCGGGCTGGTCTCAACCCGGCTGGTGCCGATGGCGGAAGACCTCCTGGAGCGCTGCTCCAGGAGGCGGCCTGAGCCAGGAATCCTCCCCTCCCCTTCAGGGAGGGGAGGATTCAAAAGAATGCGGGCGGTTCTGTTCTGCTGGACCCATGACGTCCAGTCCCCCTCCCTCTTCCCCGCCCGCCGCCCAGAGCGCCTCCGAAGGCCGTGGCCCGCTGCGCAGACTCACCGCCCGCGGTCGTCACGAGGCACACCGCGTGGCCTCGCCGCTGGAGCTCTTCTTCGACCTGTGTTTCGTCGTGGCGATCGCCCAGGCCGGCATCCAACTGGTGCACGCCGTGGCCGAGGGCCACACGGGCGAGGGCATCCTCAACTACGCGATGGTCTTCTTCGCCATCTGGTGGGCGTGGATGAACTTCACATGGTTCGCCTCGGCGTACGACAACGACGACGCCCTCTACCGGGTCGTCACGCTGGTACAGATCGCCGGCGTGCTGGTGCTGGCCGCCGGGATCTCCCGGGCGTTCGAGGACCACGAGTTCCTGGCCGTCTGGCTGGGTTACGTGATCATGCGGCTCGCCATGACGGCGCAGTGGCTGCGGGCGGCGCTGTCCAGCGAGGGCCCGGAGCGGACCACGGCCCTGCGGTACGCCGGCGGTGTGCTGGTCTGTCAGGTCGGCTGGCTGGGTCTTGTGGTCCTGCCGGAGGGCGCCCGGCTGTGGGTGTTCCTGGTGATGGCGCTGGCGGAGTTGTGCGTGCCGCCGTACGCCGAGAAGAACCACACCACGTCCTGGCATCCGCACCACATCGCGGAGCGGTACGGGCTGTTCACGATCATCGTGCTCGGCGAGACGATCGCGGCGGCGACGGTCGCCGTGAAGTCGGGCATCGACGAGAACGACGCGTTGGGCGAGCTGCTGCCGATCGCCGCGGGTGGGCTGCTGATCATCTTCGCCGCCTGGTGGATCTACTTCGTGGTGCCCATCCACGGCCGTCTGCGCACCAGCGGGCAGGCGTTCCTGTGGGGTTACGGCCACTACCTGGTCTTCACGTCGGCGGCGGCGATCGGCGCCGGGCTGGAGGTGGCGGTGGAGCAGGCGCTCGGCGAGGCGCACATCTCCACGCTGTCCGCGTCGGCGGCCGTGACCCTTCCGACGGCTCTGTACCTGCTCACTGTGTGGGCGCTGCACGCGCGGTATTTCAAGGTGGGCATCACCCAGCAACTGGTGCTGCCGGTCACGGCACTCCTGATGATCTGCTGCACCTTCCTGGGCGAATGGGCGGTGTTGACGGCAGGCATCGTGTCGGCGCTGTCGGTGGCGGTCGGCTCGGCACTGACCGGACGCGGGGCCGCGAGGAGGAGCGGGGCGTAGAAGCGGGCCACCTGAACCGCCCGGGCCGGCTGGTCCGCCCAAGCCGTCTGCGCCCTGAGGAAGGGCATGGGAGCGGTCCCGGTCCCGATGCCTGGACAAGACTGGGCCCCATGACAGTTGACGCATTGACGGACGTCGCCGGTGTCCGGGTGGGGCACGCCACACGGACCGGCGGAAGGTGGCTCACCGGGACCACGGTCGTGCTCGCGCCGGAGGGCGGTGCCGTGGCCGCGGTGGACGTGCGCGGCGGCGGGCCCGGCACCAAGGAGACCGACGCCCTCGACCCGCGCAACCTGGTGCAGAAGGTCGACGCGATCGTGCTGACCGGCGGCAGCGCGTACGGGCTCGACGCGGCCTCCGGAGTGATGGCCTGGCTGGAGGAGCAGGGACGCGGAGTGCGGGTCGGGGCGGACCCGGCGCACGTCGTCCCGGTGGTGCCCGCGGCCTGCGTCTTCGACCTGGGGCGGGGCGGCGACTTCCGGGCCAGGCCGGACGCGGCCACGGGGCGGGCCGCGGTGGAGGCGGCCGCCGCGAGCGAGGCCGGGGCGCGGGTCGGGCAGGGGTGCGTGGGCGCGGGGACGGGCGCCACGGTCGGTCCGCTCAAGGGCGGGGTCGGCACCGCGAGTACGGTCCTCGGCTCGGGTATCACGGTGGCCGCGCTGGTGGTGGCCAACGCGGCGGGCGCGGTGACGGACCCGGAAACGGGCGTGCTGTACGGGGAGTTGTTCCAGGGACGCGTGCGGTACCCGCAGCCGCGTGTCCACGAGGCCGCACTCCGGCACCTCGCCGAAGCGGCCGGGCGGAACACCCCTCCGCCGCTCAACACCACCCTCGCGGTGGTCGCCACCGACGCGGACCTGTCGAAGGCACAGGCCCAGAAAATGGCCGGCACCGCCCACGACGGCATCGCACGCGCCGTGCGCCCGGTCCACCTCCTCCACGACGGCGACACGGTCTTCGCCCTGGCCACCGGAACCCATCGCCTCGGCACCACCAATCCCGATAACCCGGCCACCGGCGCCCCGGCCCCCGACAGCCCCGTCACCGGCAGCTCCGTCCCCGACACCCCCCTCGTCCTCAACGAGATCCTGGCGGCGGCCGCGGACACCGTGACCCGCGCCATCGTCAATGCCGTCCACGCGGCGGAGTCGGTGAAGGGGCCGGGCGGCGCGTGGCCGTCGTACGGGGAGCTTTACGGAGAGGTGCCCGAGGAGACGGACGAAGAGACGGACTAAGAGACGGACGGGGAGAGGGACAGCGAGACGGGCGAGAACAGGGGCGGGGAGAAGGGCGGGGGGATGGACACGCATGCGGACGGGGGCTGTTGAGCGGGCGCCGTAGCGGGGCAGGGCGACGGCCGGGCGGGTGCCGGGTGACTGCCAGGCGGGTGCCGGGTGACTGCCAGGCGGGTGCCGGGTGACTGCCGGGCGGGTGCCGGGTGACTGCCGGGCGGGTGCCGGGTGACTGCCGGGCGGGTGATTGTCCTGGTTCTGTCACGTAAGGGCGTTCACGCCGGACGCTGGGAACCCGACCCGTCCGCGATCCCCTCTTTCTTCACGCACTGGAGCGGATCACCCACATCACATGAACCTGGAGCGGCTCGTGACAACGCCGGACACAGCAACAAGGCGTGCGCTCGGGGTCGGAGCCGTCCTGATGGTCGGCGCCCTGACCCTGACGGCCTGCAGTGGGAGCACGAACGCCGAGGATGGGAGCACCGACGGCAAGGACGGCGGCGGCTCGTCCCCGACGTCCGTCGCGAAGATACTCATCTCGGCGAAGAACGGTTCGACCGGTGCGTCGATCAACTCCACCGGCGTGCGGGTCAGCGACGGCCGGTTGACCGAGGTGAGGATGACGGTCGCGGCGACGGGACAGCCCGTACCCGGAGCGTTGTCCGCGGACGGAGACAACTGGAAGCCGAAGGAACAGTTGGAGCGCGGGACGAAGTACGAGATAACGGCGAGGGCGAAGGACTCGAAGGGCAAGGCCGCCGCCACGGACTCCGTGTTCACCACCGTCTCCAAGGCGAACAGTTTCATCGGCACGTACACGCCCGACAACGGGACGACGGTCGGCGTCGGGATGCCGGTGTCGTTCACCTTCGACAAGGCCATCAGCGACAAGAAGGCCGTTCAGTCGCACATCTCGGTCACCTCCAGCGGCGGGCAGGAGGTGGTCGGGCACTGGTTCGGCGAGCAGCGGCTCGACTTCCGGCCCGAGGAGTACTGGAAGGCCGGCTCCAAGGTCACGATGAAGATCGACCTGGACGGGGTCGAGGGCGCGAACGGCGTCGTCGGGGTGCAGAAGAAGACGGTCACCTTCACGATCGGGCGCTCGCAGGTGTCCACGGTCGACGTGAACACGCAGACCATGACGGTGGTGCGGGACGGCAGGACGCTCAGGAAGGTGCCGATCTCGGCGGGCAGCGCCGAGTTCACCACGTACAACGGGCAGATGGTGATCTCCGAGAAGTACCCGGAGATCCGGATGGACAGCAGGACGGTCGACCTCGCCAACGCGTACGACATCCCGGACGTCCCGCACGCGATGCGGCTGACGACCTCGGGGACCTTCATCCACGGCAACTACTGGTACAACAAGGCCAACCCGCCCTTCGGCCGCCAGGGCACCAGCCACGGCTGCGTGGGCCTGCAGGACGTCCGGGGCGCCAAGGGCGACACGACCGCCAAGTGGTTCTACGACAGCTCGATGCTCGGGGACGTGGTGATCGTCAAGCACTCCCCGGACAAGACCGTGGCTCCCGACAACGGGCTCAACGGCTGGAACATGGCGTGGAGCGAGTGGGTCGCGGGCAGCGCCACATGATCGCCGGGAGTATTCGCGCGTAGCCTCTGACCGGCGGTTTTTGACGAATCATCCGGCCGCGTGGGAACTTTCCCCGCGGCCCCGGCGTTTTCCGGGCGTACGTTTTCTCGGTTCCCGGACATGATGTCCGACCGAGGGACTACGGTATGCACCCACAAGGTGACATGCAGCAACGCCGGGAGAAACCTTGAGCGTTCCGTACGAGACGGCAGCGTACGAACCACCCGAGTCGCCCGAGTCTCCGGAGGAGCACCTCGCGCGGCTCCTGGGCCGTGCCCTGAACTCCTTCGAACTGCCCGACGAGACGCTGGCCAGACTGGACTGCGCGCTGGCGCACGACAGTTCGCTGCACTCCGCGCACCACAGCGCGGGGCTGCACCGCGAGACGTACCGGCACACCTGGCTGCTCGTCGACGGCTCGGCGCTCACCCTGTGGGAGCTCGTCCACAACACCGCCCCGGACAGCGTCCCGCAGCACGAGGTGTACGTCGACGAGGAGGAGCTGCGCACCGCGACCTCGCGGCTGCCGCTGCCGCCGGACGCACCGGACTTCGAACTGCCGGTGACGGCCCCGCTGTCCCCGGTCCCCGAGCCACGCCACGCGTACGCGCCGGACGACTCGGCGGACCACGCCCGCCGGCTGTTGCGGCGCGCGGAGAACGCGGACCGGCCGGGCACGGAGACGGCCGCCCTGCTGGCCACGGCGTGCGCCCACCAGATCACCCAGGCCTTCGGGCGCCCGGGCCGGACGGGCCGCGCCGGACTGTGCTTCTCGCTCTACGAGCACGCGTTCCTGCTGTGCGGCGGCGAGGAGGTCTCCCTCTGGGAGGTCGAGCACACGGCCACCCCTGACGGCCGGCACATGTGCGAGGTGTACGTGAGCGAGGACGCGGCCAGGGACGCGATGGAGCGGCGGGCGGCACAGGTCTCCTGAGCGCCGCAGGTCTCCTGAGCGCCGCAGGTCTCCTGAGCGCCGCAGCTCTCCCGAGCGCCTCAGAACTGCTGAGCGCCGGTCAGTGGCCGGCGTCGAGGCGTCGTACCAGAACCGCGAACTCGTCCTGCTCCGCCGGGGTCAGCTCGACGGACTCCCGGTGCGGGCCGACCTGGCGCTGGTGCGGCAGCGCGGACAGGGTCCCCGCGCGCCGGCGGGCGGTGTCGGTGCGGACGCGGCGCAGCATCACCGCCAGACCGACCCCCCAGGCGACGGTCACCAGGATGAGGAAGGTCATACCGAGCAATTGGTAGACCGAGACGTGCTGAGGCATGCGTTCCAGTAGACACCACGGTCCGGGACCGAAGTCCCGGACCGTGATGTATCTCGCATGTGCCGTGAACAACTCACGGCGGACCAAAAGCCCGTGCGGCCGTGGCCTCCGGGCCGCGGGGGCTCCCGGGCCGCGGGGGCTCCTATGCCGCGACCGGCTGCTTCGTCTCCGCCGTCGCCGACGACGGACTCTGCGCCGCTTCCTCCGTCACGGCGCCCGGTGCCGGCTTGCGCATGCTCTTCAGTACGACGACCAGGGCCGTCGTGACGCACACGCCCGCCGCGATGGCGATCAGGTAGAGGAAGGGGCTGCCGATCAGCGGGACCACGAAGATGCCGCCGTGCGGGGCGCGCAGGGTGGCGCCGAAGGCCATCGACAGGGCGCCGGTGACCGCGCCGCCCGCCATCGACGCCGGGATGACCCGCAGCGGGTCCGCCGCGGCGAACGGGATGGCGCCCTCCGAGATGAAGGAGGCGCCCAGGACCCAGGCGGCCTTGCCGTTCTCGCGCTCGGTCGGCGTGAAGAGCTTCTTGCGGATCGTGGTCGCCAGGGCCATGCCCAGCGGCGGGACCATGCCCGCGGCCATCACGGCGGCCATGATCTTCATCGCCGAATCGCTGGGGTCCGTGACGGCGATGCCGGCCGTGGCGAAGGCGTAGGCGACCTTGTTGACCGGTCCGCCGAGGTCGAAGCACATCATCAGGCCGAGCAGGATGCCGAGCAGGACGGCGTTGCTGCCGGACAGGCCGGCGAGCCAGTCCGTCATGCCCTTCTGGGCCTCGGCGATGGGCTTGCCGATCACGACGAACATCAGGAAGCCGACGATCACCGAGGAGATCAGCGGGATCACGACCACCGGCATGATGCCGCGCAGCACCGGCGGGATCTTCACCCGCTGGATCCCGAGGACGACCGCGCCCGCCAGTAGACCGGCGACCAGGCCGCCCAGGAAGCCCGCGGCGATCTGGGAGGAGATCATGCCTCCGACGAAGCCGGGGACGAGACCGGGACGGTCCGCCATGCCGTACGCGATGTATCCGGCGAGGACCGGGATGAGGAAGCCGAAGGCGACCCCGCCTATCTGGAACAGCAGGGCGCCCCAGCTGTCGATCTCGGTCCACGAGAAGTGCTTCATCACCGAGGGGGCGCTCGCGATCTGCCAGCCGCCGATCGCGAACCCGAGAGCGATCAGCAGACCGCCCGCGGCGACGAACGGGACCATGTAGCTCACGCCCGTCATCAGCCACTTGCGCAGCTTGGTGCCGTAGCTGTCGCCGGCCTCACCGGACCGCTCGACGGGCGTACCGCCCTTGGCGCCCGCGGTGACCTCGCCGCGCTCGGCCCTGCCGCGCACGTCGGCGATCAGTTCGGCGGGCTTGTTGATGCCGGCCTTCACGCCGACGTCGACCGTGGGCTTGCCGGCGAAGCGGTCCTTCTCGCGTACGGGCACGTCGTGGGCGAAGATCACGCCGTCCGCCGCCGCGATGACCGCCGGGTCGAGCCGGGTGAAGCCGGCCGAACCCTGCGTCTCGACGACGAGTTCCACGCCCGCCTCGCGGCCGGCGTTCTCCAGCGACTCGGCCGCCATGTAGGTGTGGGCGATACCGGTCGGGCAGGAGGTGACGGCGACGATACGGAAGGGACGCTCCTCGGAAGCAGCGGAAGCAGCGGCACCCGCAGCCTCCCCGGCGTGACCGGGGTTCCCCGCCTTGTCGGTACCCGTGGCGGCGCCGGCGGAGGCCGCCGCCGGCGCCGCCACGGAGTCTTCGGAACCGGCCGCGGCGGAGTCGTCGGAGCCGCCCTCCGCGGAGGGCTCCTCCCCGCGGATCAGCGCGGCCGCGGCCGTCGCGTCGTCCACCGAGCGCAGGGCGTCGGTGAACTCGGCGTTCATCAGCTGGCGGGCCAGCGAGGACAGGATCGTCAGGTGGGCGTCGTCGGCGCCGGCCGGCGCGGCGATCAGGAAGATCAGGTCGGCGGGGCCGTCCGGCGCACCGAAGTCGACACCGGAGGCGCTGCGCCCGAAGGCGAGCGTCGGCTCGGTGACGTGCTCGCTGCGGCAGTGCGGAATGCCGATGCCGCCGTCGAGGCCGGTCGGCATCTGCGCCTCACGGGCGGCCACGTCGGCGAGGAAGCCCTCCAGGTCGGTCACCCGGCCCAGGGCCACCATGCGCTCGGCGAGGGCACGCGCCGCCGCTTCCTTGCTGTCGGCGGACAGGTCGAGATCGACCAGATCCGCGGTGATCATCTCGCTCATCGCGGGCTCCTTCGCACGCGTACCGCCCGGGGAGTGAGGTGGGCGGGGGTGGGGACGGGGGTGCAG
>JODI01000035.1 GCA_000720805.1 Streptomyces violaceoruber
TTTGGGATAGGCGTGCGGGCGGTCGACCAGGCCGGGCAGCTCGCACAACGGCGTGCCGTCGTCGAGGGTCGGCAGGACCGTGCACGCGGTGAAGTCCGTACCGATGCCGATGACTTGGTCCGGACGTACCCCGGACAGGGCCAGGGCCTCGGGTACGGCGGTGCGCAGGACGCCGATGTAGTCCGACGGCACCTGCAGCGCCCAGTCGGGCGGCAGCCGAGTGCCGTCCGGGAGCTCGCAGTCGAGGACGGCGTGCGTGTACGGGTGCTCCGCCACCGCCAGTTCGGCGCCGTCCCGGACGCGGACCACCACGGCCCGGCCCGAAAGGGTGCCGAAGTCGACGCCGACGACGTAGGTTTCGGCGTTCTTCCGTTGGTCCTGTGTTTCCGTCACGGTCGGCGTCTTTCTGTGGGTCTGTGGACAGGGCTGTGCCGGCGGGCCCGGGGAGGCGGCCCGGGCCCGCGGCGTCAGGGGGTGGTCGGGGCGGGGGTGGGTCAGTTGACCCGGACCACCTGCCAGAGTTCGTCATCGGCACCGTTGTCCGCCGACTGAACGATCAGCGCTCCGTTGGCGGTGGAGGCCGAGGCGACGTCCGCCACCAGACCACTGCCGGTGTCGACGAGCTTGTAGTAGCCGCCGCCCGCGTCCGTCAGCGTCCACTTCTGGGAGTTCGCGGTGGAGGCCGTGTTCTGGACGACGGCCGCGCCGGACGACGTCGAGCCGTTGCTGATGTCGAGGTTGAGACCGCTGTTGACGTTCTTCACCGTCCACGAGCCGCCGCTCTGCGCCTGGAACGTCCACCACTGGCAGTCGTTGGCGGTGTTCTGCCACTGGCCCGCCTGCTTACCCACCGTGGTGGAGGCGCCGGGGATCTCCAGGTACCGGCCGCTGTTCTTGTTGACCAGGACGTACTGGCCGGTGGACAGGTCCGGCAGGGCGGTCTGGGTGAGGTTCCACCGCTGGCAGGCACAGCCGGTGGCGTCCCACTGTCCGGCCGCGGTGCCCACCGTGGTGGAGGCGCTGGGGATCTCCAGGTACTTGCCGCTGATCCGGTTGACCGCGGTGAAGCCGCCCGCCGGGTCGGGGGCGACGGCCCACTCGTGGTCGAGGGTGCCGTTGTCGTCCCACTGGAGGACCTTGGCGCCGTTGGCGGTGGACTGGTTCTGCACGCCCAGGACCTTGCCGCTGGCCACGTTGAAGATCTTGAAGTAGCCGGACGTCTGCTGGACGAACTTCCACTTCTGGTCGTTCGCGTTGTCGACGTTCTGCTGGGTGGCGCCCACGCCGTTCGTGGTGGAGCCGCCCGCGATGGTGAGCAGCAGGTGGCTGTTGGCGTTCGACGCGGTGTACGTGGCGCCGTCGGAGATGCCGCCGCCCAGGTCGATGGTGCCGTAGGTGATGGGGTTGAGGCCGGTGTCGGTGAGGTGGCCGCCGCTGAGGACCAGCAGGCTGTGGCCGTCCGCCAGCGGGAGCAGGCCGCGGCTGTATCCGCCGGGGACGGTGGAGGCGATGCGCGTCCAGGTGTTCGCGGCACCGTTCTGCGTGTTCAGGAACAGGTCGTCGGTGCTGTTGGCGCTGACCACAAGGGTGCCGTTGGCCCCGCCGGTGGGCAGCCAGGTGATGTACGGGGAGCTCTTGGGCTGGGTGCCGTCGGTCGCCTTGAGCGGGATGCCGGTGGCGGAACCGAACGCCTCCGGGTCGGAGGACATCTTGTAGTAGACGGCGAAGCCGCCCTCGGGGGCGCCCCAGAACTCGTACGTCATCACGTACTTGCCGTTGGGGAGCTTGGCGATCACCGGCATGCCAGGACGGTCGCCGTACGTCGAGGTGGCCACGTCATTGACCACGGAGCCCCAGGTCAGACCATCCGTGGAGACCTGGTGGACGATCTTCTGGCCGTTGTTGGGGTCGCGCTGGTCGGAGTAGTAGACGATCAGCTTGTTGCCGGAGACCATCAGGAACGGCTCCCACACCGGGGTCTGGCCGTTGCTGGGGTCGGCCTTGCCGCCCTGGGCGATGGAGCTGACGTACGACCAGGTGATGCCGTGGTCGGTGCTGGCGTACAGGTCGAGTTCGGTCGACGACAGGTCGTTCGGGATGGAGTTGCCGGCGGCGAGGATCGTGCCGGCCGGGAAGTTGCCGATGGCGGTCGGCAGTTCGTACAGGAACGGCTGGTAGCGGTTGCCGAAGCCGTTGTGGGTGTCGCTGATGCTGGAAATCTGGGTCCAGCTGCCGCCGTTGTCGGTGCTGCGGTAGATCGGGAAGACGGGGGTGCCCGAGCTGTACTGCTCGAAGGTGGCGAGCAGGGTGCCGTTGGACGAACCGCTGTGCTGCAGGCGTACCGCCCTCGGGTAGAGCGAGCCCGGGGACGGGGCGCCCGACGGGGGCGTGTACATCGTCCGGGAGGCGCGGGCGACCGCGTTCGCCTGTCCCGAGGCGGGGAGGACGAGGGCGACGACTGCCGCGAGAAGGGCGAGGAGAAACGTCACTGCATAGGTGCGGGGGACGGTGCGGAGTCTGGCGTGCTGTGTGGTGGCGGACATGTGCGGCTCCCATAGCTGTCAGGGGGAGGTGATGCGTGGGTGTGCCTCGGCGGTGCCTCGGTGGGTCTGGGTAGTGCCTTGGGGACCGCCGCTCCCGGTACCGGCCCGGTCCGGGAGCGGCGGTGTCATGGGGGTGTCAGCCGGCGCGGCGCAGCCGGATGACGTTCCAGGAGACGGGCTGAAGGTGTACGGCGAGGCGGCCGTCGACGACCGGCGCCGTGCCGACCGCGCGTGGGCGGACCCGGTCGGGGGCCTGCTGGGTGTTGGTGGCGCTGACGTCCGGGTCGCTGAGCACCGAGTGCTCCACCAAGGCGTAGCCGGGGAACGCCCGCAGGTCCAGGGCGAGCTCCACGGACTCGCCCTGGTGCCGGTTGACGGCGAGGACGGTCAGCTCGTCGGCCCCCTCTCCCCCCGCGACGTGCGTGGCGACGGCGTCGACGACGGGGACCTCGCCGAAGCGGGCCGTGTCGTACACCGGCGCGACCGGCTCCACCCTGAGAACGGTGCCGCGGGCGTGGCGGGCGGCCTGGGCGAAGGGGTGGAAGGTGGTCTGGCGCCAGCTGGGGCCGCCGGGCTCGCTGCGGATGGGGGCGATGACGTTGACGAGCTGAGCGAGGCAGGCGGCGGTGACACGGTCGCTGTTGCGCAGCAGGCTGATCAGCAGCCCGCCGAGGACGACGGCGTCGGCCACGTTGTACTCGTCCTCGATGACGCGCGGGGCGACGGCCCAGTCGTCGGGCTTGTCCTGCGCCTCGAAGCGGGACTGGTACCAGACGTTCCACTCGTCGAAGGACAGGTTGATCCGCTTCTTCTTGCGCTGCTTGGCGCGGATGTGGTCGGCGGTGGCGACCACCGACTCGACGAACCGGTCCATGTCGACGGCCGAGGCGAGGAAACTGCCCAGGTCGCCGTCGACTTCCTCGTAGTAGGCGTGACAGGAGATGTAGTCGACCTGGTCGTACGCCTCTTCCAGGACGGTGGCCTCCCAGGCGCCGAAGGTCGGCATCGAGGAGCTGGAGCTGCCGCAGGCCACCAGTTCCAGGCCGGGGTCGACCATGCGCATCGCCCGGCCGGTCTCGGCGGCCAGGCGGCCGTACTCGGCGGCGGTCTTGTGGCCGGTCTGCCAGGGGCCGTCCATCTCGTTGCCCAGGCACCACATCCCGATGCCGAAGGGCTCCCGGGCGCCGTTCTTGATCCGCTGGTCGGACCAGGCGGTCCCGCCGGGGTGGTTGCAGTACTCCAGCAGGTCCAGGGCCTCCTGGACACCACGCGTGCCGAGGTTGAGGGCCATCATCGGCTCGACGCCGGCCTTGGCGGCCCAGGAGTGGAACTCGTGCAGGCCGAAGGCGTTCGTCTCGGTGCTGTGCCAGGCGAGGTCGAGACGGGTGGGGCGCTCGGCCACCGGTCCGACGCTGTCCTCCCAGCGGAAGCCGGAGACGAAGTTGCCGCCGGGGTAGCGGACGGTGGTCACGCCCAGTTCGCGGACCAGGTCCAGCACGTCGCGGCGCAGGCCGTCCTCGTCGGCGTACGGGTGGCCGGGTTCGTAGATGCCGGTGTAGACGCATCGGCCCATGTGCTCGACGAACGAGCCGAAGGTGCGGGGGCTGACGTCGGCGACCCGGAAGGCGGGGTCGACGGTCAGGGAGGCGTGCAGCATGAATCGCTCCGGGAGAACGGGAGAAGGCGCGCGGGGAGGGCCGCGCGGCGGCGGCCGACGCGGGAGGAGAGGAACGCGCAGGGATAAGTGGGGGCGTGGCGAGGCCACGTGAGACGTGCGGGTCACTTGAGGCTGCCGACGGTCAGACCGCCGCGCCAGTACCGCTGAAGGAGGAGGAAGGCGAGGATCAGCGGCAGGATCGCCACCAGCGAGCCGACGACGACCAGCGTGAACAGCGCGTTGGCGCCGCTCTGCACCATCGCGCCCGCGTACCAGGACTGCAGGCCGACGGTGAGCGGAAACAGCTTGTCGTTGTTGAGCATCACCAGCGGCAGGAAGAAGTTGTTCCAGGTGCCGACCATGGAGAACAGCAGCACGGTCACCAGCGCGGGCTTCAGCGTGGGCAGCGCGACGTTGAACAGCACGCGCAGCTCGCCGGCCCCGTCGACGCGGGCCGCCTCCAGCAGTTCGTCCGGCAGGGAGTCCTGGACGTACACCCGCACCAGGTAGACGCCGAACGGGTTGAGCAGCGAGGGAAGGATGACCGCCCACATGGTGTCCGTCAGGGCCACCTTGCTCAGCAGCAGATAGGTCGGGATGGCCAGCGCGGTCGCGGGGACCATGATGGCGCCGAGCAGGCTGGAGAAGAGCAGGTTCCGGCCGGGGAAGCGGTACTTGGCGAAGGCGTAGCCCGCGAAGGTGGCCACCGCGGTGGCGCCGACGCCGCTGACACCCGCGTAGACGACGGTGTTGCCCATCCAGCGCAGGTACTCGCCGTCGTTGTACGTGAACAGCTGCCGGAGGTTGTCGACGATGGAGCCCGGCGAGTGGAACCACAGGGCGGCGGTGGAGAACAGCGCGTCGTTGTTCTTGGTGGCGGCGACGACCAGCCACCAGAACGGCATCAGGAAGTAGAGGATCATCGCCACCATCACCACGTTGACGGTGACGCGCCCCTTGGAGACCCGCGCCCTGCGGCGCGCGTGGTGGGTGGCGGGGACGGCTGGGGTGGCTACGGCGGTCGTCACTTCAGTCCGCTCCTTCGGCGCGCGGCGAACAGGAACAGGTAGGAGCCGACGAAGACCACCGCGCCCAGGGCGAAGGAGATCGCGGCGGAGTAGTTGAACTCGGAGTACTGGAAGGCGAGGTTGTAGGCGTAGAGGTTCGGCGTGTAGTCCGGGGTGATCACCGAGGACGCGATCGGCCTGAGGACCCGCGGCTCGGTGAAGAACTGGAGCGTGCCGATGATGGTGAACATCAGCGTGAGCACCAGCGCCGAGGACACCATCGGGATCTTGATGCGCAGGGCCGTCTGCACCGGACCGGCTCCGTCGAGCTTCGCCGCCTCGTAGACCTCGCGGGGCAGGCCCTGCAGGGCCGCGTACAGGACGATCATGTTGTAGCCGGTCCACTGCCAGGTCACGATGTTGCCCAGCGAGGTCAGCATCAGGCTGTGGGAGAGCAGGTTGACCGAGCCCAGGCCCAGCGCGTGGGTGAGCGACTGGACGGGGCCGAACGTCGGGCTGTACAGGAAGCCCCACATCAGGGCGCCGATCACCGCGGGCACGGCGTACGGCATGAACAGGGTCATCCGGAAGACCTTGGCGAGGCGACTGCCGACCTCGTCGATGAGCAGGGCCCCGAGGAGCGCGAGCCCCAGCATGAGGGGGATCTGTACGAAGCCGAAGAGCGCCACCCGTGCCAGGCCGGACAGGAACTGGTGGTCGGTGAACGCCTGCTGGTAGTTGGCGAACCAGCTGAAGTGGTCGCCGCCGACCAGGGTGGAGGTGCGCAGGCTCAGCCAGAAGGCGTAGCCGAGCGGGGCCACCAGGAAGGCGAGGAACAGCAGGGTGAACGGGGTGACCAGGAACAAACCCATCAGCTGGTGACGGGTGCGGGACGACCGCCGTCCGGTACGCGGGCCGGCGCTCCCGCCGGCCGTCACGGTGCCCCGGCCCCTGCGGACCGGTGTGTCAGGGGGCGCGGCCGCGGCGGCCGCTGCGGATCCCTGCCTGAGCAGGCTCATCGACATCTCCTAGCGGGTCTGGAAGCCCCCGCCGACGACTGGCGCGGGTGGATCGCGTCGGCGGGGGTGGTACAGCGGGTGCGGCGGCTGCCGCGAGGACCGCGGCTGCCGCGGGCGGGCTACTTGCTGACCTTGAAGCCCTGCTTGGACGCGTAGGAGGTCACCTGCTGCTGGACGTTGTCGGCGACGGACGACCACGGGGTCTGACCCTGGATGGCCTTGCCCACCTCGGTGGTCTGGGTGTTGTAGGCGAAGTCCTGGAACGGGCTCCAGTCGAAGGTCCCGATGCCGTTGGCGGCGGGCACGAAGACCTTGTTGACCTGCTGGCCGCCGAAGAAGTCGTACTTCTTGTCCTGGAAGTACGCGCCGTTGAGCACCGAGTTGACCGTCGGGAACAGGTAGGCCTGGTCGATGCCGATCTTCCAGGCGGCCTGCGAGGTGCCGAAGAGCTCCCGGGCGACCTCGGTGGCCTCCTTCGGGTGCTGGGTCTTGCTGGTCACCGAGAAGGCCGAACCGCCCCAGTCGCCCTGGGCGTTGCCACCGGCCGTCCACTGCGGCAGCGGGGCCGCGCGCCACTTGCCCGCGGTCTTCTTCGCCACGCTGGAGAGGTAGCCGGGGCCCCAGCCGGCGGCGAGGTACGTGGCGTACTTGCCGCTGCTGAGCCCGTTGTAGAAGTCGGTGGTCGCGTACGACGCGGTGTCGACGAGCTTGTTCTTCACCAGGTCGCCCCAGTAGTCGTACACCTGCTTGGCCCCGGCGTCGTCCAGCTTGACGCCGATGTCCGGCAGCTTGCTCGCCGAGTAGTCGTACGGCTTGGAGCCGGCCTGCCACTGCAGGCCCTGGAGCCAGCCCGCGGCCGTCTCGTCGCTGCCGAAGTCGGTCATGTACGCGTTCGGGTCCGCCTTGTGCAGCTTGACGGCCTCCGCCTTGTACTCCGCCCAGGTGGTCGGGATCTTCAGGCCGTACTTCTTGAAGAGGTCCGCCCGGTAGAGCATCGCCATGGGTCCGGCGTCGACCGGGATCGCGTAGACGTGGTCACCGTCGGAGACCTGCTTCCAGGCCCAGTCCACGTAGTCGCCCTTGTCGTCGTCGGCGCCGTACTTGCTCATGTCGAGCAGGCCCTTGGTGAGCTGGATGGTCGGCAGCTCCTGGAACTCCAGCATGACGACGTCCGGTGCGCCCTGCCCGGCCTTGAGCGCCGTCTTCAGCTTGGTGTACTCGTCCTGGCCCACACCGGCCTGCACCCAGTCGACCTGGACGTCCTTGTGCGTCTTGTTGAACTGGGCCACGACCTGCTTGAACTGGGGGTACCACGCCCACACCTTGATGTGCACGGGGCCGTTCCCGGCGGCACCCGAACCGCTGCCACCGCCACTGCCACCACCGCAGGCGGCGAGGAGCGTGGTCGCGACGGCGGCGGACACCACCGCGGTGGCGGCCCGGCGGACGGAAGGGAGCTTTCTGCTGGCAGACATGGGCGTTCTCCTGGTGAGGAACTGGGCGGGGAGCGAGGGAGCGAGGAGCGAGGGAGCGAGGGAGCGGTACGAAGGCGGGCCGGACCGGAGGTTCGGACGGGAGGTTCGGACGGGAGGGGAGCGGGACCCGCCGGGCCGGCCAGGGCACCGTGCAGGCCACGGAAGACAGTTGTGTTCGAAATCCCGGACGGTGTCCGGATGTTGGGCCGGTGACAGGCGGCGTTCCTGTCACCGATCGGCCAACGACCCTGCACATGAGGGGGCTTGCGCCGCGCCGGGGGTTTGCCTCGGTCACGGAAGAGGGCGCTTCATGATCACGCAGCCGGATTGGCTCTGCTACGCTTTTGCAGCGCTGCAGAAGTGTTAACCAGGAACTTGCCGCGCTGCAATAGGTAACCTCATGGAAACTTCAAAGAAAGCTTCAACAACCGGAAATCGATAGATCCGGCAGATCAGACAAAAGGTGAGCTATGGGAAGAGGCGTAACACTTCGCGATGTGGCGGACCGTGCCGGCGTCTCGAGCCGCACCGTGTCGAACGTCGTCAACGGCTACGCACCGGTCGCCGAGGCCACCCGCGCCCGGGTGCAGCAGGCGGTGGACGAGCTGGGCTACCGGCCCAACGTGCTGGCCCGCAACCTCGCCGCCGGACGCTCCGGACAGATCGCGGTGGTCGTGCCGTACCTGGACACGCCGTACTTCTCCGAGCTGCTGCAGGGCATCATCCGCGCCGCCCGGATCCAGGGCTACAACGTCCTGATCGACCAGACCGACGGCGACGCGGAGCACGAGAAGCTGTTCCTCTCCCGCGGCTCCGAACGGCTGCTCTTCGACGGGGTCATCTTCAGCCCGCTGGGTCTGGCGCAGGCGGACCTGGCCGGCCGCGACCCGAACCTGCCCCTCGTCGTCCTCGGCGAGCGGGTCAGCGACGGCGGCTTCGACCACATCGGCATCGAGGACGTGACCGCGTCCCGGGAGGCCACGGAACATCTGATCGGCCTCGGCCGGCGCCGCATCGCGGCCATCGGCGACCAGCCGTACCGGACCGGCGAGGCGGCCCAGCTGCGCACCCGCGGCTTCCGGCTGGCGCACGAGCGCGCCGGGCTGCCCGTGCACGAGGAGCTCATCGTCTCCACGCCACGCTTCAACCGCTCCGACGGCGCCGCCGCCATGGCCCACCTGCTCGATCTGGCGGAGCCCCCGGACGCGGTCTTCTGCTACAGCGACCTGGTGGCCCTGGGCGCCCTGCGCACCCTGGCCTCCCGCGGGCTGCGGGTCCCCGAGGACGTCGCCGTCGTCGGCTACGACGACATCGAGGACGGCCGGTACGCCAACCCGTCCGTCACGACGATCTCGCCGGACAAGAAGCTGATCGCCGAGACGGCGGTCGAACGGTTGCTCAACCGGATCACCAGCTCGACTCCCGTACCGGGGCAGGAGATCCGGGCGCCCCATCGGCTCATCGTGCGCGAAAGCACGGTGGGCCGGGAGGCCGGGCAGGCCGCTCGTGAGGTGCCGCGGCAGCGGGCCGAGGAGGGGCGGCACTGACCTCGTCGCCGGGCAACGCTCCCCACCTCCTCGGTCTCCGGCTCGGCCGAGCGGGAAGACCCCGCCCGGCCGACGACGCGGCGCGCTCCCTCGGAGATCAGCACATGCCCGGCCCGGAACCCGCGACCGCGACCGCGACTGCGACTGCGACTGCGACTGCGACTGCGACTGCGACTGCGACCAGCCTGATCCTCGGTCACGCGGCCGGGGCCGTGCCGGGGCTCAGCGGGTGAAGTAGCCCGTCAGGTCGGCGATGAGGTGGACGCTGCCCGCGTTGTTGTAGAAGTCGACCTTTCCGTTGATCACAGGGACGACGACCAGGTTGGGGATGGTCTCGCCGGCTGTGAAGTTGAGATTGGACGCGCTGGACCGGGTGGTGCCGTCGGGGTAGACGGTGACGTAGCTGGACGAGGTACCGCCGGTCGCGGTCACGTTGAGGACGACGGCGGTGGCGTCCACGGGGACGCCGTTCCTGCCGCCGACGGTCAGGGTGACCTTGGCGGCGGCGCCGACCGTGCCCTTGCGGACGCCGGTGCCGTCGCGGGTGTCCATGACGCGGACCGGGCCGGCGTTGTGCTCGACGGAGCCGCTGCCGCTGAAGTAGCCGGTGATGTCGGCGATGAGATTGACGCTGCCGGCGTTGTTGTAGAAGTCGATCTTCCCGTCGACCACAGGGACGACGACCAGGTTGGGGAAGGTCTCGCCCGCACCGAAGTTGAGGCTGGGACCACAGGGACGACGACCAGGTTGGGGAAGGTCTCGCCCGCACCGAAGTTGAGGCTGGAGACCGCGGGACGCGGACTGCCGTCGGGATAGACGGTGACGTAACTGGACGAAGTCCCGCCGGTCGCGGTCACGTTCACCACCACGCCGGAGACCCCACTGGTCGGCACCCCGGCCACACCCGCGACCTGGAGACGGACCGTACCGGCCGGGCCGACCTTCGCCTTCGCCACACCCGTGCCGCTACGGGTGTCCATGATCCGCGTCGGCACGTACGCGATCCGGTGGTTGTAGCGGATCGGGTAGTACCGCGTGGTGCCGACGACGAGCAGGCAGTCGGGGTCGGCCGTGCAGTTGAGGTTCTCCGCGTAGTAGAAGTCGCCCGTCACCTGGTCCAGCGCGCGGTACGCCTGGCCCGGCTGGATGGTCTCGTGGCTCAGCGGAGTCAGCTGCTGGTTGGGGTCGGCCGCGACGGTGCTCAGGGACGCGGGGTAGGCCGAGGTCTCCGGGTAGGCACGTCCGTACACCGGGATCGCCGACGTGCCGGCGGGAGTGATCAGCTGCTTGGCGGTGCCGGTGTTGGCCATGGTGTAGGCGCCGCCGGGGTTGTAGAACCAGGCTTCCTGACCGTCGTACCAGATGGCCGTCCAGTCGCCCTGCACCGCCGCGACCACGAAGGTCTGGCCGTAGACGGCCTTGTCGGTCCAGTCCCAGCCCAGTGTCGAGCCGGTGGTCTGGCCGTCCGCGCTGTACTTCGGGTCCTTGATCAGGGCGGCGGTGGAGGACGGACTGGTGCGCAGGTAGACGAAGTCGGCCGGGTTGGCGGGGCAGGTGGTGGTGGAGGAGCCGCAGCCGGTCAGGGCCGGCTCGTAGCCGGTGCTCCAGGGCGGGGTGATGGTGACCTCGCCACCGGCCACCGGCATGCCGTCGCCGTTCGGGGAGGCGTGCAGCAGGCCGAGGTAGTGGCCCCAGTTCCACCATGGGCCCGGGTCCCAGTGCATGCCCTCGTAGTACGCGTCGAGCGGGCCGGGGACGTCGTCGTGGCCGATGAGGTGCTCGCGGTCGAGCGGGATGCCGAACCGCTGGGCGAGGTAGCTCACCAGCGCCGCGGACGACTGGTACTCCTGCTCGGAATACCAGGAGCCGTAGTCCAGGGCGTAGCCCTCGTGCTCGATGCCGATCGAGTGGTCATTGACGTACTTGTTGCCCGCGTGCCAGGCGACGTCCTTGGTGGGCACCATCTGCGTGACCGAACCGTCGGCGCCGACCACGTAGTGCGCGCTGGCATAGGACGACGGATCCTGGAACGAGCTGATCGCCGAGGACGCCGTGCTCTCCGTGTCATGGATGACGATGCTGGTGATCGCGTCCCCGTCCGCGGGACGGTCGGCCAGGTCGTAGTTGCCGTAGTCGGTCTGGTCGGTGCTGCTGTTCAGCGTGTAGGCCGCCGGCGTGAAGGTGCAGATCAGCGTGGACGGGCACTCGGTCGCGGGCGTGGTGTCCGCCTGGACCACGCGGGTCCGCGGGGACAGCGGGGCGACGGCGGCCGAGGCGTGGGCCGCCCCGGACGGCGGGGTGGTCCTCAGCGCGACGGTGTCCGCCGACTGGTCCGCTGCGGACTTGAGGTCGGGACTGAGCTCGGGGGATGCCTCAACCTGCACCGAGGGGTCGGCGGTGACCGTCACCTCCTGGTTGTCCGCGGTGATCCGGTGGGCGCCGGTGCGTATCGTCGCGTAGACCCGGCGGGCGAACTGGTCGGCAGTGGCGGAGTTCGCTGCCTGCGGGAAGCGGGCCACCGCGGGATACCACCGCGCGGCGGAGGCGGGCAGTGAGCCGGTCGCGGCGCGCTCGTACGAGGCGAGCAGCGCGGCGGCACCGCGCACGCTCTGCCGCATGGAGGTACGCAGCGACGCCGGCGAGTCGCCGAGCATCGAGGCGGCCGTGTCGAGGGTGCGCATCGCCGGGGTGATCGGCGGCACCGTGCCGCTGTTCGACGGCGTTGCGGCGGGGTGGTGCGGCGCGCGAGGGTCGTCACCCCGGCCGTTCGTCTCCGGCGTGGTGTCCGACGCCGCCCGGAGGTCCGACCGGCTGACCGAGGTGAGACCCATGACGTTGTAGTTGCCGGTGACCGACGGGCTGCCGCGGTGCGACTCCCACAGCGTCTGCTGGTACGAGACGGCCAGCAGCACGTTGTCCGGCACGTGGAACTCCGCGGCGGCCGCGTCGAAGTCGGCCTGCAGCGTGTGCAGGGCGGGCTTGACCGGCGCGGACACCGCCGTTCCGCCGACGGCGCCCTGCCCCTCGGCGGAGCCGGATCCCTGGGCGGCCTGCGCGACCGCTCCGATGACCAGCCCGGCGGTGGCGAGCCCTCCGGCGGCTCCCCACCAGAGGCTCTTCCGCCGACTGCGATGTCTCGAACGCACTGCTACCCCTCGCCCCTGTCCATTGCGCACGGCCGCGACGGCTGCCCCCGCGAAACCGTGGGAACACGCAGGCGCCTCGTATGTGGCTGCACGGCGCCATCGCGCCGGCCCTGATCGGTCCGTGCCACGACAGCGCCCTGCCGGCGGGCAGGGCGACGGTGGGGTACGCGACGATCGGCAGACTATGACGCGTCGGATCATGGCCGGTCGATCGGTCGCTCATGAACGCGTAAACACCTCGGACGTCACACGCAAAGGCAGCGGCCATGTCTGACCCACCGTCACCGGCCGCGCATCTCGGGAATGTCACCCTGGCCTCTGCATGGCGCAAAGATCCCCCCATGGTTCCCCTGGGGGCGAGGACAACATCTGTCAACTCTTGATAAGAAACGCACACACGTCTGCTTCAGGGGGGTTCCTCCAGCGTGCGCACAGGTCTGCGCACGCTGGTCGGCTTACCGGAGTGAGGCTTCGACCACCGTACCCACCTGTTCATGGTTATGGCGGTGTGTCAGTTTCTAGGGGAGTTTCTGCATGTTCAAGAAGGTCCGTGCCGCGATGGGACATCCCAGACACGCGGCGGGCAAGACCGGCAGACGGGCTCGGAGGATCACGGCGGCAACCGCCGCCGCCGTCGCTCTCACCGTCGCCTCCACCGCAGCCTATGGCGCGGTCACCGACGGGGCCGGGACGGGATCGCACGCGCCCAAGCGAATAGGCACGGTTCCCCGCGTCCCGGCCGGCGCGACCGCGGCCGGCACGACCGCCTCCGGAACCACGCTGCGCATCGGCGTGCACCTCGCCCCGCGGGACCCCCAGGCATTGGCCGACTTCGTCGCCGCGGTGTCCACCCCGGGCAACCCCCGGTACCACCAGTACCTGGCCAAGGGGCAGTTCGCCTCGGTCTTCGGCCCGACGCCGGCCACCATCGCCCAGGTCTCCCAGGCGCTGAGGGCGGCCGGCCTCACTCCGGGCAAGGCCAGCCCCGACGGCCTGTCCATCCCGGTCACCACCACCGTCGCCAAGGCGTCCGACGCCTTCGACACCGGCTTCCGGAACGTCCGGCTCAAGGACGGCACCACCGACTACATGAACACCGCGGCTCCCGCGCTGCCCGCGAACATAGCGTCGTCGGTGACCGGGATCGTCGGCCTGAGCGACATCAACACCATCACCAGCCACCACTCGAGCGTGCGCAAGGCGGGCAAGACCAGTTCTGTCGCCGGGCGCGCCTCACGCGCGGTGGCCCCGCACACGTACACCCCGGGACTCTGCACCGACTTCACCAGCTCGGGCTACACCGACGGCACCGACTACTACAGCCCCGGCAAGCTGGCCGGCACCTACGGCATGAGCAGCTCCGCCACCGCCGGCGCGGGGCAGACCGTGGCCGTGTTCGAGCTGGAGAACGTCGACGCCGGCAGCATCGCCGCGTACCAGTCCTGCGCGGGCACCAACACCTCCGTCTCCACCGTGTACGTCGACACGACGGCCGGAGCCGGCGCGCCGGCCACCGACGGATCGGTCGGCGTGGAGTCGGCGCTCGACATCGATGACCTGATCGGTCTGGTCCCGGGTGCGAGCATCATCGACTACCAGGGCGTGGACGCGGAGTCCGCGACCGACCAGAACGTGCTCGACGTCTACCAGCGGATGGTCACCGACGACGTGGCCCAGGTCATCTCCTCCAGCTGGGGCCTGTGCGAGGCGGCCGAGATCAGCGCGACCGCGAGCGCCGAGAACACCATCTTCGCGGAGGCCGCGGCGCAGGGCCAGAGCGTGGTCGCCGCCTCGGGCGACGACGGCTCCAGCGACTGCTACCGCGCGACCGGCTCCACCGCCAAGGCCGTCGACGACCCCGCGAGCCAGCCCTACGTCACCGGCGTCGGCGGCACCTCGATGACCGGCTCGGGCAGCGCCGCGACCCAGACGACGTGGAACAACGACACCGGCGGTACCGGCGGTGGCATCTCCTCGCGCTGGGCCCCCGTTGTCTACCAGGGCGGTGTCGCCACCACCGCCAAGCGTGCCGTTCCGGATGTCTCCGCACTGGCGGACCCGTACTCCGGCTACCCGATCTACTACCAGGACGACAGCGTCTCCTCCAGCCCCGTCCCCGGCATCATCGGCGGCACCAGCGGGGCGGCCCCGACGTGGGCCGCCGCCATCGTCCAGGCCAACGCCAGCGCGGCCTGCCAGACGAACGGCCGGGTCGGCTTCCTCAACAACGCCCTCTACAAGGCCGCGCGGAGCAGCTACCCGACGAACTTCTGGGACGTCACCAGTGGCGACAACTCCGTGTATGCCACCGGCTACTCGGCGGCGGCCGGCTACGACGAGGTCACCGGCCTGGGCTCGCCCAAGGAAGCCGGTCTGATCACCTCACTGTGCGCGGCCAAGGGCACCGCGGCCACGGGTGCTTCCACCTTCCACCCGCTCAGCAGCCCCAAGCGCCTGCTGGACACCCGCAACGGCACCGGTTGGGGCCTCAGCTCCCTGCCGTCCACCAAGCCCCTGGTCGCGGGCGGCACCGCCCCGGTCAAGATCGAGGGCGCCGGGGGGATCCCCAGCAGCGGCGTGACCGCTGTCGTGCTCAACCTCACGGTCACCGGCACCACCGGCTCGGGTTCGTTGATCGCCTGGGCCGACGGCACCGCCAAGCCGTCGACCAGCAACCTCAACTGGACCGCCGCCGGCCAGACCATCGCCGCCTCGTCGACCGTCACGGTGGCCGGCGACGGCGTGGTGGACCTCTACACCAGCAGCACCACCCACCTGATCGCCGATGTCCAGGGCTACTACACCAGCGGGACCACCGGGTCCACGTACACGGCGCTGAAGCCGGCCCGCCTGCTGGACACCCGCTCCAAGGTCGGCATCTCCACCACCACCAAGATCACCAACGCGGTGGTCAGTCTCAAGGTCCGCGGCCACGGGGGCGTGCCGACCGGCGCCTCCTCCGTGGTGCTCAACCTGACGGCCACCCAGACCGTCGGCTCCGGCTACCTCGAGGCCTACCCCGAGGGCGCCACCCGCCCGACGGCCTCCAACGTCAACTGGGCGGCCACCGGGACCACCATCCCGAACCTGGTCATCGTGCCGATCGGTTCCGACGGCAACGTCAGCCTCTACGTC
This sequence comes from Streptomyces violaceoruber, assembly GCA_000720805.1. GTDB lineage: Bacteria > Actinomycetota > Actinomycetes > Streptomycetales > Streptomycetaceae > Streptomyces > Streptomyces cellulosae_A. The sequence continues at coordinate 15,530 of JODI01000035.1, forward strand.
CGCGGCACCAGCCACGTCATCGCCGACGTCTCCGGCTACTTCTCCGCCGGCGGCTCGGCCTTCCACACCGTCACCCCGCTGCGCCTGCTGGACACCCGTAAGACGACGGCGCTGGGCGCGGGCAAGACGCTGGCCCTGCAGATCTCGGGCAGCGACGGCATTCCGGCCACCGGCGTCAAGGCCGTCGTACTGACCGTCACCGTCACCGGCACCACCGGCAGCGGCTACCTCACCGCCTGGGCCGACGGCGGCACCCGTCCGACGGCCTCCAACCTGAACTGGGTGTCGGGCAAGACGATCGCCAACCAGGTGATCGTGCCGGTCGGCTCCGACGGCAAGATCGATCTCTACGCCAGCAGCACCACCCAGGTGCTCGCGGACGTGGCCGGCTACATGAGCTGACACCCACCGACGACACGCCGGCGATGCCCCACCGACCCCGTGGCCGGTGGGGCATCGCCGTCACGGGCGGGGCCGTCCGGACCGCTGGGGACGTGGACGTCCGCGAAACCAACAACCGGACTACCGCACGTCACGGGGCAAGACGCACAGCGAGTGCAAGATCGACCCGATGCGGAACAAAGTGGGCGGACTTGCACAACGGGGCTGCCGGTACTGGATCACGAGAACGGCGAAGGGGAAGACGGAACGCAGGTGATCGCCTCGGTGGGCCGAGGCAGGAGACGCGCTTCCGCTCCTCCCCCTCATGCCGGTGTGCCGTCGGACCCGCATCGGGATCGGGATCGGGATCGGTCAGATCTTGGTGAAGGTCCACAGCAGGTTGGTGCTGGTGCCCCAGGTCCACTGCTTTGTCACGGAGCCGGAGGAGACGTTGCCGCCGCCGTCCAGGACGAGGCCGGTGGTGCGGTTGGCGAGGGAGTAGCGGCCGTCGCCGCGGTGGGTGATCAGCCATTGCTGGTCGGTGCCGCCGTTCCACGCCTGCTGCCTGGCCGGGGCACCGTCGTTCGTTGCGCCCCAGCCGTCGGCGACGAGGCCATTGGTGCGGTTCTCCAGCTTGTGGTAGCCGTTGCCGAGGTCGACCGCGTGCCACTGCAGGTTGGCCGAGCCGTCCCAGGCCCACTGTTTCAGGTCGGAGCCAGCGGAGACGTCGCCGCCGCCGTCCAGGGCCAGGCCGTTGGTGACGTTGGTGACGCGGAAGTACGCGGCCGGGTCGAACTCGACCTTCAGTGAGGTGATCCTGCTCCGGATCCTGGCGTTGTCCGCGGTGAAGGTCCACGACGTACCCGTGAAGTCGTCGCCGGAGTAGCCGACGACCTGGTATCCCGGGGCCATCCGCAGCGAGGCGAGCGTACGAGGCGGGATGCCGGCGAGGGAGAGCTGTTCGGCGCTGTAGCCGCCGAGGGCCAACACCGCGCTGTCACCCGCGTAGTCGGCGCCCTGGTGGGCCACGGCGCCGACGAGGGGCCGCAGCGCGGGGATACGCCCGGAGAAGCGGAGCTTGAGGACGTACGCGGGCGCGTCGAACGGCGCCGTCGACGGCAGGGCCACCTTGAGCCCCGTCGCTTCCTGGGTCGGGGCGGGGAGGCCGACGTACTCGCCGGCGGTCGCGCCGAGCAGTTTCACCGAGGACAGCGAGGCCAGATCGATCCGTCCGGAACCGAGCGTCTCGATCGTGAGCGAACTGCCGGGCCAGCCGAGGACCGTGGCGTACAGGACCGTGCCCGCCTTGTCGCGGGTGAAGCGGACGTCCCGCGCGGTGCCGGCCGTGGGGCGGGTGAAGGAGCCGCCGCCCATCTTCGTCGGGCCCTCGCCGTACGCGGTCCACGCCCTGGTGCCGTAGATCGACTCGCCGTGGCGCTTGAGGTAGTCACCGATGGCGAGGAGGAGGTCGCGCTGTCCCTGTGGGATGGTGCCGTCGGCCCGCGGGGCGATGTTGAGCAGCATGTTGCCGTTCTTGCTGACCCGGTCGATCAGCGAGTGCAGCATCTGCGCGAGCGAGTAGTAGCCGATGCCCTCGGTGTAGCACCAGCTGGAGTTGGAGATGCTGTCGTCGGTCAGCCAGTACGGCGCGGTGAGGTCGGCCGGCCCGCCCCGCTCGTAGTCGAAGACCTCGCCGTGGAGGTTGAGCCCGTCCTTGTAGGTGGCGACGACCTCCTTGCCCCACTTGTTCGCCTGGTTGTAGTAGTACGCCAGGAAGTTCAGCCGTTGCGTCTCGTCGACGTGGTCGAGTCGCCAGTCCTGCCACAGGATGTCCGGCCGGGCCCGGTCGACGACCTCCTTGAGCTTGTCGAACCAGAGCTGGTTCTCCTCGGCCGGACTCAGCTGGCCGTACAGCTTCTTCAGGCTCGGGTCGGACTGAGCGGGCGCGTACTCGTAGTAGCCGGTGTAGTTGTACGCGTGGTGCATCGCCACCAGCAGCTTGAGGTTCCGGGCGCGGATGGCGTCGGTGAACAGATGGAGCAGGTCGAGCCGCGGCCCCTTGGCCACGGAGTTCCACTCGTTGACCTCGCTGTCCCACATCGAGTAGCCGTCGTGGTGCTCGGCGACCGGACCCGCGAACCGCGCGCCGGCGTCGACGAAGAGCTGCGCCCACTCGTCGGGGTCGAAGGCGCCGCCGGCCGACTTGAGCTTCGGCGCGAACTCCACGTGGTTCCCGGCCAGGTCGTCCGCGCCGTTGATGAAGTTGTGCAACGGCCAGTCGACGGGGTTGCCGTACGTGGCGATGTGGTGCTTGTTCGCCTTGCTGTCCGGCTCGTACATGTTCCGCGGGTACCACTCGCTGTCGTACGCGGGCACGCTGAACACGCCCCAGTGGAAGTAGATGCCGAACTTGGCGTCCCGGAACCACTCGGGGGCCGCCGGGTGCCGGTTCACCGAGTCCCAGGTGGGCGTGTAGCTGCGCGGGGCCGCCAGGGCCCTGCCACCGGCGAACCCGTCGGTGGCCATCGCACCCGCCACGACTGCCGTGGCACCGGCCAGTAGCCCACGCCTGCTGATCGATTGCGACACTGCGGATACCTCCGGCGACACGGTACTCATGGGGCTTGAGCGCCTGGTGTTACGCACGAAGGTCAGGCATGAAACCCTCCACTGTCAACGGGTGTGCAGGGATGAATAACCCTGGCGAGGCAGCGGAGATGGGCGATTTGATGCGTGAACACATGGTTCACGCAAGAGTAGACATCACATGTCTTTCGGAGAGAGGTCCCCTTTGTCCCTGACAGACAAAGCCATCGAGCAGATCCGCGAACTCATTCGATCGGGCGCACTTCCGCCGGGCTCCAAGCTGCCTCCGGAGCCGGAGCTGGCCGCGCAGTTGGGACTGTCGCGCAATCTGGCCCGGGAGGCGGTCAAGGCGCTCTCCGTCGCACGGGTGCTGGAGGTCAGACGGGGGGACGGCACCTATGTGACCAGCCTGCAGCCGAGTCTGCTGCTGGAGGGTCTCGGGGGTGCGGTGGACCTGATGCAGAGCGACCCGGGCGCCCTGTTGGACCTGATGGAGGTCAGGCGGCTGCTCGAACCGGTCGCCACCGCGCTGGCCGCCACCCGGATCTCCGACGAGGGCCTGGCCGAGGCGAAGCGGCACCTGGACGCCATGCGGGAGGCCCGCGACGATGTCGAACAACTCAACGCGCACGACGCGGCGTTCCACCGCGCGGTGGTCGCCGCCACGGGCAACGAGTCACTGGTCACGCTCCTGGAGGGCGTCTCGGGCCGCACCCTGAGGGCCCGCATCTGGCGCGGCCTGGTCGACGGCCAGGCCGCGGGGCGAACCCTCGCGGAGCACGAGGCGATCTTCATGGCCCTGTCCCGCCGCGACGCCTCGCTCAGCCAGGCCGCCGCACTGCTGCACGTCAGCAACACCGAGCAGTGGCTGCGGGATCACCTGGAGGCCACGCCGATCGCCTCCGAAACGCCGGCGCCGACCAGCGCGGACAGGAACGGTCGGATGTGACGCCCAGCCACTCGTCCGGTCGGACTCTCCCCCGCCCCGCCGACACGAGCCTCACGAGCGTGTTCGCCGATCTCCGTGGCGAGATCCCGGAGATGAGCCAGGGCCCTTCTGATGGATCTCCGCGGCGGCCGAACAACTCGGGACGGAGCCGGCTCGGAGCGGCCCGTGCGATGAGCTCGATCTCGCGACGAGGTTCACGCGGCGCAGCCCGCTCGCCCCACTGCCCTCGACCTTCTGCGGCACCTGCTCCATGCGTCCGTCCGGCTCACCATGGACGTTCTGGAACGTGGAGAAGTCCCGGATGACCAGGTCGCTCTCCTCGCGCAGCCCAGGCGCCGGGGAGCGGCGATCGCGGACCCACAGTCGGCTCTGGGAGTGGGCGAACCCGCGAAGGCGGCACCACCCGTACAGAGGGGGCAACGAGGTCATTTGCCGCCTCCCACGCGTGCACCGTAAGTTGACAGGCGGTCAGCAGGGGCTCGATGGCGCGTCTTGATGTGGATTTCGGAGAAGATTCGGCGGGCGGGGAGACGCATGAGGAGCCGAAGACTGCGGTGCGCGCGAGTACGTGTGGGTTGGTCGGCGTGAGCAGCGTGAATCTCGTGACAGTCGTCACGCTGCTCGGTGGCACGGTGTGGACGCTTCCCCTGCTGATCCGGCAGCGCTTCCGCGCTCCGATGCGGCTGCATCTGTGCCTGTCGATGTTCCTGCTCGGTATGGGAAACGTGCTGGGCCAGCTGCCCGGTCACGCGTTACTGGACGGCCTCACCTTCACCGGGTTCACGAAACTCACGTACAACGTGGCCATATTGGCCGGGCTGTGCCTGATGATCGGCTTCCTGTGCGAGCATCCGCTGCAGCGCCGGTCCCTGGGCAGCCGGTGGGAGGTGCTGCTCTGCCTGTGCTGCCTGACGGCGATGGCCGTCCTGACCGTGCTGCTGCCGCCGCATCTGCGTGACCACACCTTGACGGCTCCCTACCTGGACGACTGGCGCGTGCGCGCGTTCTACGACATCGGCGGCGCCTACCTGATCTACGGATACACCAAGTGCGCTCTGTTCGCCGCCCGTTACGCCCGCAGCGGCCGGCCGCTGCGCCGTATCTCCCTGGGTGCCGTCTCCGCCGGACTCCTGGGGCTCTCCCTCAGCTGCGCCTTCCGCATCCTGTGGGTCAACTGCCGTGCGTGCCGCGACTTCGGGCATCACGTCACGTATGCGAACGTCTTCGTCTTCGGCCAGGTGGCCGCCATCGTGGTGTGCGCCGGCCTGAGCCTGCCGTGCTTGGCGAGCACGGTTCAGTTCCTGCGGGAGCGGTCCTGCCACCGGGCCCGGTTCCGAGGGCTGGAGGAGTTGTGGCAGCGGCTCGTGGACCTCTATCCGGAGCTGGTACTCGACCGCTCCTCCCGGTACCGGCGGCTGGCGCCCCTGGACTACAGCTCGGCCGTGTACCGCAGATACGTGGAGTGCCGGGACGGTCTGACCCGGCTCAGCCCGTATCTGCACCACGCCGCGCAGGAAGTGCCGACCGCGGCGGTCGGCGCGCCGGTCGGGCCGGACGTCGTCCACCTGGTCGACCGGGCCCTGCGCCTGCACGGCGACAAGGACCTCGCGGGTGGTGCGGCTTCGGCGCCGTCGATCATCGTGGCCCCGGGCGGTGGCCGCGACGGCGACTACGAGAGCGACCTCGCGGGGCTGATCGAACTTTCCCAGGGGCTGAAGGAGCTGCGTACGGGCACCCGGACGTACGCTTCGCACCTGTGTCCGCACGCCGTTTCCTCCTGCGGGCGGCGCCCCGGCGGCACGGTCAGTCGGAGCTGTGCGTGACCAGGCCTCCGACCGGCCCGGCAGCCGTGCGGGGTGTCCGGTCGCGGGGACGGGCCCAGCGGCGCATGACCGGGCGTTCCACGCAGACCATCAGCAGCCAGCCCAGGGCCAGGGTGACCAGCAACAGGGCGAGCAGTTCGAGCGCGCCGCCGAGCACACCGTAGGTCCTGTTGTGCAGTACGTGGATCCGGCCGTAGTAGAGGACCACGTACTGGGCCATGTAGAAGCCGAAGGACACCTCGCCCAGCCACCGCATCGCCCGGCCGCTCAGCAGGGTGCGCCGACCGTCGATGTCGGCCATGGCCACCGCACAGACCAGCACGGCGACCGGAACGATGGTGGCGACGGTGAAGCCGTACAGGAACGGCACGTTCAGCGCCAGCGCGTAACCCGCGACCGCCAGCGCGACAGCGGCGGTCAGAGGGATGCGGGGGAACCGGCCCGCCAGGACCAGCCGGGCCAGGAGCATGCCGAGGACGAACTCGAAGAGCCGGCCAGGGGGGAAGTTGTAGCCGAGCCAGAACTGCGCGGACGAGATGGGGAACCCCTCGGGCGTGCGCGGCTGATCCGGCACCAGCAGGTCCACGGCCGTTTCGAGGGCCGGCATGCCGATCACGGCGGCGCCGGCCCACGCCCACAGCCGCTCGGTCCTGATCCGCCGGACGGGCCCGATGAGGAACGGGAACAGAAGGTAGAAGAGCAGCTCACTGCAGAGCGACCAGCTCGGTGCGTTGACGCTGATGTAGATGTCGTGCTGCGGGAACCACGAGTGCAGCAGGAACAGGTTCGGCAGCCACGCGGTGAGCGGGGTCGCCGCCCCGGCGAAGAGCAGCATCGCCAGCGCCCACATGACGACGTGGTTGGGAAAGATCTTGAGCAGGCGGCGGCGCCAGAACCCGATGACCGTGTCGTCCCGTCTGCTGGACCATGTCAGGACGAAGCCGCTCAGCACGAAGAAGAAGGACACCCCCATCCAGCCCGCCTTGCTGAACAGCCACTGGAAGCCCTCGGCCTGACCGCGGTCGGCGAAGGGGTTGGTCAGCGGCTCGAAGAACGAGGAGTGGAAGAAGAAGACCAGGACTGCCGCGAAGAACCGCAGGCCGGTGAGCGAGGGCAGCGGTGCCGGGCGTCTGGAAGGGGTTTCGTCGGCGGACCGGACGGCCGGGACAGGGAGTGGTGCGGTGACCACGGCTCACCTCTCAGAGGGGGATACGGCGATGGGCAAGGTGTGCGGTGTACGACGGGCCGCGCGGCGCAGGCCGAGCACGAGCAGTGCGCCTGACGCGGTGAGCGCGGCGGCTCCGAGGGGGACGGCGCGGGTACCGGACGCGGATTCGGTGAGCAGGCCCCCGAGCCACGAGCCGAGCGCCGCGCCCAGGCCGAAGGCGGACATGTTCGCGGTCAGGGAGAGCGTGGGCGCGTCGGCGGCCTCGGTCAGCACCTTGGCCTGGAGGCCGGGGATCAGGGCGAAGGTCGCGAGCGAGAACAGCACCAGGGCGAGCGCCCCGGCGGGCCCGTACGGGGCGAGCAGCCAGACGAGCAGGCATACGGCCACCAGGGCCCAGGACAGATGTCCGACGGCCCGGTCGATGCCGCGGTCGGCGAACCGCCCGCCGAGCAGGTTCCCCACGATGGAGCCCACACCGTAGGCGAGCAGCACGGCGGGCACCCACTGCCTGGGCAGGCGGCCCACGCCGGTCAGCAGCGGCACCATGTAGGTGATCAGCGTGAACATGCCGGCGGAGCAGAGCACGGTGACGCCCACCGTTCCCCAGACGTTCGGGCGGCGGAACACCCGGGCTTCATGAGCCGCCGTGACGGTCGGGGCGGGGGTGTCGGGCACCCAGGCGAGGACGAGGCCGATGGCCACCGTGGCCAGGGCCGCGACGACGCCGAACGGGGCCCGCCAGTCGTAGTGCTGGGCGAGGAAGGAGCCCATGGGCACGCCGAGGACGGTGGCGAGGTTGATGCCGAGCTGGGTCGCGGCGACGGCGCCGCCGCCCTTGCCCGGTCCGACCATGTCCCCCGCGGTCACGACACAGACCGCCATGAAGGTGCCGTGCACCGCCGCGGTCAGTACCCGGCCGGTCATCAGCACGCCGAAGCCGGGTGCCAGGGCGCAGACGACGTTGCCCAGGACGAAGACCGCCAGCAGGGCCACGAGCAGGGTCTTGCGGCGCACGCGCGTGGTGAGCGCGGTGACCGCCGGGCCGCCGACCACCATCGTCAACGCGTACGCGGTCACCAGCAGGCCGGCCGTGGCGATGCTCACGGCGAGGTCGGCGGAGAGGTCGTCCAGCATGCCGCTGGGTGACAGCTCCGCGGTGCCGACGCAGAAGATCGCGAGGATCAGCGCGGCGAGTCGGAACGGCATGGGTATGCACCTTCGGTCGTGCGGGGCGGTGACGGGAAAGCAGGCGGTGGTGACGGGGAATCAGGCGACGGTGGCGGCTTCGGGAGTCTTGGCCCGTGCGCGGGACCAGCGCCGTACCAGCGGCTTTTCGATCCAGGCGTACATCGCCCAGGAGACCAGGACCGCCAGCGCGCACTCGGCGACGACGAGGGCGACCACCGCCGGGACGGAGTCGAAGTGGGCGCCGAGCAGGTTGCGTGCCTCGGAGACCACGATGAAGTGCAGCAGGTAGAACGCGAAGGAGACTTCACCGAGCCAGACCATCGCGCGGCTGCGGAAGGGGGTCGGCCGGCCCGACGCGTCCGCGAGCGCTCCGGCCGCGATCAGCAGGGCGCACGGCACGAGGCAGACCGCCCGCTGGGCGAACAGGTAGGGCATGCCCGGGAGTTCGGCGATCACGTAGCTTGCCACGAACAGCAGGCCGGCCGGGACGAGGCCGATGTCACGCCAGCGACCCAGCATGACGGCGCGGGCGACCAGGATGCCGAGCAGGAAGTCGAGCAGCCGGGCCGGCGGGAAGACGTAGGCGAACCAGAGGTGGAGGCCGGAGACGCCGGGCTCGTTCGACATGTAGACGTCGCCCGCGGGAATGAAGGTGGTGGCCAGCCAGGGCGTGACGGCCACCCCGGCGATCACGCCCACGATCCAGAACTTCAGCCGCCGCGGCGCGATCCGCCGGACCCCGGCGAACAGCAGCGGGAAGCACAGGTAGAAGAAGACCTCGGTGGACAGCGACCAACCGGGGGCGTTCACGCTGAAGTTGGTGTCGTAGTCCGGCACCCAGGACTGGAGCATGAAGAAGGTGACGCCCGAGCGCCAGGCGGCCGTACCGGCCGCTGTCAGCAGCATCGCGAGCGCCCAGGCAACGAGATAGTTCGGCACGATCTTGATGTACCGGCGGCGCCAGAACGACGTGGACGGGTCCCCTTCGCGGGCGGACCAGGTGAGGACGAAGCCGCTGAGGACGAAGAAGAAGGTGACGCCCACGCCGCCGGTCTGTTCGACCAGGCGGGCGTAGAGGGTGGAGTTGGCGTCACCGGGCATGAGCCAGCCGGCGGGCAGGGAGACGTGGAACAGGAAGACCAGGAGCGCCGCCGGGAACCGCATTCCGGTGAGGGACGGCAGCCGGACGGCCCGGTTGCCGACCCGCGGTGCCTCGCCGGTGTCCGTGGCGGTGCCGGCGGGCTCCGTGGAGCCGGGCGTGGTGACCGAAGGGCGTATGAGCTCGGATGGTGGGGTCTGTTGCATGGCCATGAGCAGGCTTCATTCCTCTTGGGCTCGAAGAATCAAGAAAGCGGGCAGGGGCGGGCGGCCGGACATCGGTGTTCGGCCGCCCACCTCGGTCCCGTGCCGGAGGGAGGTCAGTTCAGGAAGGTCCGGATGGCGTCCACCAGCTTGTCCGGCGCCTCGGCCGGCACCAGGTGGCCGCTCTCGATCTCCAGGTATGTGCTGCCGGGGATCGCGTCGTGCAGTTCCCGCGAGTGTTCGACGGGGACCAGCTGGTCGTGGCGGCAGCCGACGACCAGCGTGGGGACGCCGATGTTCGGCAGCAGCTCGCGGATGTCGGCCTCCAGACCGAGCTCGATCTGACGCAGCGTGCCCTCGTTGACCGCGGCGCCGCCCACGGCTTCGTCGAACGTGGCCGGGTCCAGGCTCGCCAGGAAGCCCGGGGTGAAGAGCAGCAGGCTGATGTAGTGCGAGTACAGCTCCGGGTCGAGGTCGGCCAGCCGGCGCCAGAGGGTGAAGCCCAGACGCTTGCGCAGGTCGTCGTTGCGGGCCCAGCCGGACACCAGCACCAGCCGGCGTACCCGCTCGGGACGCCTGGCCGCGGCCATGACGGCGACGAGGGCGCCGAGTGAGAACCCGACGACGTCGACCGGCTCGTCGGTGGCCGCGTCGGCGGCACCGAGCACCTGGTCCGCGAGCTGCTCCAGCGTCAGCGGCCGGCCGTCGTCGGTGGTGCCGCCGCTGCCGGCGTAGTCGGGGAGGATCACCGTGCGGTGCTCGGTGAACTCCTGCAGCAGATGACCGTAGTTGGCGTCACCGGTGGCGCCGGTGCCGTGCACCAGGAGCAGGCCGGGGCCCTGCCCCTCGGTGCGGTAGTGCACGGTCGCGCTGTCGACGGTCGTATGGGGCATCTCAGTTGCCTTTCACGGGTTGAGCGGACGAAGGGCTTAGCCATAAGCGTGAGTGCTACTATATAGGCATCCTGATTCTTAAACTTGCACCTTGGCTTCTAAAGGCGCGCTCCGGCGGGCTGATCGCCGGGTTCTTCGGCCGCGGGCACCGGGCGCCGCACCAGGACGACCAGCAGCACGGCCGCCACCAGTACCGTCGAGGTGACCGGCAGCCACAGCGACGACCGGCCGAGCAGGGCGGCGCCCAGAGCCGAGCCGCTCGCGATCCCGATCTGGAAGCCGGTGACGTAGACGGAGGAGGCACGGTCGGCGTCCGAGCCGGCCAGGCGCATCACGCCCGTCTGGAAGACGGGTCCGACCGCGGCGAACGCCCCGCCCCACAGGGCGACGGCGACAGCGGCCGCCGTGCCGCGCGCCATGACGCCGCCGCCCAGGGCCGACGCGAGCGCCAGCAGCCCGATTCCCACGGCGAACACCGCGATGGTCACGGACGCCGTCCGCTGGGGGGTCGTGTCGTTGTACCGGCCCACCAGCCAGGTGCCCACGGCGCCGGCGCATCCGAAGACCGCCAGCAGGGCGACCGTCGTGCCGGACGTGCCGGTGACGTCGGTGACGAGGACGGCGAAGTAGGTGTAGCTCAGGAAGTGCCCGCTGATCAGCACGACCGCCACGGCGCACAAGATCAGTACTCGGGGCCAGTGCGCCCCTCGCCGCCCGACGGCCGTGCCGTCCGGTTCCCCGGCTTCCCCGTCCGTCCCCGACGCCCTGGCCGCCGTCTGCCGGGTGTCGCCGTACAGCCCGAGGGCCCACACCAGCCCGACGGTCACGGCCACGGTGGCCGCCGCCAGCACCAGGGCCGTGGCGCGCCAGCCGATCAGCTCGCCGATGAGGGTCGTACCCGGACTGCCGGCGATCGCGGCCAGGGTGGAACCGCCGAACACGGCCGCGGTGGCGGTGCCCACACGGTGCCGCGGCACCAGCGTCGCCGCGGCCGGGGCGATCAGCGACCAGAGCACGCCGTGCGTCAGGGCCGCGGCAACCCGGCTGACCACCATCATCGCGAAGCTCGTCGCGAAACCGGCGAGCACCTCGGCGACAACGAGGACCAGGAGGGAGACCACCAGGGCGGTACCGCGCGAGACCCGTGCGGCCAGCGCGACCGTCGGCACCGTGACGACGGCGGCGACCACGGCGTAACCACTGATGAGCAGCCCCACCCGGCCGGCCGAGACGTCGAGGCTGCGGGCGATGTCCTGGATGAGTCCGACCGGGAAGACCTCGAAGGTCACGTAGACGAACGTGGCGCTCGCCAGGACGGCGAGCCGCGCGGCGGCCGACACGTCGATACGTTCGCGGGCCCCTGCTTCGACGCTCATGCCGGGCCCGCGGCGGCGAGCGCCGGGTCGATCCGGACGAGGACCTTGGGGCGGCTGCGGCCGCCGTCCGCGAGGTGGGCGAACGCGGCATCCAGCTCGTCCAGCGGGAAGACCCGGTCGACGAGGGCGTCGAGGTTCACCGCACCGGACTCGACCAGGCCGACGAGCCGGTCCCAGTAGCCGATGCCGGACAGCACGCCGTGCAGGGTCGCGTCCCGGATCACCAGAGCCGCCGCGTCGAAGCCGTCGACGGTGTGGTGAGGCGTGCCCAACTGGGCGATGCGCCCGCCTGCCGCGACCAGGCGGACGGCGGAGCGGACGGCCGCCGCGTTGCCGGACGCCTCGATCACGGCGTCGTACGCCTCGTCGTCGGACCTGGCCGGGGCGGCCTGGGCGCGCAGGCCCAGCTCGGCGGCGAGCGCCCGAGCCGCGGGCTGCGGGTCGAGGACGACGGTGTCCGCGCCGGTCGCGCGCGTGATCTGCGCCGCGGCGAGCCCGAGGGTGCCGGCGCCCAGCACCGCCACCCGGTCGGACGCGGTCACGGTGAGCCGGTCCACAGCGTGCGCCGCGGCGGCCGTCGGTTCGAGCAGGGCACCTGCCGCGTCGGACAGGGCATCGGGGATCCGGGTGAGGGTGTCCGCCGGGGCGGTGATCAGCTGCGCGCCGGCGCCCGGGCGGGGGCCCAGCACGCCGATCTCGCTGCGGTCCGGGCAGGAGCGGACGCGTCCGGCACGGCAGTGCGCGCACCGGCCGCAGACCCGGAAGTTGTGGCCCGACACCCGTCGGCCGAGCAGGTCCGGGTCGGTTCCGGGGCCGGTCTCGACGACGGTGCCGATCCATTCGTGGCCCAGGACGAACGGGTAGCTCTTCAGCCCGTCACGCAGGTAGTTGCTGCTGCCGTCGAAGAAGCCGAGGTCGGTGCCGCACAGGCCGAGCAGGCCCACCCGGACGAGGACTTCGCCGGGTCCGGGTTTCGGCGGTGCCGTCTCGGTGACCGACAGCGTGCGGGGGGCGGTGAGCTGGATGGCTTTCATGGTGCTTCCTTGAGAGGGCGGGGGTTCGCCGCACGGCGGCACAGGGCGATGTCCTCACGCAGGCGGGCGGGGGTCTGCCGGTAGTCGTTCTCCACGAGCACCGAGCGAGCGCCGGACGCCCGCAACAGGGCCGGGAGTTCACCGGCCGAGGGCGCCGTCGTACCGGAACCGTCCTTGACGTGTACGTCCGGCAGCAACAGCCCGGCTGCCGCGACCGCTTCGGCGAAGGCGAGCGGCCGCAGGCCCGCGTCGCACAGGTTGCCGGTGTCCAGAACCAGACGCAGGGCCGGATGGTCCACCGCACGGGCCAGCGCGAGCGACGCAGGCACGTCGAGCGGGGACTCGTAGGCGACCAGCGGGTCCGTCCCGGTGAGTTGTGCGCACACGCCGCGCAGGGCCGCCACCGTTCCGGCGCGGAGCCCCTCGCTGCTCGGCAGGCTGCGCCGGAATCCGGGCACATGAAGCACGGCGACGCCCAGGCGCCGGGCGCAGTCCAGGGCATGCAGCAGGAGGTCCACCGCTGCGGGGTTGGGTGCGCCCCGTTCGTCTGCGAGGCCTATGTCGTTGAGGTGATTGACGGCGAGTACGGGGACCGGGAGCTGCCGTGTGACGGCCTCGGCCGCCCGCAGCGCGACGGGGTCGCTCAGTGGTGGACCGCGGTGTGCGCCACCGTAGTCCAGGTGCAGTTGGTCGGCGCCCGCCATGAGTGCGGTGTGCGCTGCCGCGCGGCGGTCGGTGTCGATCCGCCACTGCGGGGCGGCGACGGCCGGGGCGGGCATCGCCGTTCCCGGCACCGGACCGGTGACCGTGCTCGCCGCCGTGTCCGCCGGCGCTCCGGTCATGGCCGGCTCCCCATGTCGATCGACGTTTTGAGTACGCGGCGTCCGGCGGCTTCGCGCAGGCCCGAGGTGAGCACGGTGTTGACGAGGTCGGCGGCCTCCTCCGGTCCCACCTGGTGGGTCAGCACCCCCGCACCGAGGTGCGGGGTGGTGCGCAGCAGGTCGACGGCCTGCCGCAGATGGCTGTCGGCGACCCCACGGTGACCGCAGAGCAGAAGCCTGCCGTGCGGGCGCGCGAACTCCTCGACGCGCGGCGGCCAGGGGGTGCCGCCGCAGTTGGCCGCGCGTATCGCGGCGACGTCGATGTCGCCGGCGGTCAGCGGGAGCGGCCCGGGCTCCAGCCCGGCGTGGACATCGACCACAAGCGTGCCCGGCACATGCCGGTCCAGTGCCGTCAACGCCTCCCGTGTGCCGGTACGCGGGGTCGCGATCACCGCGACGACCGGCGAGGGGAGAGCGGCCAGCAGCCGGGGCAGTTCCGTGGCGGCCGGGTCGGTGGCGTCGGGGCCGTGCCCCACGAGGAGGCAGCGCAGCCCGGGGAGTTCGGCCTGCCAGAGGTCGCGCGCGAGCCGTCCCACGATGCCGTCGCCCCATACGACCAGGGCCGCGGGCCGCACCCTGTGACGCGCGATCCGCATCCCGTACAGGGCCGAGGCGAGTGGTTCCGCGAGGGCGGCCACACCCGGCTGCGCGGCGTCGTCGGGCACCGGGACGACCAGGCCGGCTCGTACGGCCGTGGCGGGGATGCGGGTGCGCTCCGCCCACAGGCCGGGGAGGTTGTGGCCGAGCAGGAACGACGGGTCGTGCGGGTGCGTGGGGTTCACGGTGACCGGCGTGCCCTCCGGCAGACCCGACTGGCCGGGTTCGACCACGTACGCGACGCCTTCGTGGCCGAGGACAGGGGTGGGGTCGTCGCGCAGGCCGCGCAGGATCTGCCAGTCGGTGCCGCAGATGCCGACGGTCGCCGGTGCGAGCAGGGCGTCGCCCGGTTCGAGCCGTGGCATGGGCACCTCGGCCACCTCGACCAGGGTGCGGCCGAAGGCGCCAGCCGGCCGGCGCACGAGGGCGCGGTGGGTCGCGGCGCTCATCGGGTGATCCCGGGGAGCCAGTCCGCGACGCGCTGCGCGCCACGCAGCGCGTCCACCTGTCCGGGCGTGCAGAACACCAGCCGCTCGTCGAGCCAGACGTCGTCGCGCCCCCGGTCGGCGTACGACGTCGCGGCGGCGAGCCGGCGGCGGATCTCGGCCGCGTAGGGTCCGGCGAGCCCCTCGGCGACTCCCCCGCCGACCCCGATCAGGTCGAGGTGCGGATCGAGACACCACATGGTGCGCAGCAGGTGGGCGACCGGAGCGGCACACAGTTCCAGCAGGCGCCGGGCGCCGGGGTCGTCGGCGGCGAGTGCGCCGGGGAGCCAGTCGGCGACCTGCGCGGGCCGGGAGAGCCCGAGTCGCTCGGCCACCCGGGCCAGGCCCGGTCCGGAGGCGATCGAGGCGAGGTGACCTCGCGCACCGCACTCGCAGGGCAGGTCCGCGAGGACGTCCGAGCCGGGGTCGGTGAGTGGGACCGGCAGGTGGCCGACCTCGCCCTGCAAGCCGAGGTCGTCGACCGGGATCCGGCGCTGTTCGAGGTCCGCCGTGCGCAGCGCGATGCCGCTGCTGACGGTCAGATAGGCGACCCGCCGGATGCCGGGCCCGGCGTGCGTGGCGGCGAAGTCCAGCAGCGCGGCGGTGACGTCGTTGACGAGGTGCCAGGTGACGTCGGGCCGGCGCCGCCGCAGATCGGCGGCCACGTCGTACGCGGCGGTCTCGTCGCCCCACAGCGGGGCCGACCCGTAGACCGTGCCCGTCAGGTGGTCGATGGCCGCGCCGAAGGACAGAGCGGCTCGGGAACCGGCCGGTACCCGGTCGCACAGCAGGTCGACCAGGTCCGCCCGCAGGCGGGGGACGGAGCGGTCCGGGTGGCGCAGGCGGCTCGGCGAGGGTATCCGCTCCACCGGTTCGTCCTGGCCGCCGGTGCGCATCCGCACCCACGTACCGCCGATGTCCGCCGCGAAAGCGGCGGTCCCCGAAGACGCCGCGGACACCGAGGGGGAACGCGCCGGGCCGGTCCTGTGGTCCTCGGGCACGTCCTGGACAGGCCGGGCGGGAGTGACGGCGCTCATCAGCCAGGGACCGCCTGGCCCGCGGCGACCGGCTCGGGCACTTCCAGCGTCACGCCGGGGCGGCCGGCCTGCGGTGGGGCGACCCGGAATCCGCGGAAGTCGGTCCAGCGCGGTGCCACGTCGTCGTACGTGTCCAGACCGCCGATGACCACGGTGCGTCCGCAGGCGGCGAGTCCGGCCCGTACTCCGGCGCCGGAGTCCTCGACGACGACCGCGTCCTGCGGCGGACAGCCGAGCTGGGCGGCGGCGTTCAGATAGCCCTCGGGATCCGGCTTGCCGCGGCTCACCTCGTCGGCGCTGACCAGGATCCCGGGCAGCGGGAGTCCCGCCGCGGCCATCCGCACCTGTGCGAGCCGGCGGCCCGCGGAGGTGACGACGCCCCAGGTGTGCGGCGGCAGGGCGGTCAACAGCGCACGGGCGCCGGGGACTTCGGTGATGCCAGTGGTCTCGGACTCCTCGTGGGCGACGAGGCGCCGGGTCTCCGCCGCCGCCAGGCCGGGGTCGGCAAGGAAGTGGCCGACGGTCTCCCGAGTGGGGCGGCCATGGGCGAAGGCCAGCACCTCCGCGAGATCGAGGCGGTGCCGAACGCAGAATCCGGCCCAGGTGGACTCGACCAGAGCGGTCGAGTCCACAAGGGTGCCGTCCATGTCGAACAGCAGTGCTGTGGCGTGCAGTTGAGGCACGAGTTGCTCCAGAGGAAGGGGTGGTGGACGGGCTGGTGACGGTCGAGGGACCGGCTGCGCCTACGCGCGGAGGTCCGCGACGGGACGCGACTGCGAAACGGGCAGGCCCTCCCCGACGGGACGCGACTGCGAAACGGGCAGGCCCTCCGCGACGGACGACCAGGAGGCGTCCTCGTGTACGACGAGCGCGTCGCCCGCGTACGGAACGCCCCGGGTGCGGGCGAGCTCCACGGCCAGGGGGGCGAAGGCGGCCGGTGGCATGTAGCCGCGGTAGTCGAACCCGGCGGGCCGGCGGGCGCGGATGCCGGGGGTGTCGACCATGCCCGCGGGCAGTGTCTGCACGAACGTCACTTCGGCGGGGTCGATCTCCTGCGAGACCGACCGGATCAGCGAGTCGGCGGCGGCCTTGGTGGCGGCGTAGCCGGAGCGGTGCGGGCCCGCGTTGTACACGACCTCGGACGACACGTGCAGGAACAGTCCCGGTTCCGCCCCGCGCAGCGCCGGCAGAGCGGCCCGCAGGGTCCAGGACAGGCCGTGCACATTGACGGCGAACTGGTCGAGCCAGTCGGCCTCGGCCGTCCGCGTGAACGGCTCGCGCCTGGAGGTGAAGTAGACGGCGGAGTAGCAGGCCAGATCGATGTGCTCCGGCATGCCGGAGCGCAGGCTCTCCTTGGCCTGTTCGGCGTCGCGCAGATCGGTCCGGTGCCACACCAGCCTGTCGCCGCCGGGGCCGGCCGGGCGGCTGCGGCTGAAGACGTGGGTCTCGATCCCGTGCGCGGCCCAGGCGTCGGCTATGCCGCGCCCGATCCCGGTCGACCCGCCGATCACGACGGCCGTGGCGGGCGCGCGATCCGGGGTGCTCACGCGCTCACCAGCGCCTCGTCCGAGGCGGCCTGCGACAGGTCCTGGGCGCGGCTGTGCAGCAGCCGCGCGGCCTCGCGCAGTTCCGTCGGAGTGACGTCGTTGACGAACCGGTGCCGCCCGATGCCGACAGGCAGCGGCAGCCGCTGCTGCCCGTCGCGGTGGCGCACGGTGTCCAGCAGCGCGTGTTCGAGCAGGGACGCGTCGCCCAGGACGTCGTTCCACAGCGGCAGTCCGAGCGCCCGGATCACCGAGAAGACCCGGTGGGCCTGTGTCTCGCTGACGTCGCCGCGCAGAGTGGAGAGCGCGGTGGTGAGGGCCATGTCGATCACGACGGCCTCGCCGTGCAGCAACTCGGGCAGGGCGTGCATCTCGACGGTCGGACTGAAGGTGTGCCCGTAGTCCACGCAGCGCTCCAGAGACGACTCCCACAGGTTGGGCTGCAGTTCCTCCAGCATGAGGTGGATGGACTCGGCGATGATCGCGTCGGCGGCGCGGGCGAGGCCGCCGGTGGTGCCCTGGAAGCGGTCCGCGCGCACAGCGGGACCGTGCGTCTCCAGGAGGCCGAACAGCTTCTCGGAGCGGATGAGGGCCATCTTCAGGATCTCGGCCAGGCCGTTGCTGATGTGCCGAAGGTCCAGGCTGCGCAGGAACGAGCGGTCCAGGAAGGTGGCCGTGGCGGGCGCGTAGGTGCCCAGGCGGTTCTTGCCACTGGAGTAGTTGACTCCGGTCTTGACACCCACGCCCGCGTCGACGAGGCCGATCAGCGTCGTGGGGATGCGGATGTACGGCGTCCCGCGCCGGTAGATGCTCGCCGCGAAACCGACGATGTCGGTGAGCACGCCACCGCCGACAGCTATGACCGGCTCGCGGCGGCGGTCGATCCCGAAGTCGTTCATCGCGTCGACGACCTGGCACACGGCGTCCCACTGCTTCACGGTCTCGTCGGCGCGCAGGGTGAGGACCGTGGTCTCGATGCCGTGGAAGACGAAGAACTCCCTGATCCGAGCACCGTAGAGCGCGTCCACGTTCTCGTCGATGACGAGGAGCCGCCGTTCTCCGGCGCGCAGCGGGGCGTCCGGGCAGCCGGTCAGCAGCGTGGTGTTGCCCCGCGCGAAGAGATGCTCGGAGCTCACGACGTGGTAGCGCGCCTGACGCACGGCCTCCACCGTCCAGGCCGGACTGTCGCCCATCGCCAGTCGAAGCCCCTGGGCGTACTGAGTACCGCTGTGCATGTCCCCTCCGATCCTTCAGGCGCCATATTGTTGGACAGAAGAAATCTTTACAGGCGCCGTGTTCAATATAGTAGCAGCACGACCCACCAGGTGATGCGGGTGCTAAAGTTTCCGACAACAAGACAAGAGAGGCGGCGAACCGCCGACCCGCACCGATGTGCGTGGCGCGCGTACCGCTGGGCTGAGCCGCTCCGGTCGCCGCCACCTTGAGTCCCTGGAACCCCGGGAAGGTCGACCGCATGGCCACGTTGGCAGAACGCCTGAACGCCTGGTTCGCCGATGCCGCCACCCCTGACGCCGTGGGCCGCTTGCGTGAACCGACGACGTCCGAAGTCGCCAAGGCGATCTCAGCGGACCCCAGCCACGACGTGACGATCTCCCGGAGCTATCTGACGTCGTTGCGCAACGGGTCGCAGACCAACCCGACGATGAACGTGCTCTCGGCGATCGTGCGGTACTTCCAGTCCCGCGACATGTCGCTACCGGTTTCGGTGAGCGCGCTCATCTCCGAGCCGACCCCTCCCGGCGCCCGGGAGGAGAAGGAGGAGCGGACCGAGACGCTCGCCGACCGGCAGGTCCGCTCCATCGCGATGCGCGCCGGCCGGCTCACCCCGGAACTGCGCGAGCACCTCTTGTCGATCATGGATGTATTGGACGATTCACGAAGGACCCCGAAGCCGGCGCCCGAGGAGGATGACGGGTGAGGGCAGTGCCCTTGCCCGGACCGGTGCACCCGAGGTTCTGGAAGTCCTCGACCTGCCAGAACCCGACGCCGGGGACGCCCTGGTGATCGAGACTGCCACGGCCGCGGTCAACCCGGTGGACCTGGCGACCCGTTCGGGTCAGATCCCCACTCCCTGCGCGCCGTCCTCGGCTGGGGCCTGGCGGGCACCGTCGCGCACGCCCGTGGCAGGAGCGGCAGGCCGGGCGGCCGGCTGACGGCGCGGTACTTACCGATCCCGGACAGGTCAGGGCCGGGGCCTACGACATCGTGATCGATGCCGGCGGCGCGCCCGCCCGGTTCGACACCGTGCGGCGTCGATGCCGGCGGCGCGCCCGCCCTGTTCGACACCGTGCGGCCACAAGGAGCCTTCCTCACCATCACCCCGTTCAGCGCCCCCGATGCGGCCACCCGCCCCGAGGTGGCGCACACGCTGATCGGTGTGGGGCTGAACCGGGAGGACCTGCTGAGTGTCGCCGAGTCCGCAGCCCGTGGCACCGCACCGCGCCAGGAGCTCACCGTGCTCCCGTTCGAGGAAGCGGCCGAGGCCCACCGCCGGCTGGAGCGCGGCGGCTTCCGCGGCAAGGTGCTCCTTGTCCCCTGAGACCCGCGGCCCCGGCGCTCGGGTCAGTCCACCGTGGACAGCGGTCCGGCGTTCACCGGAGTCCGTCCTCAAAGACCAGGCTGCCGAAGACGGAGGGCCGCCACGGCTCGTCAAGACCGTAGCGCTGGGCCTGTCGGTTCATCGACATCGCCTGGTGCATCAGCGTGGATGCGACCACCTCGGCGTCCCGTTCGTCCCGGTCGGAGTAGCAGTTGCGCAGCTGCGGCAGCTCGGGCCGCTCCCCCGCCAGGTCGTAGGCGATGATGTGGCCTATCTCGTGCAGGACGATGTGCGCCTGGTGCGCTTTGGTGGTCTTCGCCTGGTAGACGATGACGTCCTCGTCCGGCCGGGACAGCAGCACACCGAACGGGCCGTCGGCCGGCAGCTCCCACTCCAGCAGTGCGATCGGAGTGCCGCGCTGCGCGGACAGAAGCTCGCACAGCTTGGTGATGCTGAGCGGAAGCGGAGGCGCGAGCTGCTGCATCAGCCGCCGGCTGTGCGCCCGCAGCTCGGCGTCCCGCCGCCGGTCACCGTTTCCACTCGACCAACGCCCCCGAATACGCCGGAAAGATCCCCTTGGCACCTGTCCTGCCCCCTGCACATCAACACATCAACTCACAGGCCGTATGTACCGTTGACGCATCGTTGAGCCAGAGTCGACCAGCCCCAAATCTACGCCCCCGATCACACACCCGCGACGAGGCGACAGCACCCTGCACGGGCTGCCGCCCCCGCAACGCCGCCGACCTGCGGAAGCCCATCCTCATCCCGCGGGTCCAGCCGGAAGGCCATCGCTCGTCACGCGCCTCGGCGGGGGACCAGGGGATCGCTTCGACGGGGGGTGCCCCCGGCAGGCCCCGCGCCGCGGCCCCGGCCACACCATCGCCGGCCATCTGCAGCACCTCACGCACGGGACCACGACGCAACGCGGCAAGCAGCGCCACCCAGTCCTGGGCCTGGATCGCGCCTCGTACGGCTCGCAGACCTTCCTCGTCCCATCCCTCGGCCACGACTGTGACAGTCGCGCGCCACCGGGGACGTACGACGCACGGGTCCACCGGTTTCCACCGCCCGACGCCGTGCCGGTGCCGGTTCTACCCGGCGCCTTCATGAGCAGGCGGTCATGCCCTGGTCAGCGGTGCCGCCTGCGGCCACTCTTGCCGGCGGTGCGCCGACTGTTCAGGGCGCGGCCGAGTCGGGCGGCGGGAGTACGCAGTGCCCTGGCCGCGAGCTGCCCGAGCTCTTCGAGTCCGGCCCGGTCCGGGTGCGCGGAGTCCAGGGCGGCGGCAACCGCGTCCCTGGCCTCGGGGCCCTGGGCACGCAGCACCTCCTCAGCACCGTCCCCGCCGCCCGCCAGTTCCACGAACTGGAGCAGGTTCTCGGCGAGCAGCAGCAGATGCTCGGCATCGGTCATGTCCTCGGGCGACAGCAGTTCATGGTGCGCCAGCGCGGTCAGCACGAGCGGCGCCAGCGCTGCGTCGCCGCGCAGCCCCCGCAGCAGCTGTTCGCCCTCACCGTCCGGCAACGCCGTCAGCAGTACGGCGAGCATCGCCTGAGCACGCACACGGAAGGGCATGGAGCGTACGGCTTCGGTCAGTTGCCGCAGCGCGGCCTCTCGGTCATCGCGGGCCGCGATCCAGCCGGCCAGCTCCACGCTCGCGGCATCCGGGTCGTAGTCGTCGGCCAACACACCCAGCAGGCCCGCCGCCGACGCCTCGGCCAGCTCACCGACCAGCGGTGCGTCCCGGCCGGCCGCCAGCAGTCGCTGCCGTACCGCCCGGGTACCCAGCTCGGTGAGACGGATGAGCTCGACCGGCCCGGCGGTCAGCTCCTCACGCTGGGCGCGCGCACGCTCCTGCGCCGCCGGGTCCGCTGCATTCCCCGTGACGCCCAGCAACTCCGCGAGCTCCGGCGGCATGCCGTCGAGCACCTCGGGTTCAGCGGAAAGATCGACCTCGAGGAACACCGGATCTGCCATCCCGCGCTCACGCTCGATCGAGCCCAGGTCCACCAGCGTGTCGAGCACCGTGCGCAGGTCCCGGTCGGCGTGCTGGAACCACATCCGGTGCTGGATATCCGATGCGCCGTCCAGCTGGAAGCCGGCCCGGTAGGCCAGGTACACGGAGTCACGCAGCCGCAGCCAGGGCATCGGGTACGGCAAGCTGTAGAGCGTGTTCAGCACGTCCTCCAGCACATCCTCATAGACATCGAAGAGCATCGACTCCACATGCCAGCCACTGCGCGCCCCGATCACGGCCTGCCTCAGTTCGAAGCACGCATCGAAGGCGCGCAACCACAGCTGAAGCGGATCAGCCAGCACCGGCCGGGCCTTGGCCACCGCATACAACCGCCCCTTGGCCACCCGGACCAGCCGCGCCTTCTTCGCCCACTCCACCAGCAGCCCCAGCCGCGGCATGTCGGCCGAGGAGCGCACCCCCTCGGCCTTGTCACCGGTGCCCAGCAGGTCCACCAGCTCACGCGCGTCGGCCATCCGCAGCCGCCCCGCCGCCGTCACCACGCGGCCGTCACGGCCCGCCCACTCGGCGAGCCCGCGCAACTGCGCCACGATCGTCGAGGCCTCGGCCCGTCGGCCCAGCTCGCCGTCCGGGGGCAGCACCACCGGCAGCTGCGGCTCGGCCCGAGCCTCACCGGACAGCACACGGCCGGTAAACCGCCGTTCCATGATCGCATCGAGGGCCTGCTCGTCGTAGACGACCTCCCCGCGCTGCGCCCGCTCCGTGAATCGCTGCAACGCCGCCCCGTCCAGGACGTCCACGCCCTGCTCGGCCGCGGTCATCGCCCAGAACTTCGCCAGACCCCAGCGGGTGCGGTCCGCCATCGCCGCCGGATACCGCTGCGCTGCCGCGTCGACCGCGGCGAGGGAGTCCTCGAGTGCGGGGCCGCGCGGGTCCGCCAAGTGCACGGCGTGCAGAAAGCGCAGCAGCGTACGCATGGTGTCCGGGGCGTCGCCGCGTTCCTCCCCGGGAAGCTCGGTGACGTTCTGGGGAAGCCAGGAGAGCAGCAGCTCCTCCACATGCCGCGGCTCCCACAGCCCCAGCCGACCATCCGCAGTCGCCCGGTGGCGGTAGTCCAGCGCCGCCTCGGCCAAGAACCCGTCCACCGGCAACCCCTGCTCCCCGGCCCACCGGACCAGCCGGTCGACCAGCAGCCCGCACGCCGCCTCGAACTCCTCCTCGGCCTCGGCTTCGAACCGCATCCGCATGAAAACCCGCCCAACCTGTCCTCAGCACTCCCTGCCGCGCCACGCTACCGCCCAACCGCGACGCCCAACGCGACCGGGGACGAGTAGCCAGCTACCCGCCAGGAGTGCGATCACGTGTTGTCGCGGCATGATCACGTTTTCGCTGATCCGATCAGTGAGCCAAGGGCGATGTCGGCACGCATCAAGGCAACGGGGCGCGATGGAGGACCCGGGTGCGGAGGTATGCGAGACCCCTTTCCACCGACTGGCGAGAGACCTACCGTCGGACGCCCGACCGTCGAGACAGGCCCAGGGGGCCGACTGCCGACGGATCGCCCGAGCCGGACGTGTGATCCGTCGGGACCGAACAGCCCCCGCGATACCGCGCGTTCCATCTGAGACCGGTGGATTTCACCCGCCGACACTGGGGCAGCGAGAATCTCCTGATGGAGGGTCACGCACGGTTGTCCACTGGCTGTCCACCAGGACCCTTCGCGCCAGCACGATCTATCCCCCGTGAGCGGGTAAAAGACCAGGTCAGAACCTTTGATCGTCGACCTCGTCACAGAAACCAGACCTCCGACCTACGCATTACGTGCGCAGACCACGAGTGCCTGATTGGCCCGGATTCCAAGGTCAACCAAAGCAAGAAACCCCAGGTCAGAGGCCTAACCTGGGGTTCACCGTGGAGCCGCCTTCGGGATTCGAACCCGAGACCTACGCATTACGAGACCGTGAGCGTTCGTGCCGCGTGGTGCCCGGTCGTGCTTCTGGGTGACGTTCTGCCCGATCAGAGCATGTGCGGCTGGTTGGTCTGTGCTACCTCGTATTACGTCATCCAAAGGCGTCCGGCCACCGGCTGGCCACCGAGACAGGCGCTGCGGGTAGCAAGGAACCAGATCACCCGGGTTGTCGGCCTCCCACAGACCCTCCTGTCGGCGTCGCAAGTCAGCATCATCGTCGTGCGAGGGGCCCTAGTGGACCAGGGCTTCAAGGACGAGGAGGGGCGTGCAGAGGCAGACTGTCAGGTACGGTCATCGTGCTGATCTCCTTCGAGGCATCGACACTTCGAAGATCAGCCGGTGGCCGTTCATCTATGCGGGCATCAGCCAGAAGCCGGAGCAAACCCCCGGATCAGGTCGAACCCGTACACCACTTCCCTGGACGCAGCCCCAGTTTTTCACGTTCCTGCGGCCAGTTCGTGGTTCTCCTTCGGGCAAGGATCATGAGCCTGGCTTCAGGGACTCCACGAAACCGAGGTCCGCTCACCGGGCCTCTGTCGGTTGATCCTGGCGCATGACGTCTCCAATGACCGAGGTGACGTAGGGAAGCTTCCAGTACGCCGAGTGGGTCCACATTCCGGTGCTGGCCTGGTGACTGACAGGCAGGTCCACCGGGGCGGTTCCGTCGTGTAGTTGGAACACCTTGGAAGCGGCGAAGGCCAGCATGTCCAACGGTTCCCAGAGGTTGGTCCAGCGGTTCAGGGAAGCCGGCAACGGCACGGGCATGCTCCCTCCGTAGGGAGTCAGTTGCCCTCCTCGGGGGTCGCAGACGTGGAAGAAGGCCGCCTGGGAGCCGAACGTGACCAGGGACTCGGTCCACAAGGGCACGGTGGCGGTGGCCATGTCAACGGCGATGACACCGCCCAGGCTGTGGGCCGCGATGCGCACCGGACGGGCGGAGCTACGCCCGAGGTCGGGATGCACCTCATCGACGACCTGGCGTACGCGGGCGTGGATAGCGTCCCGGTGGCGTTGGTAGACGAGCACATCGCCAAGGAAGCGCGTGGTGCCGGGACCGAATCGGCTCCGCACGGCGTGGTTCAGTCGCGCGCCCACTGCCTGAACAGCCGCGCCCGCGACACGGTCCAGATCGTTCAGTCGACGTCGTACTAGGGAGCGTACGCGGCTGTGGACGTCGGTTCCGCCACCGCGCAGCCCGTGATACGAGTCGTCCCAGTCGGGATCGGCTTCGTCCAGCAGCGACCGCGCTATAGAACGCCCCGTCTCCCGCAGCAACTGCGTATCGTCGGTGTGGCACAGCCACTCGGTGTCGGCCCACGCCTCTCTCATGTACTCCATGATTTGATCGGGATCGAGCCAAGAGCGGCCGCCGTCTCGCAGTCCTTCGTCCTCCCCACGGTCTCCTTCGCTCAGCTGTGCACGGACGGCGTCCTCGACCTGCGACAGCTGCCGGACTTCGTCGATCGCCTCGTCGAACAGGGCCACGGCGACTGGATCGGCCAGGACGAGCTCCGGTTCCTCGCCGTCGCGCAAGGTGTCTCGATAGCTGTGGTAGGTGGGCAGCGCGGCGTCGATGAACTGGTCCTGCGCGCCCAGGTCACCCCAGTGGACCGGAACCATGTCGACTCCGGTCGCCGCAGCGAGCGCTGACACGTCCGCGGTGAACTCTTCTCGATTGCGATTTGCGACGCCGTGGATGACGAAGACCGGATCTTTCACGTACCACTCCCCTTCAACGCGGTGGTGTTCGCGGTCGCTGCTGGGCTGCCGTACACGGCGTAGGCCAGCCATGTCGGATCGCCAGCGTGCAGGTCACGGGTGGCCTGCCGGGCCACGAGTGATGACTTGCCGAGTGGCTGCCGATGCGTGATCAATTGATCGTAAAAGGTCTCGGCGAACTTCAAGGCAGATCGTGACCGCACGGGCCAGAGAGTACCGACGAACGCCCCCGCTCCCGCGTTGAGGAACTGGGGTGCCCATCCCAGGCTCTCGCCGAACCAGTCGATCTCCCCGGCGCTTCGGCAGGCGTTGAAGAACACGAGAGGGCGATGGGGGCGCAGGGTCCGCAGTTGTGCCGATGAGGCCAGGTCGATGGGGTCGAACGGTCCGTCGGCCATGGTCACGCATGATCCGGTGCCCGTGAAAGCGTTGTGGCAGGCGAAGTGAAGCACGCCAGCGTGTCCGCCCTCGATCAGTGCGGTCAGCGCCGCTCGCTCGGTG
The DNA here is from genome assembly GCA_000720805.1 of Streptomyces violaceoruber. Lineage (GTDB taxonomy): Bacteria > Actinomycetota > Actinomycetes > Streptomycetales > Streptomycetaceae > Streptomyces > Streptomyces cellulosae_A. The sequence continues at coordinate 41,499 of JODI01000035.1, forward strand.
AACACCCCGGCGTCGGATACCTCTGTGCCCAACCTGGAACGAAGGGATGCCACTTCCTCGCTCGCATCGTCCGGGGAGCCGGGAGGAACCACGAATGCCACGCCCGGCAGGCTCAGGCTGCGGACTCTGTCCTGCCCGTGCACCCGGCGCACCACGGGGAGCCATTCCGCCAGGAAACCTCTGCCCTCATATCCCTCGTTCATTGGATATAGCAGCTCCCAGGGGACGATGTCGTGCTCGCCCAGGACGGTGAATGCTGTGACGCGGTCGACTTCCTCCCAGAATTGGCTCTGGATGCGCTGGGGGACCACGGATTTCCATAGCTCTACGCCTTGGCTCTTCAGACGGTTGGACAGCCACGAGGTATCCCCGCCGCCTGTGCCTGTGGCGGTCTTCGCGGCTTTCCTCAGCTCGGCGTAGATGGCTTCGGAGGCTTTGCGGGGGTCACCACCCCGGAAGTCGACGATCTCCCGTGCGTAGAACGTCTCACTGATCAGTTGGAAGCTGAAGGCGCCGTCCCCGCCCTCCTTGAGGACCTGGAGAGTGACTTCCCCGGGATCGAACGCCACGGAGGCCAGCGGCGCGTGGCGCTGTGGGCCGTCTCTTGTGACGCTGCCGGGCCCGACCGACATTTGACAGGTCACCTCACCGAGAAAGGTGCCACCCCGGAACGCGCGAACTGTCACTTCATGCAGCCCTGGCTTCTCTGCCCTCAGGCGGAAAAGCAGCACGTCCGAGTCCCGGCCGGGCATGACGTGCAACTCGTGCTGCAACTCATCGACGGCCACGAGACCAGGGGCATGAACGGTGACCATCACCTGTGCCCCTTCCGGCGGGAGAAGGAAGGAACGCAGGCGCACGCCCCTTTCACTGCCACGGACGATCTGTACATGCAGCGGTACCACCCGGCCGGGCGAGGTTTGCTCGGCCAACTCCGCAACCAGTGACCGCGGCTCCATCGAACCACCTTCACCGGGGCGGCTGTCCGAAGGCGGAGTGAAGGGAGGCTGCAGAGGACTCGCCGAGGTCATGTCTGTTGGTAACTGCGCAGGTGGAGTTTTGGGATTGGTCACCGGCGGTGGTGGCGCCGGAGGTGTCTTCGATGCGCCCGAGTCCGTCTGCTCGTACCAAGCTGGCGGGACGTAGTCGATCGTGAACTCGCCTGTTACCTCAGCGTCGTCGTCGGAGGTCTTCCACCCGTCGCGGTCCCGGTTTGCCGTCAACCGGCCCGTCGAGGCAGGAGGCTCGTCGCTTGGAGCAGGCGGGATATCCAGCTCGTCGTTGGCTTCGCCTTCCTCGAGCAATGCGACTGCAGCGCTAAGTCGGTGAAGCTCGAAAGGGCCTGGCAGTGCGGCACCCTGTGGACCAGAAGCAGGAAGCGAAAGGCTCGCATCACTGGGGCTGAATACGTCCTGGGCTTCGGCAGGGGGAGACTGGGACGTGAAGTTGCACTGGGGGACGGACCGCTCGGGAGCGGCAGCGTCAGTTCGACTGCCGTCCCTGGCGGCGAGGCGGGCTCGAAGGCGGCGCAGGCAGCGCTGGCGCAGCGGCCCGATGCTGCCGATTGAGATACCTAGTGCGGCGGACACCTCCTGGTAGCTGGGCTGCGGAGAGGCCATCAGCACGCGCAGCAACCGCTTGCAGTGTTCGCCGAGTCCCTCGAACTCCTGCCACAACTGCCGGATCCGCTCGGTCTCGTCTGCCGCCTCCTCGGAGTTGAGGAACGACTGCTCGGGCCTACGGTCCTCGCTGGCCGAATCGAGCAGCTGCAGATCGTCCGTCGGGGCCAGCCGCTTCAACCTCTTGAGCACCTTCAGGCACTCGTGGCGCGCGGTGCTGGCCAGCCACACCCCCGCCCTGTCCGTCTCGCGGATCCGCCCGGCATGCTGGGCGAAGCGGAACCAGACCGTCTGGTACACCTCGTGCGCGTCGGCGTCGGACAGCTGGTGAGTACGCACGACGGCCCACACCAGCGGGCTCAACCCTTCAACCAGCGCCTTCCAGGCCGCCGGGTCGCCGTCGACGGCCGACCGGACGAGCGCGCCGACCTCTGTTCGGTCCACAGCCCACCCCTCGTGTACGGCAAGTCATCGTAAGCCGATGAAGGATCGGTTCTACCCTCCACCGACAGCAGAGGAACTGCCGTCTTCAGCACTTCCCTGCAGAAGGGCTACACCCTGCTTGGGTTCACCCGAAGCTGGCTGATCTCCTGATGCTGCCGTCGCTCTGCCGCCGCCGCAGGACTTCATGCGAACCCGCTCATGCCCCGCGACCTGCTCTGGGTTCTCGGTCAGACGAGGGTAGAACGAGCGGCGGGGCTCCCGTAAACGGCGTAGGCAAGCCAGGAGGGGTCACCGCCGTGGTTGCGGATGGCTTGGCGGGCCTTCATCGACGCCTCTCCCAAGGGAGTCTGGGCTTGATCCGTTTTGACGGACATCCGAGATCAGGGGCCCTGCTCTGGAAGGGTGCCCGGCGACCGCCCGAACAGGGACGCAGGTTGGACGCTCAGTTGTCGGGACGCCACAACTATGGCTCCCCCGTGGACCACCAATCTCGCGGTTGGCCGGGAGCAGGTCTGCACGCTCGGCCACCACATGGCCACCATGCCAATCCGACCGGCCCGAAGAAGAGCGACCGCAAGAGACAAAAGACCAGTTCACAGCCCTGCAGAGTAGAACCGCCACTGACTGCAAACCGCAGACCTACGCATTGCAATGCATAGACAGAACATGCCCGATCAGCCCGACTTCCAAGGTCAACCAAAGCAAGAAACCCCAGGTCAGAGGCCTGACCTGGGGTTCACCGTGGAGCCGCCTTCGGGATTCGAACCCGAGACCTACGCATTACGAGTTGTCCGATCTTGATCCGGGGGCGTCCGCAGGTGTCCGGGAAGCAGGCGTCATGCCTGCTCAGAGAGGTTTGTGGTCCTCAGCGGACGACATCGGACACGCCCGGATTGACGGCGGGTTGAGACCACGTTTGAGACCACAGCGGGATGGCTCCGCCGGTCGCTGACCTGGTCAAAAACCAAACCGCCATCGGGCGGCCGTCCTCCTCGCGGTGGCACAGCGCCATCGCGCTGGCCTTCAGGGGTCCACCGCACCGGGGAGGCAGGTTGGTATGGACTCGGTCGGCAGCCCTGTATCCCCGTGCTCCCGTAGCCTGAGCTCTCAGCTTGGGAAGCTGCGGTCATTTGCGGCCCGTTGGGGCGCTGACCTGCGCGATCGGTGGGGCTGTGGCTTCTTCGGGCTCGACTGCTTTCACCGTGGTTCCCCGCTGTTCCCCGCTCGATCTGGTGTGGTTGTGGTGCGGGGCCGACGGGCGTCGCAACAGTGGCTACGGTCGGCGGACGGCCCAGGGTTGATCATCACGGTACGGCCGATCAGCCGACTGCGCGCCTTCCCTGCGGACCGTCTGCACCTCAGCCAATGACAGTCAGCAACAAGGGTGGGCGCGCCGACCGACCACGCACGCGTGTGCCTCGCTGCACCCCCACCGGCCTCAGCCACGCTGCCAGTGCCGTTGACGAAAGCAAGCCGCAGCGGCCGTTCCGTGACGACGATGCCCCAAGCTCTCAGCTTGGGAATTCATGTGATCTTGGGGTGGCTAGGCAAGGCGCACGACTGGATTACCCGGTGTTCGTTTGGCACGCACGCGACCGGATTACGTGCGGTGACGTTCCTAGTAGGCCCATCTGGTCAAAGAGGCCTCGGTGGTCCCGGAGGGCCGAAATCGATGGGCGCCGGCGTAACCTCACTCATATCTTCGGGAACCTCCCCACGCCGCACCCGCTGGATGGCATGGGTCGCGTTCTGACGCACCTCATCGCGTGCTGTGTTGCTGTTGGCAATGGCGGCGAATGCGTCAGCCGCCTCTTCTGTGTAGCCCAATTCGGCAAGAAGGTTTGCCGAATTGAACCGATCCATATCGCGCTCTGCCTCGTTCTTGGCAGCACGCAGGAGTGCAGACTTTTCATCCATTCCGATCACCTCCACCGATCAAAACTGTCGGGCATTATCTTCCCTCTAATTACGGACCGCTTCCGAACCACATCTCGAATCAGATACGCATCGGTACCATCGGACTGATCAATTATTGCGGTAAGGATTTCTTCGGCTGCCTCATTCTTTCCCGCTTTAGCGAACTCTCCAGCTGCTCCCCTCCGTTCCCATGGCGAATATTCGGATCTCATTCCAATCTCCTTGAGGACATTAAATGACTCCTGGGTGCCAAACTCACCCAGCGCCTCTACCATTCGCTCCATGCACCCAAAAGAGTGCCGCAGGTTTTGGATCGCTTCAACGGCCTCCTGCTTGACCCCTAGTCGACCCAAGGCCCATGCAGCCGTCATCCTGTATATAGGATCAAGCTTCTCATCCGAAGCCAGATCTCTTAGCCAATTTATTGCTTCACTTCTGGGTCGCATCTTGGCCTTTGCTTCAGCCACCCTGAGGCGGACTCTTTCGTCGTTGCTAGATTGATCAATCTCGTCCAGCCTTGAAAGTACTCGGTTAGGGTGGCTCCAACCAACAGAAGCCAGAGCGCTAAATGCTTCATCTTTTCCATCGGAAGCCAGTTTGGAGAGTGCCGCCAGAAGCTCATCAAGCAGCGCACCGTTGATCTTCGCCCCCTCTGCAACACAGTTCGCGGCAAGATATGCACCCAGCATGGTTTCTTTTGCTTGGTTCGCACTCTCTTCCAGAAGATCTGACACAACAGAGTCCGCGCTCTGCCCGAAGTCAGATAGACATCCGAGGGTCAATGGAATTACTTCTGACCATGCAGGGTTGGAGCGAAATGTTTTTAGTTCTTCCCAGAGTTTCTCCGGTGACATTGCGCTCCGCTCGGCGAGGGCACGGGCAGTGCCGTATTCTTGAAATGTTTGATGCCTGAACAGATACCACTCTTTCCCCTGAATAACTTCCGTTTTTCGGAGAAGTCCAGCGGTACGCCAGAATTCCAGACAATCCTTTATGTGAGCGCTCGCACCAGGTCCTGCGTCGCCGGGGGATCTGAAATCAGCCAGCAGGCCAGCCACGAGCTTGTGCTCAGTAGGTGAATCATCTGGGCTGGGCCCGTAGTAGCCCAGATGGAGGCGATAGGCCACTTGATAAAGAAAGCTCGTAAAGAATTCCATCGGAGAGTCGCTGACTCGGCCTTCAGTCGCCGGCATTCTATCTTTCGCTCGACGAGATTCCCATCCAGTAAATAGCCTTTCCACATACTCTCGATAAAGGTCTTTTCGGTGTTCAGGAAGTCTCTCGCGAGGCTTCTCGCCAGCGTAGAGGGCTAGAAAAGTGAGCATTAGCGGATTCGAGGCTATGTCGCGAAGCTGCGGCCGAGCCTCCAATTGGTCGATCAACCAGGCAGTATTGTTTTGCACCCAGTCCTGAGGACTGTCGGGCGGCGGCTCCTGAGTGTTCGCCAGTACAGAAAACCACTGCTCGATAAACCTCTCTGAGTCCTTGGGGAGCAAAGGCAGTATCCTGTAGTGGGAAAAAGGCAAAGCTCTATATCCGGTAGGACGAGAGGTTACCACGACGCGCGCCGCGTGGTGCGTTTCATCTCCTGACGCCGTTATTCCCATGGTTCGTAGCTGTTCCCAAACCTCATCCTTTTGTGAGTGCACTTCGTCGAGTCCATCAAAGAGGAAGCAGACCTTCTTTTCTGCGGCTTTCCTCTCCAGTGCGGCCCTGATTTGAAGTCTCTCCTCAGAATCATCGAAAAGGCGTGCAGCCTGATCTAGTGCCGAGTCTTGCAGAGAGCGGTGATCTGATATCTCAACTTCACTCAGGTTCACATATACGGGAAAGATATCTATGCTGCTGGCGAGAGTTACTGCAAGCATCCGCATCATGGTGGACTTTCCCGCACCGGGGGGTCCAAGAATTACAACACTAGCAGGCCCTTTCATGACTGCATCCTCGGGTGCTATGGATCCGAGATGCGCTTCGGGTCGCACCTCACGTCGTGGCTCGTCCCATAGTTTCTTGGTTTTTTCTATGACGGCCTGCCTGACTTCTGATGTCCCGGCGCTCAGTTCAACTGCTACAGGCCCCTCTTGCGTCTTCCCGGACTCCGGTAGTGCCTCCAATTTAACGTATATGTCCTTTAGGCGAATACTGCCCAATCGTAGGTTGTCAGACTCGACCGGAATACCAGCCAGCGTGATGAATCCGTATCTGAGCCCCAACTTCTTTCGATACTCTTCCAATGAGGAATTAATCTCAGCGTCGTCACCGTGGATGCGTGGTTCGACAACCACCGGTCCTTCGCATAGCGAGGCAAGTCCCTCCCGGAGGAGCGGAGAGGTCTCAATAGCTGAGGCCAGGGGGACCACGTATAGCCGACGTTGTTGGTGAGCTGCCTCGGCAGTTACCACAATGCCGATTAGCCGGCCATCTGGTATCACGACCCCTGCGCCAGACATGCCGCCCCAACCCGTCTGGTGAATCGGCGTCGCGTTAAAAACATCAAGCGGTAGCCATCGCCGTGGCAGGCAGCGCTTCGGGGCAACCGGCGGCTTGGCTTGTCCCATAGGAAGCAAAGCGCCCCATACCTGCTCAGTCTGACGGACAGCTGTCGCTGGGTTTTGAGATGCATCCTGAACGTTTTCATCCGGGAAACCGACCGCCTCACAGTTGGGTTCGACAGCTGTCCCTACTGCAGCAACTGTTGGAGACGAGGAGTGGGGCACCTCCCAAGCATCGAGCGCGTCGGGGCTGTCGACTTTCAAAATGGCTAGATCCCAATCGGCATCATCGGCCACAACCCGCATGTCAACCCAGGGGGTTCTTTGCACGTCTCGGCGGATCAGACGAGCTAGTACTCGTCCACCCGCATGGTCGTTCAGGGCTTCAGCTACGACGTGCCGGGCGGTCAGAACACCACCTGAGCCGAATGCCACTCCCGAGCCGACCTTGCCCGGCCAAGCCCAGATCTCGGCCAATCGGTCGTCCCACAGCCAACCTGTCTGGGATCCCATTGATCCCCCTTACCGGCCCGGTACTTGCTGCTTTCCGAAGACGTCCAATGGCATAGGCCGACCTTCGCTGTCATACAGCACTGGCGTCAACTTCAATGTCAGCGTCTGAGTGTGCTCATTACCGGACGTCACGCCAGCACCTGCTTCTAGTAGGTACCAGCGGATCTTTCCCGACCCTTCTTTGTCTAGCCGAGCCGCTGTCTCAAGGGTGAGAGTCACGTCGGAGGCTCGAAACCGGACCGCGTGACCTTGACCAGACTGCAGCGCCGACTCGAGTTCCTCGCGCAGTGCTTCCAACGCCGATGCCAAACCCAACTCGCGACCGTTCACTTTGAACACCTCCCACTTCGCTGGCGCGTCGGGAGAGTTTGCGCACCTACGAGGGCACCCACTTCCACTGTTACTCAGGTTGAGCTGTCTCGCAGCTCAAAGGGGTCTGCTGCAGGTTTGGGTGACAGGTTCGATCACGCGGCCTGGGGGGCCGGTGTGGTCATGGCCACGTGAGCTTGCATCGGCTGATCGCTGTGTGCGCGGCACGGCCGCCGACCGGGCTGGAGCGGGGCGGAGACAGGAGCGCAGGCCCGGCCGGGGGCCGTGCCGCGCGCGGGGAGCGGAGCGAGCCGCCTTGACGGAAGTAGGGAAGGTTCTACTGCTCGTGCAGCGTCGGCTTTCAAGACCGCGACTCGGACGCGCTTTATTCGGCCCGGCGCATGCGCGGGGCCATCCGGGCCCCTCCGCAGCGGTCGCGAGTCGTGGGATTCTTGGGGGTGACGACGGGCGAACGGAGAGGGAGAGCGAGTGTCGCAGCAGGCCAGCCCTCGGGGTACCTTCCTGAAGATTGCCGACTCAGTGAAGGTGCTGATCGAGGGCGACCCGGAGATGAGTGAGCTGCCGTCCTTGACTGAGGTCATGCGCGAACACGGCGTCTCACGCGGCGTTGCCATCCGCGCGTATGGCGTACTGCGGCAGGAAGGCTTGGCCGAACCTGCGCCAGGCGAGCGGTGGCGCGTCGTGCGCTCGGGTGATCGAGTCGACCGGCGTCCGCTCGATCAGCAGATCGCGGACATCATCACGGCGGACGGACTCAAGGTAGGGGAAGCGTTCCCAAGTGCTTCAGTGCTTGCCGAACGGTTCGGGGTCTCCCGTCCTACGGTGACCAAAGCTCTGGAAAAGTTGGAAACCGCCGGCGTGCTGGCGGGGGGAGGACAGGGCAGGGTGCGGACAGTCCGCGCCGTGCCGACGCGAGAGGAGCGTTCGTAGCTTGCCGACGTTGACGGAGTGGGCCTATCCCCTGGCTGAGTCCCTGCTCGCCGAGCCGCTGCCGCGGCGATGGAAGCACTGCCTAGGGGTCGCCGAGAGGGCACGCACGATCGCTCTCGTTCTTGGCCAGGACGCAAACCTTTTGGAGGCCGCGGCGGTACTGCACGACATCGGCTATGCGCCGGACCTGGCCAAGACGGGCTTTCACCCGCTGGACGGCGCCCGCTACCTCCGGGACATGGCCACCGCTGACGAACGTGTCGTCAACCTGGTCGCCCATCACTCCTGCGCCTGGCTGGAGGCGGAAGCGCGCGGTCTGCGTGAAGAGCTGGAGGGCGAGTTCCCCCGCGAGAGCGCGCACCTGAACGACGCGCTCTGCTACTGCGACATGAACACCACACCGGACGGCACACCCACGAACCCGATCGACCGGATCAACGAGATCGCTGGACGCTACGGGCCCGACAGCCTGATCGGAAAGTTCATCCGCCGCGCAGAGCCCGAGATCCACGCGTGCACGTCCCGCGTCCTCGAACGCGTCGCCACTGCCAAGCGTCAGCCGATGTAGGGAGCTGTACGCGTTCGGTCCATGGCGTGCTCGATACGGAGCCGCATCGTGCGATGGACGTCCAGCTCTCGCAGGTCCGTTGGGTCAACCCAACGGACCTGTGTCGTCTCATTGCTGGTACGCAGCTCGCCGCCGACAGGCCGTGCGCGGAAGCAGATGCTGAACTGCTGCCGGACTTCGCCATCGTCGTACTGCATGACGTGCCCAGGGTCTGTGTAGATCCCGGACATGTCGACGACTTCGGCCTTGATGCCCGTCTCTTCCCAGACCTCACGGACCACCGTGTCACTGATGGACTCGCCCACGTCGTGGCCACCGCCGGGTAGTGCCCAACGCCCGTTGTCGGATCGCTGGATCATGAGCACCTGTCCGGCATCGTTCTGGACGAATGCCACGACCGAGGGAACGACCGAGTTGGCCGGCGGGGCGTCCGGATCGTGCAAGTAGTCGATGCGTCCCATACTCAGGCTCCCGTGATGTCGTGTTCCGTTACCGGCCTGGCGCCTTCCCAGGTCTGCTCAACGCTATTGGCAAAGGTGTCGAACAGCCCACCTCCTGGGAGCCGCCGCAGGTGGAACACGGGAGCCATGTAGGCGCCGATGCCGTACACGTGCGTGTTGGCCAACATCTCGTCATCTGCGCGATAGATCGAGTTGTAGAGCACCGTGTCGTGCAGACGGAAGGCAATCTCGGGGTGGCTGATGAACAGTGGGCGGTAGTTGACCAGCGCGTTGCGGATCTTGCCGTCCATGATGCGGTGCCCTTCGTCGATGCCTCGCCGGATGACGGCTTCGCACTCTGGATCACCCATGAGCACTCGAATGCGCACACCGCTCTCCGCCTTCTTCTTCAGCGTCGAGAAGAAGAGAGGGTCCTCGGCCAGGTAGATACCGGCGTACACGAGGATGTCTATGCACTCCGTGGCTCGCTCGCACATCTCGCGCCAGAGGTCCGAGGGCACCGTGTGCCGATGCGGGTACGCGGTGACGATCTCCGCCTTCGTCAGGTCCGATGCACTCTCGGCATTGCGCTCGTCATCCCAGAGCGTCGTCACGTCGACCTTGAGAGCAGCCGCCGTTGCGTACTGATGCCGCCGATACGGCGCCTTGCCTTGTGTGATCCAACGCTCAATGGTCTTCGGGTTGACCTTGATCTCCTCAGCGAGGCTGTGAATGGTCATGCCGCGCGCCAACAGGGCCGATCGCAACCGCTCGTTGGACATCTGCCCCCTCCGTGGGACATCTAGGGGGCTCTTGACGGTAGCGAGATCGACCAGAGCTGTCTACGTGTGGGGTGACCAACTCCCCTGACCTGGGGCGATTCTGATTGTGCGCCAAGAAGTCCCGGCGCAAACACCAAGGGGTTCCGTGCTAGTACTTGACGACCCCCCATGCGGTACCTGTAAAACAGGTACCGCAACGCAGCAAGGCCCCGCCAGGCCCGCTTACACGCGGCCCGCGCGGCAGGGGAGACGTAGAAGTCCGTCGTCTTCACGGATCGATCGGTGTCATCGGCTAAGCCGTTGGTCTGACCCTCGGGCGTGGACCCAGGGACCGGACCGGCGGGGATCCCGGTGATTGGGCTGCACCCGGTCCATGACAGGTAGCCATTCCAGGGAGATCGACTCAGCGAGTGACGACTGAGTGACGCGGTGACCGCGCGCCGTCCAAAGGAGGCGGAGCAAGGCGCAGACGGGAGCCGCGAGACGACAGTGACGGGCTTTCCCGTCACTCGTCATGCGGGCAGGGCGCCAGCATCACGTCGGTGCCCTGCCCGTTTGATGAGGAATCAGAGCGGCCCCCCGGGTGGCACCCCGGAGGACCGCGGACAGGCACCTGATGAGGAGGCACCTGTGGTCACGAGTCTGACAGATGCGGAACGGGCGGAACTGGCCCGTAGGGCCGCTGAGGCGAACAAGCGCACCGAGGACAACGCACGTGCCCGGGGCGGCCGTTGATGGCCAGCTCTGAGCACGAGAAGACGAAGGACCCGCTGCCGCCGCGTCCGCGCGGTCCGCACCCGTACTGACGTCCAACCGCCCCGATGGTCGCAGGCCGGGTTCGACTCCCGGTCGGGGCGCTCCGGCCGCCGCCTCCCGCGGCGCTGGCGCACCCCCGGACTGACCGCCGCCTTTTCGGTGCTTCCGCGGCTTCCGGCTCCTTTCCTACCCCTTCGACATGGGAGCTCCCATGCTCAACTACGTGGGCGGCCACCGCGCCTACACTCCACAGGACTTCGCCGAACTCGCCCTGGGCACCCCCGCCGAACTCTGGCTCGGGGTCGACGGCGAGAACGACGAGGAGCGCGCGGCGCGTCTGGACGCGGCCCGGGACATCCTCGCCGACCCCGAGTACCGCACCCTGCCCGACGACCTGATCCGCCTGGCCGCGCGGGTCGTCGAAGACCACCCGGACCTGTTCAACGTGGTCCCGCTGGCCCGCCCCGCCCGCCGCCGTCCGGCCCGCCGGGGGGTTGCGGCATGAGCGAGGGGCTGACGCTGGACGACCTGTCCGTGCCACTGCGGGCGCTGCGCCTGCTGGCCGTGGACTTCGGGCACCTGCCGGCGCCCGCTGTACGGGTGGGCACCGTATACCCCGACCGGTTGGAGCTGTCGTTCCACGACGACCTGGCCGGCTTCGAGGCATGGCGCGAGGCGCTCGGCATCGCCCCGGACGCGGTGGCGCACGGCACGCAGAGCGACGGCGGTACGCGCGTGCTGAAGGCGACCGCGGACTTTGCGGGCGCGGCGTTGGTACTGACCGGCTTCGCCGAGATCACCGACCCGGCGCCGTGCGGGGCGGCGGTCTGATGTCCGCGGCGTGGGGCAAGTGCTACGACCCGACCGGCGCCCGCTACGGCGTGCCCACCTACCCCTGGCGCCTGGCCCCGGACGGCCTGGCCACCCGCCGCCAGCTCCGCGCCCGGGGCTTACGGCCGGGCGGGCAGGAGATCGCCGCACAGGTGATGCGGGTCAGCCGTCGGGCCGGAGGCGTTCGGGTCAGCTACCTGTACCGCATCGACCACGCCAAGCCCGTCCGGCCGATGACCTCCCGCAAGTGGGGCGCGCTGGCGCTGGCGATGCTCGCCCGGCGCACCTGCCCGAAGTGCCGCGTCACCTACAGCTACTGCATGCCGACTTCGCTTGGCATGTGCGTGCTGTGCGCCTACCCCGACGAACACGAAAGGAAGTGATCCCATGGACATGGACTGGAAGGAAGCCGGCCGCAGGGCGGCGCACTGGAGTCTGCCGGTCGGTCTGACCGGCCTGTCACTGGGCTGGACGGTCTACGCGGTGGGGGAGATCCTCGCCCACCAGGCCCCGGCGCCGCTCGCATACACCGTGGCCGCAATTTACGACGCGGTGTGGCTGTACGCGCTGGCCATGGAGACCGCGCACCGCCGGCAGGGCTCCAACGGGACACTCCCGGCGGTACTCGGGTGGCTGTTCCTGGTCACCTCGGTCGGGGTGCTGGTCACCCACGGCCTGCTGTACGCGACGGCGGTTGTCGCGGTGATCGGTGCGGTGGTTCCGGCCGCCGCCAAGGCCACGCTGATCATGGCGGTGGAGCGGGACACCACGCGGATCTCCCCTGCGGCACAGCAGCAGATCGACGCCGTGCGCAGCGCGACGCGGGATCAGGTGGCGATCGGCCGTGCGGTCACCCGAGCCAAGGCTGACCGGCACACCACGGCCGCCGCCCTGGAACGCGAGGAGCGCAAGGCCCGCGGCCAGGCGCACAAGGTGCGCCACGAGGCGACCGAGGACCTGGCGAAGCTGACCGCCAAGCACCCGGAGGCCGACGTCCCGCAGGAGGTTCCCGCACTGTTCTCAGACGAGGACCTGGCCCGCGTGCTGGGCCGGTGGACACAGGAGGGTGTGTCCCCGGGTGTGTCCCCTGTGTCCCCGCAGGTCGGCCCCGTGTCCCCGGCGCCGGAACTGCCCGCGCCGCAGGGCGAGGGACACACCCCGCTCGACTGGCCGGCTCTGGCCGCGGTTGCCGCCGTGGCCGGCGTCGATACCCCCGAGCCGGGCGAGTCGCTGAGCGAGGAACAGCTCACGGTCGTGCTGCGGTGGCTGCGCCACTCGGAGAACCCCCCGCTGTCCTACCGCAAGGCCCTGGCCGCCTACCGCGCGGCGGGCTTCTCCGCGAAGGAAGAGCGGGTGCGCAAGGCGTACGCCGCGCTGATCGACGCGGAGGACGCGCAGCCGTAAACGAGCGTCCGGCACACACCGATGACGGCCAGCCCAGGGCAATTGGGCTGGCCGTCGTCGCGACTGCCGGAAGCAGTCGACGCAGCCAGTGAAGCAGACCCGGTGAGCCCCGGCGAGCGGCACCTTCGCAGACCCGGAGCAGACCCGGTGAGCCCCACAGGAACCAAACCCCATGCATCCGACGGGGCACGCGGGCCCTGCCCGCGTGCCCACGATCACGAAAGAACGGAGGGGGTGTGGCAAGGAAGAAACAGCAAGGTCCGGGTGAGGACACGTACGGGCAGACGGCCGGCGCGATCGGCGGTCTCGCCGTCGCCTTCGGTGTCCTCGCCGCCATCAAGGACAAGTTGGGCCTGTCCTGGCCAGCCACGGTGCTGCTCACCGCCGGGACGGTGGTCGCACTCGGCTACCTGGCGTGGAGGATCCGCTGGGGCGTTCCGCGTCTGTGGGCGCGCCAGCCGGGAGCCTCCCCGGCGGCCCAACCGACGGCCCTGCAACAGGAATCCCCCGTCCAGGCCGTCAACGGGGCGCCCCTGCCCGGCGAGCCCGCAGGCCAAGCACAGGTAGCTGTCCAGGCATCCCGGGGCGGGGATGAGAGCCACCCGCAACTGACCATGGTGCTCAGCCGGGTGGGGGCCATTGGCAGGGATGAGAAGGTCCGGGCCGGTGACGTCGTGATCGAGACGCTGCCCGGTATCGGAACCGTCTACGACTTCCTGGTGCCGCAGGGCCGCACCCACGACGACGTGGCCAAGCGGCTCGGTCCGATCGCGTCGATGTTCGGCGTCACCCGGCTGCATCTGAAGCTGGAGACGAGCCGGAAGACCGAGCGCCGGGTGCGTCTCCTGGTGCTCAACGAACCCCCGTTCAGCCAGCCGTTCCCGGCGCCGACCCGGCAGGAGATCCAGACGTTCGCGGGGGTTCCCCTCGGACACGAGGTCACCGGCCGGCTCGCCGGGGTGCCCACCTTCGACAAGGCCTCCCTGCTGGTCGGCGGCATGACCCAGATGGGCAAGACGACGCTGGTCAACGGGCTCATCACCTGCCTGCTGATCGCCTACGGCGACTTCGATCTGTATCTACTCGACGGCAAGCTGTGCGGGCTGACCAGGTTCGAGAAACTCGCCGTGCGCTACGAGGCGTCCGACGACCCGGCGGTCCTGGAGAGCATGCTCAATGAGCTGCTCGTTCGCGTGGACGACCGGTACACGCAGTTGCAGGACGCCATCCGCAACCGGCAGCCCGCACCGGTGTTCAAGCCGGTGTTCTTCATTATCGACGAGGCCGCCGACTTCTACAGCGACAACGGAACCAAGGAATCGAAGGAACAGGTTCGCCGGGTAGAGGACAAGTCGCGGTCTCTGGTCGCGAAATCACTGGAATCCGGGATTTCCACGGTGATGCTGACGCAGCGCCCGGCGAAGGATGCGATCCCGGTGAAGGTCAGGGATCAGTTCCTGTACCGGATGTGCCTGTACGTGGCATCGGAGGGCAGTGCAAAAGTCGCCCTCGGAGATTCGTACTTCGATACGGTCGCCCCGATCCACCCGGCGCTTCTCGATCCGGATATCAAGGGTCAGGGCGTGCTGTTCGCGAACGGCTCATCGACTCTCCTCCGGGGCTTCAACTTCTCGGATGAGTTCATCTGGAGCGTGGTCGATGAAGTCCATGCCCGGCGCGAAGCAGCGATCCCGGATTCTCCGCTGAAGCAGGCCATCGACATCATGCGGAATCACGGTGTGAAGTTCATGCCCACGGCCGAACTCGCCCCGTCGCTCGGGATCACAGAAAGCGATCCCGCAGAGCGCGGAAAGCAACTGAGCCGTCTTCTCGGTGTTCCCGCCGACAAGGGCACCAAGGGTGTGCGGGGCTACCGGCTGACCGATCTCACCGCCGCCGCCATGTCTAGTTCCTGACCGCCACCCCGCACCGCCCCCACCACCGCCAGGTCACCGCCACCCCGCCTGCCCGGGTGGCGGTCACCACCGCCCGGGTGGCGGTGGCCTGGCGGTCATCTGGCGGTGCCGAGTGGCGGTACTGACCAGCAACAACGACCAACAACCCCCGGAAGGAGAGAGGAGGCCCGTTGCGTGCCTCAACAGTCGTCACGCTCGGTGTCGGAGCGACCGCGGCCGTCCTCGTGGCGGCGCTCGTCCAGGGCGCCGGCGACACCCCCATAGGGACGGCACTGAGCCTGTCCGTCCCCGCCCAGTACAAATCCCTGATCGAGGACGCGGGACATACTTGCCCCGAGGTCACACCGAACCTGCTCGCCGCACTTCTCACGCAGGAATCCGGATTCGGCCCCAAACGCAAGTCACCGGTCGGAGCGCAGGGCATCGCCCAATTCATGCCGTCCACGTGGCAGGTCCACGGAATCGACGGCAATGGAGACGGCGAGCGGAACGTGTGGGATCCCGAAGACGCGATCCCCTCATCCGCCCAATACCTGTGCGACCTCGCCCAAGACGTCAAGGAAGTTCCCGGCGACAAGCAAAAGAACATGCTCGCCGCCTACAACGCCGGAAGCGATGCCGTCCGCAAGTACGGGGGAATTCCCCCGTACAAGGAGACACAGAACTACGTCAAGTCCATCGAGGCGCTCGCAAACCAGCCGTCAAGCGGCGGGAAAGCGGCCACCACGGCGCAAGCCGCCGTCGCGATCAAGGCGGCGCAAGAGATGGTCGGCACCCCGTATTCGTGGGGTGGCGGCAATGCGAGCGGCCCCAGTACAGGGATCTGCTGCTCCCCCAACGGCCGGTCCGGAAAGGAAATCACCGGTTTCGACTGCTCCGGGCTCGTGCTCTACGCCTACGCCAAGGCCGGGATCTCCCTGCCCCGCACGGCGGCACAGCAGTACGCCGCATCGGAGCCCGTCAAGCCCGGCGACGTACGACCCGGGGATCTCGTGTTCTACGGCGACAGCCCCACGAGCATCCACCACGTCGGAATTGCCATCGGCGGCGGCTGGATGGTCGACGCCCCCCGCCCCGGCACCCGGGTCCGCGTCGACCCCATGGACGTCATGACCGACCTGTACGCGGTCGCCCGACCCACCTCCCACCGCAACAAGGAGATCTGATCCATGTCCAAGTTCACTGTCCTGGCCAAGCCCGTCGACATGTCCGGCGGCTTCAAGGACTTCTTCGACACCATCGGCCTGACAGGCGGCGGCCTGGTCACCAAGGGCATCGCCGCGGTCATCGTCATCATCGCGCTGCGCATGCTGCTCCAGCTGTCCGGCGACCCCAAGGGCGCCCTGCGCAAGGGCAGCATGGCGATCGGCACCCTGTTCGTCGCCGTCGTGCTCGCCCTGTACGGGGACACCCTGTTCTCCACCGTCACCCAGGCCAAGGGCTGATACGGCATGGCGGACAAGGACCCTTGCGGTCTCCTTCGCGGCCCGGCACGGCCGTACTGCGAAGGAGGCCAGGACAGTTCCCCCGGCGGCGGGGCAGGAGGCGCCACCGGTGGCGCCTCCGACCACGTCCGCGCCCTCGCCGACAGCCTGATTAAGAAGATCGGTGATCTGATCGCGCCGAAAGACGCGTGGGCGCCATCTCGATCCGACAGCGGGCTGTACGAGCCGTTCCTGTGGCTCGGTCAGCATCTGGCGGTGTCGATCTTCGTGTGTGTGGTCGTCGTGTGCGCCCTGACCGCCTGGCAGGGCGCACCCCGCCTCAAGCAGATGGGCGCGTCGACCGGCTGGACTCTGGTGGCCGTCGCTGGCATGGCGTCGGTCCCGGGGGCCGTGATGCTGCTGAACAAGGCCGTAAGCGGCGCGTTCACGGTCGCGTTCAGCAGCAACGAGTCGACGTTGTTCGGCGCGATCAGCAACGACATCCAGCACGGGGCGGACGCGGGCAACCCGCTCGCCATCCTGATCATCCTCAGCGCCCTGGTCGTCGCCCTCGCCTTTGCCGCGCTGGTCTTCATGACCCGCCAGCTCGGCATCCTGGCGTTCGTGTGCATGGCACCCCTCGTGTTGGCGTCGCTGGCCCGCGGGGGCGACATGAACGCGGTCAAGACGTGGGCGATGCGGCTGATGGGGCTGATGTTCGCCCCGTTCGCACTACTGCTGGTCTCCCCGTTCGTGGAGTTCGCCAACGGCTCGCTCGTGGTGGACGCCGTCCTGCTGGTCGCCGCGGACGCTCTGATGTTGCGGATGATCTTCCACGGGGTGCCGTACTTCGGGCCCAAGGTAGGCCGCGCCGCCCGGACCTGGGTGGAACGCCAGACCCCCAGCCCGCTGGCCCACGCCGTCGTACGGGCCGGTGTCCCCGACTTCTACGAGAAGGAGAACGCCCCGCGCGGCCCCCGCACCATGAACACCCCGGGCCGCGCCATCTCCCAAGACCGCGGGGTCCTGTTCGCCGCCTACGGCCTCAACAAGCCCGAGCGGTCCGGACGGCTGACCACCACATCCGCCGTCGTGAAGGAGCGGCGGGACGCGAGCGAAAGCGCAACCCGTCGTCAGCAACTCCGGGAAGTGCGTGAGCAGTACCGGACCACTCCCCGGCCGCAGGCCGCGGCCCCCGCAAGCCCGCCGGCCAATCCCCCCACCCCGACGCCCGGCCCCCAACACCCGGCGGCGAATCCGCCGTCTTCGGGCCAGGCGCCCACCCCGTAAGAGCCTGTTCCCAGCCCCGGTGCTCTCCCCCTCCCTCGCCACCCAGAGGGCGGGAGCGAGCGCCGGGGCCGGGCGCGCTTACTCACAGACTTCAGGAGGCTGCTGCCGTGTACTCCCTGACCCCCGGCTACCGCATCCCCGCCCTCCAGCGCGGACTCAGCCGCGCCGAAACCCTGCTGACCAAGGCGAACGCCGGGCTCGGGAGCGCTGCACTGATGTCGGCGACGATCACCCCGCCGCCGGTGTGGGCGTTCGCCGCGGTCGGCGCCACGGCCGCCGTGCTCAACCTCGCCCCGGGGCCGCGCTCGATCGCACGGTGGGCGACGGTCGGCTACCGACATCTGCGTGAGCGCAGCCTCCCGGACACGATCGCTGCACAGCCCGGCACGACCACGACGTGGGCGCTGTACTCGGAGCACGGCACCATGCAGGACCCGCAGCGCCGGACCGCGTTCCATGCTGCGTTCGCCCGCGCCCTGGTCTTCGCCGGCGGACAGGCCCGCACCGCGGGTGTCCAGGTCCACGTCACCCACCACACCACCGCCGACGACTACACCGACCACACGCAGGCCATCACCGTCCACGTCCCCAAGGGGCTGATCGCCCACCCCGCCCGGGTCCTCGACAGTCTGCGCGACGAATTCGCCGCCCTTGGGACGCTGAGCCCTCTCACTCCCGAGCCGCTGCCCGCTGTGATCGAACGCGGTTCCGGCTGGGCTGCTCTGGACGACGGCCGTTACGTCGCCACTGCCAGGATCACGGCCTGGCCGGAGGAGACGGGCGGCGACCTCATGCCGAACCTGTTGCTCGGACCGGGCACGGATCGGTCGCTCGCCGTCCTGTACCGGCCCCTTCCGGCGGGCCTGTCGCGCCGGTCCGCGAAGTGGCAGCGCGCCGCCTCCGAGGCTTTCACCGCCGACAAGGTCAAGCAGGACGCGCACGACATCGCCAGCGGAACCACGCACGGCGCGCTCGTCCAGGGCGCCACCCTCGTCGACCTGGACGCCTACCTCACCGTGTTCGGCGACGATCCCCAGAGCGTCACCGCCGCCCGCTGGCAGGCCTGCCTCGCAGCCGACCGGCACCGCATCCGGCTTGACTGGCTCGCCGGCCAGCAGCACCGCGCGCACGTGATGACCACCCCGCACGGAGCCTCCACCCGGAAAGGGGCGATCCTGTGATCCGTCTGCCCACCACTCATGCCGCGATCACGGCGCCGCTGGTCGCCTCCAACACGGCCTTCCCCGGCATCCCGATCGGCCGCTCCCTGCTGGATGGACGGCCATTTCGCCTTTCCCCCGTCCAGACCTCCGCCGCGCTGCTGCCGTCGACCAACTCCCTTGCTTTGGGCGGTCTCGGCTCCGGCAAGAGCACCACGGCGAAGACCCGGATCCGCCGCGAGATCCTGGAGAACGGTCACCAGGCCGTCGTCATCGACTCCTTCGGGGAGGACAACAGCGGCGAATGGGCGCCACTGACACGCTCCCTGGGAGGCCGGGTCATCGAGGCCGGCGCCTTCACCCTCAACCCGGTCAGCACGCTGTTCCCGCCCGAGGTGCGCGAACAGCTGGTCCGCTCGCTCATCCTGGCGGTCGAACCCGGCGCACTCACCCACCAGGCCACCCACGCCCTGCAACACGCCCTGAACCACCCCAAGGCCACCTCACTCAACGGCCTGGTGGACGCCTTGGTCAGCCCGGAAGACGGCCGCTGGTCAGCGGCCAAGCTGACCGAGTGGGGCGAGGGCGCCGCGATCGGCCTGTCCCGCTACACCGAAGGCTCGCTGAGGGGCCTGTTCGACGGCCAGGGCGCGAGTCTGCCGGAGACGGATCTGCCGATCCTGTCCTTCGACTTCTCCCACCTGGACCGCAACTCCCCGGCGATCCCCTCGCTGATGGCTGCGGTCAGCTGCTGGGCAGAGCACGTGTGGCTGCGCCAGTCGACCGCCGTGCACAAGCACCTGGTGCTGGAGGAGGCGTGGCAGATCCTGCTGTCCCCGGCCACTGCTGAGCTGATCCAGCGGCTGCTGAAGAACAGCCGCAAGGCCGGGCTGTCGCTGGACGTGCTGATGCACACGCTGTCCGACCTGGGCGAGGGAAAGGCCCGCGACCTGGCCCGGCTGTGCGAGATCGCCCACGTCGGACGCCTGAACCCGGAAGAGGCCACCATCGTCGGCGCCCTGCTCGGACTGCCCGCCTGGGCAGTCGAGAAGATCCCCACGCTCGATCCGGGACAGGCCGTCTGGAAGGTCGGCCCCGACTACGTCGACATCGTTCAAACCGTCCTCAGTGACGAGGAAGCCGTGCTCACCGACACCTCGGCACGCCGTCGCATGGCACAGCAAGCCCTGGCCGTCGAACAGGACACCGCCACCCCGGGTGAGCAGCTCGCAGAGCCGAGTGGGGACACCAACGTCGATGTCGACCAGAGCGAAGATCTGTACGCGCCGTTCACGGCGGCCGACGCCACCTGGGACTGGGAGACCCTGCCGCCCAACGTCATCAGCGGACCTGAGCGATTCGACCTCGCACGGCACGAAAGCGTCCTCCGAACCGCGCTGGAAGGCCGGTTCGGCGAGGCCGCTCAGCTGGCCACCGTTCTTGAGCGCGAGGACATCAACGCCCACGGCCTCAACTCCCCCCATGCGCTTGCCTGGTTGGAGACCCGGGCGCAGGTGGCAGATCTGCGCGGTGACTCCGGACAGGCCGTGCAGCTGCGCGCTACCGTCGCTCGCATGGGCAACGGCGACGGCGCATGGTTCGAAGAGAGCGGCAACAGCACGTCCCCGGCGTGGCACAGCGTGCCCCAACCGCCTGCCCCCGCAGCGACACCGGACGAGGAACACCCAGTGCGGGCGCGTCGGCGCACCTGGCCCTACGTCGCCGCGGTCGCCGCCCTGTCGATCGCGGCAGGCGGAGTATGGATGAACGCTCAAGACGAGCACGACACCCAGGAACGCCAGCAGAAAGCCGCCGCCTACAAGGGCCGCTCAGGCGCAGCGCTCGCCCTCGACGGCGTCAAGGCTGACGTCGTGGCACAGTGGACCACGGACAGGGACAACGTCATCGTCGAACTGCGCTCGTACTTCGACAAGAACGCCAGGTACCTGCGGATCGACGGGGCCGGCAAGAGCGCCCAAAGCACTCTGGGCAACGACCGATGGTTCCCCAAGGCCCCGGAGATCGAGCTGCCGGTGACAGATCCCCTCGCCGACGTGACCGTCCACGTAGCGGTCGGCGGACGCACCTGGAAGGAAGGCACCCGAGCCACCTCCCGGACCGTCCGCCTGTCCCCGACCGGGATCGCCTACGACGCACAGACCGGAGAGAAACTCCCCTCCGACCTCTGACGCACGCCTGCCACTGAGGGCCCGCATCCCCACAAGGGTGCGGGCCCTCACGCGTGCTCGCCTCCGGGCGCTCCGTCCAGTCCTCGCCTCCCCGCCCCGGCGCGGTGAGCGAGGACTGAACAGGCCGCCCGGCCGCCCCGCACCGCCCCGAGAGACAAGGAGATTCTGTTGTGGCGAACATCAACGGCACCGGCGGTACTGACTTCCCGTGGCGGCGTTTCCTGTACCCGTTCGCCATCGCCGGCGCGGTTGTCGTCGGCGTTTGGGGACTGGTCGCCGCCCTGGTCTGGCTGCTGAGCGCCGTCGCCCACACCGCGACCGTCATCGCCAGCGCCGCCGGACCCATTGGCCTCGGCGGCATCACCCTCAAACTCTTCACCTCCAAGCGCTGACCTGCAAAAAGGAGCGCCATGTTCGAGATCCGCGTCATCTGCGAGCCGGACCATGCCGACCGCGTCAGCCAGACCTTGGCCGCCGCGTTCGATACCGGCCCGGCACGCCAGTACTCCACCCGCGACGGCAAGCGCACCCGCCTGTACTTCACCGCCGACCACCGGCCCACCACCCCCGAAAGCGAGTAACCATGTCCTTCGGAGAGACCCCGATCACCATCATCGGCAACCTGACCGCCGACCCGGAACTTAAGTTCACCGACTCCGGCCAGGCCCTGGCAAAGTTCACCATCGCTTCCACCCCGCGCACCTTCGACCGCGAGGCGAACCAGTGGAAGGACGGCACGTCCACGTTCTTCCGCTGCGCTGCCTGGCGCGCGCTGGCCGAACACGTCGCCGAGTCGCTGGGCAAGGGCTCGCGGGTGGTGCTGTCCGGGCGGATCCGGCAGCACGACTGGAAGACCCCGGAGGGCGAGAACCGCTCCATGCTCGCCGTGGAGGTCGACGAGATCGGCGCCAGCCTCCGCTTCACCACCGTCAGCATCAACGGAAAGCGCACGGGCGGCAATGGCTCCGCCGACGCCTCCGGCGATCCGTGGAACACGGACGGAAACACTCCGAAGCCTCCGTTCTAGGTCGGCCCGGGGCGGCCATCGTCTCGCCAAAGTCCCTGGCCGCCCCGGCTTCCTTGTCCTGACCACAGAAGCAGGAGAGCCGTTGCTGTTCTACCTGACCACCCACAAACGGCACTGGGTAAAACTCACGACGGTGCCGTTGTTCCTCAAGTCCGAGCACTTCACCGCAGCACACAAGCTGCCCGTGGCGCTGGGTCGCTACGCGGTCGACTCCGGCGGCTTCTCGGAGATCCAGCGACACGGCCGCTGGACGCGCACCCCGCAGCAGTACATCGGCGACCTGCGCCGCATCTGGGAGGGTGTGGGCCCGTTCGACTGGGCCGCGCCGCAGGATTGGATGTGCGAGGACGCCATCATCCACGGCGGCACCATCGGCGGACAGCACTTCGTCGGCACCCACCTCAATGTGGGCGAACACCAGCGCCGAACCGTGGCCAACTACCTGGAACTGCGCTCCCTGGCCCCCGAGTTGCCGATCGCGCCGGTCCTGCAAGGCCGCACCCTCGCCGACTACGAGCGGTGCGTGAGCCTCTACCAGCGCGCCGGCGTCGACCTGGTCCGTGAGCCCACCGTGGGGCTCGGCTCCGTGTGCCGGTTGCAGTCCACCCGCGAGGGTGCCGCGATCGTCACCGCCATGGCCGCACACGGGCTGAAGCTGCACGGCTTCGGCTTCAAAACGCTGGGCCTGGAACGCGTCGGCCACCTGCTGGCCTCCGCCGACTCCGCGGCCTGGAGCTACCACGCCCGCCGCAGACCGCCGCTGGACGGCCACCCGCACAAGAACTGCGCCAACTGCCTGCCCTACGCCCTGCGCTGGCGCTCCCGCGTCCTGGACGCGCTGCCCACCTGGCAGCAACCCGCCCTGGACGCGGCCTGATCGCCCGGGGCGGCCACCGTCTCGCCAAAGTCCGCGGCCGCCCCGGCTCCCTTGTCCTGACCACAGAACAGGAGAACCTCCAGAATGCCCCAACCGAACCCCGGCGCGCTGCTCCACGCAGCCCTGGACGCCGCCGCACGTGGCTGGCACGTCTTCCCCCTCCGCCCCGGCAGCAAGCACCCCGCCCTGCACGGCGCCGACCGCTGCCGGAACACCGGCGACTGCGCCGGTGGGCACCTGAAGTGGGAGCAGCGGGCCAGCACCGACCCACGGCGCATCGTGCAGTGCTGGGAGACAAGCCCCGCCAACGTCGCCATCGCCACTGGCCCCTCCGGTCTGGTCGTTGTCGATCTGGACGTGCACAAGGAGGAGGGCAGTTCGGGCACGCCTGACGGCGTGACCTTCTTTCTGGCGCTCTGCGAGCGCGCCGGAGAGACCTGGCCCACCACCTTCACGGTGCGGACGCCCTCCGGCGGCATGCACCTGTACTTCACCGCGCCGCCCGGCACCAGGTTGACCAACACCGCGGGCAAGCTCGCGCCGCTGGTCGACACCCGCGCATGGGGCGGCTACGTCGTCGCCGCCGGTAGCACCGTCAACGGCGCCGCCTACGAGGTCACCGCCCCGTGGCGCGTCGCGGAGCTCCCCGAGTGGCTGCGTGAGGCGATCGTGGAGACACCGAAGACCGGCGTGCCGTCGTCGATCGCCCCGCCCCGCAACGCCTCCCGCCGCGCACAGGTGGCGCTGGAGCGCGAACGGGCGGCCATCGAGGCGGCACCGGAGGGGAAGCGGGAAGAGACCCTGTTCAAGGCCGCACGGTCCATGGGGCGCTTCGTGGCCTGGGGCGACATCGCCCGCCACGTGGTCGAGGAGGCTTTTCAGTCGGCGGGGGAGGCGGCCGGACTCAAGGCGTACGAGTGCCGCTCCACCCTGCGCAGCGCCCTGAACTGGTCCATCCGCAACGCCCGGCCCCGGGAGGCGCAGTGACCCGGACCGCCCGCCCCCCATCCCCCACTGAAAAGCCTCTCCCGCCCGCCGTACCGGCCCGTCCGCGCCCGATGGCAGCGGACCCCGACGGGAGCTGTGGCACGAAAGACGACGGCCGTCAGGCCGTCCTTTCAGCCCTTCCCCCCGACCAGAACCCCAGCGCCCCGCCTGCTGGCGACGGACGGTTCCCCGTGGCCTGGCTCCACATCCGCGCACCGCGCGGCGCCACCCCCACCGCCACGTCGACGTGCCTGTGCGGCAGGGACCGCAGCGCCGTCGGCCACCGCAAGGTGCATGCGCTGATCGCCGACCACGCAACTCACCGCGACGAATGCCCGCTCCGCACCACCCAGGAAAGGAGGAACGCCGCATGACCAGCGCCAACACGCCCGAGCCGTCCATCGACGGCGCGGCCCTGCTCGATGAGGTCGAAGCGTTCCACCGCCGCTTCAACGTCTTCCCCAGAGAAGCCGCGTACGTCGCTGTCACTCTGTGGGACGCGCACGCCCACCTGATCGACGCGTTCGACGGTACCGCCCGCCTGGCGTTCCTCTCGCCAGAGCCGGGATCGGGCAAGTCCCGCGCGCTGGAGATCGTGGAAACGCTCACGCCGCGCGCGGCTACCACGGTGAACGCCTCCGCCAACGCGCTGTTCCGGCTGGTGGAGGCTGACGGAGGGACTCCCACTCTCCTCTTCGACGAGATCGACACCGTGTTCGGGCCGAAGGCCGGCGGCAACGAAGAGGTCCGCGGGTTCCTGAACTCCGGCTACCGGCGCGGCGCCAAGTCCCTGCGCTGCGTCGGGGACGGCTCCAACCAGAACACCGAGTGGTTCTCCTCGTTCTGCGCCGTCGCCATGGCCGGACTCGGCTCCCTGCCGGACACGATCCTGACCCGCTCGGTCATCATCCGCATGCGCAAGAAGGCCCCCAACGAGAAGGCCGAGCCCTACCGCCGGCGCGTCCACGAGAAGCAGGGTCATGCCCTTCGTGACCGGCTCGCCAAGTGGGCCGACACCGTCAAGGAAGACGTCGCCACGGCCTGGCCGGAGATGCCCGAGGGAGTCTCCGACCGACCCGCCGACGTGTGGGAACCGCTCCTTGCAGTCGCCGACGCGGCCGGCGGGCACTGGCCCGAGCGAGCGCGTGCGGCGTGCCTGGAACTGGTCCGCGCCGCCGGGGAGGGTAACGGTTCCTCCCTCGGCATCCGGCTGTTGACCGACCTGCGCGACAAGGTGTTCTGCGGAGCCGAGCGCATGCCCACGGCCGTGATCCTCGAAGTCCTGCACCGGATCGACGACGCCCCGTGGACCGACATGGACGGCAACGGCAAGCCCCTGAACGCCCGGATGCTGTCGAAGATGCTCGGGGAGTACGTCACCGCGACCAACGAGCCGATCCGGCCCCGGTCCATCCGCACCGCCCAGGGCGTACCCAAGGGGTACTACGCCGAAGATCTCACGGACGCGTGGCTGCGCTACTGCCCCCCGCCCCCCGAGAAATCCGCTACATCCGCTACATCCGCTACGCCGCAGGTCAGCGAGGGTGAATCCGTAGCGGAAGAGCTTCCCGGTATCCGCTACATCACCCCCCAAGCCGCTACTGCCGACCGCACGGCGTAGCACCGCCTATCCGCTACATCCCGCCCATCCGCTACACCCAACAGGCCCCTGACCTGCGCTGTAGCGGATGTAGCGGATGTAGCGGGTCTGGCAGAAGGATCGCGCCCGGACAGCCCCCGACCCGAGGAGACAACTCGGATGAGCACAGCGACCGCTGCGCCTGTCGACCGGCTTCTCTACACGCCGGAAGAGGCCGCCGAAGCACTCGCCATCGGCCGTTCGACCCTCTACGAACTGATGGCGGACGGAGTTCTGACCTACATCAAGTTGGGCCGCTGCCGCCGCATCAGGCGGACGGACCTCGAAACCTACGTGGCCGGCCTCGCCCCGCTGCCCAACTGACCCGCACACAGACGAGGCGCCCCCGGACATCGCGTCCGGGGGCGCCTCTTGCATGGAGGAGAACATTGAGCCCCCGCCCCAAGAAGCCGAACATGGAATCGTCCATCTACCTGGGCAAAGACGGTTGGTGGCACGGCCGCGTCACGATGGGCGTCACGGCCGATGGCAGTCCCGACCGCCGTCACCGCCGAGCGAGGACGGAGGCCGAGATCAAGCGCAAGGTGCGCGAGTTGGAGGATCTCCGGGACAAGGGGCGCGCTCCCAAGGCGGGGCGCAAGCCGACCGTAGAGGGGTGGATGACCACCTATCTCACCGACATCGCTTCCCTGAAACTCAAGCCGCGTTCCCTGGATGACTACTGGTCCAAGACCAGGAACGACATCATCCCGGGGATCGGCAAACACCGGCTCGACAAGCTCCAGCCGGAACACCTTGAGCGGATGTACCGGGTCATGCTCGACGAGGGACACGCGCCGTCCCACGTGCTCAAGGTCCACCGCATCCTGTCGCGTGCCCTGAAGATTGCCCACCGCCGCCGCCTGGTCGTCGAAAACGTGGCCACCCTCGTAGACCCGCCCACAGTCGACGAGACCGAGGCGAACCCCTTCACTACCGAGGAGGCCAAGGCGTTCCTTGAGGCCGCTGCCAAGCGACCCACCTTCATGCGGTGGTGCGTCGGCGTCGGCATGGGCTTCCGGCAGGGCGAGACGCTGGGCTTGCGGTGGCCGTACGTCGACCTCGACAACGAGCTGTTCCACCCCCAATGGCAGCTTCAACGCCTCACGTGGCGGCACGGCTGCGAGGACCCGCACGCTTGTGGCGCTAAGTTCCACCGCTTCGAGCCGTGCCCACCCAACTGCACAACCCACAAGGGCTACAAGCGGGGATGCCCGAAGCCGTGCCCGAAGGACTGCACGAAGCACGCTCGCGCGTGTCCCGACCGGAAGGACGGCGGACTGACCTTCACTCGACCCAAGACCAAGAAGAGCCGCAATGAAGTGCCGATCCCGCCGCCGTTCATCCCCTACCTGCGCGAGCACAGAGCACAGCAGGAGGAAATGCGATCCGCGGCCGGGGATCTCTGGCAGGAACACAAGCTCGTCTTCACTCGCCCGGACGGCCGTCCGCTCGACCCCCGCCAGGACTGGGAGGAATTCAAGGAGCTGTTGGCAGAAGCCGGGATCGACGACCGCCGCCTGTACGACGGGAGCCGTCACACCGCCGGCACGATCCTGAATGAACTCGGGGTCGACATGCCCACGATCATGGAGATCCTGCGCCACACCCAGATCAGCCAGACCCGGCGCTACGTCAAGGGCAGGTCCCACCTGTCGAAGGACGCCATGCGCCGCATGGGCGACACGTTCATGCCCAGCCCGGAGCGTCAGCCGGAACCGTCTATTGAGACCAGAAATGAGACCACGGACAGCCGCGCGGCCCGCCGCCAGCGCCGTCGGCGCATCCGGTAAAAGCAAAAGCCCCAGGTCACGGCGAGTGAGTCCTGAGGCTTCGGCAGAGCCGCCTTCGGGATTCGAACCCGAGACCTACGCATTACGAGTGCGTTGCTCTGGCCATCTGAGCTAAGGCGGCGCGCTGTCCGCACCCATGGTGCGATCAGCAACGTCGGTAAGTCTACACAGTTTCCGGGGGTGCTCCGAACCAGCCCGGGGCCTGGGCACCGGGGCTGGTCGTCGGGTCGGCATGGGGTTACGAACAGCGTTTTCCGTCGGCGGGAGCGGTGCCGCGGAGCAGGTACGTGTTGATCGCGGAGTCGATGCACGCGCTTCCGCGGCCGTAGGCGGTGTGGCCGTCGCCCTCGTAGGTGAGGAGGCGGGCCGAGGAGAGCTGGGCGGCCAGGGCTCGGGCCCAGCGGTAGGGGGTGGCCGGGTCGCGGGTGGTGCCGACCACGACGATCGGGGCGGCGCCCTTCGCCTGGATGCGGTGCGGCTCACCGGTGGCCCGCACCGGCCAGTACGCGCAGTTCAGGGCGGCCCAGGCGAGGCCCTCGCCGAAGACGGGGGACGCTTTCTCGAAGGCCGGGAGCGACTTCTCGGCCTCCTCGGCGGTGTCGAAGGCCGGCGGGAGGTCGAGGCAGTTCACGGCGGCGTTGGCGAACATCAGGTTCTCGTAGCTGCCGCCGGCGTCCCGCTCGAAGTAACTGTCGGACAGGGCCAGCAGGCCGGCGCCGTCGTCCTCCTTCATCGCCGCGGTCAGCGCCTCGCGCAACTGCGCCCACGCCCCCTCGTCGTACATCGCCGCGATCACGCCGGTGGTGGCGAGGGACTCGCCGAGCCTGCGGCTGCCCGCGCCGCCGGCGGCGATCGGCCGGGCGTCCAGCTTTCCGAAGAAGGCCTTGAGGTTCCGGCCGACCTGGGCGGTCGTCGTGCCCTTCCTGCCGAGCGGGCAGTCCGGCTGCCGAACGCAGTCCTTCGCGAACGACTGGAACGCCGTCTCGAAGCCCGCGGTCTGGTCGAGGTTCATCCGCCGGGCCGGCAGCGAGGGGTCCATCGCGCCGTCCAGGACCAGCCGACCCGCCCGCTCCGGGAAGAGACCCGCGTACGTCGCCCCGAGGAACGTGCCGTACGACGCCCCCACGTAGTTCAGCTTCGGGTCGCCCAGCGCCGCCCGCACGATGTCCATGTCCCGGGCCGCCTCGACGGTGGACACGTGTCGCAGGAGCTTCGGTGAGTGCGCCCCGCAGCCCTCGGCGAACTTCTTGTACGCCTGGACGAGTTCGGTGGTCTCCCGCCCGTCGTCGGGCGTGATGTCCGTCTGTGTGTACCTGTCCATGTCCCGCCCGCGGAGGCATTCGACGGGCTCGCTGCGGCCGACTCCGCGCGGATCGACCGCGACCATGTCATAGCGGGCGCGGACCTTCGCCGGGTAGCCGATTCCGGCGTACGCCTGGAGATAGCCGATCGCGGAGGCGCCCGGCCCGCCCGGGTTGACGAGCAGCGAACCGAGGCGCTTGCCCGGCCCCGTGGCCTTCTTGCGGGCGACCGCGAGCCGCACGTCGCCGTCCGCCGGCTTCGCGTAGTCGAGCGGCGCCTTCAGCGTCGCGCACTGGAAGCCGGGAACTTCGCACGAGCGCCAGGCCGGCTTCTGCCCGTAGTACGCGGCCAGGGCGGCCGGCGTGGTGCGCGGCAGCGCGGCGAGCGCCGCCTCGGCAGCCGTACTGGCGGACGTCGTCGTGCTTCCCGAGGAGCAGGCGGAGAGGAGCAGCGCGGTGGCGGCGAGGAGAACGGCGCCGGTACGGGCTCTGCGCGCGGGGGCGAGGCCGCCTCGGGGGCTCGGGCCGGGCCCGGTCGGTTCTGGTGGGGTGCTGGGGCGGGAGCTGCGCCTGAGGTACATCAAGCGAGCGTAACTCTGCGCACCCGGTCGAAAGCTCTCCGTGCGCACCATGCCTCGGACGAGTGACATGGTCAACCGGCTCTGAGCGCCATCGTCATCGCCTCCACCGCCAGCAGTGGAGCCACATTGCGGTCGAGGGCGTCCCGGCACGCGGCGATCGCCTCTATGCGACGGAGCGTGGACTCCGGGGATCCCGCGCGGGCGAGCCGCTCCAGCACGTCCTCGGCGTCCGTGTTGGCGAGCGCCACCCGGGAGCCGAGCTGGAGGGCGAGGACGTCGCGGTAGAAGGCGGTGAGGTCGGTGAGCGCGAGGTCGAGGCTGTCGCGCTGTGTGCGGGTTCTGCGGCGCTTCTGCCTGTCCTCCAGGTCCTTCATCACGCCCGCCGTGCCGCGCGGCATCCGGCCGCCCTGGGAGGCGCCCATCGCCGCCTTCAGCTCGTCGGTCTCCTTGCCGTCCATCTCCTCGGCGAGCTGCTTGGCGTCCTCGGCCGCCGCGTCCACGAGTTCCTGGGCCGCCCTGAGGCACCCCCCGATGTCGTCGACGCGGAGCGGCAGCTTCAGCACAGCGGCCCGGCGCTCCCGTGCGGCCGGGTCGGTGGCCAGCCGGCGGGCCCGGTCGACATGGCCCTGGGTGGCACGCGCGGCGGCCATCGCGGCGGCCGGTTCGACGCCCTCCCGGCGTACGAGCATGTCGGCGACGGCCTCGACCGAGGGCGTGCTCAGGTTCAGGTGGCGGCAGCGGGAGCGGATGGTCGGCAGGACGTCCTCGATGGAGGGGGCGCACAGCAGCCAGACCGTACGAGGGGCGGGCTCTTCCACGGCCTTGAGGACCGCGTTGGCCGACTTCTCGTTCAGTCGCTCGGCGTCCTCGACGAGGATGACCTGCCAGCGGCCGGTGGCCGGAGAGGTGAACGACTTGCGGACGGTGTCCCGCATGTCGTCGGCCAGGATCTGCGTGCCCACGGCGGCGACGGTGGTGACGTCGGCGTGGGTGCCCACGAGCGCCGTATGACAGCCGTCGCAGAAACCGCAGCCGGGGGATCCGCCGAGGGCGCGGTCGGGGCTCACGCACTGCAGCGCGGCGGCGAAGGCCCGCGCCGCCTGGTTCCGGCCGGCCCCCGGCGGGCCCGTGAACAGCCAGGCGTGCGTCATCTTCGACGTCGCGGGCGGCGGCGCGTCGGCGGCGGCCGCGGTGACGAAGGCGTCGGCGTCCCGGGCAGCGGCGTCGAGCTGCTCGCTCACCTTCTCCTGGCCGACCAGGTCGTCCCAGACGGTCATCCGTCACTCACCCCGCACTTTCGTCACGTTTCGTGTTGCGGGATCCATTGTGCGGGCAGGCACTGACAACCGGCCGAAACCGGCGACCGAGCGCCCGGTTCAGCCCCGCCGCCCCCGGCCGCGCCGCCCACGTCCCCTGTCGTCGCCGTCGTCGCCGTCGTCTTCGTGCCGTCCGAGCAGTTCGTCCGCCAGCGTGGGCAGATCGTCCAACGGCGTCTCCTCGGCCCAGTCCGACCGCGCCCGCCGCCGCGGCGCCCCGTGCTCGTCCACCTGCGGCAGCTCACGTGTACGGTCCTCGCCCCCGTCCGGCCGTGGCTGCGCCTGCTCGTCCCGGAAGTAGCCCGGCGGAACCCGGTCCGAGGGAGCCTCGTCCCGCACGGGAGGCAGTACGGCCGTCTCGTCCGCGGCGCCGGGCGGCGGGACCGGCGGCAGCACCGCGGTCTCGTCGGCGGCACCCGGAGGAACCGGCGGCAGCACCGCAGTCTCATCCGCGGCTCCTGGAGGGGCAGGCAGTTCGGCCGTCACCTCGGAGTCGGACCCGGGCCTACCGGAGCCAGAGCCGGAACCGGAGCCGGAATCGCTGTCGGCGCCCCGCTCCCCCGCCCCCTCGTCGTCCCGCACCCGTGGCAGCACCGCCGTCTCGTCGACGGGCCCGCCCGACGCGTTCGTCGGTGTCACCACCGGCGTCTGCACCGTCGCCGCGTCCGGCGTGGCACCAGGGGGCTTCGGCCCCGCGGTCGCGCCAGTACCCGTCCCCCGCGGTCCCGTCGGCCGGGGCCCCGCCTCCGCCGCGGCCGCCGCCTGCTCGGCCAGCCGACGTGCCTCCTCGGCCCGCAGCAGCGCTTCCTCGGCCTTGCGCTGCTTCTCCAGGCGCCGCGCCTCGGCCTCGGCGCGCAGCCGGGCCTCCTCCTCGGCCTGCTTGCGGCGCCGTTCCTCCTCGGCCCTGCGACGTGCCTCTTCCTCCGCCCGGACCTTCTCCTCGGCGAGGAGCCGCTGCCGCTCCTCCTCGGCCCGGCGATGCGCTTCCTCGGCCCGCAGCCGGGCCTCCTCCGCCTGCCGTTCGGCCTCGCGGCGCTGCGCCTCCTCCAGTTCGCGGCGCTTGCGCTCCTCCTCCTCGGCACGCAGCCGCTCCAGCTGCTCCTGGCGCTCGCGCTCCAGGCGCTCCTCCTCGGCCTTGCGGGCGGCCTCTTCCTCGGCCTTGCGGCGCGCTTCCTCCTCGGCCTTCCGGCGCGCCTCTTCCTGTGCCTGGATCTCCGCCTCGGACAGCGGCAGCATCTGGTCGAGCCGGTGCCGGACCACCGTCGTGACCGCCTCGGGCTCCTGCCCCGCGTCCACCACCAGGTAGCGCCCGGGGTCGGCGGCGGCCAGCGTCAGGAAGCCGGAGCGCACGCGCGCGTGGAACTCGGCCGGTTCCGACTCCAGACGGTCCGGCGCCTCGGTGAACCGCTCGCGGGCGATCTCCGGCGAGACGTCCAGCAGCACCGTCAGATGCGGCACCAGTCCGTTCGTGGCCCACCGGTTGATACGGGCGATCTCGGTCGGAGACAGATCACGGCCCGCCCCCTGGTAGGCCACGGACGAGTCGATGTAGCGGTCGGAGATGACCACCGCGCCGCGCTCCAGCGCGGGCCGCACCACCGTGTCGACGTGCTCCGCGCGGTCCGCCGCGTACAGCAACGCCTCCGCTCGGTGCGAGAGTCCGGCGCTGGAGACGTCCAGCAGGATGGACCGCAGCCGCTTGCCGACCGGCGTGGCGCCGGGTTCACGGGTGAGGACGACTTCGTGGCCCTTGGCCCGGATCCACTCGGCGAGCGCCTCGGCCTGGGTGGACTTGCCGGCCCCGTCGCCGCCTTCCAGCGCGATGAAGAAACCGGTCGACAGGGGCGCGGTCTCCGGGTCGTCGCCGCCGAGCAGCGCGTCCCGCAGGTCGTGCCGCAGCGGTACGCCGGAACGGTCGTCGACCTTGGCGAGCACCAGCGCGGCCACCGGCAGCAGCAGCGCGCCGACCAGCATCAGGGTGAAGGCGGCGCCGCCGTGCGCGAACACGAACTTGCCGTTCTCCAGGCGGTGCGGTCCGATCGCCGCGGCCACCACGGGTGCGACGACCGCGCCGAGCGCCATGGACACCCGGACGACCGCGTGCAGATGCTCGGTCGTCCTGGCCCGCCGGTGCTCCTCGGTCTCCTGGTCCAGCAGGGTGTGCCCGGTGTTGGCGGCCACGCCCGCGGCGGCTCCGGCCAGCACCATGATCAGCAGCACGCTGGTGACGTCCGGGACGAGCCCGGCGGCCAGCAGGGCGACTCCGGTGAACGCGATCGCCAGCGCCAGCAGCCGGCGTCGCGACAACGTCGGCAGCAGCGAGGGCGCCGTCCGGATACCGACGACGACACCGCCGGTCAGCGCGGCCACCAGCAGGCCGTACAGCACCGGTCCGCCACCCAGGTCCTTGGCGTGCAGCACGGCGACGGCCACGGCGGCCGCGACCGATCCGGCGACGGCGGCGCAGGCCGGCACCAGCAGCGGGATCGCGCCGGTACGGCCCTTGTCGACGCCCGTGCCCGTCTTGGGCCGGCGCAGTCCCTCCAACGGCGAACGCGCGCGCGGGGTACGCGTGTCGGGCAGTTCCAGGAAGGTCAGCACCGACAGGGACGCGGCGAACAGTCCGGCCGCGACGTACGACGCGAGCGCCGCCTGGTGCTGGGCGAACCAGGCGATCCCCGAGCCGAGCAGGTTGTTGAGCAGACCGGCGACGACGAGCGCGGCGGCCGCGAGCGGGATCGCCACGAAGCTCGTGCGCAGCGACAGCCGGCGCAGCGCGTCCATGTGGTCCGGCAGCGGCCGTACCGTCGCGCCCTCCGGCGGCGGGGCCGGAAGCAGGGCGGGTGCCGCGCTCTCCCGGCACACCGTCCAGAAGCGCTCGGCGACTCCTGTCACGAAGGCGGTGACCAGGAGGACGGCCAGCGCGTCGTCGGGCGTCCAGTCGATCCACAGGGGTGCCACGATGAGCACCACGGCCCGCAGTCCGTCCGCGCCTACCATCGTCCAGCGACGGTCGAGCGGGCCGTCCTGGGAGGTGAGCGAGGTGAGCGGGCCGAGGAGCACGGCTCCGAAGAGCAGCGTCGCGAGGACGCGCGCTCCGAAAACGGTCGCCACTGCGAACGCCACGCCCCGGTAGCCACCGCCGAACGAGCCCTCGGCGATGGCCGCCTGGAGGGCGAGAACGACGAGAACCAGAAGCGCGAGGGTGTCGCCGACACCGCCCACGAGGTGCGCGCTCCACAGCCGTTTCAGCTGCGGGCGGTGCAGCAGGGCGCGGACGGCGCGCTCGCGGGAGTCCGCGACCAGGGCGTCGTCGGGGGCCGGGTGAGTGGCCGTTGGCTGCTCGGCTGGGGTCATGCTTTCAGCCTATCGGGACGCACCGACAGCCCGGAGTGCGCGTCCGGACGTGCGCACACCCCGACACCAATGTGATGCCGGGGCGTTGGTTTTGCGAACCCTCGGTGGAGGAACACGTATGGACCGCGGACCGCTCCGTCCTCCGCGAGGTCCCTCGCGGAGAGCCGTCGCGGAGAGCCGTCGCGGAGAGCCGTCAGTCCTCCGTGAGGACCGTCAGTCCTCCGTTGCCGTCTTCGAAGCGGTGGCCTTCTTGGCCGTCGTCTTCTTGGCGGTCGTCTTCTTCGCGGCCGTCGTCGTCTTCTTCGCCGCGGTCTTGGCAGCGGTCGCCTTCTTGGCCGGTGCCTTCTTCGCGGGCGCCTTCTTCGCCGTCTTCTTGGCGGGCGCCTTCGCCCGCTTCTCGGCGAGGAGTTCGAAGCCGCGCTCCGGGGTGATGTCCTCGACGCTGTCGCCGGAGCGCAGGGTCGCGTTGGTCTCCCCGTCGGTGACGTACGGCCCGAAGCGGCCGTCCTTCACCACGACCGGCTTCTCGCTGACCGGGTCCGTGCCCAGCTCCTTCAGCGGCGGCTTGGCGGCCGCGCGGCCACGCTGCTTGGGCTGGGAGTAGATCTCCAGCGCCTCCTCGAGCGTGATCGTGAAGAGCTGGTCCTCGGACTGCAGCGAACGCGAGTCCGTGCCCTTCTTCAGGTACGGGCCGTAACGCCCGTTCTGCGCGGTGATCTCCACGCCCTCGGCGTCCTTGCCGACGACGCGCGGCAGCGACATCAGCTTCAGGGCGTCGTCGAGCGTCACCGTGTCGAGGGACATCGACTTGAACAGCGAGGCGGTACGCGGCTTGACGGCGTTCTTGCCGGTCTTCGGGGTGCCCTCGGGGAGCACCTCGGTGACGTACGGGCCGTAACGGCCGTCCCTGGCGATGATCTGGTGGCCCGTCGCCGGGTCGGCACCCAGCTCGAAGTCACCGCTCGGCTTGGCGAGCAGTTCCTCCGCGAGTTCGACGGACAGCTCGTCGGGGGCCAGGTCCTCGGGCACGTCCGCGCGCTGATGGTTCTCGGAGTCCTTCTCACCGCGTTCGACGTACGGGCCGTAGCGCCCGACCCGCAGCACGATGTCGTTGCCCACGGGGAACGACGACACCTCGCGGGCGTCGATGGCGCCCAGGTCGGTCACCAGCTCCTTGAGGCCACCGAGGTGGTCCCCGTCACCGTTGCCGGCCTCCGCCGCGCCACCGTTGCCCGAGCCCTCGCCGAAGTAGAAGCGCTTGAGCCACGGCACGGCCTGCGCCTCACCGCGGGCGATGCGGTCGAGGTCGTCCTCCATCCGGGCGGTGAAGTCGTAGTCGACGAGGCGCCCGAAGTGCTTCTCCAGCAGGTTGACCACGGCGAAGGACAGGAAGGACGGCACCAGGGCCGTGCCCTTCTTGAACACATAGCCGCGGTCGAGGATCGTGCCGATGATCGACGCGTACGTCGACGGGCGGCCGATCTCGCGCTCTTCGAGCTCCTTGACCAGGCTGGCCTCGGTGTAGCGGGCCGGGGGCTTGGTGGCGTGCCCGTCGACCGTGATCTCCT
Organism: Streptomyces violaceoruber; assembly: GCA_000720805.1. Lineage (GTDB taxonomy): Bacteria > Actinomycetota > Actinomycetes > Streptomycetales > Streptomycetaceae > Streptomyces > Streptomyces cellulosae_A. The sequence continues at coordinate 76,950 of JODI01000035.1, forward strand.
CGGCGCTCAGCCGGTCGCCCTCGTTGACCTGGGGCAGGCGGCGCTCGCGGTCGTCCAGCTCCGCGTTCGGGTCGTCTGCGCCCTCGACGTAGGCCTTCAGGAAGCCGTGGAAGGTGATCGTCTTGCCGGAGGCGCTGAACTCGACGTCCCGGCCGTCAGCGGCGGCGCCACCGATCTTCACGGTCACGCTGTTGCCGGTCGCGTCCTTCATCTGGGAGGCGACCGTCCGCTTCCAGATCAGCTCGTAGAGCCTGAACTGGTCGCCGGTCAGGCCCGTCTCCGCGGGCGTGCGGAAACGATCACCCGAGGGGCGGATCGCCTCGTGCGCCTCCTGGGCGTTCTTGACCTTCCCCGCGTACGTCCGCGGCTGCGCCGGCAGGTAGTCGGCGCCGTAAAGCTGGGTGACCTGGGCGCGGGCTGCGGTGATCGCCGTGTCGGACAGGGTGGTGGAGTCCGTACGCATGTAGGTGATGAAGCCGTTCTCGTACAGCTTCTGCGCCACCTGCATGGTCGCCTTCGCGCCGAAGCCGAGCTTCCTGGAGGCTTCCTGCTGGAGCGTCGTCGTACGGAACGGGGCGTACGGCGAGCGGCGGTACGGCTTCGACTCGACGGACCGGACGGAGAACTGGGTGTTCTCCAGGGCGACGGCGAGGGCGCGGGCGTTCGCCTCGTCGAGGTGGAGGGTGTTCGCGCTCTTGAGTTGTCCGAGGGAGTCGAAGTCGCGACCCTGCGCGACCCGCCTGCCGTCGACGGTCTGGAGGCGGGCGACCAGCGACGACGGGTCCGACGGGTCTCCCGCGCGGCCGGTCGCGAAGGTGCCCGTCAGGTCCCAGTACTCAGCAGAACGGAACGCGATGCGCTCGCGTTCCCGCTCCACGACAAGTCGTGTGGCGACCGACTGGACACGGCCGGCCGACAGGCGCGGCATGACCTTCTTCCACAGGACCGGCGAGACCTCGTAGCCGTAGAGGCGGTCGAGGATGCGGCGGGTCTCCTGGGCGTCGACGAGCTTCTGGTTGAGCTGGCGCGGGTTGGCCACGGCCGCCCGGATCGCGTCCTTGGTGATCTCGTGGAAGACCATCCGCTTGACGGGGATCTTCGGCTTGAGGACCTCCTGGAGGTGCCAGGCGATCGCCTCGCCCTCCCGGTCCTCATCGGTGGCGAGGAAGAGCTCGTCGGAGTCCTTCAGCAGGTCCTTGAGCTTCTTGACCTGCGCTCGCTTGTCGGCGTTGACGACATAGATGGGCTGGAAGTCGTGCTCGACGTCCACGCCGAGGCGACGGACCTCGCCGGTGTACTTCTCGGGCACTTCGGCGGCGCCGTTGGGGAGGTCGCGGATGTGCCCGACGCTCGCCTCGACGACGTATCCGGGGCCGAGATAGCCCTTGATCGTCTTCGCCTTGGCAGGCGACTCGACGATGACGAGTCGGCGGCCGCCCTGTGCGGGGTCGCTGGTCGGGGACAACTTCGCTCTTCTCTCCGGTCGACGCTGGGATCTCTCCCCAGGCCTTGGTCCCGGGGTCGGGTCATGCTGACGCTGCGGAGTGTGACGGTACATCCCGCCCCCGTGTCAAACGGGAAAAGCTCGCAACGGCCACTCGAACGGTAACCCGACTACCGCCATTCCTGCCGCCCGGAGTGTCCACCGCCTCTTTCGAGCCTGTCCGGAGGGTGACCTCCCCTTTACGGAGTCGCAGCTCCGGCGCACTGTCTACACGCGTGTGAAGCACCAGGTTCCGGCGGCCAGGGTGATCACCGCGGCAAGGGTCGCGAGGGTCGCCGATGCGACAGGGCTCACACCGTGGGCGACAGGTTCGCGGTTCCGCACCCGGACCACGGTCCATCCCAGCAGTCCGCCTCCGAACAGGGCGAACACCACTCCCGCGAAGATCGCCGGTCCGCTCTCCATGGCTTCCCGCGCCCCTTTTCCCCTTCAGGTGTGTCCAGCCCGTGGAGGCTGACACGCGCGGGCGGCGCCCAGGAGAACGCCGGGTGAACGCGGGGCCGACACGGCTGCCGACTCCTGCGTTCCGCTCCCCTCGACCGGCTGCGGACCACGCCGGGCGGGGTAATTTTCCGGTCGTCTTCTTGTTGTCGCGTTCTGAGGGCTTGTTGCCGGCTTCTGACTTCTAGGCATCGGGTTCTGAGCGAGTCGGTCCGACCTTGTCTCGGGGCGGGCGGCCGTCCGAGGAGGGCCGGTGCTCACCTGCCCCAGTGGCCACACCGCTCACGCCGGTTCGATGAACCCCTGCTCCACCAGCAGCCGGATCTGGGCGGGCGTGCGGTCGCGCAGCAGCACGGGGTCCTCGCCCACCAGCTGGGCGATCGCGTCCAGGATGCGGCCCGCGCTCAGCGAGCCGTCGCACACGCCGGCGAAGCCCGCGGCGACGGTGTCCACCTTGGTGGCCCGGCGCATCCCTCGGTTCTGCCGCAGCACGACATGCTCGGGGTCCTCGGCGCCGGGGAGCCCCACCTGCTCCTGGACGATCTCGCCGGCCAGCTTGAAGTGCTCCGTGAGCAGGGCCGCGTCGTCATGCGCCCGCAGGTAGTCGAGCCGTTCGAAGTGCGCCAGGACCGCGTCGCCGAGCGGCTGCTCCACCGGATGCGGCCACTCCTCCACGGTGACCGAGGGCACCGCGGCCCCCGTCCTTCGCAGGGTGATCCATCCGAAGCCCACGGCCTTCACCTTGCGCGCTTCGAACTCGTCCAGCCAGGCGTCGTACCGCGCCTCGTACGCGGCCGGATCGTCCCGGTGGTCGCCGGCGTCACGGAGCCACAGCTCGACGTACTGCGTGACGTCCTGCACCTCGCGCTGCACGATCCAGGCGTCGCACCCGCGCGGCACCCACGACCTGAGCCTGTCCTGCCAGTCCTCCCCCTCCACGTGCTGCCAGTTGGCGAGGAACTGCGCGAACCCGCCCTCGTTCAGGCGGTCGCCCGCTTGTTGAACGAGCGAGCGGCACAGATCGTCCCCGCCCATCCCACCGTCCCGGTACGTCAGCCGGGCGCCCGGAGAGATCACGAAGGGCGGGTTGGAGACGATCAGGTCGAAGGTCTCGTCGGCCCGGACCGGCTCGAACAGCGAGCCCTCGCGCAGGTCGGCGGCCGGGGCTCCGGACAGGGCCAGCGTGAGCGCGGTGATGTGCAGCGCGCGCGGGTTGAGGTCGGTCGCCGTCACGCGCGTGGCGTGCTGCGCGGCGTGCAGGGCCTGGATCCCGGAGCCGGTGCCGAGGTCGAGGGCGGCGGAGACGGGCCTGCGGACCGTGATGCCCGCGAGGGTCGTGGAGGCGCCGCCCACGCCGAGGACGACAGCTGTGTCCGCCTGACGGCCTCGGCCGCCGATGCCGCCGGCCCCGCCGACCGCGCACCCCAGGTCGGACACGATGAACCAGTCCTCGCCGCCGGGCCCGCCGTACGGCCGTACGTCCACGGTCGCGGCGAGGTCGCCCTCAAGGTCCGCGCCGACCCGGACCAACCACCCGCTCTCCAGGCACGCGGCCACGGGCAGAACGTCCGCCACGCGCGCGTGCGGCACCGGTTGCTGCAACAGGAACAGCCGTACGAGCGTCTCCAGCGGCGTGTCACCGCGTGTCGCCCGGAGTGCGGGGACGGTCTCGCTGCGGGCGAGCGCCGCGTACGCGGGCGCACCAAGGAGTTCGAGCAGCCCGTCGGCGGTGAAGGAGGCCCCGAGCAGGGCGTCCCGCAGCCGGGCGGTGACGTCGGGACGGTCGGACGCGGGCAGGCTGGAGGTACTCACGACCCCATTGTGACCCGCGTGCCCTTTGCGGGGTGACTCAGCTCTTGGTGGCCGGGGCCGACGTGGACGCCTGCTTGCAGCCCGTCTGCTCGGCCAGGGCCTGCTTGGTGTCGCCCTGCTCCAGGTTCTTCAGGGCGGTGAGCGCGCTGTTGCGCTGGCTCTCCATCTGCTTCATCTCGGCGGACACCGTCTTCAGGCCCGTCGCGAACTTCCCCTGGTTCTTGGTGTCGAGCTCGTCGACCTTCTTCTTCAGGTCGGCGTACGCCGTGGAGAGCGCGGTGAGCTTCGTGACGGCGTCCCGCTGCTTCGTGGCGCCGCCCTCGACGCCCGGGGGCGCCCCGGCCGTGTTGATGACGTCCGCACGCGCCTTGTAGCCCTCAGCCAGGTCCTGGAAGGCCTGGGAGTCGGTCTTCTGGAGCTCCTCGGGCGTGCTAGTGGTGTCCTTGGCCGCCTTCGTGATGGCGTCGTAGGCCGTGGAGATCTTCCTGTTCTGAGCCGGCACCGGGTCGCAGACCTTCTTGGCCCACGCGTCCAGTTCCTTGTTTCCCTCGTCGCTGCTGCATCCCGTCAGCGCCAGTACCAGTACCGCACCGCCGGACAGTGCGGCCGCGAGCTTCTTGTTCACCGGATTGGTCCCTTCCGTGGCTCTCGGCCCCGGAACATACACGGCATGGGGACGACGGCCGCGTGACACCTGACGTATTCATGGCGTCTTGTGATGATTCGCACCAAGCGAGAGAAGGCTCACGATGAGGGCGCACACACAACAGGCGGGCGACAGACGCGACATCGCGCGCCTCCCGCCCGCCCTGTGAGCTGGGCTCCGGCCCTCCCGGCTAGGAAACCACCGCCGGATCAGCGGACTTGGACTCCTGGTCGGCGTTGTCTTCGTCACCCACGGCGATTCCGCGCCGCTTGGACACGTAGACCGCGCCGGCGATCACCAGGAAGGCCAGGACCGCGATCGCGATCCGTACGCCGACGTTCTTGTCGTCGCCGTAGCTGAACTTGATGACCGCGGGAGCGATGAGCAGCGCCACCAGGTTCATCACTTTCAGCAGGGGGTTGATCGCCGGGCCGGCGGTGTCCTTGAAGGGGTCGCCGACCGTGTCGCCGATCACCGTGGCGGCGTGGGCCTCGCTGCCCTTGCCGCCGTGGTGTCCGTCCTCGACGAGCTTCTTGGCGTTGTCCCACGCGCCACCGGAGTTGGCGAGGAACACCGCCATCAGCGTGCCCGCCCCGATCGCCCCCGCCAGGAACGAGCCGAGGGCGCCGACGCCGAGCGTGAACCCGATGAAGATGGGTGCCAGTACGGCGAGCAGCCCGGGCGTGGTGAGTTCACGCAGGGCGTCCCTGGTGCAGATGTCGACGACCTTGCCGTACTCCGGTTTCTCGCTGTAGTCCATGATCCCGGGATGCTCGCGGAACTGCCGCCGCACCTCGTAGACCACGGAACCCGCCGACCGCGACACGGCGTTGATCGCGAGCCCCGAGAAGAGGAAGACGACCGCGGCGCCCGCGATGAGGCCGACGAGGTTGTTGGGCTGGGAGATGTCCATCATCAGACTCATCGGCGCGCCGTCACCGGACAGTTTCTCTCCCACGTCCCGCGCCCCGGTGGTGATGGCGTCGCGGTACGACCCGAAGAGCGCCGACGCCGCCAGTACGGCGGTGGCGATGGCGATGCCCTTGGTGATGGCCTTGGTGGTGTTGCCGACCGCGTCCAGGTTGGTGAGCACCTGTGCGCCCGCGCCCTCGACGTCGCCGGACATCTCGGCGATGCCCTGGGCGTTGTCGGAGACGGGCCCGAAGGTGTCCATCGCGACGATCACGCCGACCGTGGTGAGCAGGCCGGTGCCGGCCAGCGCCACCGCGAACAGCGCCAGCATGATGGACGTACCGCCGAGCAGGAACGCCCCGTAGACGCCGAGGCCGATCAAGAGGGCGGTGTAGACGGCCGATTCGAGCCCGACGGAGATACCGGCGAGGACGACGGTGGCGGGTCCGGTGAGCGAGGACTTGCCGATGTCCCGGACCGGACGGCGGTTGGTCTCGGTGAAGTAGCCCGTCAACTGCTGGATCACAGCCGCGAGCAGGATGCCGATCGCCACCGCGACCAGGGCGAGGATCCGCGGGTCGCCGTCCCTGCTCCGGATCGCCGCGTCGGTGACGCCGTCGAGGTCGGCGTACGTTCCGGGGAGATAGACGAAGACGGCGATCGCCACCAGCGCCAGCGAGATCACTGCGGAGATGAAGAAGCCGCGGTTGATCGCGGACATGCCGCTGCGGTCGGCGCGCCGCGGGGCCACGGCGAAGATGCCGATCATCGCGGTGATCACACCGATGGCCGGGACGAGCAGGGGGAAGGCGAGCCCGGCGTCGCCGAAGGCCGCCTTGCCGAGGATCAGCGCGGCGACCAGGGTCACCGCGTACGACTCGAAGAGGTCGGCCGCCATGCCCGCGCAGTCGCCGACGTTGTCGCCCACGTTGTCGGCGATGGTCGCGGCATTGCGCGGATCGTCCTCCGGAATGCCCTGCTCGACCTTGCCGACCAGGTCGGCGCCGACGTCGGCGGCCTTGGTGAAGATGCCGCCGCCGACCCTCATGAACATGGCGATGAGGGCCGCGCCGAGACCGAAGCCCTCGAGGACCTTCGGCGCGTCGGCCGCGTACACCAGCACCACGCAGGAGGCGCCCAGCAGACCGAGCCCCACCGTGAACATGCCGACGACGCCGCCCGTACGGAAAGCGATCTTCATGGCTTTGTGCGAGACGGCGGTGAGATCCTTTTCGGGTTCGCCCGCCGCCGGGGTCGCCTCGCGCGCGGCGGCGGCGACGCGCACATTGCTCCGTACGGCGAGCCACATACCGATATAGCCGGTGGCCGCCGAGAACGCCGCGCCGATCAAGAAGAACACCGACCGCCCGGCACGCTGATTCCAGTCGTCCGCGGGCAGCAGCATGAGCAGGAAGAACACGACCACAGCGAATACGCCGAGCGTGCGCAACTGCCGCGCCAGATAGGCGTTCGCGCCCTCCTGGACCGCTGCCGCGATCTCCTTCATGCTGTCGGTTCCCTCGCCCGCCGCGAGCACCTGGCGCACCAGGACACCCGCCACCACGAGGGCGGCGAGGGCCACGACGCCGATGACCGACACGAGGACTCGATTGCTGTCGGTCAGGACCGCCGCCGCGAGGGCCGTGGAGTGATCCAACTGATGTGGGGAAGAAAGCCCCGCCATTCGTCCTCCTTGACGCTTGGGCTGAGCTCAAGATGGTGGACGGATTCTAGAGATCTGTTCCTGATCAAAACAGTACGCGGCAACCGGAATCTGCTACACCTGCCGACACGCCAGTAATGCTTCGAAAGCATTTTCAGCCGATCGGGTGATCAGAAATTGCTCGTGAATTCCTTCACGAAATTCAAATGCTCTTGAAAGACCAACAAAAACAACGGAGGGCCCTGCTCAGCAGGGCCCTCCGAAGAGATTCGAGGTGCGTCAGTGACGACGGCTGACGTCTGTTGCGTCAGGGAAGCACCACGACGGGTGAGGCGGTCGGCCAGGTCATACGGATCGAGCCGCCGTGTTCTCCGGCGGTGACCTCCACGTCGTCGACGAGGCCGCTGATGACCGCGAGGCCCATCTCGTCCTCCTCCATCTCCGCGTCGGGGTCCTCGCCGGCGGCACCGGGTGCCCGGTCACCGGGAGCGTGCCGGGGTGCCTCGTCGCCGACCTCGATGGAGAACTGCTTCTCCTCCTCGATCAGCAGCACCTTGACCGGCGCCGTGATACCGCTGTTCTGGTGCAGCCCGACGGCACGGGTGCAGGCCTCGCCGACCGCGAGTCTGACCTCGTCGAGAACGGCCTCGTCCACTCCGGACCTGCGCGCCACCGCTGCCGCCACCAGTCGGGCGGTCCTGACGTGCTCGGGCAGCGCACTGAAGCGGAGTTCAACGGTGGCCATGCATCCCCCTCGGAACTACGGGCGTGCGGTGGGAGGTCCGGGCTGCCGAAAGCCGGCCCCCTCGTTCAACGTCGGCCGTCCCGGGCGCGGACCCTTTGTGCCGCGCCCGGAGCGGTGGTCAGTCGGTGGCCGCCACCGCTTCCTCGACCGAGGTGTGGATCGGGAACACCTTGGTCAGGCCGGTGATACGGAAAATCTTCAGAATGCGCTCCTGGTTGCAGACCAGGCGCAGCGAGCCCTCATGAGCTCGCACCCGCTTCAGTCCGCCGACCAGCACGCCGAGACCGGTGGAGTCGAGGAAGTCCACGCCCTCCATGTCGACGACAAGGTGGAAACTGCCGTCATTCACCAGCTCGACCAGCTGCTCGCGCAGCTTGGGCGCGGTATATACGTCGATTTCGCCACCGACCCTGACGATCGTGCGATCGCCGACGGTTTCGGTCGACAGGGACAGGTCCACGGATCCTCCAGCACCTTGCTATCGAGCGGTCGCCCCTCGGGACACCTCGGCTTGAAGCCCCCAGGACGGTTCGCCAGCCGCGATGGCATTCAATCACTTACCGGCAGGCGTGCACGACGCCTTGGTCCCATTGTCCGTCACGCCAGTGACACACTCGGTGCCGATGGCCAAGAATCACCGATCCGATCGACCCTCGACGCAGCCCGTCTCCCGGCTCGCGCCGAGCACGGTCCTGGACCGGCTCGCCGCAGGGCCGAGCCGGGCTTCGCGCATCACTCATACGGAGCACTTGCCCCCGCGCGCGGGTCGCCATGCCGTCTGGCCTGACCGGATTCGCTCCGAGGTCATCGCCGCCGTGCAGGCCTGCGGTATCGAGCATCCCTGGGCCCACCAGGCACGCGCAGCCGAGCACGCCCTGGACGGCGAGTCGGTGGTCGTCGCCACCGGCACGGCCTCCGGCAAGTCCCTGGCCTACCTCATGCCGGTCCTCTCCACCCTCCTGGACGGCTCCGAGGCCCCGAACGGCCGCGGTGCCACCGCCCTCTACCTGGCACCCACGAAAGCTCTCGCGGCGGACCAGTGCCGCTCGGTGAAGGAATTTTCACAATCCCTGGGCCATTCCGTCCGGCCCGCGGTCTACGACGGCGACACGCCGGTGGAAGAACGCGAATGGGTCCGCCAGTACGCCAACTACGTGCTGACCAACCCGGACATGCTGCACCGGGGCATACTCCCGTCCCACCCCCGCTGGTCCTCCTTCCTGAAGTCGTTGAAGTACGTGGTCATCGACGAGTGCCACACCTACCGGGGCGTGTTCGGCTCGCACGTCGCCCAGGTACTGCGCCGACTGCGCCGCCTGTGCGCCCGCTACGGCGCCTCTCCGGTGTTCCTGCTGGCCTCCGCGACCGCGGCCGAGCCCTCGGTGGCCGCCGGTCGCCTCACCGGCCTCCCCGTGGTCGAGGTCGCCGACGACGCCTCACCCCGCGGTGAACTGGTGTTCGCACTCTGGGAGCCCCCGCTCACCGAGATGCAGGGCGAGAAGGGCGCGCCGGTCCGCCGCACGGCCACCGCCGAGACGGCCGACCTGCTCACCGACCTCGCAATCCAGGGCATCCGTACGGTCGCCTTCGTACGCTCCCGGCGTGGCGCCGAGCTGATCTCGGTGATCGCCCAGGAACGTCTCGGCGAGGTCGACCGCTCCCTGGCACGGCGTGTCGCGGCCTACCGCGGCGGCTATCTCCCCGAGGAACGCCGCGCCCTGGAACAGGCGCTCCACTCCGGCGAACTCCTGGGCCTCGCCGCGACGACGGCCCTGGAACTCGGCATCGACGTCTCCGGCCTCGACGCCGTACTGATCGCCGGCTACCCGGGCACGCGCGCCTCCCTGTGGCAGCAGGCGGGCCGCGCGGGCCGCGCGGGCCAGGGCGCCCTCGCCGTCCTGGTCGCCCGCGACGACCCCCTGGACACCTTCCTCGTCCACCACCCCGAGGCCCTGTTCGACCAGCCCGTCGAGTCCACCGTCCTCGACCCCGACAACCCGTACGTCCTCGCCCCGCACCTGTGCGCGGCCGCCGCCGAACTCCCGCTGACGGAGGAGGACCTGGAGCTGTTCGGACCGGCGTGCGAGGAACTGCTCCCGCAACTGGAGGCCGCGAAACTGCTGCGCCGGCGAACGAAGGCCTGGCACTGGACCCGCCGGGAACGGGCCGCCGACCTCACCGACATCCGCGGCGGAGGCGGCCGGCCGGTCCAGGTCGTCGAGGAAGGAACGGGCCGCCTGCTGGGCACGGTCGACGAGGGCGCCGCGCACTCGGCCGTCCACGAGGGCGCGGTCCATCTGCACCAGGGCCGCACGTACCTCGTCCGCTCCCTGGACCTGGAGGACTCGGTCGCCCTGGTCCAGCAGGCCAGCCCCCCGTACGCCACGGTCGCCCGCGACACCACGGCCATCTCCGTCCTGGAGACCGACATCGAGGTCCCCTGGGGCGCCGGACGCCTGTGCTACGGATCCGTCGAGGTCACCAACCAAGTGGTTTCCTTCCTGCGTCGGCGGCTCATCACCGGTGAAGTGCTCGGCGAGACGAAACTCGATCTCCCTCCTCGTACGCTGCGCACGCGCGCGGTGTGGTGGACGGTCACCGAGGACCAGCTGGACGAGGCCCGGATCAATCCGGAGATCCTCGGCGGCGCCCTGCACGCCGCCGAGCACGCGTCGATCGGCATGCTCCCCCTCTTCGCGACCTGCGACCGCTGGGACATCGGCGGCGTGTCCATCCCCCTGCACCCCGACACGCTCCTGCCGACCGTCTTCGTCTACGACGGCCACCCCGGCGGCGCGGGCTTCTCGGAGCGCGCCTTCCACACCGCCCGCGCCTGGCTCACCGCCACCCGCCAGGCCATCGCCTCCTGCGAGTGCGAGGCCGGCTGCCCCTCCTGCATCCAGTCCCCCAAGTGCGGCAACGGCAACGATCCGCTGCACAAACGGGGAGCCGTACGACTGCTCACGGTGCTGTTGCGAGGGGCACCGGAGGAGCAGGCGGAGGGAGTGGCCCTGGTACGTCCGGAGGGGGCGGCGGCGGAGCGGGAGAACGGGGCGGCGCTGGTCCGTCCCCAGGGGACGTCGGAGGGCTAGCGAGGACCAGAGGCGGGTGCGACACCGCAGTACCTGCGGGGTGCCCCAGCGCCGGGTCCGCGCGGGCCGCCTCGGACGCGCCCGCAAGAAGAACCCACCTTGCGCTTGCACGCGACAACCACGCGTGGTCCGCACGGGACAACCACGCCGGGTCCGCACGCGGCAACCACGCCGGGTCCGCATGCGGCAACCACGCCAGGTCCGCGGAGGGCTCCACCGGAACCGGCTCCTGCCCCGAGGCCGGCTCCGGCTCCTGTTCCGCAGGACCCGCCCGTGCCCTGACCTCCGCCTCGAACGGTCCCTGTCCGGACGCCGCCGTCACGTCGGAGATCTCCCCCACGAGCACGCACCGCACCAGCCGGGCGCTCTGGGCTCGCGCCACGCTGTCGGCGCGGGCGCAGGCCACCGTGTCGCCGTCCGCCCAGTGGTCCGCGGCCGCGAGCGCCGCGAGATCCGCGCCGCCGGCGGCGCGGTGCCGGGCGACCATGGCCTGCCCCATGGCCAGCACCGCGCCGAACACGACACACAGGACGGCAACCGCGGCGAGGCTCCAGACGGTCGCGGAGCCGCGGTCCCGACCGGGCACGGCGTCACGCCGGACGTACACGTCCCGGACCGCCACTCGCAGGCGAGCCGAGCAGCACCCGTTCACCGTCCCACCCCCACGGTCTCCCCCGAGCTCTCCTCCACCGACGCCACGGCCTCCTCCCGTACCTCGAAGGGGAGGCCGCTCAGTACCGGGGGCTCCGCCACGACGGTGACACGGACCTGGTCCCCTTCCCTGCCGACCGTGACCTTCGCGCTGCGCGGTGCCGCCCTTCGCGCCACCTCGACGACCGCGTCGGCCGGGTCCTGGCGAGCCGCCGCGCGGGCGCCGGTGCGGGCCGCGTCCACGCACTGGATCTGCGCGGCCACGACCAGCAGCGCCCACACCAGCGCCATCGCGAACATCACCAACACGGGCAGCACCACAGCCGCCTCCGCGGTGACGAACCCCCGGTCCGAGCGCCCGCTGTCCGAGCGCCCGCGGAACTTCTCCGTCGGCTTCCTGCCCGGCTCCCTCTCACATCTGCGCATTGAGAGCCCGCTTCACAATGCCCTGCAACTCGGCACTGACCTCACCGCTGGAGAGCACCTTGTAGAGGACCACCGCGAACGCCACCGCCGCCACGATTCCCATCGCGTACTCCGAGGTGACCATTCCCGCGTCCCTGCGAACCGCAAGCCCCCTGCACACCAGGGCACTCAACCGTGCCCGTACTGCCTTGTACATCTCAACCCCCCATGAGGATCCGTGCCGTTGACTTCCGACTTCCGACTTCTGATTGCTGATTGCTGGTCGCCGACTGCCCGGCGGCACTTCCGCGTTTCGTCATCCACCACCCCCGCCCAAGGCCCCGCCGGCCAGCCCGATCACCACGGGCAGCACACCGACGGTGATGAACGCGGGCAGGAAGCACAGGCCCACCGGCGCGGTGATCAGCACGCCCGCCCGCCGCGCCCGTGCCGTCGCGGTGCGGGTCCAGTCGGCGCGGGCGTCCGCGGCGAGCCGGGCGACCGGTGCGGCCGCCGGAAGCCCGGATACATCGGCCCGTTCCAGCAGCCGCGCGAGGGCGCCCGCGCCCGGCGTCGCGGCGAGCCGTCTCCATGCCGCGCCCGGTTCGCCGCCAAGCCGTACCTCCGCCGCGCCACGCGCCAATGCCTCCCCGACCGGACCGCCGAGAGCCTCGCCCACGGCCTGCGCCGCGATCACCGGTCCGGCACCCGCCGCGATACAGGCCGCCAACAGATCGGCCGCGAGCGGCAGTTGCCGTGCCGCCTCCCGGCTGTCGACATCCGACCCGGTACCGACGCCGACGCCGGCCGCGGACGTCTGCCGAAGACGCCACCGCCACAGCCCAGCACCCACGACCAGCCCGACCACGGCACCGGCCACACCTCCGACCAGCACCCACGCGGCGCACGCCACGCCGGTCAGCGGAAGCCACCGCCGCGCCAACTCCCGTATGCCGAAGCGCGGTCCGCCGCAGGTCTGCTGGGCAATGGGCAGCAGCGCGGTCAGCCGCCCACGCACCCTCCGTTCGCTCCGTACCGTCCCGGCCCACCGCAGCAGGCATCCGAGGGCGAGCGCCGACGCCATGACAACCCCCAGCCTGTGGACGACCTCCGCGCTCACGTCGCCTCCGCTCCCCGCACGATCCGCGTCGCCCAACACATCCCGAGGCCCTCCAGCACGGCCCCGACCAGCAGGCACCCCAGGCCGGCACCGCTGTGCAGCAGCACGTGGAGAGGGTCGGCGCCGAGGGCGGTGCCGAGGAGGAGACCCAGGGCGGGCAAACCGGCGAGCATCACCGCTGTCGAGCGAGCACCGGCCAACTGAGCGCGAAGATCCGCTCGTCGGTCACGGTCGGCACGCAACGCCCCTTCGAGCCGGTCGAGTCCAGCCGCGAGGCCGGCGCCCTGGTCCACGGCCACCCGCCAGCACGCGGCCAGGCCCCGCAGCCCCTCGGCGCCCGGTTGCCGCGCCGCCGACGCGAGCGCCCCCGGAACATCTCCGCCGAACCGCGCAGCCGCCACCACCGCCGCCTGCGCGTCACCGAGCCCACCGGAGTCCTGGGCGGCCCGCAACAACGCCTCGCCCGGTTGCCGCCCCGAGCGCACCTCCCCGGCGAGCACCCCGCACAGCGCGATCACCTCGTCTCCCCGGCGCTCCCTGGCGTGCCTCGCCTCGCTGGCCAGCCGCACCCGCCGTAGCAAGGGCACTGCGGCCAGCCCCGCGATGGCCGGCAGCGCAGAGGCCCCCAGCACCGCCAGCGCCAGCCCGACGACCGCCGACCACCACTCGGCCCGCAGCCGCTCACGGATCCGCCGCAGCTCGCCCGCCAGCTGCCACCAAGAAGGCGGCCCGACCCCCACCACTCCACCGCCGGCGAGCAACAACTGCGCCCGCCGCGCCCGGGAGTGCCGCTCACCCACCCACCAGACAACCGCCCCCACACACACCGCAGTCACCACACCCGGCACCGCGTTCCCCCCGCTCACCACAAGCTCCGCCGTCATCACACCGGCTCCGGTCACCACGCCTCCCCCACCGCCATCACGCTCCCCTCGATCACCACGTCACCCCTGCCGCTGTCGCACTGGTCCCGACCGTCACGCCACCACCCCCACCGACACCTCTCACGCACCTCGTTCGCCGCCCTGTCCCCCTCCAGAGGCGTCGTCGGTGCGGAGCAGAGCCCGCAGCCGCTGCCACCCCTGCTCGTACGCGAACGCCTCCGCGCCCCACCGCAGCGCCGGCACCGTCCGCACCAGGCCTGACGGATCACGGTCCAGCACGTGCACCTCGGCGATCCGGCGTCGTCCGGCCCGGTCGCGGACGAGGTGCAGGACGACGGACAGGGCGGCGGCCACCTGGCTGTGCAGGGCGGCCCGGTCCAGGCCCGCGGCCATGCCCAGCGCCTCCAGCCGGGCCGGTACGTCGGCCGCCGCGTTCGCGTGCACCGTTCCGCAGCCGCCGTGGCCGGTGTTCAACGCGGCGAGCAGGGCGACCACTTCGGGCCCGCGCACCTCGCCCACGACGAGCCGGTCCGGCCGCATTCGCAGCGCCTGTCGCACCAGGTCCTGCAGGGTGACGAGGCCGGCACCCTCCTGGTTGGTCGGTCTGCTCTCCAGCCGGACGACGTGCGGATGCTCCGGCCTGAGCTCCGCGGAGTCCTCGGCGAGCACGATCCGTTCGTCCGGAGCCACGAGCCCCAGCAGGGCGCTCAGCAACGTCGTCTTGCCGCTGCCCGTACCACCGCTGATGAGGAAGGACAGCCGTGCCCCGACCAGCGCGCGCAGCAGCAGGTCCCCGCCCGGCGGCACCGTGCCCGCCGCCACCAGCTCGTCGAGCGTGAACGCGCGCGGCCGTGCGACCCGTAGGGACAGCGAGGTACAGCCGACGGCCACCGGGGGCAGCACCGCGTGCAACCGGGTCCCGTCGGGCAGCCGGGCGTCCACCCAGGGCCGTGCGTCGTCGAGCCGGCGTCCGGCCACCGCGGCCAGGCGCTGCGCGAGCCGTCGTACGGCGGCGGCGTCCGCGAAGGAGACGGCGGTCAGCTCCAGTCCGCCGCCCCGGTCCACCCAGACCCGGTCAGGCGCGCAGACCAGAACATCGGTCACCGACGGGTCCGCGAGGAGCGGTTCCAGCGGCCCACTGCCGATGAGCTCGGACCGCAACTGTTCGGCCGCGCCCAGAACTTCGGCGTCCCCGAGCACCCGCCCCTGCTCACGCAGCGCCTGTGCCACACGCGCGGGCGTCGGTTCGCCCCCACTCTCGGCAAGCCACTGCCGGACACCGTCCAGCAGCCCCGGCGGCACCGGCCCGGGCACGCCATCGCGCACCCCCGAGAGCATCGGGCCATGCGCCCCGTCCGCCGGTCCGGATGGCACCGCCGCCCGAACCCTGTCCGCCCGTCCCGACGGAATCGCCCTCCACGCCCCGTCGAGCGACCCCGTCCGCGAGCCCCCGTGGCCCC
Source organism: Streptomyces violaceoruber (assembly GCA_000720805.1). Lineage (GTDB taxonomy): Bacteria > Actinomycetota > Actinomycetes > Streptomycetales > Streptomycetaceae > Streptomyces > Streptomyces cellulosae_A. Next base: position 92,285 of record JODI01000035.1, read on the forward strand.
CCGCAAGCTCCGACGATGCGCTCATGCCGCCCCCGCCTCCAGCAGCGCCCGCTCCCAGAACCCCTTGCAGAAGCGCGCCAGCGGTCCCCGGCCGGCCGCTCCGGGAGGTGTCCTGCCTCCGTGCGGGCGCAGCAGGTGGGCCTCCACCGGCACTTCCCCGGCGAGTGGCAGCCCGAGCAGCCTGGCGACCTCGCGGTCGTCGAGTCCGGGGGCGTACGGGCCGCGTACGGCGACCCTCAGGTCGCGAAGGACCATGCCGACCGCGGCGGCCACCCGGCCGGCCGCCGCGACGGCCCGCAGTTCGGCGGGGACCACGAGAATCCCCATGTCGAGCTGGGCGAGGACCTCGGCGACCCCGGTGTCCATACGGCGGGGCAGATCCACGACGACCGTGCCGCCTCTGCGACGGGCCGCGGCGAGCACCGCCCGCACTGCCTGGGGCGGGATGGCGACGCAGTCACCGCGGTCCCAGCTGAGTACACGCAGCGAGTGGAGTCGGGGCAGCGACTCCTCCAGGGCACCGCCGCCGACCCGCCCGCGTGAGGCGGCGAAGGCGGGCCAGCGCAGCCCCTCGGCCGTCTCGCCGCCGAGGAGGACATCGAGTCCGCCGCCCAGCGGATCGGCGTCCACCAGGAGGGTGCGCATTCCCTCACGCGCGGAGGTGACGGCGAGGGCGCACGCGAGCGTGGACGCTCCGGCCCCGCCTCGGCCGCCGAGGACGCCGACGGTGAGGGCGGGCCGGCCGACGCCCTCGGCCACGTCGGCGATGCGGTCGACCAGCCACTGCTCACCGTCGGGCAGCATCAGGACGTGGTCGGCGCCGATCTCCACGGCCCGCCGCCACACCCCGGAGTCGTCCTGGTCGCGGCCGACGAGCACCACGCCGTTTCTGCGGGCGGCCCCGCGCACTCGTCGTACGGCGTCGTCGCCGACCAGGACGAGCGGCGCGGATTCCCAGCCGCCCCGGCCCTCCGGCACCCCGTGATGGACCTCCGGTGTGGCACCGGCCGCCGCGCACAGGCGCAGCAGGTCATCGAGGAGATCGGGGTCCTCCGTGACGATCAACGGTTTGCCCTGCCGCCCTCCGGCGGCGGACGGTGAATCATGTGTGACGGCTGCGGCCATCCTCTGCATCCCCCTTCACTCTTCACTGCGTCTCCCGCGGCCGGTGAGGGCCCGGGATCCACCTCTGTCGCGCAGCCCCTGCGGCCCCGCGATTCCCCGACGTGTGGAGAACCGGCAAGCGGCCTCCGTGTGAACGGCCGATACGAACGGCCGAACCCGCCCGCTCTCACCGGATCCGGCCATGAACTCGGCGCGAGCGGGACGCGTTGGAATCACGGTGCAGCGATCCCGGAAATCGTGTGGATCTTGGTCGATAACTGTGGACAACTCGATGGTTGTGAATATCGCCATCACCCATACCGGTGACCCCTGTACCACCCCCTGTGCTAGTTCCACCGGGCACCGCAGCGCACCGCGTCAGCTACGTACAGTGACGGATCATGGGCATGCAAAAGAGGCGGCCACAGCCGCCTCGGTCCGGCCTCACGGCCAGGGGGAGGAGAGAGAAAAGCGTCCGGACATGCGACGACCCCCGCCGGGGGGGGAGAGCGGGGGTCGTCTTCACGGCCGACTCGGGGGGGAGGAGTCGGACCGCGTTAGCACGGTCGCGAACGATCCGTGACTTCCATGGTGTACCCGACAGCCCTCTCAGGCAAACCCACGCGCCCACCTTACGCCGAATGGGCTGCGCCTATGCTCGGGCTTGTGGAAAACCACTCGTTGCCCCGCACAGCGGCGTTCTTTGACCTGGACAAGACGGTCATTGCGAAGTCGAGCACGCTCACCTTCGGCAAGTCCTTCTACCAAGGCGGCCTGATCAACCGCAGGGCCGCGTTGCGTACTGCCTACGCCCAGTTCGTCTTCCTGGTGGGCGGCCTGGACCACGACCAGATGGAGCGCACGCGCGAGTACCTGTCCGCGCTCGTGCGCGGCTGGAACGTCCAGCAGGTCAAGGAGATCATCGCCGAGACCCTGCACGACCTCATCGACCCGATCATCTACGACGAGGCCGCGTCCCTCATCGAGGAGCACCACACGGCCGGCCGGGACGTCGTGATCGTGTCCACGTCGGGCGCCGAGGTGGTCGAGCCGATCGGAGAACTGCTCGGTGCGGACCGGGTGGTGGCGACTCGCATGGTGGTGGGCGAGGACGGCTGCTTCACCGGCGAGGTGGAGTACTACGCGTACGGCCCGACCAAGGCCGAGGCGGTCAAGGAGCTGGCCCGGTCCGAGGGATACGACCTCGCACGCTGCTACGCCTACAGCGACTCGGCGACCGACCTGCCGATGCTGGAGGCCGTCGGCCACCCCCATGCCGTGAACCCGGACCGCGCGCTGCGCCGCGAGGCCCTCGCGCGCGGGTGGCCGATTCTCGATTTCCACCGGCCCGTCCGACTCAAGCAGCGCTTCCCCGCCTTCTCCGTACCGCCCCGCCCGGCGCTCGTCGCGGTCGCCGCCATAGGCGCAGCGGCGGCCACCGCGGGCCTCGTCTGGTACGCGAACCGCCGCCGCTCGGCTCCCGCCTGACCTGCCCCTTCGTTGCAGAACGGGGCGCACTCGGCATTCCTGCACCCGTTTAGCGGCCATTTGAACCTAAAAGTAAAGAAGTGCAACCAGGGCTTCCGCTTGCCCCGCCCCTGGAGTACAAAGGGGTTAACGGCCCGCGAGACCAAGGACATCCGAGAGGATCACCTTAGAAACGCATTTGGCCCCACGGACCGAGCATGAACACCGGGCACCCACGCGACGTCGACCCGTCGATTACGGGCCAGCCGCACCAGGTGACGGGCAAAGTCCCCGGCCTGATGGGCACTATTCGAGGACGCTTGGTACCCCGGTGAACATGCCAGCGGCGGTACGAATTCTCGTACCGCCGCAACCCTTTTCCGGAGCCTGTGACGCCCCGGGCGCGAAGCCCTTACGCCGCCCCGCGCTGCAACGCCTCGCACACCGCTGTGGATTCGCGCGCACCCAGCCCGATCGCGCGGCCGCAGTGACCGATCCAGGCGGCCATGCCCTCGGGGGTGCCGGAGACGTAGCCGTCCAGGGCCGCCAGGTAGGAGGCACGACCCAGTTCGGCGTGGCCCACCTCTGCCGGGCAGACGGATTTGGGGTCCAGGCCGCTGCCGACGAGGACGATGCGCTCGGCCGCGCGCGCGATCAGGCCGTTGTGGGAGGCGAAGGGCCGCAAGGCGAGGAGTTCGCCGTGCACGACGGCGGCCGTGACCAACGCGGGGGCCGAACCACCCGCGATGATCAGCTCGGCGAGGCCTTCGAGGCGGCCCGAGACCTCCGCCGCACCAGGCAGCGGAAGTTCGATGAGCGGCTCGTCGACCGGCTCACCCTCCTGGCGCGGACGCCCGACCTCGTCGTCGTCGGTCGCGGCCGCCACCAGGTGCAGCCGGGCCAGCACCCGCAGCGGCGACTGGCGCCAGATGGACAGCAACTGGCCCGCCTCGGCGGTCAGCCGCAGGGCCGCGCCCATGACGCGCGCCTCGTCGTCACCGCTGAAGTCGGAGCGCCGTCGCACCTCTTCGAGCGCCCAGTCCGCGCCGGACAGCGCCCCCGAGCCGCGAGCACCGCGCAGGGCCGCCTCGGAGGTGATCTCATTGCTGCGACGCCTCATGACCCGGTGTCCGTAGACCCGGTCCACGGACTTGCGGACGGATTCCACGGACTCGGCCACACCGGGCAGCGAGCCCAGGGCTGCGAGCGGATCGGCGTTCGCGCCTGTCGTACTCATAAGTACGACCCTACGCAGCCCGAGCGCACACCCCACGAAGGAGTGGTCTTCTTCACGCAGGCCTGCCACTCAAAGCTATGAATCGACTACTCTCGGTGAACATGAAAATTGCCTTCGTCGGGAAGGGCGGCAGCGGCAAGACCACTCTGTCCTCCCTGTTCATCCGCCACCTCGCGGCCACCGGCGCCCCGGTCGTCGCCATCGACGCCGACATCAACCAGCACCTGGGCCCCGCCCTCGGTCTGGACGAGGCGGAGGCGGCCGCCTGGCCCGCGATGGGCGAGCGCCTGGCCCTGATCAAGGACTGTCTGCGCGGCTCGAACCCGCGCATCTCCTCCGCCGACACGATGATCAAGACGACCCCGCCCGGCGAGGGCTCCCGGCTGCTGCGGGTGCGCGAGGACAACCCGGTCCACGACGCCTGTGCCCGGCCGGTGGAACTCGACGGCGGCGCTGTCCGTTTGATGGTCACGGGCCCCTTCACGGAGGCCGACCTGGGAGTCGCCTGCTACCACTCCAAGACGGGAGCGGTGGAGCTGTACCTGAACCACCTGGTGGACGGCCCCGACGAGTACGTCGTGGTCGACATGACGGCCGGTTCGGATTCCTTCGCCTCCGGCCTGTTCACCCGCTTCGACATCACGTTCCTCGTCGCCGAGCCGACCCGGAAGGGGATCTCCGTCTATCGCCAGTACAAGGAGTACGCCCGCGACTTCGGTGTCGTCCTGAAGGTTGTCGGCAACAAGGTGCAAGGGCAGGACGACCTCGACTTCCTCCGTGCCGAGGTCGGGGAGGATCTGCTCGTGACGGTCGGACACTCCGACTGGGTGCGCGCGCTGGAGAAGGGCCGCCCGCCCCGGTTCGAGCTCCTCGAGGACGCCAACCGCCGCGCCCTGCACCGGTTGCGGACGGCCGCCGACGGGACGTACGAGCTGCGCGACTGGGAGCGCTACACCCGGCAGATGGTCCAATTCCACCTGAAGAACGCCCAGTTGTGGGGCAATGAGCGCACCGGGGCCGACCTGGCGGCACAGGTCGACCCCTCCTTCGTGCTCGGTGAGGGCGTCACGGCAACCGCCTGACGGCTACGGCCGCTTGGCCGCCGGCGCCCCCGGCACACCCTTCGGGGCCGGGGCCGGGCGACCCGACAGGAAGGACACCCAGCCCTGCTTCGGGGCCTCGCCGACCCCCAGGGCACCCAGCTTCTGCAGGGTCTTCGGGTCCTGGGCGTCCAGCCAGTCGGCGAGCTGCCGGAAGGACACACAGCGCACGTCCGGCTTGTTGCAGACCCCTTCGACGACCTCCTCGACGGCCCGCATGTACGTGCCGCCGTTCCAGGACTCGAAGTGGTTGCCGATGATCAGGGGCGCGCGGTTGCCGTCGTAGGCCCGGTGGAAGCCGTTGAGCAGGCCGTCGCGCATCTGGTCGCCCCAGAACGCGTATTTGGCGGGGTCGCCCTGGGTCGCGGTGCCGGACTGGTTGACCATGAAGTTGTAGTCCATGGTCAGTTGCTCGTAGGAGTGCCCGGGGAAGGGCACGAGCTGCATCGACAGGTCCCACAGGCCCTGCCTCTTCTTCGGCCAGATTTGGTTGTTGACGCCGCTGGTGTCATAGCGGAAGCCCAGTTCGCGGGCGGCCCGCATGAAGTTCTCCTGGCCCTCCAGGCAGGGTGTGCGGCCACCGATGAGTTCCTCGTCGTAGTCGAAGGGCAGCGGGGCGGCCTTCGTCATGCCGGTGTTGGTCTTCCAGGACTTCACGAACCGCTTCGCCTGGGCGATCTCGTCCTTCCACTCCTCCACCGACCACTCGCCGACCCCGCCGCCACTGCCGCAGAAGTGGCCGTTGAAGTGGGTGCCGATCTCGTTGCCCTCCAGCCACGCCAGGCGCAGCTGTTTCACGGTGTCGGCGATGCCCTGTTCGTCGTTGAAGCCGATGTCCGAGCGGCCCGGGGAGTGCTGCGGGGGGCGGTAGAGGTCCCGCTTGTCCTCCGGCAGCATGTACACGCCGCTCAGGAAGTACGTCATCGTCGCGTTGTTCGCCTTGGCGACCTTGCGGAAGTGGGAGAACAGCTTCTGGCCGTCCTCCCCCGCACCGTCCCAGGAGAAGACCACGAACTGCGGGGGCTTCTGGCCCGGCTTGAGGCGTTCGGGTCTGGGCAGGTGCGGCTGGGCTCCGGTGTACGCGGTGGAGCCGTCGCCGATCAGGCGGACCACACTCTTGGGCGGCGCCTGGACCGGCTTGGCCTTCTGCGGGCCCGAGGCCCCTGCCTTGGCACCGTCGGTACCGATCGCGCAGCCGGCGAGTGACGCGGCGCAGGCCGCGGTGACCACGGTGCCCGCGATGATCCTCTGGGTGGCGGCCATGTCCGCCCACCTTCTTCCTTCTCTCGGGCCGACGCCGATGAGGGCGTGTGCGGGTGATGCGTCGCCAAGGTCGCATGGGACAGAGAAGGAATTAATACGACAAGCCGACAAAAAGCTTTATTCACCCTTCTGGATGACTCCGTACCCCATTTGCCCGTAAAGTCCATGCCGTGGCTTTACTCTGCATTACGATTCATTTACCGAGAGTTGATCCATCCCGCCGCTGTACGCCGTGACCCACGGCCGCCGTTCCGCGACCGCGCTGCCCCGGAGGAGACGGGAACATGTCAGCCTGCGTCCCCACCCACGCCACCGACCCGAGTCGGACCCAACGCGACCACCAGCCCCACAGCCCACCGCCGACCGAGCCCCGCCGCTTCCGTGTCGCGGGAGCCGACGTGTCGGCCTCCATCGCGGTCTTCCTGATCGCACTCCCCCTGTCCCTAGGCATCGCCCTCGCCACCGGCGCGCCCCTCCAGGCCGGCCTCGTCGCCGCCGCGGTCGGCGGTCTCGTCGCCGGAAAGCTCGGCGGCTCCCCGCTCCAGGTCAGCGGACCCGCCGCTGGACTCGCCGTCGTCACCGCCGATCTCATCCACCGGTACGGCTGGCGGACGACCTGCGCCATCACCGTCATGGCCGGTCTCGCCCAACTGGGCCTCGGTTGCCTGCGGGTGGCCCGCACGGCCCTCGCCGTGAGCCCGGCCATCGTGCACGGCATGCTCGCCGGCATCGGCGTCACCATCGCCGTCGCCCAGCTGCACATCGTCCTCGGCGGTACCCCGCAGAGCGCCGTCCTCGACAACCTCCGCGCCCTGCCCGCCCAGTTGGCGGGTCTGGACCCGGCAGCCGTGTCGGTAAGCGTGCTGACCCTGAGCCTGCTGCTGCTCTGGCCGCGGATTCCCGGCCGGGCGGGGCGCCTGCTGCGCAAGCTCCCCGCCGCCTTGATCGCCGTCGCCGGGGCCACCGCCACCGCCTCGCTCACCGGACTGACCCTGCCCAAGGTCGATCTGCCGTCCTGGAGCAGTCATGCCCTGGCCGGACTTCCCGAGGGCCCGGTGCTCGGTCTGGTCGCCGCCGTACTCACCACCACGCTGGTGTGCAGCGTGCAGTCGCTGCTCGGCGCGGTCGCCGTGGACAAGCTGGTGTCCGGCCGCCCGGGCCTGTCGGCCCGTGTCGGACGCTCCGACCTGGACCGCGAGTTGCTCGGCCAGGGCGCCGCCAACATCGTCTCCGGCTCGCTCGGCGGACTGCCGGTCGCAGGCGTCGCCGTGCGCAGTTCGGCGAACGTCCGTGCCGGCGCCGTCAGCCGGAACTCCACGATGTTGCACGGCGTTCTCGTAGTAGTCGCCGCGCTGCTGATGGTCCCGATCCTGGAGCTCATCCCGCTCGCCTCGCTCGCCGCCCTGGTGATGGCCGTCGGCATCCAGATGGTGTCCCTGCACCACATCCGCACGGTGACACGCCACCGAGAAGTGCTGGTGTACGCCGTCACCACACTCGGCGTGGTCCTGTTCGGCGTCCTGGAGGGCGTGGCGCTCGGCATCGCCGTGGCCGTCGCCGTCTCCCTGCACCGCCTCACCCGCACCCGCATCACGCACGACGAGAAGGAAGGAGTCCATCACGTCCACGTACGAGGCCAGTTGACGTTCCTCGCGGTTCCCCGCCTCAGCCGGGCCCTGCATCTCGTACCGCAAGGCACCCGTGCCGTCGTGGAGTTGGACGGCTCGTTCATGGACCACGCGGCGTACGAGGCGCTTCAGGACTGGCACAAGACGCACACCGCGCAGGGCGGCTCCGTCCACCTCACCGGACGCCGCGCCGGGATCCGGATCGGCGAACCCGGAAGCGCGGCCGACCATCCGCCCGGGAACACGGACGCCGAATCGGCGACCGGCACCGCGGGCTGCCGTTGCAGCCCGTGGACGCCCTGGCGCAACCACCAGTGCGACGGCCCGCGGTCCGCGTCCGTACCGGCTCCCGACGGACTGCCGGGAGGAGCGGGCGCGTCCGGCGAGCGGAGCGGGCATGAACTGGCGCGTGGCATCAGCGCGTTCCAGCGTCACACGGCACCGCTCGTGCGGGGTGAGCTGGCCCGGCTGGCGCGCGAGGGACAGCGGCCCTCCCAGCTGTTCCTCACCTGCGCCGACTCACGGCTGGTCACCTCGATGATCACCTCCAGCGGTCCCGGTGACCTGTTCGTGGTGCGCAATGTCGGCAACCTCGTTCCGCTGCCCGGCCAGGAGAGAGGGGACGACTCGGTCGCGGCCGCGATCGAGTACGCGGTGGAGGTGCTGAAGGTGCGCTCCATCACGGTGTGCGGGCACTCCGGGTGCGGCGCCATGCAGGCGCTGCTCAACACCGAGCCCGGGGGCGCCCAGACCCCGCTCAAGCGGTGGCTGCGGCACGCGCTGCCCAGCCTGGAGCGGATGGGCGACGGCAACCGGCCGTGGGCCCGGCTGGCCGGCCGCGCACCCGCCGACGCGGTGGAACAGCTCTGCCTGACCAACGTGGTCCAGCAACTGGAGCACCTGCGCGCCCACGAGTCGGTGACCCGGGCCCTGCGGGACGGGGCGCTGGAGCTGCACGGCATGTACTTCCACGTGGGCGAGGCCCAGGCGTACCTGCTCACCGGAGCGGCCGGGGAGGACGACGTCTTCGACCACGTACGGGCGGCCGGCCTGTCGGCGTGAACTCTCCGGGCGGGGGCCGAGGCGGAAACCGAGGGTGAGGCGGAGGCGGAGGCCGGGGGTGAGCTGGGGGGGGCGAGGCGGAGACCGAGGGTGAGGCGGAGGCGGGGGCCGAGGGGAAGGCGGAGGCCGGGCGCGCGGCCTTGGCGCCGCCCCCGGCC
>JODI01000036.1 GCA_000720805.1 Streptomyces violaceoruber
TCCGTCACCTGCCGGGGGTCGGGGTCTCGGTCTGGGGCTGGGTGTGGGGCTGGGGCTGGGTCGTGAAGGACGGGGAGGTGGGGGTGGGGGTGGCCGTCGGCGTCGGGACCGTGGCACGGTTCGGCCCGGTCGCGGTGCCCATCGCCTCCGGGGCGAGGACGAGGGGGAAGCGCGCGGAGGTCTGCTGGGCGCCGGAGGCGCGACTCGGTACGCCCTTGACGGTGCCGTCGGGGTCGAGGAAGGCCGGGTCGCCGCCGGGCACCATGCCGAGCTCCCGGGCGCGGCGCTGGAGGGCGTCGGGGGCCGAGTAGGCGTCGATGTCCCGCTGGAGCGCCTGTTCCTCGTCGGTGAGGCTCTTCGTCCCCTTCTGCAGGTCGTCGAGTTCGAACGAGCCTTCGGAGACGGCCGAGTTCAGCAGGAGCAGCCCGATCAGGCCACCGCCGAGAAGAAGCACGACGAGGAGGACGAAGGGGGCGCGGGCGGCCTGCCCGGGGCCCGCGGTCATCGGGATGAGCCGCGCCAGACGGGCGGCCCTGCCCCTCAGTTGGGGTTTTTTGCGCACACGCCCTCCCCTGGGTCCGCTGTCCCCGCTGTCCCCGCTGCCCTCGCCGGCCCGCCCCTCCCGGCTTTCTCCGGCTGGCTCACCCGACGTCCTCCCTGACGCGCTCGGCCCCGCGCAGCCGCGCCGGTGCCGCCCGCCGGTTCTCGGCGATCTCTTCCTCGGTGGGAAGTTCGGCACCGCGCGTGAGGAGCTTGAGCCGGGGCTGGTAGCGCTCGGGGACCACCGGCAGGCCGGGCGGCGCGGTGGTGGCGGCGCCGGCCGCGAACACCTGCTTGACCAGCCGGTCCTCCAGCGAGTGGTACGACAGCACGGCGATCCGCCCGCCGACGTCGAGCACCTTCACCGCGGCCGGGATCGCCTGCTCCAGCACGGCGAGTTCACCGTTGACCTCGATACGCAGGGCCTGGAAGGTGCGCTTGGCCGGATTGCCTCCGGTGCGCTTGGCGGCCTGCGGCAGTGCGTCCCGGATGAGCTCGACGAGCCGCGCGCTGTTGACGAACGGCTCCTTCTGCCGCTCCCGGACGATCGCGGCCACGATCCGCTTGGCCTGCTTCTCCTCGCCGTACGCCCGCAGGATCCGCACCAGTTCGCCCGGCGGGTAGGTGTTGAGGACCTCGGCCGCGCTGATGCCGGTCGTCTGGTCCATGCGCATGTCGAGCGGGGCGTCCTGGGCGTAGGCGAACCCGCGGTCGGCCTCGTCCAGTTGCATGGAGGAGACGCCGAGGTCGAAGAGGACGCCCTGGACGCGCGGGATGCCGAGCCTGTCGAGGACGTCCGGGAGGTCGTCGTAGACCGCGTGCACGAGGGTGGCGCGCTCCCCGTAGGGCGCGAGCCGCTCGCCGGACAGGCGCAGGGCCTCCTTGTCACGGTCGAGGGCGACGAGCCGGGCCTCGGGGAACCGCGCCAGCAGGGCCTCGCTGTGGCCGCCGAGACCGAGGGTGCAGTCGACGACCACCGCCCCGGGGGTCTGCAGGGCGGGGGCCAACAGGTCCAGGCACCGCTGGAGCATCACCGGGACGTGTCGACTCTGCTGGCTCAAGGGGCCCTCTCAGGTCCGGCACGGGCCGTACGCACCGCCGGGTCCCCGCCCGCTCGTCGAAGGGGAGGCCTGCCGGCGCCCTGAGCGTCAGCCGGCCGGGAGCGGGAGGAGGCCGAGCCGTACGTACGCGCCGCGCACGTGGGGAGATCTCCGGAAAATCGCCGGGGTCTCCGGGGAAAATCAGTCCGCAGGGAGACCTCGCCTCCCGCTTCGCGTCACTTTAGTCCACGCTGTCTCGCGGTCAATCAACCGGCCTGCGCGTCGCGGGACCGGCTGTGATCGATACGGCGGAACGGGAGGAAACACCCGTCTGGCCGCGCTCACGCCACCTGTGTGGGTTAGCTCACAACAACGCCCACGGGCGTTCTTTGTCCTTCCTCACACCATGCCCCACGCGACCGTGACCAGTACCGTCTTGGGTATGACGACTTCCGCATCGCTTCCCACAGGCTCCGAAGCCGCCATAAGCACCGGCGGCTCTGTCACCGACCGTCTCGTCGAGGCGAACGAGCAGTATGCCGCCGCCTTCACCGATCCGGGCATGGACGCCCGTCCCGTGCTCCACGTCGCCGTGGTGGCCTGCATGGACGCCCGGCTCGACCTGCACGCCGCGCTCGGCCTGGAGCTCGGCGACTGTCACACCATCCGCAACGCCGGCGGAGTCGTCACCGACGACGTCATCCGCTCGCTCACCATCAGCCAGCGCAAGCTCGGCACGCGCAGCGTCGTGCTGATCCACCACACGGGCTGCGGCCTGGAGGCGATCACCGAGGACTTCCGCAACGACCTGGAGATGGAGGTCGGACAGCGCCCGGCCTGGGCGGTGGAGTCGTTCCGGGACGTCGACCAGGACGTACGGCAGTCGATGCAGCGGGTGCGCACCTCGCCGTTCCTGCTGCACACCGACGACGTGCGCGGCTTCGTCTTCGACGTGAGGACCGGCCTGCTGCGCGAGATCGACCCCGCACAGCCCCCCGTCGAGCCCTCGTAACCGTCCCCCACAGCTGTCGTTTCGCTATCGATTCCCGGCCTCGAGGTACGCAAAAGACCGCAAGCCCCGACATATCGCGGGCAGTTGTCCACAGGCGAGTGACACGAAACGGTAACGGCAGCAAGAATGCGGTTGTGGCGTCGCGCGGAACTTTTCACGCGTGGTGTCCGTGTTTCGAGGTGGGCCGGTCGCGCATCGAGTGCGCCGGCTCGGAAAGAACGGGCCGAGGAGGGCCGGGTGACGACCTATGACGATCGAGCGAGCCTTACTGATCTGACCGCCACTGTGGAGCGTGTCCGCAGTTCCGTGGAGGGTGTGATCGAGGGCAAGCCCGAGGTCGTACGGCTTTCGCTGACCGTACTGCTCGCCGAGGGCCATCTTCTGATCGAGGATGTCCCCGGCGTCGGCAAGACCATGCTCGCCAAGGCACTGGCGCGGTCCATCGACTGCTCCGTGCGCCGCATCCAGTTCACGCCCGACCTGCTGCCCTCGGACATCACCGGTGTGTCCATCTGGGACCAGCAGCGCCGGGACTTCGAGTTCAAGCCGGGCGCGATCTTCGCGCAGATCGTGATCGGCGACGAGATCAACCGCGCCTCGCCGAAGACCCAGTCGGCGCTCCTGGAGTCCATGGAGGAGCGTCAGGTCACCATCGACGGGCAGACCTATGAACTGCCCAGCCCGTTCATGGTGGTGGCCACCCAGAACCCGGTCGAGATGGAGGGCACCTACCCGCTGCCGGAGGCCCAGCGCGACCGCTTCATGGCCCGCGTCTCCATCGGTTACCCCAGCGCGGAGGCCGAGTTGCAGATGCTCGACATCCACGGCGGGGTCAACCCCCTGGACGACCTCCAGCCGGTGGCGCACGCGCACGACGTGGTGAAGCTGATCGACGCCGTTCGCGGCGTCCACGTCGCCGACCCGGTCCGCCGGTACGCGGTGGAACTGGTCGCCGCCACCCGTACCCACCCCGACCTCAGACTCGGGGCCTCACCGCGCGCGACGCTGCACCTGCTGCGCGCGGCGAAGGCGTCCGCGGCCCTCAGCGGCCGGGAGTACGCGCTGCCGGACGATGTGCAGGCGCTCGCCGTCGCGGTCCTGGCCCACCGTCTGCTGCCGACGGCCCAGGCCCAGCTGAACCGCCGTACGGCCGAGCAGGTCGTGCAGGAGATCCTGCAGCGCACCCCGCTGCCCGCCGCCCCCCAGCAGGGCGGCCTCGGCGTGGCCCGCGGCGCCACGGCGTTCGGCCAGCAGCCGCCGCGGAGGCTGTGATGTCCACCGGGGCGAGTGGGCAGGCGGAGGCGGACCGCGGCGAGAAGGGCGGGCTGCGCACGGCTCTGGCCGGTCTGACCACCCGTGGCCGGTCCTTCTTCGCGGCCGGGATAGCCGCCGCCGTCTGCGCCTACGTCCTCGGCCAGAGCGATCTGCTGCGGGTCGGACTGCTGCTGGCCGCGCTGCCCCTGATCTGCGCCGGCGTGCTCTTCCGCACCCGCTACCGGGTGGCCGGCAGCCGCCGGCTCTCCCCCGGGCGCGTGCCGGCCGGCAGTGAGGCCCGGGTCCATCTGCGGATGGACAACGTCTCGCGGCTGCCCACGGGCCTGCTGATGCTCCAGGACCGGGTGCCGTACGTACTCGGCCCGCGTCCCCGCTTCGTGCTGGACCGGGTGGAACCGGGCGGCCGCCGCGAGGTGTCCTACCGCGTCCGCTCCGACCTGCGCGGCCGCTACCCGCTGGGCCCGCTGCAGCTGCGCCTGACCGACCCGTTCGGCATGTGCGAGCTGACCCGGTCCTTCTCGACGTACGACACCCTGACGGTGATCCCGCGCGTGGAGCCGCTGCAGCCGGTGCGGCTCAGCGGCGAGGCGAAGGGGTACGGCGACGGGCGGAACCGCTCGCTGGCGCTGGCCGGCGAGGACGACATCATCCCGCGCGGCTACCGCTACGGCGACGACCTGCGCCGGGTGCACTGGCGCTCCACCGCGCGCTACGGCGAGCTGATGGTCCGCCGCGAGGAGCAGCCGCAGCGCGCCCGCTGCACGGTCCTGCTGGACACCCGGGGCCTCGCCTTCCGGGGCGCGGGCCCCGACTCGGCCTTCGAGTGGGCCGTGTCGGGCGCCGCGTCGGTCCTGGTGCACATGCTCGAACGGGGCTTCTCGGTGCGGCTGTTGACGGACACCGGCAACTCGGTGCCCGGCGAGGGCGCCGACGGTTTCGCGGGCGCCAGCCAGGAGACGGCGGACGCGGCCGGGCTGATGATGGACACCCTCGCGGTGATCGACCACTCCGACGGCGCGGGCCTGTCCCGGGCCTACGACGTGCTGCGCGGCGGCAACGAGGGACTGTTGGTGGCCTTCTTCGGCGATCTCGACGAGGAGCAGGCCGCGATCGCGGGGAAGATGCGGCAACGCAGCGGCGGAGCGGTCGCCTTCGTGCTGGACAGCGACAGCTGGACGCGGGAACCGGGCGATGTGTCCGGCCCGTCGGGCAGGAGCGAGGAGCGGCTGCGGCTGCTGCGTGAGGCGGGGTGGACGGCACTGGGCGTGCCCCGGAGTGCCTCGCTGAACGACCTGTGGCGCCGGGCGGAGAATGAGCGGACGGGCGTCGGTGCGCTCGGTAGTGGGGAGGGACGGTCATGAGCGGGCGGGCACGACTGGCGCTGTGCGCCTGGGCGGCCACGCTGATGTCCGCGTGCGCCCTGCTGCCGCTGGTCCGGCCGGCCACCTGGATCCTGCAGGCCGGCTTCCTGCTGGCGGTGCAGTCGGGCGTGGGTGCGGCGGCCCGGCGGGTGCCGCTGGCCCGGCCGCTGACCCTGGCAGCGCAGGCCCTGGTCACGCTGCTGCTGCTGACCGTGACCTTTGCCCGGGACCAGGCCTTCGTCGGGCTGATACCCGGCCCTGACGCCTTCCGGCACTTCGCCGACCTGCTGCAACTGGGCTCTGACGACATCGCGCGGTACGCGATTCCGGCGCCGCTGGAGTCCGACGGCATCCGCTTGATGCTCGTCGGCGGTGTGCTGATCATCGGGCTCGCGGTGGACACCCTCGCGGTGACCTTCCGCAGCGCGGCCCCGGCCGGCCTGCCGTTGCTCGCGCTGTACTCCGTCGCCGCGGGGCTGTCCGACGGCGGCAGCGACTGGCTCTGGTTCCTGGTCGCGGCGGCCGGCTATCTGCTGCTCCTCCTGGCCGAGGGGCGGGAGCGGCTGTCGCAGTGGGGCCGGGTCTTCGGCGGCGCCGCGCGCGTCCCGGGCGAGGAGTCCGGGGTGGTGGCCCCGGTCCGCACCGGACGGCGCATCGGCGTGGTCGCCCTGGGGGTTGCCCTCGTGGTGCCGCTCGCCCTGCCCGCGATGAACGGCGGCCTGCTGGACGGCGCCGGGACGGGCGTGGGCTCCGGCACCGGGGGCGGCGGCACGATCTCCGCGGTCAACCCGCTGGTGTCCCTGCGCGACAGTCTCAATGTGGACGAGGACCGCACGGTTCTCTCCCTGCGCCCCGACTCCGACGCGGACGTCTCCAACCTCTACCTGCGGATCGTCTCCCTGGACGACTTCGACGGCACCACCTGGAAGCCGTCCAAGCGGTCCATCACCGCCGTTCCCAAGGGCGATTTCCCGACCCCCGTCGGCCTCGCCCCCGACGTCAGGCGCACGGAGAACCGGACCACCATCTCGGCGGCCGACTGGTACGCCCAGGACTGGCTTCCGATGCCGTACCCGCCCAGCGGCGTCCGGATCGGCGGCAACTGGCGCTACGAACCCCAGGGCATGACGCTCGTCGGCGACCACGGCCAGAACACCCGTGGTCTCACGTACGAGGTCAAGAGCCTGGACGTGCAGCCGACGGCCGAGCAGCTCGCCTCGGCGCCGAACCCGCCGCCAGCCCTGGTCCGCGAGTACACCGACCTGCCCAAGTCGCTGCCGGCGGTGGTGTCCGAGACGGCCCGCCAGGTCACCGCGGACGCGAGGAACCCGTACGAGCAGGCGGTCGCGCTCCAGGACTACTTCGCCGTGACCGGCGGCTTCCAGTACGACACCCAGGTACAGGTCGGCAGCGGCTCGCAGGCGATCGCCCGCTTCCTGAAGGACAAGCAGGGCTTCTGCGTCCACTTCTCCTTCGCGATGGCGGCGATGGCCCGTTCCCTGGACATACCGGCCCGGGTCGCGGTGGGCTTCGCACCCGGTTCACCGCAGGCGGACGGAACCGTGTCGGTGGGGCTGAAGGACGCCCACGCCTGGCCCGAGCTGTACTTCGAGGGCGTGGGCTGGACCCGCTTCGAGCCGACCCCGAACCGGGGCACCGTGCCCTCGTACACCGTCCCGGACTCGTCCGGGAACTCCCTGCCCAATCCGACGGAGCCTTCCCAGTCGGCGAGCACGGCGCCCTCCACGTCGGCCTCGGCCGACGCGTCCTGCACCCCGCAGCAGCGGAAGCTGGACGGCTGCGCGAGCCAGTCCCCGCAGGCCGCGCTGAGCGCGAGCGACGACGGCCCGAAGTGGTACGTGCTGCTGGCGTGGGTCCTCGGGGGCTTGGCCGCCCTGGCCATCCCGCTGGCGCCCATGCTGTGGCGAATGCGGACCAGAGCGGTACGGCTGGGTGGACACGGCCGCGGTGAGGCGGACATGGCACCGGCCACCCTCGCGGCCTGGCAGGAGCTGACCGATTCGGCGTGGGACTTCGGAATCGCGCCGGACGACTCGCAGACCCCGCGCAGGGCGGCCGCCCGGATCATCCGGATCGGGCATCTGGATCCGACGGCGGCAGCCTCGGTGCACCGGGTGGCGGACGCCGTGGAGCAGGTCCTCTACGCGCCACGGCCACGGCCCACCGCGGGCCTCGCGGACGACGTCCGCCGGGCCGTCGCCGCACTGGGGAGCACGGTCAGCCGGAGCACCCGACTGCGCGCGGTCCTCGCCCCGCGTTCCACGGTGCGCGTGGTGTGGGGGTTGTCGGAGTGGTGGAACGGCCTGCTCGCCCGCGCGGCCGCGGCCCGGCCGCACCTGCGCAAGCCGTCGGGGCAGGAGAGCTGAGGCTGAGGCGGGGGGGGGGGGGGGGGGGGGGGCCCCCCCGCCGCCCCCCGCGCCCCCCCCGCCCCCGGCGGGCGTGGTCGCCGAGGACCTCACGGGGTTCGCAACCGCCCCGCAGACAGGCCACACGTCGGTTCCGCAGGCCCCAGAGCATGTGGGTTCGCAACCGCCCCGCAGACAGGCCACACGTCGGTTCCGCAGGCCCCAGGACATTGTGGGTCGCACCCGCCCCCCAGGCAGGCCACACGTCGCCTCCACGGTCCGCAGGGCGGGCGGGTTACAGCGGCCCGCAGGGCATACGTGAGGGGGTGACCACCCGGTGGGTGGTCACCCCCTCACATGTCTGCGAGAGCTGCTGGTCGAGCCGGTGAGCTAATGGCCCTGTTCGTCGCGGCGCCGCTGCCAGCGCTGCTCGATCCGGTCCATCATGGAGCGCCGCTGCCGTCCCTGGCGGCGTGCCTGGGGACCGGCGGCCGGCTGTTCACCGGGCTTCGGCGCCTTGCGCCAACCGGTCACCGCGAGCACCGCACAACCCAGCATGACCAGGAAGCCCACCACGCTGAGCCACACCTGCTTGGCGACCATACCGGCCATGAGGAGCGCGATACCCACGAGGAAGCCCGCGACCGCCTGGTAGACCCGCCGCCGGGTGTACGTACGCAGCCCGCTTCCCTCGAGCGCCGACGCGAACTTGGGATCTTCGGCGTACAGCGCTCGCTCCATCTGCTCGAGCATTCGCTGCTCGTGCTCCGAGAGCGGCACGGAGTCCTCCTCATCGTGCAGTCGCCGGGGCGACTAGGGGGTCCCTTCAGGATAGGCAGGGAATCGCCCCCGTGAAACCCGCCCCTCTACGCCAATTGGCCAACCGGATTCCGCCATGAACATCCCGGCTCGCTGAGGATTCCATTCCCCAGCAGCCGACCCGTCATGCCGGGCGGTCTCCCTCGATCATACGGCGCACCGCGCCCGATCGGGGGGCCTGTGGCGTACTCCATGCGCACGCAAGTCCCTGATCAGCGGCGCGCCCTCGCGGCCCCCGCCCGCGGAGGCGCTCAGACCTCGCCGTCCCCACGGGTCTCACCGAGCACATGAAGCTGTGTGGCCACGGAGTGGAAGGCCGGGAGCTCGGCCGCGGCCTCCTCCAGCTTCAGCAGTGCCTCCACGGCACCGGGCTCGGTGTCGACCAGCACACCGGGGACGAGGTCGGCGAACACCCGCACCCCGTGCACGGCCGCGACCGTCAGGCCCGCGGCCTCGACCAGCCCGGTGAGCTGCTCGGTGGTGAAGCGGTGCGGCACCGGGTCGCCCTCGCCCCAGCGGCCGTCGGGATCGTCGAGGGCCTGCCTGGCCTCCTTGAAGTGGCCGGCGAGGGCACGGGCGAGCACCGCACCGCCCAGCCCCGCGGCGAGCAGGCTGAGGACGCCCTCGGCGCGCAGGGCGGCCACCGCGTTGCGCACACCCTCCGCGGGATCGTCCACGTACTCCAGGACCCCGTGGCACAGCACCACGTCGTAGCCGCCGCGCTCGACCACGTCGAAGAGGCCGTGGGCGTCGCCCTGGACGCCCTGGACCCGGTCGGCCACACCGGCCTCGGCGGCGCGGCGCTCCAGGGCGAACAGCGCGTTCGGGCTGGGATCGACGACGGTGACGCGATGGCCGAGGCGGGCGACGGGCACCGCGAAGTTGCCGCTGCCTCCTCCGGTGTCGAGGACGTCCAGCGTCTGGCGGCCGGTCGCCTTGACCCGGCGGTCGAGGGCGTCCTGGAGGACCTCCCAGACCACGGCCGTACGGAGCGAGGCACGGGGCCTGGAGGGGTCGGAGCGCAGCGACGCCGTCGGAGGGCGGTGGGGGGAGACGGGCGGGCGCATCGGGTCCGACACGGCAGTTGACTCCTCGGCGCGGCACCGCCTCTTGCGCGGCGGAGCGAACGGGGCGCCTCCCCGCCCCGAGGCACGGGATGGGAGAGGCTTCAGGCGTTTCCCACCCTATTGCCTCCGACGCCGTGGCCGGTCACTGCGGTGCCGGGCCCCTCGCACGTCTCACCGCGCCTGTCCCGGCGGTCGGCGCGCTGTGTCATCCCGCGTCCGGGAAGTCGCGTTCGGCTCGGTTCCGGTGCTGCGGCTGGTCCGTGTCCTGGCGTGGCTGGGGCAGGACCGGCTGGAGCACCAGCATCCGTTCGACGAGGCGCAGGAACATCGCCACGTCGCGTATCAGGTCGTCGGCGTCCCGGCGGCTGGCCGCGCCCTGGATGCCCGCCTCGGCCCGGGCGCGGCGCCGCGCCCCGGAGGCGAACAGCGCGCTCCACTCGGCGAGCTCGGGCGCGATTTCGGGGAGCACTTCCCAGGCGCTCCGTATCTTGGCCCTGCGTCGCGGTGAGGACTCCGGGCGCCCCCGGGCGGCGAGCACGGCGGCGGCGGTGCGCAGGGCGGCGAGGTGGGCCGTCGCGTAGCGCTCGTTCGAGGTTTCCAGGGCGGCGGCCTCGTCCAGTCCGGCGCGGGCCTGGGCGAGCAGGTCGAGGGCGGCGGGCGGAGCCGTGGCCCGGCGCAGCACGGGGTGCACGTCGCTCGCCGGGCCGGTCAGTGAGGGGGCAGGGCCGGTGGCGCGGCGCCGGCGGGCGGCGGCTGCGTGGTGGTTGGCCATGACGATCCTCCTGTCGTCTGCGTGACGGCATCGCCCCGATACGGGGTGCCGTATGTGCCCATCGTGAGGTATGCCACTGACAATCCGCTCTGACCTGGTGTTCTTCCTCAGCGGGACACACCAGGTCGGGCAGGGCGGCCGGGCTCGAACCTCGGCACCGATGCCGCGGCGGAGGGTGCGCGGCGGCCGACGACGGCTGGACTCAGGAGGTGGTGGGAAGCGTAGAAGTCGTCCCTCACCCGCGGTCGGGTGAGGGTGTGAACCCGGTACGCGAGGGCTTGACGCTGCGACAGCTCACCCCGCCGTTCGGGGTGTCGAAGTCGGCCGCCGGCCGTGTCGTCGGCCACCCGGGCCTCGGCCGGCCGGTCACCGGCGACCGCGACGGCTGCAAGGTGTGGAAACTGTCCGGCGCGAAAGCCGCCGTCGGCCGGACCACGGTCATCGCGGACGGCGGCTACCGGAGCACCGGCCTGGTCGTCTCGCACACCGCGACCGCGGTCGGACCGAACTGCCTGCACCCGAGGCCGCTTCAGAGAGGCCCAAGGGAGACGGCCCCCACCTCGCCGGCTCGGAGGATGCTCAGTCGAGACAGAACTCGTTGCCCTCGATGTCCTGCATCACGATGCAGGACTCGTTGTCGCCATCGGCAAGCATCGTTCGTACGTGTACCGCACCGAGCGCGACCAGCCGTGCGCATTCGGCCCGCAGTGTGGCGAGGCGCTCTTCACCCACGAGTCCGGTGCCGGCTCGCACGCAGAGGTGCACCCGATTCTTGACGATCTTCCCTTCGGGAACGCGCTGGAAGAGCAGGCGCGGGCCCGCACCCGAGGGGTCACTGCACGCGAAGTAGGTGACCTGATCCTCCGGTGGCAGCGAGTGGTGGTAGTCCTCCCAAGTGGCAAACCCCTCCGGGGTCGGCGGTACGACGTACCCCAACACCTCGCACCAAAAACCGGCGAGGCGCGCTGGCTCTGCGCAGTCGAAGGTGACTTGGAACTGT
The DNA here is from genome assembly GCA_000720805.1 of Streptomyces violaceoruber. GTDB lineage: Bacteria > Actinomycetota > Actinomycetes > Streptomycetales > Streptomycetaceae > Streptomyces > Streptomyces cellulosae_A. Next base: position 11,253 of record JODI01000036.1, read on the forward strand.
TTGATCGAAGACATCAGCGCACCATAACAGCGGGCTCCGCCGCTCATCTCCCGGCAGGAATCCGCCTGTTGTCGCCAGGACAGCCCTGCCGGCCGCTGCCGTGTCGTGCCCTCGCAGGCATTCGGCCTGCCCGGCTCGCCAGGTTCATCGCCCATTGGTCAGGTTCGCACCGACCGGACACCCGGGCTTTGCCTCAACCGGACGTTCGCGTTATTTTTTGTACTGACCAGTCAGTGCAAAAAGTTCGACGGAAGTGTCGGCAGGAACAACGGGATCACAACAGGGGGATCCGTGGACGGTGTCCGCGTCACAGCAGAAGGCCTCGGCCTCAGGGGTCCGCGGGGATGGGTGTTCCAGGGCGTCGACGCCGACGCCGAGCCCGGGTCGCTGATCGCGGTCGCGGGCCCGTCCGGTTCGGGCCGCACCAGCCTGCTCCTCGCGCTCACCGGGCGGATGAAGGCCACCGAGGGGACGGCGACCGTGGGGACCGCGCGGCTGCCGAAGCAGATGGGGGCCGTACGCCGCGTCAGCGCGCTCGCGCACGTCCCGGGAGTCACCGACCTCGACCCGGCCCTGACCGTCGGCGAGCACCTGCGCGAGCGGGCCCTGCTGCAGCGCCGGTACGGCGGGTCCGTACGGGAGTTGCTGCGCCCGCGCGCGGAGCGAGCGCACGAGACGAAGCTGCTCGTCGACAGCACGCTCACCGCCGCCGGCCTCGACCGCGAGGCCCTGCCCAAGGGCTCCCGGACGGCCGTGCGCGATCTGGAGCGGGTCGAGGCGCTGCGCCTGTCAGTGGCCCTGGCGCTCGTCGGGCGGCCGGGGTTGCTCGGCGTCGACGACACCGACCTGAAGCTGTCCGCGGCCGAACGCGCCGAGGTCTGGGAGCTGTTGACGCAGATCGCCGAGGCCGGCACCACCGTCCTGGCGGTGTGCGCCGAGGCCCCCGAAGGCGCCGTCACGCTGTCCACCCGCAAGTCGAACGAGACGGAGGAGAAGACCGATGCGCTCGCCGCGACTGGCCGCGCTTGAGCTGCGCCGCTTCGGCAGGGGAAGGCTGCCGCGCGCCGCGCTGGTCGCCCTGCTGGTCCTGCCACTGCTGTACGGCGCCCTGTACCTGTGGTCCTTCTGGGACCCGTACGGCCGTCTCGACCGCATCCCCGTCGCCCTGGTGAACGACGACAAGGGCGCCCGGGCCGACGGGCAGCGGCTCACCGCGGGCGAGGACATCACCGAGGGCCTGCGCGACAGTGACACCTTCGAGTGGCACGAGGTGAGCGCCGCCGAGGCACGCGCGGGCGTGGAGGACGGCAGGTACTACCTGTCGCTGACCATGCCGGCCGACTTCAGCAGGCGCATCGCGTCCAGTTCGGGCGACTCCCCCGAGACGGGCGCGCTCCAGGTGCGCACCAATGACGCGAACAACTACATCGTCGGCCAGATCTCGCGGACGGTGTTCAGCGAGGTTCGCACGGCCGCGTCCACCAAGGCGTCGCGGTCCTTCCTGGACCGGATCTTCATCTCCTTCTCCGACATCCACGGCGAGACGGTGAAGGCCGCGAAGGGGGCCGACGACCTCGAAGGGGGTCTCGGCAAGGCGGAGAAGGGCTCCCGGGACCTCGCCGACGGGCTGAACGAGGCCAAGAAGGGCAGCGGCAGGCTGTCGAAGGGGCTGACGAAGCTCGACACGGGTGCGGGCGACCTGGAGGACGGCTCGCGGCGGGTCGCGCAGGGCACACAGGTTCTCGCCGACAAGGTCAACGGGGTCGCGGACAAGGTGGGCCCCTTCCTGGAGGACAACGAGAAGACCATCGGCGACACGGCCCGACTGGTCGCGGACTCGTCCGGGGCGATCCGGCACAACCTCGACACCCTGGTGAGGACCGCCCCGACGGCCGCCAAGGGGGCGCACGCGGCCTCCGACTCGCTGAACGCCGTCCGCAAGGCGCGCTGCGAGGACCCGGTCCTGCCGGACGCCGCCTGCGCCGACCTGAAGAAGGCCGCGCGGGCCGCCGCCGACGTGGCCGAGGTCGCCGACGACCTCAACGCCCTGATCGCGGACCAGGACGGCGACCTGAAGCAGCTCGACGCGAACCTCGGCACGCTCCAGAAGCAGGCCAGGGCCCTCGCCGGCCGCGCCCCGCGCCTGTCCGAGGACCTCGACGACGCCGTGTCGAAGGTCAACGAGCTGAACGAGGGCGCCGGGAAGGTCGCCGCCGGCGCCAGGGAGCTGCACAAGGGGCTCGGCACGGCCGACTCCGGCGCGTCGGATCTGGACGCGGGCGTCGGTGACCTCAGGACGGGCGCCGAGGACCTGAACGGCGGCATGTACAAACTCGTCGACGGCTCCGGGAAGCTCTCCGACGGTCTGCACGACGGCGCCGAGCAGATCCCCGACTACGACAAGAAGGACCGCGACCGGCGCACCGAGGTGATGGCGGACCCGGTCCGGCTCGCCTCCAGGGACCTGCACAAGGCACCCAACTACGGCACCGGTTTCGCGCCGTACTTCATCCCGCTGTCCCTGTGGGTGGGCGCGATGGTGGCGTACATGCTGATCACTCCGCTGAACCGGCGGGCGCTGGCCGTGGGCGCGCCGGCCTGGCGGATCGCGCTGGCGGGCTGGCTGCCGGTGGTGGCGATCGGGGTGCTGCAGACGGCGGCCCTGATGTCGGTGCTGCACTGGGCGGTCGGCCTGCGGATGGCGCGGGCGGCCGGCACGGTGGGCTTCCTGTTCCTGGTGACGGCGTGCTTCGCGGCGATCGTGCAGTGGCTGAACGCGCGCTTCGGAGCGGCGGGCCGGATCCTCGTCCTGGCGCTGCTGATGCTGCAGTTGACGTCCGCGGGCGGCACGTACCCCGTGCAGACCAGTCCCGGCTTCTTCAACGCGCTGCATCCCTTCCTGCCGATGAGCTACGTCGTCGAAGCCCTGCGCAGGCTGATCACGGGCGGTGGTCTCGGCCCGGTGTGGCAGGCTTGCGCCGTCCTGACGGCCTTCACCGTCGGCGCCCTCGCGCTGACCGCCGTATCGGCCCGGCGCCGCCAGGTGTGGACCCTCGACCGGCTGCACCCGGAGCTGACCCTGTGAGGCGTTCGGTGAGCCGTTCGGTGACCTCTCATGGCACACCTCCTGTGACAATCAGGACCATGGAAAGCAGCAGCGCCACGCCGGGTGTCAGCACGCGCCGCGAGGCCACCCGGCAGAAGCTCTACGAGGCGGCCGTCACGCTCATCGCCGAGCAGGGGTTCTCCGCCACCACCGTGGACGAGATCGCCGAGCGGGCCGGGGTCGCCAAGGGCACGGTGTACTACAACTTCGCGAGCAAGTCGGTCCTCTTCGAAGAGCTGCTGCGGCACGGTGTGGGACTCCTCGCCGCGTCCCTCCGGGAGGCGGCCGAACACACCGCGCGCGAAGGCGGCAGCAAGGTGGACGCCCTGGACGCGATGATCCGCGCGGGGCTGGTCTTCATCCAGCGCTACCCGTCCTTCACCCAGCTGTACGTGGCGGAGCTGTGGCGTACCAACCGGGCCTGGCAGTCCACCCTCATGGTGGTGCGGCAGCAGGCGGTGGCGGTCATCGAGAGCGTGCTGCGCGAGGGCGTGGACAACGGCGAGTTCAGCGACGAGATCGACATCCAGCTCACCGCGGCCGCGCTGGTCGGGATGGTGCTGGTCGCCGCCCTGGACTGGCAGGCCTTCCAGCCGGAGCGCTCCCTGGACGACGTACACGCGGCACTGTCCCGGCTGCTCCAGGGCCGGGTGAGCGGGCGCCACTGAGTCGCGGGAATTCCGGACACACGAAAGCGCCGGTCCGATGCGGCCGCGTCCCCCGCGGGCCACCTCGAACCGGCGCCTCCCTGTGCTCCCCCGTTTCCCCCTGCCCCCCGGTGCTCCCCCCGGTTCCCCCGTTGGGCCCCCGTTCGGTCATCTCCGGGTTCCCCCGTGCCTCGCTCCCGCCGACATCGGCCGGCGGAAGGAGCGGATCCGGGGCCGCTCCGTTCCGGCGCCCCGTGTCGCCGGTTCCGGAGCCGCGCCCCTTTTCCGTGCCCCCACTCTCTCCTTCACGCAGGTCGGCCCCCATCCGCGCGCGTACTCAACTCACCCCCTAGGTACGAGTACTCAGTCCTGCGCACTCATGCCCAGGGCGCCTTGTCACCGACTGGTGACGATCGCCTCCGCGCCGGTACTCCCCCTCGTCCTCGCCGACGACCGACCGGCGGCGTCGACGTGGTGCCGCGGTCCGCCCGGTCGCCGCCCGATGACCGCTGGTCACAGGCCCGCGGCCGGATTGTCGGTGGCGGCCGATAAAGTCGCGGTCATGGCACGGATTGCGGTGATCGGCGCCGGGACGGGCGCGATGGCGGCCGCCGCCCGGCTGGCCGTCGCGGGCCACCGGGTGGTGGTGTACGAGCGTACGGAGACGTACGGCGGAGCGGTGCGCCGCTTCGAGCGGGACGGCTTCTCCTTCGACACGGGCCCAGGACTCCTCCCCCTGCCCGCGGTCTACCGCGACCTGTTCGTCAAGACCGGCAAGGAGCCCCTGGAGTCCTGTGTCGAGCTGGTCCAGGTCGACCCGTCGGCGCGGCACGTCTTCGCGGACGGTACCGAGGTGCAGCTGCCGAACGCCTCGCGCGCGGGCGTGGTCGCGGCCCTGGACGAGGCGCTCGAGTCGGGTGCGGGTCAGCGCTGGGGCGACTTCCTGGTCCGTGCCCGCGAGGCCTGGGACCGGACCCGTCGGCCGCTCCTGGAGGAACCCCTGTGGCCGAACTGGTCGGTGCTGGCCGACCGTGAACCCTATCCGTCGGTCCCCCACAAGCGCGTGCTGCGCACCCGCAGGGCCACCACCCTCGCCGAGGTCGGCACCTGGGAGCTGCGCGACCCCCGCCTCGCGGCCCTCCTGGAGAGCCACGCCCTCGCGCACGGCCTGGACCCACGGACCGCCCCGGCGAGCGCGGCCGTGCTGCCGTACCTGGAGCACGCCTTCGGCACCTGGTATGTCCGCGGCGGGATACGGGAGTTGGCGCGCGCGGTGTACGAGCGGTGCGTGGCCAGGAAGGTCGAGTTCGTCTTCGGCACCGAGGTCACCGCGGTGCTGGAGAAGGACGGCCGGGCGGCCGGCGTCGAACTCGCGGACGGCACCGTGGCGGAGGCGGACTTCGTGGTCGCCGGCGTCGCACCCGAGGTGCTCGGCCGCGTCGCCCGGAGCACCGCGGTGCGAGGCGAGGGCGGAGTCCCGCCACAGCGCGGTCTGCCCAGCCGGATGACGGTGCTGCTGGCGCTGCGCGAAGGGCGCCCGCAGGGCACGGCGCATCGGACGGTGGTGCATACGCCGGACCGGGAAGGCGAGTTGGAGTTCCTGTTCGGCCCGGACCACCTGATGACGGGGGGCCCGACGGTCACCGTGCTGCGGCCCGACGACCCGGGGATGGTCCCGGACGCGGAGCACGAGGCGATCACGCTCACCGCCGTGTTCCCGGCGGGCCAACCCGAGCCGGAAGCCGTCGACCGGTACACCGACGCGATGCTCGCCGCCGCCGATCAGGCGGTACCGGATCTGCGCGACCGCCTGCTCTGGCGCGAGGTCCGCACCCCTGCCGACATCGCGGAGGCGACGGGCTCGGAGGGCGGAGCCGTTCCCGCCCCGGCCCTCGCCGCCGGAGGCGGGAGCCTGCTGCACCCGGCCAACACCACCGGCATACCGGGCTTGTTCACCGTCGGCGGCTGGTCACATCCGGGCGGCGGTCTCCCGCACGCGGGCATGTCGGGCGCACTCGTCGCCGGACTCATCGTGGAGGGACCGGAGTTCCGCGGCTCCCGGTGAGTGCCGGCCCTCGGTGAGCGCCCGGCAGTACAGCCGGGCATCGCCTCAGAACCGGTACTGCTCGTCGAACCCGTTGCCCTGGTGCTGGTTCTGGTCGTAGCCCTGCTGCCCGTACTGCTGCTGCTCCGGCGGGAGGTCGCCGTACGGGTCGTCGGTGCTGCGCTGCTGCGGCACCCACACCCCGCCGCCCGGCGTATCGCCGTAGGTGCCGGTGCCGTACTGGTCCTGGCCGTAGCCCTGCTGCCCGTACTGCTGCTGATCGCCGTAGGAGGCGTCGTAACCGGCACCGCCGTAGGTCTGGGTACCGATGTACGGGTCGGAGTAGGCGGCGTACTGCTGCTGCCCGGCCGCGTCGTAGCCGTACTGCTGCTGGTCGTAGCCGGTGTAGCCGTCGTAGGAGTACGACGGGTCGGCGGCCGCGGTCGCGTACTGGTCCTGGGCCTGCTGGCCCGAGTGGGCGTAGGACGCGTCGGCCGCCGCGTAACCGGAGTTGTAGACACCGTAGGAACCGGTGTCGTCGGGCAACGGCTGCGGCTCGTACACGGCGGTGGACTCGGCGGCCGTGGCGCCGACGGGGCGGGCGGGAGCGAACACGTCGTCGCGGTCGTACTCGTCGTCGTGACCGTAGGCGCCGGCGTGCTGACGGTGTTCGGCGTCGTCGCCGTAGCCCGCGTCGTCCGCCTGGAGGTCGGTGACCTCCAGGGTCGGGTCCTGGTGGTCGGCCTTGCCGCGGCGCCGCTTGACGCCGTCGGCGCCGGGGCGGCTGACCGCCCAGCCGGCCGCGAAGCCGCGCCGGAAGGAAAGCGTGACGAAGGTCTGGCCGACCGCGAAGGCGATCGCACCCAGACCGATGACGATCACCGAGGGAAGCAGCACGCCGAACACGACGCCGAGGAAGCCGGCGAAGGCCAGCAGCCGCCAGCGCAGGCGCGCCTTGTACTGCAGCAGCACCTCGCCGAGCAGCCACAACGCGACGACGCCGAACGCGATGTAGAGGACCGTCCAGCCCATGTACGCCCCTCTCCCAGTTGCCGCTACGCAGTGTGTCGTAAACCGGTGCGGCAGGTCTAGGCCTGCGGTGGCTGGTGCAGGCCCAGGTTTTCGTAGATCTCCAGTGTCGCCGTGGAGTTGTTCAGCGTGATGAAGTGCAAACCTGGCACTCCCTCGGCCAGCAGCCGGGCGCAGAACTCCGTCGCGAATTCGATACCAATGGAGCGTACCGCCGCCGGATCGTCTTTGACTGTGAGGATCCGCTCTTTCAGGGCGGGCGGGAAGGCCGCGTTGGTGAGGGACGGGACCCGCTCCACCGTCTTCACACTCGCGATCGGCATGACCTCCGGGATGATCGGGGTCTCGCAGCCGGCGGCCGCGACCCGGTCACGCAGCCGCAGGTAGTCCTCCGGCTGGAAGAACATCTGCGTGATCGCGTAGTCCGCGCCGGCCCGGCACTTGTCGACGAAGTGACGCACGTCGGCGTCCCAGTCGTCGGAGCGCGGGTGCATCGCGGGGAAGGCGGCGACACCGACGCAGAAGTCACCGGACGCCTTGATGAGTTCGACGAGTTCGGCGGCGTAGGTGAGGCCGCGGGGGTGCGGCACCCACTCGCCCATCGGATCGCCGGGCGGGTCACCGCGCAGGGCCAGCATGTTACGGATCCCGGCGTCGGCGTACTGGCCGATGATGTTGCGCAGGTCGGCCACCGAGTGGTCGACCGCGGTGAGGTGGGCGATCGGGGTGAGCGTGGTGTTGGAGGCGATCGCCTCGGTCGCCTTGACCGTGCCCGCGCGGGTGGAACCGCCCGCGCCGTAGGTCACGGAGACGAAGTCGGGTGCCACGGCCTCGACCCGGCGCAGCGCGTTCCACAGATTCCGCTCGCCCTTCGGGGTCTTCGGGGCGTAGAACTCGAACGAGTACGTCGTTTTGCCGGTTGCGAGCATGTCACGCACGATGCGGGCGTGGTCCGACCTTGTGGATGCGGTGCCGAGGGCCATACCCGCAGGTTAGCCAGGGTGTGGCGGTCACCCAACCGGATCACGGGATTTCGCCGGATTTGTCCACTTCCTGTCCACCTTTTGGACAGGCGGACAGGCGGACGGGAGACGGCCGGACAGGCCGCCGGAGTCGGCGGGGACCGCGTGGGCAGCGCTCGCTACGCCTGCCGCAGCCGCTTCACGAACTGGGCCGTCGCCGCTCCCGGGTCGTCCGCCTCGGTGATCGCCCGGACGACCACGACCCGGCGGGCACCCGCCTCCAGCACCTCGTCCAGGTTGCCGAGGTCGATGCCGCCGATGGCGAACCAGGGGCGGTCGGTGGCGAGGGAGGCGGTGTGGCGGACCAGGTCGAGGCCGGGGGCGGGGCGGCCGGGCTTGGTGGGGGTGGGCCAGCACGGTCCGGTGCAGAAGTAGTCCACGCCCTCCTGGACGGCGGCCGCGGCGGCCTCGGTCTCGGAGTGCGTGGAGCGGCCGATGACGATCCCGTCGCCGAGGATCGCGCGGGCCGCGGGGACCGGGAGGTCGCCCTGTCCCAGGTGCAGGACGGCGGGCCCCCAGGGGTGGGCGGCGCGGGCCGCGTGCGCCACGTCGGCGCGGTCGTTCACCGCGAGGACCTTGCCGTACTGGCGGCACTTGTCGGCGAACAGGCCCAGCAGGCCCAGTTCCTCGTCCGCCTCCAGGCTCTTGTCACGCAGCTGGACGATGTCGACGCCGTTGTCCAGCACCGCGTCCAGGAACTCCTGGAGATCGCCCTGGCGCTTACGGGCGTCCGTGCACAGGTAGAGCCGGGCGTCGCCGAGCCGGGCACGGGCCTCGGTGTCGGGCGTGTCGTACCTGTCGGGCATGGGCGCGTCCCCCGATGTCGATGGCGATGTCGTTGGCGTACGGACCGTGGTGAACCCCGCGCGGCGGCTGCCGCGGGCCGTGGCGGACCACGGCCGCGGCCCAGGCGGACCACGGCCCGTACGCCGGAACGGGTCTTCGGATCAGCGTTCTCGGATCAGACGGCGAGCGCCTGGGCCCGGCGCTTCACCTCCGTGCCACGATTCTCGCTGAGAGCCTGTGCGGGGGTGCCGGGCAGGCTCGGGTCGGGGGTGAAGAGCCACTCCAGCATCTCTTCGTCCGTGAAGCCGTCGTCCCGCAGGAGCGTCAGGGTGCCGGCCAGGCCCTTGACGACCTTGTCCCCGTCGATGAAGGCGGCGGGGACGTGCAGCGCGCGGTTCTCGCCACGGCGTACGGCGATGAGCTGGCCTTCCTTGACCAGCTGCCGCACGCGCGTCACCTCGACGCCGAGCATCTCGGCGATGTCGGGGAGGGTCAGCCACGCGGGGACGAGAGCATCGATCTTTGCGTCAATCTCGGTCACGGGACAAGCCTGCCATCCCGCACTGACAGTCGGAAGCCAGGACGGGCCGACCTGCTGGTTTCTCTTACGCCGTGGCGGCCTTCAGAGGCCGCGCCGGGTCCGTCAGCAGTTCGGGGTCCATCGGCGTGCCCGCCTCGATCAGCCGCCGCCCCTGCGCGAGGTCCCGGGGGCGCCCCACCGCCAGCAGGGCGACCAGGCGGCTCTCGCGCAGCCAGCACACCGTCCAGGCCGGGCCGGACGCCTCGCCGCGCCACAGGGTGGTGTCGGCCGACGCGTGGTGGCCGGCGTACTGGACGAAGCGGCCGAACTGCTCCGACCAGAAGTACGGCACCGGATCGTAGACGGCCGCGGGTTCGCCGGCGGCCTCCCCGATGATGTTCGCGGCGACCGTCCGCGGTCCCTGGAGGGCGTTGTCCCAGTGGTGGACGAGCAGGCGCTCGCCGTACCTTCCCGAGGGGAAGGACGCGCAGTCGCCGACCGCGTAGACGTCCGGTACGGACGTGCGCAGACGGTCGTCGGCGACGACGTCGCCGTTCGTGCCGAGTGTGATGCCGGAGCCCGCCAGCCAGCCCGTGGCGGGCCGGGCGCCGATGCCGACGACCACGGCCCCGGCGGGCAGCCGCGAGCCGTCGTGCAGCAGCACGGCCCCGGGTTCGACCCGCTCCACGCGCGCGTGGGTGCGCAGGACGACACCCGCGTCGGCGTACCAGGAGGCCATCGGGGCGGCCACCTCGGCGGGCAGCGCGCCGGCGAGCGGGCGGTCCGCGGCCTCGACGACCGTCACCGCGCAGCCCGCCTCGCGCGCCGCCGTGGCGAACTCGGCGCCGATCCAGCCCGCGCCGACGACCACGATGTCGTGCCGGCGGGCGAGCACCGGGCGCAGCCGCTCGGCGTCGTCCAGGGTGCGCAGCAGATGCACACCGGGGACACCTCGCGCGCCCGGCAGCGCGATGGGTTCGGCGCCGGTGGCGAGGACCAGGACGTCGTACGGGACGGGCCCGGTCTCGGTGTCCAGCTCGTGGTCGGCGGGGCGCACGCCGAGCACCTCGCACCCCAGCCGCAGTTCGATGCCGAGGGACTCGAAGTCGACGTCGAAGGCGGAGCCCTCGGCCTTGCCGAGCAGGACGGCCTTGGACAGCGGCGGCCGGTCGTAGGGCTGGTGGGGTTCCGCGCCGATCAGGGTCACCGGGCCGGCGAAGCCCTGTTCCCGCAGGGCGACCGCGGTCTGCACCCCGGCCATGCCCGCACCCACGACGAGCACCCGTCGCCCGGATGCCCCGCCCTCTTGCTGCGTCTGCTCACTCACCTGATCACCATAGACAACTGACGGTTCGTCAGTCAGCCGTCGTGCTCCGTGACCTGCTCCACAACGCTCGTCCCGCTGCCGGGCTGCGACTCCCACTCCCAGCTCTCGTCCAGCCGGACGCGACCGTCGGCCAGTTCGACGACCGTCGACACGCAGTGCCCCGAGGACGTCGTCCCGTCCTGCTTGAGCTGTACGTACCGGAAGTCCAGCCGGTCGCCCTCCCGGGTACCCACCAGGTGCCCGCGTACGACGTCCCCGCCCGCGTACTCGGCCCAGATCTCGCCGTCCTTCTCGTGGTACGTGAACCTGGTGCGGGTGCCCACCTGACCTGGGGCCTGGTCGGCGACGGGGGCGAGGACGAGGCCGTCCAGCGAGCGGGGCATGAGGAAAGGCTCCCTTACAGAGGTGCGGAATCACGGGCTAGGGTGGCCAACGTAAAGCACTCGCGGGAGCCCGGACGCACCGGGCTGAGAGGGAGGCTGGCGGCCTCCGACCGTACGAACCTGATCCGGGTCATGCCGGCGAAGGGAGGGGCTGGACGCCCATGTCGTCCTCACGTACGTCAGACGTCCTCGTCATCGGGGGCGGGATCATCGGCCTGGTCACGGCCTGGCGGGCCGCGCAGCGCGGGTTCGCCACCGCCGTCGTGGACCCCGAGCCGGGTGGTGGGGCCGCGCAGGTGGCGGCCGGCATGCTGGCCGCCGTCACGGAACTGCACTACGGCGAGCAGACCCTGCTCGGCCTGAACCTGGAGTCGGCCCGCCGCTATCCGGACTTCGCGGCCGAGCTGACCGAGCTCACCGGCCATGACCTCGGTTACCGCCGCAGCGGCACGCTCGCTGTCGCGCTGGACGCCGACGACCGCGCCCATCTGCGTGAACTGCACGCGCTGCAACGGCAGTCGGGGCTGGACTCCGAGTGGCTGTCCGGCCGGGAGTGCCGACGCCTGGAACCGATGCTCGCGCCGGGCGTGCGCGGAGGGCTCCGGGTCGACGGTGACCACCAGATCGACCCTCGGCGGCTCACCAAGGCCCTGCTGGCGGCGTGCGAGCGGGCCGGGGTGCTCTTCCACCGCTCCTGGGCGGAGCGGCTCTCCGTCGTACGGGAACGGGCGGCGGGGGTCGTCACCCGCGAGGGGGTCGCGCTGGGCGCCGAGCAGGTGGTGCTCGCCGGGGGCAGCCTCAGCGGGAGGCTGGCGGGAGTCCCCGAGGACGTCCTGCCGCCCGTGCGGCCCGTGAAGGGGCAGGTGCTGCGGCTGACCGTGCCCGAGCGGTACGGGCCCTTCCTGAGCCGGACCGTGCGGGCCGTGGTGCGCGGCAGCCATGTCTACCTGGTGCCGCGCGAGAACGGCGAACTCGTCGTCGGCGCGACCAGCGAGGAGCTCGGCTGGGACACCACGGTGACCGCGGGCGGGGTGTACGAGCTGCTGCGCGACGCCCACGAACTGGTGCCCGGCATCACCGAGCTGCCGCTCACGGAGACCCGGGCCGGGTTGCGTCCCGGCTCCCCCGACAACGCGCCGCTGCTCGGTCCGACCACGCTGGACGGGCTGCTGCTGGCCACCGGGCACTACCGCAACGGCGTGCTGCTCACCCCGGTCACCGGCGACGCCCTGGCGCACGCCCTCGTCACCGGCGAACTCCCCGAGGAGGCCCGCCCCTTCACCACCAGGCGCTTCACCACCGCCCTCACGGAGCTGCCCGCATGAACATCTCGGTCAACGGCGAGCGGCGCCGGGTCGCCCCCGGTACGGCACTCGACGCGCTGGTGAAGTCCCTGGCCCCGGCGCCCTCCGGAGTGGCCGCCGCCCTCAACGAAACCGTCGTCCCGCGCGCGCAGTGGCCGTCGACGCCCCTCTCCGAGGGGGACCGTGTCGAGGTCCTCACCGCCGTCCAAGGAGGCTGACCCATGGCCGACGATCCCTTCGTCATCGGTGACCTGTCCTTCGCGTCCCGTCTGATCATGGGTACGGGCGGTGCGCCCAGCCCGGAGGTGCTGGAGCGGGCGCTGGTCGCCTCGGGGACCGAACTGACGACGGTCGCGATGCGCCGGGTCCGTCCGGACGTGCAGGGGTCGGTGCTGTCGGTGCTGGACAAGCTCGGCATCCGGGTACTGCCGAACACCGCCGGCTGCTTCACCGCCGGCGAGGCCGTCCTCACCGCCCGCCTCGCCCGTGAGGCGCTCGGCACCGACCTCGTCAAGCTGGAGGTCATCGCCGACGAGCGGACCCTTCTGCCGGATCCGATCGAGCTGCTGGAGGCGGCGGAGACGCTGGTGGACGACGGGTTCACGGTGCTGCCGTACACGAACGACGACCCCGTGCTGGCGCGGAAGCTGGAGGATGCCGGCTGTGCGGCGATCATGCCGCTGGGTTCGCCGATCGGGTCCGGGCTCGGGATCCGCAATCCGCACAACTTCCAGCTGATCGTGGAGCACGCGCGCGTGCCGGTGATCCTGGACGCGGGGGCCGGTACCGCGTCGGATGTGACGCTGGCGATGGAGCTGGGGTGTGCGGCGGTCATGCTGGCGTCGGCGGTGACGCGGGCGCAGGAGCCGGAACGGATGGCCGCCGCCATGCGGCATGCCGTCGAGGCGGGGCGGCTGGCCCGGCTGGCGGGGCGCATTCCCCGGCGGCACTTCGCGCGGGCGTCGTCTCCCGCGGAGGGCCTGGCCAGCCTGGATCCCGAACGCCCCGCCTTCTGAACGCAGGTTCGACATGGGACCTCCAGAAGCCGGAAACCGGTGCGACAGAAGCCGGATTTCGGTGCGAGGTCCGTCACAGGTCGGCTTCAGTCGCACCCCGATCAGGACCGAACCCGCGGCGCTGTCGGCGGTGGCTCGTACACTCACCTGCGTGGATACGACCCTTCAGGACCCTCTGGTCGGGCAGGTGCTCGACGGCCGCTATCGCGTCGACGCGCGGATCGCGGTCGGCGGCATGGCCACGGTCTACCGGGCCCTGGACACGCGCCTGGACCGGGTGCTCGCGCTCAAGGTGATGCATCCGGCGCTGGCGGCCGACGGGACCTTCGTCGAGCGGTTCATCCGCGAGGCCAAGTCCGTCGCCCGACTCGCCCACCCGAACGTGGTGCAGGTCTTCGACCAGGGCACCGACGGGTCGTACGTCTACCTCGCCATGGAGTACATCGCCGGCTGCACCCTGCGTGACGTGCTGCGCGACCGCGGCGCACTGCAGCCGAGGGCCGCGCTCGACATCCTGGAGCCGGTGCTGGCCGCGCTGGGCGCCGCGCACCGGGCCGGGTTCGTGCACCGGGACATGAAGCCGGAGAACGTCCTGATAGGGGACGACGGCCGGGTGAAGGTCGCCGACTTCGGGCTGGTGCGCTCCGTGGACACCGTCACCAGCACCACCGGGGCCGTGCTCGGCACCGTCTCGTACCTCGCGCCCGAGCAGATCGAGCAGCCGGGCGCCGCCGACCCCCGCGTCGACGTGTACGCGTGCGGGGTCGTCCTCCACGAGATGCTCACCGGCGAGAAGCCGCATGACGGCGACTCCCCGGCGATCGTGCTCTACAAGCACCTCCACGAGGACGTCCCGCCCCCGTCGGCGCTGGTGCCCGGCCTGGCGTACGAACTGGACGAACTGGTCGCCTCCGCGACCGCCCGGAACCCCGGTCTGCGGCCGTACGACGCGGTCGCGCTGCTCGCCCAGTCGCGGGAGGCCCGTTCGCGGCTCAGCGACGACCAGTTGGACGCCGTGCCGCCGCAGGCGGCCTCGGTGGCGCACGACCGCGCCGAGGACCGAACGAGCGTGCTCCCGCGCGCGCTGAGCGTGCGACCGCTGCCGGTCGACGAAGACGGGCCCGAGCCAGGGGCCGGGATCCTCCGCACGAGCCGGCTGGAGTCGGGCCCGCCGCTGCCGCCGCGCCGCCGTACCCGCCCGCCCGGCCGTGTCTACGCGCTGGTCGCCGCCGTGCTCCTGGTCCTCGGGGTCGGCGCGGGCGTCTGGTACATCAACTCCGGCCAGTTCACCAAGGTCCCGCCGGTGCTGGAGAGGACCGAGGCGCAGGCCCGGGACCGGCTGGAGGCGGCCGGGCTGGAGGTCGGCAAGGTCCGGCACGAGTACAGCGACACCGTGAAGCGGGGCACCGTCGTCAGCACCGACCCGGAACCGGGCGCCCGTATCCGGGACAACGACTCCGTGAAGCTCGTCATCTCCGACGGGCCGGAGACCGTGAAGGTGCCCGATGTGCAGGACTACCGGCTGGACAAGGCCAGAACGGCGCTGAAGCAGGACGGGCTGGAGCCGGGCATGGTCACCCGTGAGTTCAGCGACGAGGTGGAGAGGGGCTCCGTGATCTCCACGGACCCGGCGGGCGGCACCGAGCGGCGCGCGGGGTCGGCGGTGGCGATCGTCGTCAGCAAGGGCAGCCCGATCGACGTTCCGGATGTCACGGGTGAGTCCGTGGAGGACGCGACGGCGGACCTGGAGGAGGCGGGCCTGAAGGTGAAGGTCTCCTCCGAGGAGATCAACTCCGCCGACGTCGACAAGGGGGCGGTCGCCCGGCAGACCCCCGAGGACGGCACCACCGCGGCCGAGGGCGACACGGTGACCCTGACGCTGTCCAAGGGCCCCGAGATGGTCGAGGTCCCGGACGTGGTCGGCGACAGCGTCGACGACGCCAAGGCCGAACTGGAGGACGCCGGGTTCGAGGTCGACGAGGACCGCGGGCTGCTCGGGCTGTTCGGGGACACCGTCAAGAAGCAGTCCGTCGAGGGCGGGGAGAGCGCGCCCAAGGGGTCGAAGATCACGATCACCATCCGCTGACCGGGCGGCCGCGGACACATGACACCCTGAACCGGTGAACAGTCAGCACCCCGGCCCTTCCCGCAACCCTGTCGGCGGTCACGTCCCCGTGGCCGGCGGCCTGCACTCCGTAGGACTGTCGTACGCCCATGACCTGAAGGCCGAGGCCGTGCAGGTCTTCGTCGCCAACCCGCGCGGCTGGGCCACGCCGCCCGGGAACCCGCGCCAGGACGAGCAGTTCCGGGCGGTGTGCGCGGCCGAGTCGATCCCGGCGTACGTGCATGCCCCGTACCTGATCAACTTCGGCTCGCACACCGCGGCGACCGTGGAGAAGTCGGTGGAGTCGCTGCGCCACTCGCTGCGGCGCGGGCGGGACATCGGGGCGCTGGGCGTGGTCGTGCACACCGGCAGCGCGACCGGCGGCCGGGACCGGTCGGTGGCGCTGCGGCAGGTCCGGGAGTACCTGCTGCCGCTGCTGGACGAGCTCACCCACGACGACGACCCGTTCCTGCTCCTGGAGTCGACGGCCGGGCAGGGCGCCTCGCTGTGCTCGCGGACGTGGGACTTCGGGCCGTACTTCGAGGCGCTGGACGCCCACCCGAAGCTGGGCGTGTGCCTGGACACCTGCCACGTCTTCGCGGCCGGACACGACCTGACCGGGCCGAGCGGGATGCACCAGACTCTCGATCTGCTGGTGGACACGGTCGGCGAGGGCCGGCTGAAGCTGATCCACGCCAACGACTCCAAGGACGTGGTCGGCGCCCACAAGGACCGGCACGAGAACATCGGCTCCGGTCACATAGGCGAGGACCCGTTCCGCGAGCTGATGACCCACCCCGCCACCGAGGGCGTACCGCTGGTGATCGAGACGCCCGGCGGCAAGGAAGGACATGCGGCAGACGTGGAGCGGCTGAAGAAGCTGCGGGACGGCTAGAGCGAAGGCCGGGAGACCGGAGGCCGGGAGACGGGAAACCGTGGCACCGGAGACCGTGGCACCGGAGGCCGGAAGACGGGAGACCGCGGCACGGGGCGCCGGGGCACGGGGCGCCGGGGCACGGGGCGCCGGGGCACCAGGGGCCATGACTCCGGAGGCCGGGAGACCGGAGGCCGTGGCCCGGGTTCAGAGCTCGGGGCCCTCGCCGGGCTCCTCCTGGTAGGAGTAGCGCTGTTGCTTCCAGGGGTCGCCGATGTTGTGGTAGCCGCGTTCCTCCCAGAAGCCGCGGCGGTCGGCGGTCATGTACTCGACACCGCGGACCCACTTGGGGCCCTTCCAGGCGTACAGGTGGGGGACGACGAGGCGGAGCGGGAAGCCGTGTTCCGCGGTCAGCAGTTCGCCGTCCTTGTGGGTGGCGAAGATCGTGCGCTCGGACGCGAAGTCCTCGAGGCGCAGGTTGGAGCTGAAGCCGTACTCGGCCCACACCATCACATGGGTGACGGAGGGGGCAGGCGGCGCGATCTCCAGGATGGTCCGGGCGGGGATGCCTCCCCACTCGGCGCCGAGCATGCTGAACTTCGTGACGCAGTGCAGGTCGCCCATGACCGTGGTGTACGGCAGGGCCGTGAACTCCTCGTGGTTCCAGCAGTGCTTCTCGCCGTCCGCGGTGGCCCCGAAGACCCGGAACTCCCAGCGCTCGGGCCGGAACTTGGGGACCGGGCCGTAGTGCGTGACCGGCCAGCCACGCTGCAGTCGCTGCCCCGGAGGAAGCTCGGAGTGTGCCGCTTCTCCTGACTCGCGTTCCACCGGCTGACCCATGACTCCATCCTGACAGACCGAGGGCAGTGCACATGACCAAGCCCCACCCAAAACGGGCAATGTGGACTGAGTGTGCCCTTACTTACTAAGTGAAGACTTACTGGACGATCTTCGTTGCCGGTGGAATCATGCGGCGCACCCGCCAGTTCCCCCCAGGTCGGAAGGAGCCTCTGCGATGCAGGGCGACCCCGAGGTCATCGAATTCCTCAACGAGCAGCTGACCGCCGAGCTCACCGCGATCAACCAGTACTTCCTGCACGCGAAGATGCAGGAGAACTTCGGCTGGACCAAGCTCGCGAAGTACACGCGGTCCGAGTCGTTCGACGAGATGAAGCACGCGGAAGTGCTCACCGACCGGATCCTGTTCCTGGACGGGCTGCCGAACTACCAGCGTCTCTTCCATGTGCGCGTGGGGCAGACCGTCCAGGAGATGTTCGAGGCCGACCGCCAGGTCGAGGTCGAGGCGATCGACCGGCTCCGGCGCGGCATCAAGGTGATGCGGGAGAAGGGCGACATCACGTCGGCCACCATCTTCGAGTCGATCCTGGCGGACGAGGAGCACCACATCGACTACCTCGACACCCAGCTGGAACTCCTGGAGAAGCTCGGCGAGGCGCTCTACATCGCCCAGCTGATCGAACAGCCGGAGAGCTAGGCGGCCTCTTCGAGCCCCTTGAGTCCGTCGAGCCCTTCGATCCCGGTCAGGGTGGTCGCGCGCTGGTCGGCCCGCTCACGCCGGGGAACCGCGCCTCGGCCGAGGATCGCCTGGATCCGGCGGACGCAGGATCCGCAGTCCGTGCCGGCCTTGCAGGCGGAGGCGATCTGGCGGGGTGTGCAGGCGCCGTTCTCCGCGTGCTGCTGGACCTGCGCCTCGGTCACTCCGAAGCAGTTGCAGACGAACACGCGGATTCACCTCCCACCGAGATCGTTCCCACCGAGATCAATAAGGCTAACCTAACCTTACCCGGCGGGCGAGAGCCACAAAAGTGGAGTGGGGCGCGGATCGTATGTGATCCGCGCCCCACTCCACGTTCGCGTAAGAGGTGAACCCGTCACCGGTCCGCTACTGGTCGCGGTACATCTCCGCGACGAGGAACGCCAGGTCGAGGGACTGGCTGCGGTTCAGTCGGGGGTCACAGGCCGTCTCGTAGCGCTGGTGCAGGTCGTCGACGAAGATCTCGTCGCCGCCGCCCACGCACTCGGTGACGTCGTCGCCGGTGAGCTCCACGTGGATGCCGCCCGGGTGGGTGCCCAGACCCTTGTGGACCTCGAAGAAGCCCTTGACCTCGTCGAGCACGTCGTCGAAGCGGCGGGTCTTGTGACCGGAGGCCGCCTCGAAGGTGTTGCCGTGCATCGGGTCGGTCACCCAGGCCACGGTCGCGCCCGAGGCGGTGACCTTCTCGACCAGCTCGGGCAGCTTGTCTCGGACCTTGTCGGCGCCCATGCGGACGATGAAGGTCAGCCGGCCCGGCTCACGGTCGGGGTCGAGGCGCTCGATGTACTGCAGCGCCTCCTCGGCCGTGGTCGTCGGGCCGAGCTTGATGCCGATCGGGTTGCGGATCCGCGAGGCGAACTCGATGTGCGCGTGGTCCAGCTGCCGGGTGCGCTCACCGATCCACACCATGTGCGCGGAGACGTCGTACAGCTGCCCGGTGCGCGAGTCGACGCGGGTGAGCGCCGACTCGTAGTCCAGCAGCAGCGCCTCGTGCGAGGAGTAGAACTCGACGGTCTTGAACTCCTCCGGGTCGGCCCCGCAGGCGTGCATGAAGTTGAGCGCCTGGTCGATCTCGCGGGCGAGCTGCTCGTAACGCTGCCCGGAGGGGGACGACCTCACGAAGTCCTGGTTCCAGGCGTGCACCTGGCGCAGGTCGGCGTAGCCGCCGGTGGTGAAGGCGCGCACCAGGTTCAGCGTCGAGGCGGAGGCGTGGTACATCCGCTTCAGGCGCTCGGGGTCCGGGATGCGGGCCGCCTCGTTGAAGTCGAAGCCGTTGACGGAGTCACCGCGGTACGTCGGCAGGGTCACGCCGTCGCGGGTCTCGGTCCCCTTGGAGCGCGGCTTGGAGTACTGGCCGGCGATCCGGCCCACCTTCACCACGGGCACGGAGGCCGCGTACGTGAGCACGGCGCCCATCTGGAGCAGGGTCTTGAGCTTCTGACGGATGTGGTCGGCGGACACCGCGTCGAAGGCCTCGGCACAGTCGCCGCCCTGGAGGAGGAACGCCTCTCCCTTGGCGACGGCCGCCATCCGGGCGCGCAGCTGGTCGCACTCGCCCGCGAAGACGAGCGGCGGATACGACTCGAGGTCCGCGATAACTGCGCGCAGAGCCTCGGTGTCGGGGTACTCGGGCTGCTGCGCCGCGGGCAGGTCTCGCCAGGTGTTGCCAGCACTCGCGCTGGTCTTAGCGTTCACGGTCACGCCCTCAACATTACGGGGTCGTGTCGACCGGTTTTCTCCCGGCTCGACAGGTGAGACGCGCTCCCGCTGAGGAGCGCGTGGGGTAAGGTGCGGCGCATGTTCGCGCATTCGACCCAGACCTGGTGGTGGACCGCTCATCCGGCGGCCCACTGACTGCGCGTACGCAAGACTTCGCGAAGGCCGCCCGAGGGGCGGCCTTCGGTGTTTTCCGGCTCCGATGAGGTCGCCTCTCCTTCCCAGAGGGAACACGACCGATGAACCTGCGTGACCTGCTGCACGACCCCCGCCCGTTCGCCCTGTTGCGCCGCCGCACGCCCGGCCACGACGAGCACACGGTCGAGCTGCTGATCGGCCCCGTCACCACGCACGACCGGCTGGCCGACCTCCCCGACGAGGGCCTCGCGCTCGTCCCGTTCCGGCAGATCCGCGAACGCGGCTTCGACGTCCGCGACGACGGGACTCCGCTCGCGGTGCTGACGCCCGAGGAGACATACGCCCTGTCTCTCGAGGACGCCCTCGCCCAGCTCCCCGCCCACGACGTCCGCGTCCGGGACGGCGGCTTCGACGTGGACGACGAGGAGTACGCCGAGATCGTCGGGCGGGTGCTGCGCGAGGAGATCGGGCGGGGCGAGGGCGCCAACTTCGTGATCCGGCGGACGTACGAGGGCCGGGTCCCGGGATTCTCCAGGGCCGACGCCCTCGCCCTGTTCCGGCGGCTCCTGGAAGGCGAACGGGGCGCGTACTGGACGTTCGTGGTGCACACCGGGGACCGGACGCTGGTCGGGGCCAGTCCCGAGGTGCACGTGCGGATGTCCGGCGGGACCGTCGTCATGAACCCGATCAGCGGGACGTACCGCTATCCCGCCGAGGGTCCCACCCCCGAGCACCTGCTCGGCTTCCTCGCCGACGGCAAGGAGATCGAGGAGCTGTCGATGGTCGTCGACGAGGAGCTCAAGATGATGTGCACGGTCGGCGACATGGGCGGGGTCGTGGTCGGACCCCGGCTCAAGGAGATGGCGCACCTCGCGCACACCGAGTACGAGCTGCGCGGCAGGTCCTCGCTGGACGTGCGGGAGGTCCTGAAGGAGACCATGTTCGCCGCCACGGTCACCGGCTCGCCCGTGCAGAACGCCTGCCGGGTCATCGAGCGGCACGAAGCCGGCGGGCGCGGCTACTACGCCGGCGCGCTGGCGCTGATCGGGCGGGACTCGGGCGGTGCCCAGACCCTGGACTCCCCCATCCTGATCCGTACCGCCGACATCGGCGCCGACGGACGGCTGCGGGTACCGGTCGGGGCGACGCTGGTGCGCGGATCGGACCCCGCGGGCGAGGTCGCGGAGACCCACGCGAAGGCGGCGGGGGTGCTGGCCGCCCTGGGCGTACGTCCGGCACGGCCGCGCGCGGAGTCCGTACGGCCCCGGCTGGCCGACGATCCACGGGTGCGGGCCGCGCTCGACGGGCGCCGGGCCTCCCTGGCCCCGTTCTGGCTGCGGATGCAGGAGCGGTCCGACGAACTGGCCGGGCACGCCCTGGTCGTCGACGGGGAGGACACCTTCACGGCGATGCTCGCGCACGTCCTGCGCTCCTCGGGGCTCACCGTCACCGTCCGCCGCTACGACGACCCCGGTCTGCCGGACGCCGTCCGCGCGCACGAGGGGCCGGTCGTCCTCGGCCCCGGCCCGGGCGACCCCTCCGACACCGCCGATCCCAAGATGCGGGTCCTGCGGGCGCTGACCGCCGAGGTGATCCGGGACAACCGGCACGGCGTCCTCGGCGTCTGCCTCGGGCACGAGCTGCTCGCGGCGGAGCTGGGTCTGGAGATCGTACGGAAGGAAGTGCCGTACCAGGGCGCGCAGACGGAGATCGATCTGTTCGGGCGCAGCGAGACCGTTGGCTTCTACAACAGCTTCGTGGCGCGCTGCGACGACGAGGCCGGCGCTGAGCTGGCCGCGCACGGCGTGGAGGTGAGCCGCAGCGGCTCGGGCGAGGTGCACGCCCTGCGCGGACCGGGGTTCGCGGGCGTGCAGTTCCATCCGGAGTCGGTGCTGACGCTGAACGGCGCGGTGATCGTGCGGGACCTGGTCGGCCGGCTGCGGGGCACCGGCGCGGTCCCGGAGGGGCGGCCGGCGTAGTAGTCGCGTCAGTCGAGTCAGCCGCGTCAGTCGAGTCAGTCGCGTCGGTTCGGTCAGTCGCGTCCTGGAGGCTTGTGGGCCCTGTCCTCGGCCCACAAGCCACGCCGCCGGGGGCTCGGCTCAGCCGAAGAACACGCCGACCTCCTCGTACAGCCTCGGGTCGACCGTCTTCAGCCGGGCCGTGGCCTCCGCGATCGGGACGCGGACGATGTCCGTGCCGCGCAGGGCGACCATCTTGCCGAAGTCGCCGTCCCGGACGGCGTCGATGGCGTGCAGCCCGAAGCGGGTGGCGAGCCAGCGGTCGAAGGCGCTGGGGGTGCCGCCGCGCTGGACGTGCCCGAGGACCGTCGTGCGGGCCTCCTTGCCGGTGCGCCGCTCGATCTCCTTGGCCAGCCACTCGCCGACACCGGACAGCCGGACATGCCCGAAGGAGTCCTGCGAGCCGTCCTTGAGGACCATGTCGCCGTCCTTGGGCATCGCGCCCTCGGCGACGACCACGATGGGTGCGTACGACGCCCGGAACCGGGAGGTCACCCAGGCGCACACCTGCTCGACGTCGAAGCGCTGCTCGGGGATGAGGATGACGTTGGCCCCGCCGGCCAGCCCGGAGTGGAGGGCGATCCAGCCGGCGTGCCGGCCCATCACCTCGCAGACCAGGACCCGCATGTGCGACTCGGCGGTGGTGTGCAGCCGGTCGATGGCCTCCGTGGCGATGTTGACGGCGGTGTCGAAACCGAAGGTGTAGTCGGTGGCGGACAGGTCGTTGTCGATCGTCTTGGGCACGCCGACGCAGGGCACGCCGTGGTGGTCGGACAGCTCGGCGGCCACGCCCAGGGTGTCCTCGCCGCCGATCACGATGAGCGCCTCGACCTCCTGCTCGGCGAGGTTCTCCTTGATCCGGCGGATGCCGTCCTCCTGCTTGAGCGGGTTGGTGCGCGAGGAGCCGAGGATGGTGCCGCCGCGGGGCAGGATGCCGCGCACCGCCGGGATGTCGAGGCGCACGGTGCGGTCCTCGAGAGGTCCTCGCCAGCCGTCCCGGAAGCCGACGAAGCCATAGCCGTACTCCTGTACGCCCTTGCGGACGATGCCCCGGATGACGGCGTTGAGCCCGGGGCAGTCGCCGCCTCCGGTCAGTACTCCGACGCGCATGGAAGTGTCCCTTCGCCAGAGGTTGCCTGCTCATGGCCACGCTAATGGTGACGCAGGTCACTTCGGCATGGGCGGGACGGTCAATTTGTCACTCGTCGTCCAGCCCGCGCTCTATGGCGTACCGCACCAGCTCGACCCTGTTGTGCAGCTGGAGCTTGCCGAGGGTGTTCTGGACGTGGTTCTGGACCGTGCGGTGGGAGATGACCAGGCGCTCGGCGATCTGCTTGTAGCTCAGTCCCTTGGCGACCAGACGCAGCACCTCGGTCTCCCGGTCGGTGAGCTCCGGGGCCCGGGGCTGGTCGGCGTCCGGGACGGCGGGGCCGGGCTCGGACGCCAGCCGCCGGTACTCGCCGAGGACCAGGCCGGCCAGGCCGGGGGTGAAGACCGGGTCCCCGACGGCCGTACGGCGGACCGCGTCGAGCAGTTCCTCCGTGGACGCCGACTTCAGCAGATAGCCGGTGGCACCCGACTTCACGGCCTCCAGGACATCGGCGTGCTCCCCGCTCGCGGACAGTACGAGGACCCGCAACGCCGGATTGGCGGCGACGAGTTCCTTGCAGACCTGGACGCCGGGCTTGGCGGGCAGGTTCAGGTCGAGCACGAGCACGTCCGGCGCGGCGGCCTTGGCCCGGCGTACGGCCTGGTCGCCGTCGCCGGCGGTGGCGACCACGTCGAAGCCCGACGCGTCCAGGTCACGCGCGACCGCGTCGCGCCACATGGGGTGGTCGTCGACCACCATGACCTTGATCGAGCCCTGCGGCATCGTGTCGCTGTCCGTCATCGTCTCTCCGCCTTCCCCCGTGAGGACCGTGTCTGTTTCGGTACTTTCAGTTCGACCTCCGTGCCCTGCCCGGGCACCGAGATCACGTCGGCGCTGCCGCCGAGCTCGCGCAGCCGGCCCCGGATCGACAGGGCGACGCCGAGCCTGCCCTCGCCCTCGGCCTGCGCCAGCCGGCCCTCGGGGATGCCCGGCCCGTCGTCCCGGACGGTCACGATCACCTCGTCGGGTTCGTCCTCCACGAGGATCCAGGCGCGCGCCTGCTCGCCCGCGTGTTTGCGTACGTTGTCCAGGGCGGCCCCGACCGCCGCGGCCAGCTCCCTCGCCGCGGCCGGGGGCAGCGGCACGGGGGCGCCGGGCTCGGCGAGGCTGACCTTCGCGGCGGCGTACGGGGCGAGCAGGGAACGCAGGTCGACCGGGCCGGTGACGTCGTCCGGTTCCTCGACGGCCCGTACGACGGCTCCCTGGGCCTTGTCCTCCGACACCCGGGAGACCGGGACCAGGCCGCCGGAGACCAGGGTGCGCAGGGCGACCTCCTGCTCGCCGGCCATCCGGCCCAGTTCCGCCGCCTCGCCGCCGATGACCGCGCCGCGCCGCTGCACCATCGCCAGCACCTGGAGCACGCTGTCGTGGATGTCCCGGGCCAGCCGCTCCCGCTCCCGGGTCGTGGCCTCGATCTCCAGGGCGCGGGCGAGGGTGCGCTCGGAGGCGCGGGCGACCTCGACGACGTACCCGATGGCGATGGCGGCGACCCAGACCAGGATCACGTTGTGGACGGTGTCCCGGGCCGGGGCTCCGCGCTCGGCCAGGTTGGCGAGGGCGACCGCGGTGGAGGCGACGGCCGCCAAGCGCCAGCCGCCCTTGAGCGCGAAGGCCAGCACGGAGCCCGCGGTCCATATCGACGGCAGCGTCGGACCGCCCTCGACGATCCGCGCGGCGTCGTCGGCGACGCGGGTGAGCAGGATGCCGACGATCGCGATCGTGAGGTCGACGGCGAGGAAGCGCTTGGTGCACGCGACCGCGTTCGCGACCCGGGGGAGTGTGGCCACGGTCCACGCGCACAGCACGACGTAGTAGGCGATGGCCACACCGGGGCGGGTGTAATCGTCGTAGGCGGTGGCGAACAGACCGACCGCGTACAGCATCGTGAGCACCCGGTACGCGGTCAGCGCACGCCACAGCGGCAGCTCGACCGACATCCGCATGACCCGCTCGCGCTTGGCCAACTCCCCCACCCCCCGGTCCGTCCCCACCCTAGGGCCCGGACCGCTCCTTCTCGGCTTGTTCCTTCTCGGCTTGTTCCTTCTCGGCCTGCGCCGCCGCGGCTTGTTCCTTCTCCGCCTGCGCCGCCGCGGCCCTCGCCGCCTTCTCCGCTTCCTTCTCGGCCTTCGCCGCGTCCGCGATCTGCCGCTTGGCGGCGGTCGCGTACATGTCGACGTACTCCTGGCCGGAGAGCTTCATGATCTCGTACATGACCTCGTCGGTCAGCGCGCGCAGGACGAACCGATCGTGCTCCATGCCCTGGTAGCGGCTGAAGTCCAGGGGCTTGCCGATCCGGATGCCCGGCCGCATCAGCTTCGGCATCACCTGGCCGGGCGGCTGGATCTTCTCCGTGTCGATCATGGCGACCGGAATCACCGGAGCGCCGCTGGCGAGCGCCACGCGCGCGAGGCCGCCGGGCTTGCCCCGGTAGAGACGGCCGTCGGGCGAACGCGTGCCCTCCGGGTAGATGCCGAACAGCTCACCGCGCTCCAGTACTTCCAGCCCGCTCCTGACGGCCGCCTCGCCCGCGCCGCGCGCGCCGGAGCGGTCCACCGGGAGCTGGCCCACCCCCTTGAAGAACGCGGCCGTCAGCCGGCCCTTCACACCGGGCGTGGTGAAGTACTCCGCCTTCGCGATGAACGTGACCTTGCGGTCCAGGACCGCGGGCAGGAAGAACGAGTCGGAGAACGACAGGTGATTGCTCGCCAGGATGGCGGGACCCTCGGCAGGAATGTGCTCCATTCCCTCCACCCAGGGCCTGAAGGCGACCTTCAGCGGCCCTCCGATGGCGACCTTCATCGTGCCGTACAACAACCGAGTGCCTCCTGTGTCCGTCGATGAGACCTTAACCCGCGGCCCTCTCGAAGAGACCGACGGCCCTGGTCGGTGTCAGTGCGGTCGCGTACGGTGAAGCACACCTGGACTCGTTCACGTCCTTCTCATGAACAGGAGACCGAAGGTGCCGGTCCTGCCTGGAGCCGAGCCGTTCCGCCACGAGGGCGGGGAAGCGGGCGTCCTCCTCTGTCACGGCTTCACCGGGTCGCCCCAGTCGCTGCGCCCCTGGGCGGAGTATCTGGCCGAGCGCGGTCTGACCGTCTCGCTGCCGCTGCTGCCCGGCCACGGCACCCGCTGGGAGGACATGCAGCTCACGGGCTGGCAGGACTGGTATGCCGAGGTGGACCGCGAACTGCGGGCCCTGCGCGAGCGGTGCTCGCAGGTGTTCGTGGCCGGCCTGTCGATGGGCGGCACCCTCGCGCTGCGGCTGGCCGCCAAGCACGGGGAGGCGATCAGCGGTGTCATGGTCGTCAACCCGGCGAACCGGATGCACGGCCTCGCCGCGTACGCGCTTCCGGTGGTCCACCACGTCGTGCGGACCACGAAGGGCATCGCCAGCGACATCGCCAAGGAAGGCAGTACCGAGCTGGGGTACGACCGCGTGCCGTTGCGCGCGGCGCACTCCCTGCGCACCTTCTTCCGCCTGGTCGACGGTGAGCTGCCGCAGGTCACCCAGCCGCTGCTGGTCCTGCGCAGCGCCCAGGACCATGTGGTGCCGCCGGTCGACTCCGCCCGCGTCCTGAGTCGGGTCTCGTCCACGGACGTAACTGAGATCGTGCTGGAACAGAGCTACCACGTCGCGACGTTGGACCATGAGGCGGACCGGATCTTCGCGGAGACCTACGCGTTCATCGCCCGGCTCGCCCCCAGCATCGGCAAGGAAGGGACGGCCGCCCGTGGCTGAGCACGACTCCGATCGCGAGGAGCGCGAGGACCGCGAGCCCGAGGAGCAGAACGTCCCGTTCGACGAGGACGCCGCGTGGGCGGCCATCGTCGCCGGGTACGGCGAGGAACCGCCGGACCCGCCGGGCAGCAAGCCCTTCAAGGCGGTCGAGGACCTGGCGCTGCTGGAGACCGAGACGAACGACGGCGGCCCCCAGGAGACCGGTCCCCAGGAGGCCGGCGACATCAAGCAGGCCACCAAGGAGCCCCGGGAGTCCGGACAGGAGAAGCCCCCGAAGCCGCTCGGCGGTTCCGTCTCCTTCGCCCCCGGGCTCGGCCCGCGGGACTACGGCACGCCGGAACCGGCCGAAGAGGACTTCGACGAGGACGACGAGGGGCACTTCGTCCCCCCGGAGCCACCGCCACTGCCCGCCGCCGACACCACGGCCAAGTTCGCCTGGCTGGGGGTGCTGGGCGGGCCCGTCCTGCTGCTGCTGGCGGTCCTGCTCGGCTGGGAGATGACCTGGTGGCTGACCACGGTCGCCATCGGCGGCTTCCTGGGCGGTTTCGCCACGCTCGTCATGCGGATGCGGTCGGACGACGAGGACGACCAGGATCCCGGGCGGGGAGCGGTCGTCTGACGCCGGACGCCGGATCACGCTGTCCGGCGGAGGTGGTTCAGGCCGCGGGCACGCGCAGCGCGGCCAGAACCGGCAGGTGATCCGTCGCTCCGAGCAGGTCGGCCTCGGCCACCCCGGGGAGGTCGAGCGGGACTCCGCAGCCGAGCACCTCGATGCCCTTCGTCGCGAAGATCGCGTCGATGCGGCGGTGGGGGGCGGTGCGGGTCCAGGTGTGTTCGCCGCCCCAGGGGGCGGTGGCCCGGCAGTCCTGGAGACCCTCGGCGAGGCGGGCGAAGGTGCGGCCGCCGGGGGGTTCGTTGAGGTCGCCGCCCGCGATCGCGTGGTCCACGCCCAGCCCGGCCAACCGGTCGAGGAGCATGCCGCTCTGCTCGTACCGCTCGTCCCCACGGAGCGAGAGGTGACAGCTCAGCACGCCGACGCGGGCGCCCCCGAACCGTACGACCGCGGTGGCGAAGCCGCGTCGGTGCTCGCCGGGGGTGAGGGGCAGCAGGACGTCCTCGGTGCGCTCGACGGTGGCCCGGAGCGAGCAGAGGATCGCCGGGCCCGCGGCGGTGCCGCCGCCGGTGAGGATCACGAGGTTCGCCGCGCGGGCCAGGCGGGCGAGTTTCTTGCGCCAGCGGAAGAAGCGGGGGGCTTCCTGGATGAGGACGAGGTCGGCTTCGCACGCCGTGATGACGCGGGCGAGGGCGTCTGTGTCGTCGCGCATGGAGCGGATGTTGTAGCTCAGCACGCGGATGAGGGCTGAACCGTCGGGGTCTGTGCGGGACTGCGGGAGCGGCGCCATGTGGATCAATTTACGCCCAGGAGCTCGGGGCGCGAGGGTGTTGCGCGGCTGCTGGTGCGTTGTGGCCGGTCGCGCCCCGCGATGGGCGTGTCCCCGCTGGAGCGAGGCCGAGAGGGGGAGGAGCCGCATGATGTGGATGCCCCCGCGCCCCTGAGGCGCGAGGAACCCACGTACGTCGAAGAGTGGCCGTCACATGATCGGGTCGGGCTCTCTCGCCAGGTCCGCCGCGCCCACCAGACCCGCCTCGTTGCCCAGCTGGGCCGCGATGACGTCGGCGACCGGGCGCCAGTTCCCGCCGACCAGCCAGCGCTTGTAGGACTTGCGGATCGGGTCGAGGACCAGTTCGCCCTCGTCCGAGAGGCCGCCGCCGACGATGAAGGCGGACGGGTCGAAGAGGGAGGCGAGGTCGGCGAGGCCGGCGCCGGCCCACCGGGCGAGCTCGCGGTAGGAGTCGACGGCGACCGGGTCGCCCTGGCGGGCGGCCATGGAGATGTGCTTGCCCTCGATGCCGTCGGGGCTGCCGTCACCCAGACCGAGGAGGATCTCCGCGTTCTCCGGGGTCGCGTTGGCCCGCTGCTTGGCGTACCGGACGAGGGCGCGGCCGGAGGCGTACTGCTCCCAGCAGCCCTGCGAGCCGCAGCCGCACAGCAGCCCGTCCGGGACCATCCGGATGTGGCCGAACTCGGCGGCCACGCCGAAGTGTCCGCGGCGCAGCTTGTTGCCGATGATGATGCCGCCGCCGAGGCCGGTGCCCAGGGTGATGCAGATGACGTTGCGGTGGCCCTTGCCGGCTCCGAACTTGTACTTGCCCCACGCGGCCGCGTTGGCGTCGTTCTCGACGACCACCGGGAGGCCGACGCGGGCCTCGACCTTCTCCTTCAGCGGCTCCTGGCGCCAGTCGATGTTCGGCGCGAAGTAGACCGTGGAACGCTGGCGGTTGACGTAGCCGGCGGCACCGATGCCCACGCCGACGATCTCGTGCCCGGCGCGCGCGCCGTCCACCGCGGAGGCGATGGCGTCCACGATGCCCTCGGGCGTGCCCGGGGTCGGCACCTTGTGGGTCGAGAGGATGTTTCCTTCCTCATCGACCACGCCGGCCGCGATCTTCGTGCCGCCGATGTCGACGCCGATGGTGAGTCCCATGAATCCCTCAGTTTCGGTCGAGCCCCGCTACGGCCCACGGTACCCGAGGCCCCACCGGTCGGGTCCCGTCGTCCAATCGGCGGGCAGGGGCAGGGCTCGGGGGCCGGGGCGACTCGAGGGAGTCGGAGCGGCGTCGGCCGGCGTCAGTCGAGGTCGATGCGTTCGCCCGGGCCGGGCTCGTCGCCGGGCTCGTCGCCGCGGTCGTCCAGGTCGCGCAGGTCCTTCTCCCGGGTCGTCCAGCGTCGCTCCTGGGCCTGCACGGCCGACCGGTACGCGGCCAGCAGTTCGCTCCCCGCGTTCGCCAGATGATCGAAGATGTCGGGGTTGCGCTCGATCACGGGTTCGACGGCGGCCTTGGCCTGCTGGACGACCTGTTTCACCACCTGCTGGGCGGCCGGACCGGCGACCGCGCCGAGCAGCGGGGACTGGAACCCGGACAGCTTGTCCGCGACGGTGTCGACGAGCTTGCGCAGTTCCTCGGCGGCCGAACCCGGGGGCGGGCCGTACTGGGTGCGGCGGCGGGCCTTCTCCGCCGCGAGGTCCTCGGCACAGGCCGTCGCCCAGGCGTCGGCGTCGGTCGCCCGTACCTCGTCCACGGCCTCACGCCCGTCCGCCTCGGGCGGGGGGAGCTCTTCGCTCATGACGGACTCCTGACTACGGTTCCTCTGTACGACGTTACCCGAACGGCCGCAGCGGGTTCACCGGGTGCGCGGCCAGAGATCGGGGTCCGGCGCGAACCGGATGCGCAGCTCGTCGTCGCGCAGGGCGGCCCCGGCGACGGTGCAGCGGCGCAGCGCGGAGGGCAGCGGCAGGATCCTGCGGAACTGGCCGGCGCTGACGAGGAGTTCGTCGCCGCGCCGGATCAGGTCCAGCTCGTCGCGTATGGCGCCGGGCAGCGGGATGTGCCACACCAGCACCCCGTCGTCGGCGAGCCGGTCGGCCACCGACCACTCGACGGTGGAGGTCGTGCTGTTGACCCCGGGGACGGCGAGGGCGGCGAGGTCCTCGGTGCCGCGCGGGTCGCCGCCGAGGTGGGCGACGGTCCGCACGTCGTACGACGCCCGCCACTCGTCGAGCGTCTTGCGCTGCTGGGCGATCAGACCGGCGGGCCAGGTGTCCCGTGCGGCCTCGGGCAGGACGCGGTTGGCCACCAGCACGTCCGGGCGCAGGCCGCGCAGGGCCAGGGCGAGGCCGGCGGCGCGGACGGCGTCGGCGCCGGCCGGGCCGGGTTCGGCGACCAGCCGTACGACGGTGTCGCGGTCGGCGAGGACCGCCTCGACGGCCGCGAGGTCGAGGTCCCAGCGGGCGGCGGTCTCGTACAGCCATTCCGCGGGCATCGGCACCCCGGCCAGCCGGCCGAGGACGGGGCGCAGGGCGCGGGCCGCCTGCCGCTCGGGCGGGAGCAGCCGGCGCAGGTAGCGGCGCAGTTCCTCGGGGAGCGCCAGCAGGGCGAGCGCCTGCGGGGTGGGCGGGAGGTCGACGACCACGAGGTCGTGGGTCTCGGCGAGGGCGGCGTCGCGCAGGGCGCGGAGCAGGGAGAGTTCCTCGGCGCCGGGGAGGGGCGTGACCTCCTCGGGGTCCAGGCGGGAGGCGCCCAGCAGGTCGAGGGCGGTGGTGGCGCGGGTCTGGAAGGCGGTGAGGTCCTCGCGGAAGCGTTCGGCCGCGTCGGGGCGCCAGGCCGTGAGGTGCGGCGCGACCTGCCGGGGGGCCGGGCCCGTCGCCGTGCCCAGGGCCGCGCCGAGGGTGTCGGTGCGGTCCGCACCGAGGAGGAGGGTGCGGGTGCCGTCGCGGGCGGCGGCGAGGGCGGTGGCGGCGGCGACGGTGGTACGGCCGCTGCCGCCGGGGCCCGTGATCAGGATGGTGCGCATGGGGGTGAACCGTAACGGAGGCGGGCGCGGGTACGCGCACCACCAGGGACCCGGCACAGCGGCGGCTCCCTGCTTCCGCCCCTGTCCGAGCCCCTGCTCGTGCCTCTACTTCTCCCCCGACTCCACCCGCTTCTTCAGCCCCGCCAGGGCCCGGTCGATGATGACCTTCTCGGCCTTGCGCTTGATCATGCCGAGCATGGGGATCTTGACGTCGACGGTGAGGCGGTAGGTGACCTCGGTCGCCCCCGCGCCGGCCGGCTTCAGGAGGTAGGAGCCGTCGAGGGAGCGCAGCATCTGGGACTTGACCAGGGTCCAGGACACCTCGTGGTCGCCGGTCCAGGTGTAGCCGAGGGTCTGGTCGTCCTTGATGGCGCCGGCGTCCATGACGAGACGGACCTGCTCGGCGCGGCCCTGCGCGTCGGCCTTGAGGACCTCCGCCTCCTTCACCTCTCCGGTCCAGTCCGGGTAGCGGGCGAAGTCGGCGATCACCGCCATGACGTCGGCCGGTGGCGCCTCGATCGTGATGCTCGAGCTGGTGTGTTCCGCCATCGCCGTGGCTCCTCCAGATACGGGCCGGTACTGAGGTCGTGGTGCGCACGTCTGTGCAGCGTGAAGGCTACCGCGCAGGCGCCCGGCCGACTTCACCCCGTCCGCCCCGTTCGCCGGAAAGCGCTCACCACTCCAGCGCCCAGGGTTTCCCGGTCCCCGCGAAGTGACCCACGTTCACACATTCGGTCGCCCCGATCCGCATCCGCCGCGCCAACGGCTGGTGGACGTGGCCGAACAGCGCATACCGGGGCCGCGTACGCCGGATGGCATCCAGCAGCGCCCGGCTGCCCCGTTCGAAACGGCGCGCCACGGTGTCGTAGACCAGCTCCGGCACCTCCGGCGGGATGTGCGTGCACAGCACGTCCACCTCGCCGACCGCCTCGATCTTCGCGGCGTACTCCTCGTCGCTGATCTCGTACGGCGTGTTCATGGGCGTGCGCAGGCCGCCGCCGACGAAGCCGAAGACCCGGCCGCCGATCTCCACCCGCTGCCCGTCGAGCACCGTCGTGCCGGGGCCGGCGTACTGCGACCACAAAGGAGGCATGTCGACATTGCCATAGGTGGCGTATGTGGGGGTCGGGAACGCGGCGAAGAGCTCGGCGTACTGCTTGCGTACGGCCTGTTCGATGACCGCCGCCCGGTCCCCGCCGACGCCCGCCCACAGCCGGGCCCCGAACTCGCGCGCCTCCTCGAAGCGGCGGGCGGTGCGCAGTTCGACGATGCGGTGGGCGTTCTCGACCCCGAAGAGGTCGGGGAAGATCCCGCGCGAGTGGTCGGCGTAGTCGAGGAAGAGGACGAGGTCGCCCAGACAGATCAGGGCGTCCGCGCCGTCGCCGGCCCTGGCCAGGTCGCGGGCGTTTCCGTGCACGTCACTGACCACATGGACGCGCGTCCTGTCGTTACCGGGCGGTGTGGGTGCCATGTCGATCAAGAGTAAGCGTGTGCGGCATACGTGAACAGTGGCGCTCGGGCGCCCGGTTACTGGCCAGTCGGTTAGTGCGTGGACTACTGTGCGTCGAAGAAACACCAATCTGTGTGACGCTGCGAACATCTCGCCGGGGCCCCCTGTCGAAGAGGCCATACCGACGGGTAACGTCCGGTCGGTCCAGTCGTGCTCAGGATTTCAACCACAGGGTCCTCCAGGCCCCTGATGTGGTTCTTGAGCACCTGCCCGAGCCTTGGACCGCTCCGTCGCACAACAACGTCGTGGCGCCGGCGCCCTATGAGGAGCAGCAGTCTTGCGCGAGTTCAGCCTTCCGGCTTTGTACGAGGTCCCTGCGGACGGCAATCTCACCGACATCGTCCGCAGAAACGCCGCGCAGCACCCCGATGTCGCCGTCATCGCCCGCAAGGTGGGCGGCAGGTGGCAGGACGTGACGGCCACCGCCTTCCTCGCGGAGGTGCACACCGCCGCGAAGGGGCTCATCGCCTCGGGCGTGCAGCCCGGCGACCGGGTCGGCCTGATGTCCCGTACCCGCTACGAGTGGACGCTGCTGGACTTCGCGATCTGGAGCGCCGGCGCGATCACCGTTCCGGTGTACGAGACCAGTTCGCCGGAGCAGGTCCAGTGGATCCTCTCCGACTCGGGCGCCACCGCATGCGTCGTCGAGCTGGACAACCACGCGGCGGCCGTCGACTCGGTGCGCGACAGCCTGCCCGCGCTCAAGCACGTCTGGCAGATCGAGGCCGGCGGCCTGGAGGAGCTGGGGCGCCTCGGGCAGGACGTCACCGACGAGGCCGTGGAGGAGCGCTGCTCGCTCGCCAAGGCCGACGACCCGGCGACCATCGTGTACACCTCCGGCACCACCGGCCGGCCCAAGGGCTGTGTGCTCACCCACCGCAGCTTCTTCGCCGAGTGCGGGAACATCGTGGAGCGGCTGAGGCCGTTGTTCCGCACCGGCGAGTGCTCCGTCCTCCTCTTCCTGCCGCTCGCGCACGTCTTCGGCCGGCTCGTGCAGATCGCTCCGATGATGGCGCCGATCAAGCTGGGCACCGTCCCGGACATCAAGGACCTCACCAACGAGCTGGCCTCGTTCCGGCCGACGCTGATCCTGGGCGTGCCGCGCGTCTTCGAGAAGGTCTACAACTCGGCGCGGGCCAAGGCGCAGGCGGACGGCAAGGGCAAGATCTTCGACAAGGCCGCGGACACCGCGATCGCGTACAGCAGGGCGCTGGACACCCCGTCGGGCCCGTCGCTCGGCCTGAAGATCAAGCACCGGACGTTCGACAAGCTCGTCTACAGCAAGCTGCGCGCGGTGCTCGGCGGCAAGGGCGAGTACGCCATCTCCGGCGGCGCCCCGCTGGGCGAGCGCCTGGGGCACTTCTTCCGCGGTATCGGCTTCACGGTCCTGGAGGGCTACGGCCTGACCGAGTCCTGTGCCGCGACGGCCTTCAACCCGTGGGACCGCCAGAAGATCGGCACGGTCGGCCAGCCGCTGCCCGGCTCGGTGATCCGGATCGCGGACGACGGCGAGGTGCTGCTGCACGGCGAGCACCTGTTCACCGGGTACTGGAACAACGAGGCCGCGACCGCGGAGGCGCTGGCCGACGGCTGGTTCCACACCGGTGACATCGGCACCCTCGACGAGGACGGCTACCTGAGGATCACCGGCCGCAAGAAGGAGATCATCGTCACGGCGGGCGGCAAGAACGTGGCCCCGGCCGTGATCGAGGACCGGATCCGGGCGCACGCGCTGGTCGCGGAGTGCATGGTGGTGGGCGACGGGCGGCCGTTCGTCGGCGCGCTGGTCACCGTCGACGAGGAGTTCCTGGGCCGTTGGGCCGCCGAGCACGGCAAGCCGGCGGGCTCCACCGCGGCGTCGCTGCGTGATGACGCGGACCTGAACGCGGCGATCCAGGCCGCGATCGACGACGGCAACGCCGCGGTGTCGAAGGCGGAATCGGTGCGGAAGTTCCGCATTCTCTCCTCCCAGTTCACGGAGGACTCGGGCCACCTCACGCCGTCCCTGAAGCTCAAGCGCAACGTGGTGGCGAAGGACTACGCGGCCGAGATCGAGGCCATCTACCAGAAGTAGCAAGGCCCCTGACGGAACGTCATGGCGCGGTGTCCTCGGCGAGGACCCGCGCCATGGCGCGTTCGGCGAGCGCGGTGATCGTCACGAACGGGTTCACCCCGATCGACCCGGGCACCAATGAGCCGTCGGTGACGTACAGCTTCGAATACCCCTTCACCCGGCCGTAGTTGTCGGTCGCCTTGCCCAGCACGCAGCCGCCGAGGGGGTGGTAGCAGAAGTCGTCGGCGAACACCTTGCTGGACGAGCCGAACAGGTCGTAGCGGTAGATCGTCGAGTTGGCCGAGTTGATCCGGTCGAACAGTTTCTTGGCCATGTTCACCGAGACCGCGCTCTGGGCCGCCGTCCAGCCGAGCCTGACCCCGTCGCTGCCGGAGTCGTACGTGAAGGACGCCCGCTGGGGGTTCTTGGTGATCGCCAGATAGAGGCTGACCCAGTGCTCGAGACCGATGGGCAGCGGGGCGATCTCCGCGAAGACCGGGTTCGAGGCGTTGGCCCAGTCATCGATGCCCATGACGGGCATGGTCGACTGGTTGGCGCCGACCGTGTCCCACACGTGGTTGGCCCGGCCGAGCATCACGTTGCCGTTGGTTCCCCAGCCGCTGCCGACGCTCGCGTTCAGGGCGGGCAGGGTGCCCGTCTCCCGGGCCCGGACGAGGAGTTCGGTGGTGCCGATGCTGCCGCCGCCGAGGAAGAGGTACGTGCAGCCGTACTGCTTGGTCTCGACGACCTTGCCGGTGAGGTCGATGCGGTCGGCGGTCAGGACGTACGTCCCGTCGGCGGCCCGGCTGATCGCGCGCACCTTCTCCAGGGTATGGATGGTGACGTTCCCGGTGCCGAGTGCGGAGGCCAGGTACGTCTTGTCGAGGCTGCGCTTGCCGGAGTTGTTGCCGTAGATGACCTCCTGCCCGAGAGCCGACTTGGTCGCCGTGCCGGCCGCCTCGCGCTGCATGTGGCCGAAGTCGTAGACGTTCGGCACGAAGGTGGTCTTCAGGCCGGCGTTGTCGGCGGCCTTCCGGGAGGTCCGGGTGAACTGGTACCACTCGGTCGACTCGAACCAGGCGGGGTCGATCGAGTTGACGCCGAGCATGGAGCGGGCGCGCGGGAAGTAGGTGCCGTACATCTCCGCGGTGTCGACGGTCGGGAACTGCTCGGCGAAGTACGACCGGAGCGGGGTCACCGCCATCCCGCCGTTGACCAGCGAACCGCCGCCGACGCCGCGGCCGACGTACACGGACATGGCGTCGTAGTGCACGCGGTCGAGGACGCCGGGATACGGGGTGATGTCCCTGTTGACGAGGTCCAGCCACAGGAAGGAGGCCAGCGGGGCCTCGGTGCGGGTGCGGAACCACATGGACCGCTGGTCCGGGGCGGCGGTGGAACAGAACACCTTGCCGTCGGAGCCGGGCGTGTTCCACAGCCGGCCCATTTCGAGGACGAGGGTGCGGATGCCGGCCTGGCCGAGGCGGAGGGCGGCCACGGCGGCGCCGTAGCCGGAGCCGATGACGATGGCCGGGGCGGATTCGACCGCGTCGGGCTCGGCGGCGCGGGCCGACTGGAGGCCGACTCTGGTGAAGCCGAGGGCGGCGGCGCTCTGCAGGGCGGCCATGCCCAGGATTTGACGTCTCGTCAGCTGACGCTGCATCAGTTTCGCTGTCATGCGCGCAGCATGTGCGGATTATCCGGTTCCGCCTAGAGGTGCTGCAGGGATTGGCTCGGACCTTTCAAGCCTCGTTTTCAAGTCTCCCTCTACAGAAGCTCCTTGAGCTTCTCGGCGAGGAGGTCCCACCGCCACTTCTCCTCGACCCACGCCCGGCCCCGCTCCCCCATCCGGCGGCGCAGTTCCGCGTCCCCGAGGAGAGCGACGACGCGTTCGGCGGCCTGCTCCGCGGACCCGCCGCGCACCACCCAGCCGGTCTCCCCGTCGAGCACCGCGTCCGGGGCGCCGCCGGAGTCGCCGGCGACGACGGGCAGTCCGGTCGCCGAGGCCTCCAGGTACACGATCCCGAGCCCCTCGACGTCGAGCCCGCCCCGCCGGGTCCGGCACGGCATCGCGAACACGTCCCCGGCGCCGTAGTGCGCGGGCAGCTCGGACCAGGGCACCGGGCCGGTGAAGCGCACGGAGCCGGCGACTCCCCTCTCGTGCGCCAGCTCGCGCAGGTCCTTCTCGTAGGGCCCGCCCCCCACGATCAGCAGCACGGCGTCCGGCTCGGCGGCCAGGATCCGGGGCATGGCCCGGATCAGCGTGTCCTGCCCCTTGCGCGGCACCAGCCGGGACACGCACACGACCACCGGCCGGTCGGTCAGCCCGAGCCGCGCCCGGACCTCCTCGCCTCCCGAACCCGGGTGGAAGGTCTTCTCGTCCACGCCCGGCGGCAGCTGCACCATCCGGGACGCGGCCGAAGGCGTCAGCGC
This sequence comes from Streptomyces violaceoruber, assembly GCA_000720805.1. Classification (GTDB taxonomy): domain Bacteria; phylum Actinomycetota; class Actinomycetes; order Streptomycetales; family Streptomycetaceae; genus Streptomyces; species Streptomyces cellulosae_A. The sequence continues at coordinate 48,141 of JODI01000036.1, forward strand.
CGTCGCGATCCGCGAGCGCGTGTACTCGCCGAGGTAGGTGATCGTGTCCGTCGACTCCCCGATCCGCCGCAGCAGTTGCCGCGCGGCGGGCAGCTGGGCCCACCCGGCCTCGTGCCCGTGGGTGGTGGCCACCAGCCGCTCGGCGCCCGCCTTCCTGAGGGCCGGCGCCATCAGAGCGAGCGGCGCCGCCGCCCCGAACCACACCGACGTACACCCGTGCTCCCGCAGCAGCCCGACGGCCCTCCGGGTCGCCCCGGGTGTCGGCAGCAGCATGGTCGTGGAGTCCCGTACGACGGTGAAGGGCTGCTCGGCGTCGAACGCGGCCGTCGCCTCGATCCCCTCCCGCGAGCGCTTCCAGGTGGAGGCGTACACCACCAGCCGCTCGGGGTCGAGCCGCAGCGCCATGTTGTGCAGGAACGCCTGGATCCCGCCCGGCCGGGGCGGGAAGTCGTTCGTGACGACGAGAGTCTTGTCCATCGCCGCAGACCCTACCCAACCGCCTTCCCACGGCGGCCGACGGCCGCGTGTGTGGCACGCTCACCACAGCGCGGGACATCATGTTCCCGCGGAACGCGAATCGAACGGCAGGGGATCAGGTGGAGACGACGGGCGCGAGGCGGTCACTGACGTGCCTGCTGCTCACCTGGGGCGTGACCAGGCTGCTGCTGTTGCTCTTCGTGTTCAAGGTGTACGTCTTCCCCGGCCCGGACGTCACCAGCGACGTGTCGGCCATCTACCAGGGCTGGTACGACGTGCTGCGCACCGGCACCTTCCCGCTGGACGACGTCACCTGGCAGTACCCGCCCGCCGCCGCCCTCGCGATCCTCTCCCCCGCGCTGCTGCCCGGCCTGGACTACGCCTCCGCGTTCTTCGTCCTGGCCTTCCTCGCCGACCTGGCCGTCCTCGCCCTGCTGGTGTACGCGGGCCTGCGCCCCGGCCGAAGGCTGCGCGGCGCGTGGGTGTGGGTGGCGGGCGTCCCGCTGCTCGGGCCGACCGTGTACGCCCGCTACGACGTGATGGTCGTCGCGGTCGCCGTCGCCGCCCTGCTCTCGGGCTCCCGGCACCCCCGGCTGATGGGCGCCCTCGCGGGCTTCGCGGCGATGCTGAAGGTGTGGCCGGCGATGCTGCTCCTGGGCGCCCGCGCGCGCGGGAGCTGGGCCGCGGCGGCGGTGACCGTCTCCGGGCTGGCCGCGGCGTTCGCCGTCACCATGCCCGGCGCCTTCGCCTTCGTGACCTTCCAGCGCGACCGGGGCACCGAGGTGGAGTCGCTCGGCTCCCTCGTCTTCCACGTGGCCCGGCACCACGGCTGGCCCGGGGAGGTGCTGCTGAACTACGGCTCGGTCGAGTTCCTCGGGCCGTGGGTGAACATCGTCAGCACGGCCGCGCTCGCCCTGACCGGCATGGCCTTCGGCTGGCTGCTCCTGTGGCGGCTGCTGGCGACCCGGTTCGAGGCGCACACCATGGCCGACGCCGCCTTCGTGGCGGTGCTGATGTTCACCACCACCAGCCGGGTGATCAGCCCGCAGTACATGGTGTGGCTGGTCGGCCTCGCGGCGGTCTGCCTGGGCTTCCGGGCGAGCCGGATGGCGGCCCCGGCCGCCCTGGTGCTGGCGGCGTGCTTCGTGACGGTCCTGGAGTTCCCGCTCTGGTTCGCGCACGTCGTGGCGAGCGACCCGCTCGGTGTCACCCTCATCGCCGTCCGCAACGGCCTGCTGGTCCTCGCCACCGTGGCCGCCGCCCGCGTCCTGTGGCGCGAGACGGTGCCGAGGCCGGAGCCGGCCCACGTGCCGGGTCGGGCCGCCCACGCCCAGGAGGCCCCGGCCTCCTCCTGAGCCCGGCCCGCCTGCCCGGAACGCACTCCCGCGATCCGGTCCCGCCCACCGTCAGCCCAACTCCGCCCGCAGATGGTCCCGCCACTGCGCGGTGAACTCCTCCGGTGTCGTGTCGAGGACCTTCCTCATGGCGTCCTCGACCGCACCCGCCCGCTTCTGGTGCGCGCCCACGACCCGGTAGAACTCGTCCAGGCGGACCTCGCCCCACTGCTCGGCGATCATCCGGCAGGCCATCCAGCCGGCCTCGTACGCCCGTGCCAGATCGGTCGCGTCCCCGCTGAAGCCGAAGTCCTGGTCGGTCGGCAGCGCGGCCGGTGTCCTGCCCGCGTGCACGGCCTCCTGCAGCTCGGGCGCGGCCTGCGCGGGCGTTCGGCCGCTGTCGCGGTAGCCGGCCCAGTCCGCGTACCCCTCGGACAGCCACAGCGGGGTCGCCGGGGTGGTGTGGGCGCGGGTGGCGACATGAGTGGTCTCGTGGGTGAGCACGACCTGTTTGCCGAGCGCGCCGAGGACGCCGTACGCGTCGGGGTTGACGATGATCCGGTCGGCGGGAGCCCGCGCCGGGGCGCCGGTCTCGCCGGTGGTGACGGCGGCGATCCCCCGGTACGCCGAGGCGGGCGAGCCGAGCAGCCCCGCCATGCCCGCCAGCGACTGCGGTACGACGACCACGACGTGCCGGGACCAGTCGGTGCCCCACGCGTCCGACACGGCGGGCACGGCACGGTCCGCCAGGTCGGCGTAGGAGTGCAGTGCCTCACCGCTCTGTCCGACCCCCATGACCAGGCTGTGCTTCCCGCGGACGACGGTCACCTCGCCCTGGTCCCACAGCAGCTGGGGGGACTTCCTGGCGGGCTGCTCGGCGTCCACGTACCACCGGCCGCCCGCGTCCCGGGAGAGCTTCAGGGTGCGGCCGACGGTGACGGGGGCCCGGTCGTAGCCCTGGACGCGGTAGCCGAGCTGGGCGTCGGCGGTGGCGGTGGCCCCGGTGCGGTGCAGGGCGGTGACGCGGTAGGACCAGGCGGCGAGCGGGACCGCGCTGAGGTTCTCGAACCAGCTCAGGGCGCCGGTCCGGACGAACGCCGCCCGGTCCCGGTCGAGCACCGCGGTCGCGCGCCGGTCGAGGATCCGTTGGAGGTCCGTCCGCGCGCTGTCGGCGGCGGGCTTTCCGCCGCAGCCCACCAGGCCCACGAGCAGCAACAGGCACAACGCCACGACTCCGGGTCCCGACGCCCTCCCTCGACCTGCCACGCTCCGATCGTACGGGGGCGTACGGGCACGCGGTCAGACCCGTGTCACGGTCGCGCCCGGGATCATGTCCACCGGGTCGTAACGCACCGGTGCACCGGGGTAGGGCGCGTGGATCACCTGGCCGTTGCCCATGTACATCGCGACATGGCTGGCGTCGTTTCGGTAGGTGACCAGATCGCCGGGCAGCGCCTGGGAGAGCGGGACCTGCCGGCCGGCGAAGCGCTGGGCCTGCGAGGTGCGCGGCAGCGCGACGCCGGCCTGCGCGTACGACCACTGCATCAGGCCCGAACAGTCGAAGCCGGAGGGACCGTTGGCGCCCCAGACGTACGGCTTGCCGAGCGCGGAGCGGACCGCGGCGACGGCGGCCGCCGCCCGGGCCGAGGACGCCGCGGCGCTCCCGAGGCCGGGCAGGTCGGCGCGGCCGGCACGCGAGGCCCGGTCGTAGACGGCCCGCTCGCCGGAGGGCAGGGAGTTGAGCAGTGCCCGGGCCTTGGCGAGTTTCCTCTCCACGGACCGCTTGTGGGAGGCGACGGCCTTGCGGCTCTTCTCCAGCTCGCCGAGCGTGCGGGCCGCGGCGGAGCGCTCCTGGGCTAGTTCACGCATGGCCGACTGGAGCTCCTTGAGTTCACCGGCCTGCTGGAGGGTGATCCGGTCGAGGGCGGCGGCCTTGTCGAGGTAGTCGTCCGGGTCGTCGGAGAACAGCAGCGCGAGGGACGGGTCGAGGCCGCCGGCGCGGTACTGGGCGCCGGCCAGCGAACCGAGCGCGTCCCGCATGGAGTTGATGCGCTCCTGCTGCCGGGCGATCCGGTCCTGGGCGCCGCTCACCTCCTCACGCAGCGAGTCGGCGCGCTCGTCGGCCTTGTTGAAGGCCTCGGTGGCTTTCTCGGCCTCCTCGTAGAGACGGTCCACCTCGGCACGGGTGTCGTCGTGCGGGGCGGCGACGGCCGAGGTGGCCGGCAGGACCCCGAGGGCCGCGGCCGCGGCTGACATGACGCAGAGCGCTGCACTGGCGCCCCGGTCGAACCCGGACGGTGCAAGGCGGCGATGGGACCCCACGGGAAGCCGCACTCCTTCCGCTGGCGGACAAGGAAACGCGGCAGACAGTAGCCCCGCACCGGGGCCCTCACCAACGACCTCCGTGGGTGCGCAAACGGGCCGCCCCGCCTCTGACGCAGGTCACAGGCGGGGCGCGGGCTCAGTTCACGGTGTTGTGATTCGCCCGTTCGGGCGGGTGGGGTGTCCTGATCCTGGACTCGGAACTCGGACCCGGATCCCGGACCGGGAAACTCGACCGAGACCCTGACCGGCCAGGATCAGACGCGGACGCCGAACATGAACGGGCCGCCGATCGTGCCCATCGACTCGTAGCGGACGACCGTGCCGGTGCGGGGCGCGTGGATGATCTGGCCGTTGCCCGCGTAGAGACCGACATGGTGCAGGTCGTTGAAGAAGAACACCAGGTCGCCGACCTGGAGCTGACTCTGGGAGTAGATCCGCGTCCCTATGGTGGCCTGGGCCTCCGAGGTGCGCGGGATGCCTACGCCGGCCTGGCCGTAGGCCCAGGAGGTCAGGCCCGAGCAGTCGTAGGTGGCGGTGCCGGTGGCGCCAAAGAAGTACGGCTTGCCGAGCTGGCTCTGGGCGGCCCGGAAGGCGATGGCGGCGCGACCGGAGCCGGCGGGGACGTCACCGAGGTCCACCCGCTGGGCCGAGTCACGGCTGGCGCGCTCCTGCTGGGCGGAGAGGGCGGCCTTCTGGGCGGCCGTCAGCGAGTTGAGAAGCTTGCGCGCCTCGGCCAGCTTGCTCTGGACCTGCTGCTTCTTCTTGCCCAGCTCGGTGCGGGTGGAGGCGAGGTCCTTGAGCTTCTCGGACGCCTCGGAGCGGTCCTGGGCGAGCTCGCGCTGCTTCTCCTGGATCTTCTTCAGCGCCTCGACCTGCTGGGCGCTGAGCTGGTCGGCGGTGGACGCCTTGTCCAGGTAGTCGTCCGGGTTCGACGACAGGAAGAGCTGCAGGGAGGAGTCGATGCTGCCGGTGCGGTACTGGGCGGCGGCTGCCAGACCCATGGAGTCGCGCAGCTCGTTGAGCTCGCCCTGACCCCGGGCGACGTTGTCCTGGATGGTGGAGATCTCCTTCTGGAGCTTCTCCTGCTTCTCCTTGGCCCCGTTGTACTTCTCGGTGGCCGCCTCGGCGTCCTCGTAGAGCTTGTCGACCTTGGACTTGACCTCGTCCACGCTCGGCTTCTCGCTCGGCGCCGCGTTGGCGGCGTTGGCGCTGAAGGCGACGGCAGCGGCGGCAGCAGTGGTGAGCACGGTCACACGAGCACGGCTCGGCTGCTTGGGTCGACGGTGGGACGCCACGGAGGTGAACTCCTTCTTTTGAGTGATCACCCGCTTGGAGGTTCGAGGTGACCCTAGTGACCTTCCTGTGATCAGTTCAAATCCTCACACGAAAAATCTCGTCACACCCCGCATTCTTTGCACTCAACTCACAGGAAGTAACGCGAGCTTGACGCTACGCTGGGTGACAGTTCCGTCAATTCGGGCGTTAAACCCCTACGTTGGCGTTTTCAGGACAGTCGCTTGAGAAGCACCGCAGAAGCGACCGGCCGTGCCCCCGCCCCGGCCACTCCGTCGGCGACCTCGCGGTCGGTCGACGCGACGATCACCGGACGGCCCGGGGGCTCCGCGCGCACCAGCTGGCGGATCAACTCGTCGGCGGTGATGCCCGGCTTCGAGAACAGCACCCGCACTCCGCGCGGCGGCGCCAGCAGCACCGGCGCGGCCAGCTCGGCCCCGTCGAAGACACAGGTCACCTCGGCCCCGGTCTGCGCGGCGAGCTGCGAGAGCTGCCCGAGGAGCCTCAACCGCTGCTTCTCCAGAGGCATCTGGGGATAGCCGGTCTTGGTCACGTTGTAGCCGTCGACGACCAGATGCGCCTGGGGCAGCGCGAGCAACTGGTCGAGGATCGCGGGGTCGTTTTCGGACAACGCCCGTGTGGCGATGTCCTTCGGGGTCATTCGTCCCGGTTCCACCGCGTCCACGGTCTGGGCCGGCCGTACCGAGACGGGCGGCAGCGCGAGTTCCCGGCGCAGCCCCTGCGTCGCGTCGAGCAGGGTGTCCAGCAGCAGCCGTACGCGCATGTCCTCGACGCTGCGTCCCTCACGGGCCGCCCGGCGGGTGGCCTCCAGCGCGGACTCCGCCTCCCCGAGGCGCGCCTTCAGCCGCCGCGACTCGCTCTCGGCGGCGGAGACCTGGGCCTGCCCCTCGGCGCGGACGGTCTCCATCTCGGCGTGCAGCTTTCGCAGCGCCGCCTCGCCCCGCTTCACGTCACTCAGGGCCGCGCGCAGCTTGCGATGCAGCGAGTCGGCTTCCTTCCTGGCCGAATCCAGCTCACCGCGCAGCCGCTCGGTCTCACTGCGGATCTGCTCACGGGCCCGGTCGAGCTCCTCGCGCAGCCGCTCCAGTTCGGCCCGGCTCTCCTCGCCGGCGCGCTCGGCATCCGCCCGCTGGGCCTCCTCGCCCGCCGCGGTCACCAGCTTCACCCAGCCCGTGGGCCGCAGTACGTAGGCCGCGGCCGCCACATCGAGCGGGTCCGCGGCCGGGGGCGGCGAGCCGGAGTCCAGGGCGCCGGAGAGTTCCGGCTGGGCCTCTCTGAACTTCTCGCCGATGCGCTGCCGGAACAGCGCATCGGCCTCAAGGGCGGCCGCCATCGCGTTGCCGGCGAACTTGGCCCGCCGGTTGGGCGCGAACCGGGCGTACTGCCGCAGCTGCGCGGGCAGCTCGCCGACGGTCAGCCCGCCGAAACCGTCGGAGACGATCTGTACGACCCTGCGGCGCACTCCGTCGGGCAGCGGACGGTCGAGCACCTCAGCGGCGCCGTCGCCCGGCTCCCCGCCTGTGGTCTCCACCATCCTCACCCCATCGCCTCAGCGGGGCCCGCTCCCTCAGGAGCCGGCGCCCGGCCTGTCCACGAGTTCCACCTGGTCCACGGCATTGCACCAGCGGCAGCGCACCGACTCGATGGTCTCACTGACCACCTCACGCTCCTCGACCTTCGGCTCTCCGGCCAGATCGAGGTGGATGTACTCGACGACCTTCGACGAGCGCGTCACATCGAAGCGGGTGAGGTTGCCGCAGAGAGTGCAGCGCCACCGCGTCGTGGCAGTCGGCAGGGGAACCGTCATGGTGACTGTTCGCTTCCTTCTGGTCTCGGTACCGCTGGTGCCGGTACTTCCAGTGTCGAGGACGCCCAGGGCTCCCCGACGCATTTGGCTCGTTACCCTACGGCCTGGCGAGGACTCGCCGCTCGGCCGTCCACGGCGGCGAGGCGGTCTGTGCCGCTGCGTCCCCTTACGTCATGCTCTGTGTTCATGATCAGCAACTGGAGCGAGACGATCGGCAGGGCGAGCAGATCGGTCCGGAGGTCGCAGGCGCCGGTGACGTACGGGCTGATCGCCCTGTGCTCCCTGATCTTCCTCATCGGTCCGGCCTCGGGCCTCGATCCGGCGTACGGCTCCGGCGAGGCGCTGCTCACCGCTCAGCGGGCCTATTTCCACCGCTGGGGCGTGGTCCCGGCCGAGCTGTTCGAGGGCTCGGCGCGCGCCGCGCTCACTCCCGCCACCGCCCTCTTCGTCCACGGGAGCTGGGTGCACCTGCTGGGCAACATGCTCTTCCTCTACGTCTTCGGGGTGATGACCGAGGAACGGATGGGCCGCGTCCAGTTCACCCTCTTCTACGCCGGCTGCGGCTACCTCGCCCTGCTGGGGTACGCCGCCGCCAACGCGGACTCCGAGCAGTCCCTGGTGGGCGCGTCCGGGGCGATCTCGGCGGTCCTCGGCGCGTTCCTCTACCTGTTCCCCGGGGCCCGGGTGACCAGTCTTCTGCCGTTCCTCTTCTTCCTGCCGCTGCGCTTCCCGGCGTGGGTGGTGCTGCCCTTCTGGGCGGCGCTGCAGTGGCTGGCGGCCGGGCGGGCGTCCCAGGGGCCGCAGGTGGCCTACCTGGCCCACCTGGTGGGCTTCGGGGTGGGCTTCGGCTACGCGTGGGTGCGTTTCGGGCGTGGGACTAAAGTGAGGACCGCCCCAGCTCCGGCCCCCGAGGGAGAGAACCAGCCGTGATCACCGCGATCGTGCTCATCAAGACCAGCGTGGACCGGATTCCCGAGATCGCCGAGTCGATCGCCGCGCTGGACAGCGTGAGCGAGGTCTTCTCCGTCACCGGTACCTACGACCTGATCGCGATGGTCCGGGTGAAGCGGCACGAGGACCTGGCGGAGATCATTCCGGGCCGGATCAGCAGGATTCCGGGGGTCGAGGCGACGGACACGCACGTGGCGTTCCGTACGTACTCGCAGCACGACCTGGAGGCGGCGTTCGCGATCGGACTGGACTCGTGAACACCGCCTCTTGCGTACGTTCCGCTCAGACCGCGGGGACGCAGCGGCCGTCCTCGGTCCGGTAGCTCCACCGGGCGCCGTCGGTCACCAGTTCCCGCACGGCGTTCACGAACCGCTCCACGTGCTCGTCCGGCGTTCCCGCGCCGAAGCTGACACGGATGGCGTTCAGGGACTTCTCGCCCGGGGCGGCCTCGGGGGCACCGCACTCGCCCTGGGCCTCGGGGCCGGTGCCGAGGAGGGTACGGACCAGCGGGTGGGCGCAGAACAGACCGTCGCGCACCCCGATGCCGTACTCGGCGGACAGGGCGGCGGCGAAGTGGGAGCTGTTCCAGCCGTCGACGACGAAGGAGATCACACCGACCCGCGGGGCGTCGTCCCCGAAGAGGGACAGGATCCGGACCTCGGGCACCTCGGCGAGGCCGGCCCGCACCTTCTCGATCAGGTGCTGCTCCCGGGTGACCAGGGTGTCGAAGCCGGCCTCGGTGAGCGCCTTGCACGCGGAGGCGATGGAGTAGGCGCCGATGACGTTGGGCGACCCGGCCTCGTGCCGTGCGGCGCTGTCGTGCCACTCCACGTCCACTCCCCCGTCCTCGCGCCGGGTGACCTTGCGGCTGGCGCCGCCGCCCGCGAGGTACGGCCGGGCCTCGCGCAGCCAGTCGGCCCGGCCGGCCAGGACGCCGCAGCCGAACGGCGCGTACAGCTTGTGCCCGGAGAAGGCGACCCAGTCGACGTCGAGGTCCCGCACGGAGACCGGGTGGTGCGGGGCGAGCTGGGCGGCGTCCAGGACGATCCGGGCGCCGTGCGCGTGGGCGGCGGCGGCCAGCTCCCGCACGGGCCACAGCTCCCCGGTGACGTTCGAGGCGCCGGTGACGCAGACCAGGGCCGGGCCGTGCGGGTCGCGGTCGGCCAGGGCGCGCTCCAGGGTCGCGACCGCCTGACGCGGGGTGCGCGGGGCGTCGAGGTAGGTGACGTGGGCGTCCTGCCACGGCAGCAGCGAGGCGTGGTGCTCGGTCTCGAAGACGAAGACCTGGCAGTCGACGGGGAGCGCGGCGGCGAGGAGGTTCAGGGAGTCGGTGGTGGACCGGGTGAAGACCAGCTGGTCGTCGGCGCGGCAGTCCAGGAACTCGGTGACCGTCCGGCGGGCGTTCTCGAAGAGATCGGTGGACAGCTGCGAGAGGTAGCCGGCACCGCGGTGGACACTGCCGTAGTACGGGGCGTACGCCGCCACGTCGTCCCAGACGCGCTGCAGGGCGGGGGCGCTGGCCGCGTAGTCGAGCGCCGCGTAGGTGACCTCGCCGCCGGTGACGAGCGGGACGGTGACATCCCGGCCCAGAACGGGCAGCGGGGCACAAACGGTCTGGGCGGTGGCAGCGGTGGAGACGGACATGGCTGAACTCCCGTACGAGGCAGGCGGATTCACCACGCGAGCGGCTGCGGCTCAAGCGTGGGAAGGAGGAAAAAGGGATGCGGAGGCGGGGCTCTGCGGCCCTATCGCATTCGCTGGCTCACGGAAAGCTCCTCGACGACCAGGACCCCTGGCCGCGCTCACTCAGACGAGTGCGAGGGGTCCGCGCTTGCCGCAGACCTCACTGCCTGCGGCCTGGTCTTCACCCGGGGCACCCCGCCACGGACGGAGGGTTGCCGGACAGTCGGCCGGGGCCTCATGACTGTCACTCATGACCTGGTTCGAAAACGTACGTGAGTGATCGCGGTCCCGCAACCCGTGTCCGGATCGCGGGACATGCGCGCGTGATCGTCAGGCGTTGCTGGCGGCCGCCCAGCGCTCCAGCGTCCGCTTGGCCGCGCCGGAGTCGATGGCCTGGGCCGCCTTCTGGATCCCGGCCCGGATCTGCTCGGTCAGCGGCGCCCCGGTCGGCTCCAGCGCCGCCAGCCCGGCCGCCGAGTTCAGCAGGACGGCGTCCCGTACGGGCCCCTGCTCGCCGTCCAGGAGCCGCCGGGCGACCTCGGCGTTGTAGGCGGCGTCGGCGCCTCTCAGCGCCTCGACGGGAACCAGGTCGAGGCCGACGTCCCGCGGGTCGAAGGCCTCCTCGGCGACCTTGCCGTCGCGGACGATCCACACCCGGGAGGTGGCCGTGGTGGTCAGCTCGTCGAGACCGTCGTCGCCGCGGAACACCAGCGCGGACGAGCCGCGTTCGGCCAGTACGCCGGCGATGAGCCCGGCCATCCGGGTGTCGAAGCAGCCGACCGCCGAGGCGGTGACCCTGGCCGGGTTGGTCAGCGGACCGAGCAGGTTGAACGAGGTCGGAATCCCCAGGTCCCGCCGGACCGCGCCGACGAACCGCATCGAGGGATGGAACTTGGCCGCGAAGCAGAAGGTGATCCCGGCCTCCTCCACCACCCGCGCCACGCCGTCGGGCGCCAGGTCCAGGTTGATGCCGAGCTTCTCCAGCACGTCGGAGGAGCCGCTCGCCGAGGACGAGGCCCGGTTGCCGTGCTTGACGACCTTCGCCCCGGCTCCCGCGATCACGATGGCGGACATCGTGGAGATGTTCACCGTCCTGGCCCGGTCGCCGCCGGTACCGACGATGTCGACGGCCGGACCGGGGATGTCCAGGGGCTGCGCGTGCGCGTACATCGCCTCGACCAGGCCGTTGATCTCCTCGACCGTCTCGCCCTTGGCCCGCAGCGCCACCATGAACCCCGCGATCTGGGCGTCGGTGGCCTCGCCGCTCATGAAGCGGTCCATCGCCCATGCCGTGTCGGCGGCGCTCAGGTCCCGCCCGCCGAGGAGCGCGCTCAGTACCTCGGGCCAGGAACGGTCCGCCGCGGTGTCGCCTCCAGCGGGGGTCACAGCGCTCATAAGCCGCTCCTGGCTCAGTCCCGGACTGCGGGACACGGTTCTCGTCGGCCCCACCCTATCCAGCGCCGGGCACGGCGAAGGGCCCCCGTCCGAAGACCGGACGGGGGCCCTTCGCCGTCGTGTGGCGACGCGGTGATCAGTGGTGGCCGTGGCCGCTCGTGATCTCCTTGTACTCCTCGACGGTGGGCTTGGGGATCTGGGCCTCTTCGCCGTAGTACGCCTCGCTGAGCTTGGCGCGCAGCTTCTCGGAGCCCTTCGCCTTGCGCTCGACGCCGTTCTCGTCGACCGTCGGGCCGATCTCGGCCGGGCGGTACTGCTCGTGCGCGGTGAGCGTGTGCAACTGCTCCTGGCTGAGCGGCTCGTGCACCTCGATGAACTCACCGTGCGGCAGGCGCTTGATGATGCCCGACTCGCGGCCGTGCAGCACCGTCTCCCGGTCGCGGCGCTGCAGACCGAGGCAGATCCGCTTGGTGATGACGAACGCGACGACCGGCGCCACGAAGAACGCGACCCGCACGAACCAGGTGATGGAGTTGATCGACAGGTGGAAGTGCGTGGCGATGAGGTCGTTGCCACCGCCGATCAGCAGGACGAAGTACCAGGTCATCCAGGCCACACCGAACGCCGTCCGGGTGGGGACGTTGCGCGGGCGGTCCAGGATGTGGTGCTCGCGCTTGTCGCCGGTGACCCAGGCCTCGATGAACGGGTAGACCGCGATCGCGACCAGGACCAGCGGGAAGATCACCAGAGGGATGAACACACCCAGGACGAGCGTGTGACCCCAGAAGTTGATCTCCCAGCCCGGCATGACACGGATCAGACCCTCGGAGAAGCCCATGTACCAGTCGGGCTGGGCGCCGGTCGACACCTGGTCCGGACGGTAGGGGCCCATGGCCCAGATCGGGTTGATCGAGGCGATCGCCGCGATGGCCGCGATGACACCGAAGACCAGGAAGAAGAAGCCTCCGGCCTTGGCCATGTAGACCGGCAGCAGCGGCATGCCGACGACGTTGTTGTTCGTCTTCCCGGGACCCGCGAACTGCGTGTGCTTGTGGTAGAAGACCAGGATCAGGTGGCCGACGACCAGGCCGAGCATGATGCCCGGCAGCAGCAGCACGTGGATCGAGTAGAAGCGGGCCACGAAGTCGCCGCCCGGGAACTCGCCGCCGAAGAGGAAGAACGACAGGTACGTGCCGACGATCGGCACGGACAGGATCGCGCCCTCCATGAAGCGGACACCGGTGCCGGAGAGCAGGTCGTCCGGGAGCGAGTAGCCGGTGAAGCCGGTGAACATGCCCAGGACGAACAGCAGGAAGCCGAACAGCCAGTTGACCTCACGCGGCTTGCGGAACGCACCCGTGAAGAACACGCGCATCATGTGCACGAACATGCCCGCGAGGAAGATCAGCGCCGCCCAGTGGTGGATCTGCCGGATCAGCAGACCACCGCGCACATCGAAGGAGATGTGCATGGTCGAGTTGAACGCCTCGGACATCAGCTGGCCCTGCAGCGGGATGTAACTGCCGTGGTACTCCACCTCGTTCATCGACGGGTGGAAGAACAGCGTCAGGTACACACCCGTGAGGATGATGATGATGAAGCTGTAGAGGCAGACCTCGCCCAACATGAACGACCAGTGGTCGGGGAAGATCTTGCGCATGTTGGACTTGGCCAGGGAGTAGATCCCCAGGCGGCCGTCGGCCCAGTCGGCGACCTTCTCGCCGGCCGGTGCCTTCCCGCGAGAGCGGCCCGGCCCGTCCGCGGACGGGTTCGTGTTGCTGGCTGTAGTGCTCATCCGCGCTCCCAGAATGCAGGACCGACGGGCTCTTCGAAGTCGCCGAGCGCCTCGAGGTAGCCATCGTCATTCACGCCGATCCGCAGCTGCGGCAGGGCGTGACCGGCGGGGCCGAAGATCACCCGGGCACCGTCGGAGAGGTCGAAGGTGGACTGGTGGCAGGGGCAGAGCACATGGTGCGTCTGCTGCTCGTACAGGGAGATCGGGCAGCCCACGTGGGTGCAGATCTTCGAGTACGCGACGATGCCCTCGTGCGACCACTCGAGCTCGCGCTTGTCCTTGATGTTGTCCGGCTGGATCCGGACGATCATCAGGGCGGCCTTGGCGATCTCGGTCTGGAAATCCTCGTCGTGCTCCTCCAGGCCCTCGGGCTTGGCGAAGGTCAGCGAGCCGACCGCGACGTCGGAGGCACGCAGCGGCTCGTTGGTGTTCATGTTGACGAGCAGCAGGCCCTTGCGCCACATCGTGTGCCGGAGCTTGGTGCCGGGCAGCGGGCCGAGGTCGCGCAGCAGCATCACGCCGGAGAGCGGGAACAGGGCCAGCGCGCCGAACATCGTGTTGCGGATCAGCTTGCGGCGGCCGAGCGCGGACTCCTTGGCGCCGTCCCTGAAGTCGGCCATGACCTTGGCCTTGACCTCGGGGGCGGCCTCGATCGGGTGCCGCTCGTCGGCGATCTCCACGTCGGACATCAGGGTGCGGGCCCAGTGGACCGCGCCCGCGCCGATGGTGAACAGCGCCACGCCCAGCGTCAGGCCCAGCGCGAAGTTCAGCGCGTTGACGTGCCCGATCGGGAAGACGTAGATCGCCCGCTCGTGCGGGATCGTCACATACGAGGCGATGAAGCCGACGGTGGCCAGCATCGACACCGTGAACAGCAGGGCGACCGCGCGCTCGGACCGCCTGGCGGCCCGCTCGTCGATGTCCTGGATCCGGTGCTCGTGGGGCGGCAGACCGGGATCCGCGAACGGGTCCTTCTCGTCCGCGACGCCTACCGCGCCGTGCGCGTGCTCCTGCTCTGCGGGCAGGTTCTCTTCTGGAATGTCTTGGCTACTCATGACTTCTTGGCCTTTGCGGTCCGAGCGGCGACCCACACGGCGACCGCGATCAGCGATCCGAGGCCGAAGATCCAGCCGAACAGGCCCTCGCTGACCGGACCGAGTCCGCCCAGCTCAAGACCGCCGGGGCTCTCGGTGTCGTCACCGTTGACCGCGTCGAGGTACGCGATGATGTCCTTCTTGTTCTGCTCCGACAGCGTGCTGTCGGGGAAGGAGGGCATGTTCTGCGGGCCGGTCTGCATGGCCTCGTAGATGTGCTTCGGGGAGACACCCTCGAGGTCCGGTGCGAACTTGCCGTGCGTCAGCGCGCCGCCCTTGCCGGTGAAATTGTGGCACTGCGCGCAGTTGGTGCGGAAGAGTTCGCCACCCTTGGCGATGTCGGCACCCCCGGGGCCGTAGTCCCCCTTGGTCGGGACGGACGGACCGGCACCCAGCGAGGCGATGTACGCGGCCAGCTGGTCGATCTCGGGCTGCGTGTAGATGACCTTCTTCTTCGGGATCTGCGCGCCCGGCTGCTGGGCCGGCATGCGGCCGGTGCCCACCTGGAAGTCGACGGCCGCGGCGCCCACACCCACCAGGCTCGGACCGTCGGAGCTGCCCTGACCGCCGGTGCCGTGGCAGGTGGCGCACCCGACGGCATAGAGCTTCTTGCCCTCGTCGATGGCGAGAGACTGGGCGGTTTCGTCGGCCGCAGCCTTGTCCGTGGGTGCGAACAGGACGTACAGCCCCCCGGTGCATGCCAGCGCGAGGAGTAGTACGACGACCGCCGCCAGCGGATGGCGTCGTCGTGCGGAGAGCTTTTTCACGGATTACCCCGGTGTCAGGATCTTCTGCGTCGATGCTTCTGGAATTGCGGGAGCGGTCCCGGCTACTTGATCAGGTAGATCGTGGCGAAGAGGCCGATCCAGACGACATCGACGAAGTGCCAGTAGTAGGACACGACGATCGCGGCGGTCGCCTGCTCGTGCGTGAACCTCTTCGCCGCGTAGGTGCGGCCGAGGACCAGCAGGAAGGCGATGAGGCCACCCGTCACGTGCAGGCCGTGGAAGCCGGTGGTCAGGTAGAACACCGAGCCGTACGGGTCGGAGGACAGGGAGAGCCCGTCCTTCTTCACCAACTCCGTGTACTCGAAGATCTGACCGCCGATGAAGATCGCACCCATGATGAAGGTGACGATGAACCAGCCCCGCAGCCTCTTCACGTCACCGCGCTCGGCGGCGAACACACCGAGCTGGCAGGTGAGGGAGGAGAGCACCAGGATCGTGGTGTTCACCGACGAGAAGGGGACGTTGAGGGACTCCGCCATCTCCTTCCAGTGATCAGGACCCGTCACCGATCGCAGGGTGAAGTACATCGCGAAGAGGGCCGCGAAGAACATCAGCTCGGAACTCAGCCAGATGATGGTTCCGACGCTGGTGAGGTTCGGCCGGTTGACCGACGGGTGCGCGTGCCCGGTATCTACTGTCGTTGCTGTCGCCACGACCGACATTATGTCGGTCGCTTATCCCGCCCTCACTCCCGGGGGTGCCGTTCGGAGTGTTCGCAGGTGGGGTACGGCCCGTATGGCCCATCGAAGGGGTGTTCCGACAGGTGTTGACGGGCAGTTCAAGGGAGTAGCATCCGCGGCATCGGGCACCGCCCGTCTCACGTCCGTACGACGCCGATGTCACGGAGGAAGCATGCAGCCGACCGCCACGGTGCTGGTCTACAGCGACGACTCCAACACCCGCGAGCAGGTGCGGCTGGCCTCCGGCAGGCGGCCGGCTCCCGATGTGCCGCCGGTGGAGTTCGTGGAGTGCGCCACCCCCGCCGCCGTGATCAGTGAGCTGGACAAGGGCGGGATCGATGTCTGCGTCCTCGACGGCGAGGCCGTGCCCATGGGGGGCATGGGCCTCTGCCGGCAGATCAAGGACGAGATCTTCAACTGTCCGCCGGTGCTGGTGCTCATGGGCCGGCCGCAGGACGCGTGGCTGGCCACGTGGAGCCGGGCGGAGGCGGCGGTGACGCTGCCGGTGGATCCGGTGGAGTTCGCGGCGGCGCTGGCCGCGCTGCTGCGGGAGCGCAAGGCGTTGAACGCCTAGGAGGAGCTCTAGAGCCCTAGACGCTCTGCGGCCGCAGCCGTGCCACTTCCTCCGGGCCCGGACCCTCCGGGCTGCCGGCCGCCAGGGCGCTGCCGCCGCGCCAGTTCTTCCAGGCGAGGTTCCAGTCGCCGAAGCCGTTGCCGAAGGTCTCCATGGTGTTGCCGTTGGAGTTGATGACCTGCACCACGTCGCCCTCGCGGACGGTGTCGAAGAACCACGCGGCGTTGTCGGTGCTCATGCCGGTGCAGCCGTGGCTGACGTTGGCGTAACCCTGGGAGCCGACGGACCAGGGGGCGGCGTGGACGTACTCGCCGCTCCAGGTGACGCGTGTGGCGTAGTAGACCGGTAGGTCGTACGACTCCGAGGAGCCCTCGGCGATGCCGATGCTGGCACTGCGCATCCGTACGAAGCGTTCCTTGCCCAGGACGACCTTGACGCCGTTGCGGGTGTCGAAGCCGGGCTTCCCGGTGGTGACCGGGATCTCCTTGATGACCTCGTTGTTCTTGTAGACCGTCATCTGGTGCGAGGAGGCGTCCGTCACCGCGATGACCCGGTCGCCCGTGGTCAGCTTGAGCGGCTTGGCCCGGCCGCCCCACAGCCGGTCGCTGATCTTGATGCCCTCCAGGTTGCTGCGGGCCTGGATGGTGGCGTGGGCGGGCCAGTACTCCTTGGGCCGGTAGTGGAGTTCCTTGTCGTTCACCCAGTGCCAGGCGCCGTCCACGGCCGGCATGGAGGACACCCTCAGGGCCCGTTCGACGACGGCTCGCTGGGCCTTGTCCTTGACCGGTTTGGTCAGCTGCGCGGTGATGGGCTGGCCGACGCCGTACTCGCCCGACTTGGGCCCGAACTTCACGTCCAGGCGCTTCTGGGTGGTGGGCTTGCCGGTGTCGAAGGTGACGACCTTGCGGCCGGGGGCGCCGTCCTCGTCCTCGGTGCTCACCCGGACCGTGTAGTGGGCGTTGGCGGCCAGCGGGGAGGTGCTGTGCCAGCGGGTGCCGTCGGCGGAGAGTTCGCCCGCCACATAGCGCCCGGTGCCATCTATGGCCGTCACGTCCGTGATGCGGCCGTCGTCGTCCTCGGCGGTGACTTCCAGGGGCTTGTCGGGGTCGGCCTTCTTGCCGTCGCCGACGGGGCCTTCGAAGGCGATCTGGTCCGCCGCGTCATACGGCTCGGCGGACAGCGGGTGGTCGTCGCTGCCGCAGGCGGTGACGCCCGCGGCAAGGGCGATCACCAGCAGCGTGCAGCCGGCGACGGTGCGGTTGCGGGGTGTGTGGCTCATGAGCTCACGCTAGGAAGCCCCGTCAAGCATGGCGCGCTGGGCGACTCGAACGAGGGACACGATGTGCTGCAAAAGCACGAGCCCGGACGCTCCTGACGGAGTGTCCGGGCCCTTGGAGAGCTCGCCCTGTGCTACTGGGTGCGGTTCTCACCGCGGTAGTACTCGAAGACCCAGCCCCACAGGCCGACCATGATCAGCGGCGCCGAGAAGTACATCAGCCACCAGCCGATCGCCACCGAGAAGAAGGCCAGCGCGCCGCCGATCGCCAGGAAGAACGGCTGCCAGCTGTGCGGGCTGAAGAACCCGACCTCACCGGCGTCGTCGGCGACGTCGGCCTCCTTGTCGTCCTGCGCGCCGGCGTCCACCCGCTTGGCCGTGAAGCCCAGGTAGAAGCCGATCATGACGGACAGACCGAAGGCCAGGAAGAGGGCCGTCGTGCCGGCCGGCTCCTTCGACCACACGCCATAGACGATCGCCATGGCGAGGATGAAGACGCTCAGCCAGATGAACATCCTGCCCTGGATCTTCACTTGCCGGCCTCCTTGTCGCCGTTGCCGGCCAGCGCCTTCTCACCGTGACCGGCGTTCTCGAGCTGGTCGAGAGCGGCGATCTCGGGGTGGTGCAGGTCGAACGCCGGGGATTCGCTGCGGATCCGCGGCAGGGTGAGGAAGTTGTGTCGCGGGGGCGGGCAGGAGGTCGCCCACTCGAGCGAGCGGCCGTAGCCCCACGGGTCGTCGACGCCGACCGGCTTGCCGTACTTGGCCGTCTTCCACACGTTGTAGAGGAACGGCAGGATCGACAGGCCGAGCAGGAACGAGCTGATCGTCGAGATCGTGTTCAGGGCGGTGAAGCCGTCGGCCGCGAGGTAGTCCGCGTACCGGCGGGGCATGCCCTCGGCGCCCAGCCAGTGCTGGACCAGGAAGGTGCCGTGGAAGCCGATGAACAGCGTCCAGAAGGTGATCTTGCCGAGGCGCTCGTCGAGCATCTTGCCGGTCCACTTCGGCCACCAGAAGTGGAAGCCGGAGAACATCGCGAAGACGACGGTGCCGAACACCACGTAGTGGAAGTGCGCCACCACGAAGTACGAGTCCGAGACGTGGAAGTCCATCGGCGGCGAGGCCAGGATGACACCGGTCAGACCACCGAAGGTGAAGGTGATCAGGAAGCCGGTGGCCCACAGCATCGGGGTCTCGAAACTCAGGGACCCCTTCCACATCGTTCCGATCCAGTTGAAGAACTTCACACCGGTCGGCACGGCGATGAGGAACGTCATGAAGGAGAAGAACGGCAGGAGGACACCGCCGGTGACGTACATGTGGTGCGCCCACACCGTCACGGACAGACCCGCGATCGCGATGGTCGCCGCGATCAGGCCCATGTAACCGAACATCGGCTTGCGGGAGAACACCGGGATCACCTCGGAGATGATCCCGAAGAACGGCAAGGCGATGATGTACACCTCTGGATGGCCGAAGAACCAGAAGAGGTGTTGCCAGAGCAAGGCTCCGCCGTTGGCCGCGTCGAAGACGTGGGCGCCGAACTTGCGGTCCGCCTCCAGCGCGAACAGCGCGGCCGCCAGGACCGGGAAGGCCAGCAGGACCAGGACACCGGTCAGCAGCACGTTCCACACGAAGATCGGCATGCGGAACATGGTCATGCCCGGGGCACGCATGCAGATGATGGTGGTGATGAAGTTGACCGAGCCGAGGATGGTGCCGAAGCCGGAGAAGGCCAGGCCCATGATCCACATGTCGGCGCCGATGCCCGGCGAGCGGACCGCGTCCGACAGCGGGCTGTAGGCGAACCAGCCGAAGTCGGCCGCGCCCTGCGGGGTGAGGAAGCCGCCCACCGCGATGAGCGAGCCGAACAGGTACAGCCAGTAGGCGAACATGTTCAGCCGGGGGAAGGCCACGTCCGGCGCGCCGATCTGCAGCGGCATGATCCAGTTCGCGAAGCCGGCGAACAGCGGCGTCGCGAACATCAGCAGCATGATCGTGCCGTGCATCGTGAACGCCTGGTTGAACTGCTCGTTCGACATGATCTGCAGACCCGGACGGGCCAGCTCGGCGCGCATGAGCAGCGCCATCACGCCGCCGATCATGAAGAACGCGAACGACGTACCGAGGTACAGCGTCCCGATGGTCTTGTGGTCAGTGGTCGTCAGCCACTTGATGACCACGCTGCCGCGACTCTGGCGCCGGACCGGCAGCTCGTCCTCGTAGTGGGACCCTGCTGCGGCGGCACCCTGGGGTTCGTTGAGGATGCTCACAGGTTGTTCGTCTCCCGGTTCTTCTCATGGGCGGTCTGCTCGATGCCCGCGGGAACGTAACCGGTCTGCCCCTTCTTGGCGAGGTCCTTGAGGTGCTGCTCGTAGCGCTCGGGGGAGACGACCTTCACGTTGAACAGCATCCGGGAGTGGTCGACGCCGCAGAGCTCGGCGCACTTGCCCCGGAAGGTGCCCTCCCTGTTGGGGGTCACCTCGAAGGCGTTGGTGTGGCCCGGAATGACGTCCTGCTTCATCAGGAACGGCAGCACCCAGAACGAGTGGATGACGTCACGCGAGGTGAGGATGAAGCGGACCGTCTTGCCCTTGGGGAGCCAGAGGGTCGGACCGGGGTTGCCGTTCTGCGGGTTCCGCGTCTTGGGCGTACCGACGTCGTAGACTCCGCCGGCGTTCGCCGGGAAGGCCGTCGTGAACCTGTTCGGGATCGCGGCCAGGTTCTTGTCGGTCTTCGCGTCACCGGTGGAACCGGCCACGGGCTCGATGTAGTTGAACGCCCAGCTCCACTGGAAGCCGACGACGTTGATGGTGACGTCGGGCTCCTTCTTGAGGCTGAGGAGCTTCGACTCGTCACGGGCCGTGAAGTAGAACAGGACCGAGACGATGATGAGCGGGACCACCGTGTACAGCGCCTCGATGGGCATGTTGTACCGGGTCTGCGGAGGGACCTCGACCTTGGTGCGGCTGCGCCGGTGGAAGATCGCACTCCAGATGATCAGACCCCACACCAGCACGCCGACGGCGAGCGCGGCAGCCCAGGATCCCTGCCACAGGGAGAGGATCCGCGGAGCCTCTTCCGTGGTCGGGGTGGGCATACCAAGGCGGGGGAAGTCCTCGTATGTGCAACCGGTTGCGGTCGCCAGGACCAGGCCCGCGGTCAGTGCCTGCAGCAGCTTCCGCCGCATCGGGCGCCGCGGCGAGCGGTCGGAGCCGTTGGGACTCACGTAGCGCCTTCCCGAGAGTCTCGCCCGCGCGGTCGGCTGCGGCCTTCTCGCTGGTCGGTCGCCGCCCTGCGTCGGGCAGGGGTTTGGATGTTTATGCGGACCAAACCCTAGCCGACGCTCTCCGAGGGGTCGCGAGGAGGGGTGCCTACTCACTCCGTGGGTTCGCTTGTTTGGCGGCTGCGACTTGCCCGTGGCTGGTCGCGCAGTTCCCCGCGCCCCTTGGGGCGCTTCCCTCACGGGCGGTTTAGCGTTGCCGCATGGCCTACTTCGACGCCGCTTCCGCCGTTCCTCTCCATCCCGTTGCCCGTCAGGCGCTGTTGGCCTCTCTGGATGAAGGGTGGGCCGATCCCTCCCGGCTCTACCGGGAAGGGCGGCGGGCCCGGATGCTGCTCGATGCGGCTCGGGAGGCCGCCGCGGAAGCCGTGGGGTGCCGGCCCGACGAGTTGGTCTTCACCTCGTCCGGGACCAGGGCCGTGCACACCGGGATCGAGGGGGCGTTGGCGGGCCGGAGGCGGGCCGGACGTCACCTGATCGTGTCATCGGTCGAACATTCCTCGGTCCTGCACATGGCCGACACGCACGAGGCCGGCGGCGGGACGGTCACCCGGGTCGCGGTGGACCGGACGGGCGCGGCGGCCGTGGAGTCGTACGCCGGCGCCCTGCGCCCCGACACCGCCCTGGCCTGTCTCCAGTCGGCCAACCACGAGGTGGGGACCGAGCAGCCGGTCGCGGCCGTCGCCGAGGTGTGCCGGGAGGCCGGGGTGCCGTTGCTGGTGGACGCGGCGCAGTCGCTGGGGTGGGGGCGGGTGGAGGGCGACTGGTCGTTGCTGGCCGCCAGTGCCCACAAGTGGGGCGGGCCCTCGGGGGTCGGGCTGCTCGTCGTACGCAAAGGGGTGCGGTTCGCTCCGCAAGGGGCGGTGGACGAGCGGGAGTCGGGGCGGGCGGCCGGGTTCGAGAACATTCCGGCGATCGTGGCGGCGGCGGCCTCGCTGCGGGCCGTGCGGGCCGAGGCGGCGCAGGAGTCCGTACGACTGCGGGAGCTGACGGCGCGGATCCGGGCGCGGGTGCCCGAGGCGGTGCCGGATGTGGAGGTGGTCGGCGATCCGGAGCGGCGGCTGCCGGGGATCGTCACCTTCTCCTGTCTCTATGTCGACGGGGAGACACTGCTGCACGAGCTGGACCGCGCCGGTTTCTCCGTCTCGTCCGGGTCGTCCTGCACGAGCAGCACACTGACGCCCAGCCATGTGCTGAAGGCGATGGGGGCGCTGAGTGAGGGAAACGTGCGGGTGTCGTTGCCGCCGGGGACGGCCGGTCAGGACGTCGAGCGGTTCCTGGAGGTGCTGCCCGGAGCGGTGGCCGGGGTGCGGGAGAAGCTGGGGGCACCGGTCGCCGAGACCGTCGTACGCGAGGACGTCCTGGTCGTGGACTCGCTCGGCAAGCGGTGCCCGATCCCGGTGATCGAGCTGGCGAAGGTCATCGGGGACGTGCCGGTGGGCGGCACGGTCCGGGTGCTCTCCGACGACGAGGCGGCCCGGCTGGACATCCCGGCGTGGTGCGAGATGCGGGGCCAGGAGTACGTGGGTGAGGAGCCGGCGGAACGGGGCTCGGCCTACGTGGTCCGCCGGCTCTCCTGACTCAGCGCAGGTGCGCCTGGACCTCGACGGCGGCGTCGTCGCCGTACGCCTTGGTGAAGCGCTCCATGAAGTGGGCGCGGTGCAGCTGGTACTCCTGGGTGCCGACCGTCTCGATGACGAGGGTGGCGAGCATGCAGCCGACCTGGGCGGCGCGCTCCAGGGAGACGCCCCAGGCGAGGCCGGAGAGGAAACCGGCGCGGAAGGCGTCGCCGACGCCGGTGGGGTCGGCCTTGCGCTCCTCGTCCGGGGTGCCGACCTCGATCGGCTCGTCACCGGCGCGCTCGATGCGTACGCCCCGTGCGCCGAGGGTGGTGACGCGGTGGCCGACGCGGTCGAGGATCTCGGCGTCGGTCCAGCCCGTCTTGGACTCGATGAGGCCCTTCTCGTACTCGTTCGAGAACAGGTACGTGGCCCCGTCCAGCAGTATCCGGATCTCGTCGCCGTTCATGCGGGCGATCTGCTGGGAGAAGTCGGCGGCGAACGGGATGGACCGGGAGCGGCACTCCTCGGTGTGGCGGAGCATCGCCTCGGGGTCGTCGGCGCCGATCGAGACCAGGTCGAGGCCGCCGACGCGGTCGGCGACGGTCTTCAGCTCGATCTGCCGGGCCTCGCTCATCGCGCCGGTGTAGAAGGAGCCGATCTGGTTGTGGTCGGAGTCGGTGGTGCACACGAAGCGGGCGGTGTGCAGGGTCTCGGAGATGCGCACCGAGTCGGTGTCGACGCCGTGCCGGTCCAGCCAGTCCCGGTAGCCGTCGAAGTCGAAGCCGGCGGCGCCGACCAGGATCGGCCTGGTGCCGAGCTGGCCCATGCCGAAGGCGATGTTCGCGCCCACGCCGCCCCGGCGTACGTCGAGGTTGTCGACCAGGAACGAGAGCGAGACCGTGTGCAGTTGGTCCGCGACGAGCTGGTCGGCGAAGCGGCCGGGGAAGGTCATGAGGTGGTCGGTGGCGATGGAGCCGGTGACTGCGATGCGCACGGCGGTGACTCTCCTGTGGGGAGACGGGAGGGCGGGCTGACGGTTCACGCTATCGGGTCGGCGTGGGGCACTGCGAGGATGCGGGTGGCGTTGAAGTGGGGAAAACTACCTGATAGTAGATCTTTCTTCACCGACTCGATCGAGCCTACGGTGCCGCTATGACGAACTTCGATCTTTACGCCCCCGCTCCGGCCGCCCGGGAAGGCGAACTGGAGGGCGACCTGGCGTCGCTGCGCGGCGACTGCGCCCGGATGGCCCCCCACTGGCCTCCCGCCCGGATCGTCTCCCGCCCGGTCTCCCCGTCCCTCATCCACGGCGTGTCCGTACCCCCGGCGTCCGCCCGGCTGCTGGACGCGATGTCGGAGTACGGCGACTGAGACGACGGACCAGGGCGACCGAGGCGGCGCTTTCGGGGAACCGTGCGCTCCCCCGCTGCGTCCCATCGCTGTCCCCCGTCAAGGGGATGCGGGATACGACCCGGTAGCCGGCCTTTTGACAGGGTCGGGTCAGGGTCTTGGGACAGGCGCGCAGCCGAAGGAGCGATGCGGTGAACACCGAGCGACCCGACAACGACGACGCCGACGCCGGCCGCTCCGTGGAGGAGCGGGGCGCCGGTGGCTCGGCCGAGGAACCGGGCGCGGCGGGGAGGAAGGGCGCTTCGGGGGGATCGGGTGCCGCCTCCGCCGGGACTTCCGGCGACGAGCGGGGACCCAGCGCCGGGGAGGCTTCCGGTACGGGGGCCGGCGCGGCGTCCGGCGCGGCTGAGGTCTCCGACGCGGGGAAGGCCGACGGCGAGGCGGCGTCCGGCGACGAGGCGGTCTCCTCCGCCGTGAGCAACGGTTCCGGCACCTCCGACACGGACGCCCGTGCCGGTGCGGAGGCAGCGGCCGACGACGAACGAGGGGTAGCTGCCGCACCCGAGGCGGCCACGGGCCCATCCTCCGCCGCCGCTCAGCAGGCCGCCGCGGACGAAGGCCCCGCCACCACCGGGGTCGACGCCACCCGAGGCCCCGGGGACGCTCCCGAGGCGGACGCCCACCCCGGGCCCGACGCCGAAGAAGGACCCGACACCGCCCACGAACGACCCACTGCCGCGACCGAGGCCCCCGCCGACGAACGACCCGCAGCCGCCTCCGAGGCCGGCGCCCACCCCGGCCACGCCACCCCCGGGCCCGACGCCGAAGAAGGACCCGACACCGCCGACGAACGACCCACTGCCGCCACAGAGGCCGCCGCCCACGAACGACCCGCAGCCGCCTCCGAGGCCGGCGCCCACCCCGGCCACGCCATGCCCGGGCCCGACGCCGAAGAAGGACCCGGCACCGCCCCCGAACGACCCACTGCCGCCACAGAGGCCACCGCGCAAGGGTCGTCCACCGCCCTCGGGCCGTCCGCTTCCCAGGCTCCGGCCGCCCCTCCCGGCACTGAGATCCGTCGGGGCGAGCACGGCCAGGAGCACGGCGGCCATAGGACGCGGCGCCGTTCTCCCGCCGTCGTCGTCTCCGTCGCCGCCGCTGTGCTGGTCGTCGGGGGCGGTGGGGCGTACTTCGCGACGACCGCCGCCGAAGGGTCCGCGGGGTCGGACGGGCGTGCGACGTCCGAGGCGTCCGGAACTCCTGGCGGCGGCACTCCCCCGCCGCTCGCCCTGGACGGCTATTCCCAGGGCGGCGGTACGAACGGCATCGCGCCCGGTGAGCCCAACCCCTACGGCGTGACGTACCGCGCCGCCGGCGCGCTCCCGGACGGACCGGAGTCCGCGCCCGTGTACCGGACCGGGGGCCGGGTGACCAAGGAGGAGGCGGCCCGCCTGGCCGAGGCGCTCGGGATCGACGGGACGCCCGTCGCCTCGGGAGACGCGTGGACGGTCGGGGCGGGGGACGGTACGGGGCCGAGCCTCCGGGTGGCCGTGCGGGCGCCCGGCAACTGGACCTTCCACCGCTACTCCCCCGGTACGGACAACTGCCAGAGCCAGACCGTGTGCGCCAAGGCCCCCGCCGACCCGGGCGGCGACCCGGTGAGCGAGGCGGTGGCGAGGAAGGCGGCCGCGCCGGTGCTGAAGGCGGTGGGTCAGGACGACACGAAGGTGGACGCGGGCCGGACCCTGGGCGCCCAGCGGATCGTGAACGCCGACCCGGTGATCGGCGACCTGCCCACGTACGGCTGGACGACCGACGTGATCGTCGACGCGCAGGGCCAGGTGGTGAGCGGGAACGGTCAGTCGAAGGCGCCGGTGAAGGGTGACACGTATCCCGTGCTGGGCGCTGAGGAGACGCTGGCGCTGCTGAACGCGGCGCCGGGGACCGGCCACCGCATGGGCATCGGAGGCTGCGCCACCCCCGTCCCCCTGAAGGACCGGCTGGAGGCGCCCTGCGGGTCGCAGGGTTCGAAGGGTTCCGCGACCGCCGCCCCGGCGAAGGAGACGCTGACCGTCGAGAAGGCCGTGTTCGGGCTGGCCTCGCACACGGTGGCCGGGCGGCCCGCGCTGGTGCCGTCCTGGCTGTTCGACGTGCGGGCGGCCGGCGCCGAGGACGACTTCACGGTGACGTATCCGGCCGTCGACCCGCGGTACCTCGCCTCACCGTCCACGCGCCCGACCGAGCCGGGAGACCGGCCGACGGCGGCTCCGGCCCCGCGGGACGTCCACGTGGACGGCTACACGGCCGCGGGCCGGGAGCTGACCGTGAGCTTCACGGGCGGGATGTGCGCCGACTACAGGGTGACCGCCGACGAGAGCGGGGACAAGGTGACCGTGAAGGTGACCGAGACCCGGTGGCCGGACAAGGTCTGCATCCTGATCGCCAAGGTGTACGAGAAGACCGTGCGGTTGGACGGGCCGCTCGGTGACCGGACGGTCGTGGGCTCGGACGGCAAGCAGGTCCCGCTGGAGAAGCCGGGGGCGCGACTGCCTCGGACGCCGGAGACATCAGGGGCGCGGTAGCCCATCGAGACGTCCGGGGCGGGACGTGACGCGACGGCCCCGTCCCGGACACGCGCGAAGGCGGCGACCCTGTCGGAGGGGGTCGCCGCCTTCTCTGCTCGGCTGCCGGAGGTTCGGCTGCCGGACCTACTAGCTGAAGGAGTCGCCGCAGGCGCAGGAGCCGGTCGCGTTCGGGTTGTCGATCGTGAAGCCCTGCTTCTCGATGGTGTCGACGAAGTCGATGGACGCGCCGCCCAGGTAGGGGGCGCTCATGCGGTCGGTGACGACCTTCACGCCGCCGAAGTCCTTGACCACGTCGCCGTCGAGGGACCGCTCGTCGAAGAAGAGCTGGTAGCGCAGGCCGGAGCAGCCGCCGGGCTGAACGGCGACGCGCAGCGCCAGATCGTCACGGCCTTCCTGGTCGAGCAGGGCCTTGACCTTCGCCGCGGCGGCGTCGGACAGGATGATGCCGTCGGTGACGGTGCTGGTCTCGTCCGATACGGACATCTACATCTCTCCCGGGTTGTACGGAGACTGCTTGCCGACGGTTACAACCGACGGGGCCGCGGATTCATTCCGGGCCGAGGATTTTGAGTTCCCTGGTTGGTGCTGTCACGGGTCGCGGGTTTCCTCTTCCCGTCATTCATGCTCGCACACCCGCGCCGAAGCGAACAGCGACCACCTGAGCCGGCCTCGCGACGGCTTCGGGATTCACGTCACATCGACGTTATGACCATCGTCAAAGTGACATGAAGCGGGTTATGATAGATAACGTCAGTTCGACGAAAAGTAGAAAGGGTGCGTGTCGTGACCACCGCCCAGACCCCGGAGCTCGACGTACAGCCGACTCCTCTCGCCCTGCTGCTCCTCGGCCGTGAGGCCGACCCGAGGAGCGAGCGCGGTGTCGAATGCCCAGGTGACCTGCCCTCTCCCTCCGACCCGAACCTGGTCGAGCGCGCCCGTGCGGCCAAGGAGAAGCTCGGTGACAAGGTGTTCGTCCTCGGCCACCACTACCAGCGCGACGAGGTCATCCAGTTCGCCGACGTCACGGGTGACTCGTTCAAGCTGGCCCGGGACGCGGCCGCGCGCCCGGAGGCCGAGTACATCGTGTTCTGCGGTGTGCACTTCATGGCGGAGTCCGCGGACATCCTGACCTCCGACGACCAGAAGGTCGTCCTGCCCGACCTCGCCGCCGGCTGCTCGATGGCCGACATGGCGACGGCCGAGCAGGTCGCCGAGTGCTGGGACGTGCTCACCGAGGCCGGCATAGCCGAGCAGGTCGTGCCCGTGTCGTACATGAACTCCTCCGCGGACATCAAGGCGTTCACCGGCAAGCACGGCGGCACCATCTGCACGTCCTCGAACGCCCAGCGGGCCCTGGAGTGGGCCTTCGAACAAGGCGAGAAGGTGCTGTTCCTGCCCGACCAGCACCTCGGCCGCAACACCGCGGTGCGGGACATGGGGATGACGCTGGAGGACTGCGTCCTCTACAACCCGCACAAGCCGAACGGCGGCCTGACCGCCGACCAGCTGCGGGACGCGAAGATGATCCTGTGGCGCGGGCACTGCTCGGTGCACGGCCGCTTCAGCGTGGAGTCGGTGGAGGACGTCCGCGCCCGCATCCCCGGCGTGAACGTGCTGGTCCACCCGGAGTGCAAGCACGAGGTCGTCGCGGCGGCGGACTACGTCGGCTCGACGGAGTACATCATCAAGGCGCTGGAGGCGGCGCCGGCCGGCTCGAAGTGGGCCATCGGGACCGAGCTGAATCTCGTACGACGGCTGGCGAACCGTTTCGCGCCCGAGGGCAAGGAGATCGTCTTCCTCGACAAGACGGTCTGCTTCTGCTCGACGATGAACCGCATCGACCTCCCCCACCTGGTGTGGACCCTGGAGTCCCTCGCCGAGGGCAACCTGGTCAACCGCATCGAGGTCGACAAGGAGACCGAGGCGTTCGCGAAGCTGGCGTTGGAGCGGATGCTCGCACTGCCGTAGCCGGCACATGCTCACGGCGGGGCGGGCGCCAAGCGCCCGTCGCCGCCGGGCCCGGATTTTGCCAACGATTTCCGGCCACCACGGCAACCTCCGTGTCCTCGGTGGCGACACGGGAGGAAACCGGGCCTGCAGAGGGAACCACGTGAGCAAGAGAACAGCCGCCCCGCGCCACCGGCGGGGCGTATCGACCGGTCGCCGCCGGCCTGTCCTGGTCGCAGTGCTGGCCACCGTGCTGACCGGAGGGGTGGTGCTCGGCGCGGCCCTGTTGTCGCGCCCTGGTGCCACCCCGGTCGACAGGGCGTCCGCCCCGTCGCCGACGACGTACCGCGCGCACCCGTCGCCCACCGCGGCCGCGTCGGCGTCGCCGTCCGCGTCGCCGTCGCCGTCGGTCTCCGCCTCCCCGTCGGTCTCCACGTCGCCGTCGAAGCCGGCGAAGAAGCGGACCCCGGTCGCGGTGAAGGCCTCCGCCCGGACCATCCCCCGCACCTCGTACGCCGCCTGGCCCACCGCCATCGGCGAACGCGCGGTGACCGCGACCATCGAGGTCTCCGGCACCTTCGACGGCGGACTGAAGCGCTTCCGCGGCTCCGGCAGCCTGGGCACCGACGGCCAGTCCGAGGACCAGGGCCCCCTGTTCGAACTCGCCGACGGTGCCGTGCTGGAGAACGTCGTCCTGGGCGACCCGGCCGCCGACGGCGTGCACTGCCTGGGCAGCTGCACCCTGCGCAACGTGTGGTGGGAGGACGTCGGCGAGGACGCGGCCACCTTCAAGGGCACGTCCGCCTCGGCCACGTACCTGGTCGACGGGGGCGGTGCGCGCAACGCGGACGACAAGGTCTTCCAGCACAACGGCGCCGGCACGCTGACCATCAGGAACTTCCAGGTGGCCGCCTTCGGCAAGCTCTACCGCTCATGCGGCAACTGCGACACCCAGTACGAGCGCCACGTCGTGATCAGCGGCGTGCGGGCGACGGGCCCCGGCAAGGTGCTGGCCGGCGTCAACGCCAACTACGGGGACACGGCCGTCATCTCGGGTGTGACGCTCACGGGCGGCGACAGCCGGGACATCACCGTGTGCGAACGCTTCCGGGGCAACAGCAGCGGCGCGGAACCGACCGAACTGGGCAGCGGCCCCGACGGCACGAACTGCCGCTACAGCGCCTCGGCCGTCACCTACCGCTGATCCGCGCTCGAAAGCGCACGCACCGAACGAGGAGGGCCGGGTCTCGTCGAGACCCGGCCCTCGGTCAACTCACACCCCGGCCGGCTCCGGTGCCTTCTCCGGTTCGGCGGCCTGCTTCTTCGCCGCCCGCTTCTTCGCCCGGCGCTCCTTGCGGAGCTCCAGCATCGCGTACAGCGTCGGGACGAGGAGCAGGGTGAGCAGGGTCGAGGTGATCAGGCCGCCGATCACGACCACCGCGAGCGGCTGGGCGATGAAGCCGCCCTCGCCGGTGACGCCCAGGGCCATCGGGAGCAGGGCGAAGATCGTGGCCAGGGCCGTCATCAGGATCGGGCGCAGCCGGTGGCGGCCGCCCTCGACGACCGCCTCGACGACGCCGTAGCCCTGCTTGCGGTACTGGTTGATCAGGTCGATCAGCACGATCGCGTTGGTGACCACGATGCCGATGAGCATCAGCATGCCGATCATCGCGGGAACGCCCATCGGGGTGCCCGTCGCCACCAGCAGGCCGATCGCGCCGGTCGCTGCGAACGGGATGGAGACCAGCAGGATCAGCGGCTGGGACAGCGAGCGGAAGGTCGCCACCAGCAGCATGAAGACGATCGCGATCGCCGCGAGCATCGCCAGGCCGAGGTTCTTGAACGCGTCGTCCTGGTTCTGGGAGACCCCGCCGATCTCGGCCGTGGCGCCCGCCGGGAGCTTGAGCGAGTTGAGCTTCGACGTCAGGTCCGCGCTCACCGCGCCGGTGTTGTCGCCGGTCGGCTTCGCGGTGATGGTCGCGGCGCGCTGTCCGTCGATACGGGTCATCGCGACCGGTCCGTCGACCAGCTTCACCGTGGCGATGTCACCGAGCTTCACGGGGCCCAGCCGCAGGTTCCTCAGCTCGTCCAGCGTGCGGGCCGGCTTCGCGGACTTGATCACGACGTCCCGCTCGGTGTCGTCGAGGATCGCCTTGGCCGCGGTGGTGCCGCGAACGGCCTCGCCGACGGCCGCGCCGAGGGTCTGGTCGTTGAAACCGGCCGCCGCCGCCTTGGAGTCGGCCCTGACCGAGA
This sequence comes from Streptomyces violaceoruber, assembly GCA_000720805.1. GTDB lineage: Bacteria > Actinomycetota > Actinomycetes > Streptomycetales > Streptomycetaceae > Streptomyces > Streptomyces cellulosae_A. Next base: position 78,613 of record JODI01000036.1, read on the forward strand.
TGCGCGGGACGCTCTGCGAGAGGTCGCTGGTGACGTCCGTGACGTCGTCCAGGCCGGCCACGCTCTTGCGGACCTGCTCGGCGGCCCGGCGCAGGACGTTCCCGTCGGCGGCCTTGACGACCACGCTCAGGTCCTGGCTGCCGAAGCCGTCGCCGGCGGAGACGGTGGTGGTGCCGATGCCGGACAGCTTGTGCAGTCCGTCCTCGATGCTGTCCTGGACGTCGTCGTAGGACGCCGAGTCGTCCAGCATCACCTGGTACGACGCCTGGTTGGTGTCCGTGCCGCCGCCGAAGGCCGCCATGAACCCGGAGGAGCCGATGGTGACCTGGTAGTCCTTGACGCCCTTGGTGTCGCCGAGCAGCTTCTCGACCTTCTTCGCCTGCTGGTCGGTCGCCGCCAGGCTGGTGCCGGGCTTCAGCTCCTGCTTGACGGTGAGGACTTCCTGCTCGCCCTGGTCGAAGAAGTTGGTCTTGAGCAGCGGGGCCATGCCGAAGGTGCCGACGAGGATGACGCCCGCGATCGCCAGGCTCGTCAGACGGCGCCGGGTGGCGAACCGCAGGACGGGGACGTACAGGCGCTGGAGCCTGCTCCTCGCCTCCTTCTCCTCGGCCCTGCGGCGGGCCTCCTCGGCGTCCTCGGGGGTGCCCTTCGGGGCGCGCAGGAACCAGTACGACAGGACCGGGACGACCGTCAGGGAGACCAGGAGCGACGCCAGCAGGGCCGCCGTCACCGTCAGGCTGAACGAGCCGAACAGCTCGCCCACCATGCCTCCGACCAGGCCGATCGGCAGGAAGACGGCGACCGTGGTGAGGGTCGAGGAGGTGACCGCGCCGGCCACCTCGCGGACCGCGCTGAGGATCGCCGACTGGCGCTCCTCGCCGTAGCCGAGGTGCCGCTTGATGTTCTCCAGGACCACGATCGAGTCGTCCACGACCCGGCCGATGGCGATGGTCAGCGCGCCCAGCGTGAGCATGTTCAGGGACAGGTCACGGGTCCACAGCACGATCAGGGCGAGGACCACGGACAGCGGGATGCTGACCGCGGTGACCAGCGTCGAGCGGATCGACGCCAGGAAGACCAGAATGACCAGGACCGCGAAGAGCAGTCCGAGGGCGCCCTCGGTGGTCAGGCCCTCGATGGCCTTGGAGACCGCCGGGCCCTGGTCGCTGACGACGGTGACGCCGACGCCGGAACCGAGGTCCTTGCGCAGGCCGGGCAGCTTGTCCTCGACCGCGTTCGAGATGGCGACCGCGCTGCCGTCGTGGTCCATGGTGACCATGACCGCGAGGCTGGGCCGGCCGTCGGTGCGGGTGATGGAGTCGGCGGTGGCCTCCTGCTGCTCGACCGTCGCCACGTCACCGAGGCGCACGGGCTTCTTCACGCCCTGACCGGTGACCATCAGGTCCTGGATCTGGCGCAGCGAGGTGAAGCCGCCGCCGACCTGGACGGTGCGGTTGCCGCCGTCCTCGTCGAAGGAGCCGGCCGGGACGGTCGCGCCGCCCGCCTGGAGCGCCTGGCTCAGGGCGGCGGTGGTCAGGCCCGCCTTCGCCAGCTTCGCGTCGTCGGGGGTGACGGTGACCTGCAGGTCCCGCACACCGTCGACGGTGACCTGGCCGACACCGTCGATGTCCTTCAGCGCCGGTACGACGGTCCGGTCGAGCCGGTCGGACAGCGCCTGCTGGTCCTGGTCGGAGGTGACGGCGAGGACGACGGTCGGGATGTCGTCCGTCGACCCGGCGACGACCTGCGGGTCCACATCGTCCGGGAGCTGGGCGCGCGCCCGGTTGACGGCCTGCTGGACGTCGGCGACGAGCTGCGCGGTGTCGTTGCCGTACTCGAAGGACGCCATGATCACGGCGTTGCCCTCGCTCGCCGTGGAGGTGACGCCGGAGATGCCGTCGACGGCCTCCAGGTTGTCCTCGATGGGCTTGACGACCTGCTTCTCGACGACGTCGGGGGACGCGCCCTGGAAGGGCGCCACCACGGACACCACCGGCAGTTCGATGGTGGGCAGGAGCTGCTGCTTGAGCTGCGGGATCGCGATCGCGCCGAACGCGAGCGCGATGAGGGACATCAGGCCGATCAGGGCCCGTTGCGCGAGGCTGAACCTCGACAGCCAGGACATGGGTCAGGGATCTCTCTTCTGGAGCGGCAGAAGTGCAGGGGCGGGCACATGTGAGCGCCCGCCCCTACACCCTGAGCCATGAGGAGACGCTGACCGTAGCCCCCAGGTCCATTTCCTTATCCGGCGCATACTCCGGGCGCAGTACGGCCGGGTCGAGCTCACTCCACCCTTGGACGTACCAGACCGGACTCGTACGCGATCACCACGAGCTGCGCCCGGTCCCGCGCCCCCAGCTTGGCCATGGCCCGGTTGACGTGCGTCTTCACGGTGAGCGGGCTGACCTCGAGGCGCTCGGCTATCTCGTCGTTGGAGTGTCCCCCGGCGACCTGGACCAGCACCTCGCGCTCGCGGACGGTGAGGGCGGCGAGGCGCTGCGCGCGGGACGGGTCGCGCTCGTCGTCCGCCGCGTCGCCCTGGGCGAGGAAGCGGGCGATCAGGCCCTTGGTGGCGGCCGGGGAGAGCAGGGCCTCGCCGCCGGCCGCGATCCGGATCGCGCTGAGGAGTTCCTCGGGCTCGGAGCCCTTGCCGAGGAAGCCGGAGGCGCCCGCGCGCAGCGACTGCACGACGTAGTCGTCCACCTCGAAGGTGGTCAGGATGACCACCCGGACATGGGCGAGGGACGGGTCGGCGCTGATCATGCGGGTGGCGGCGAGGCCGTCGGTGCCCGGCATCCGGATGTCCATGAGGACGACGTCGGCGCGCTGCTCCCTGGTCAGCCGCACCGCCTCCGCGCCGTCGGACGCCTCGCCCACGACCTCCATGTCCGGCTCGGAGTCGACGAGTACGCGGAAGGCGCTGCGCAGCAGTGCCTGGTCGTCGGCGAGCAGGACACGGATGGTCATACGGGATCCCCCGGCTGTGCGGTGACGGTGGTGCGGGTCTTGACCGGCAGGATCGCATGGACGCGGAAACCGCCCCCGTAGCGGGGACCGGTGGTGAGGGTGCCGCGCAGAGCGGACACGCGCTCCCGCATGCCGAGCAGGCCGTGGCCGCCCCCGGTGACGGGCCCCTCGTCCTGGCCGGCACCGTCGTCGAGGACGGTGATCTCGATGTTCGGTCCCACGCGGACGACGCTGACCTCCACCTTCGCCTGCGTCCCGGCGTGCTTCTGGACGTTGGTGAGGGCCTCCTGGATGACCCGGTATACGGCCAGGCCGACGGCGGCGGGCAGGGTGGTCCCGTTGTCGGCACGGGCCACCTCGACGTGCAGCCCAGCGTTGCGGAAGGTGCCGACGAGTTCGTCGAGCCGGTCCAGGCCGGGGGCGGGCTCGGTCGGCGCCTCCGGGTCGCCGGACTGCCGCAGCAGGCCGACGGTCGCGCGCAGCTCGTTGAGCGCGGAACGGCTGGCCTCCCGTACGTGGGCCAGGGCCTCCTTGGCCTGGTCGGGCCGCTTGTCCATGACATGGGCGGCGACTCCGGCCTGGACGTTGACCAGGGCGATGTGGTGGGCGACGACGTCGTGCAGGTCGCGGGCGATGCGCAGGCGTTCCTCGGCGACCCGGCGGCGGGCCTCCTCCTCACGGGTGCGCTCGGCCCGTTCGGCACGCTCCCTGATGGCGTGGATGAAGGCGCGGCGGCTGCGGACCGCGTCCCCCGCGGTGGCGCCGATGCCGGTCCAGGCGAAGATCGCGAGGTTCTCCTGGGCGTACCACGGGAGGGGGCCGGCGAGCATGGAGGCGCCGGTGAGGACGGTCATGGTGAGCAGGCCGGCCCGCAGGGTGGTGGGGCGGTCGGTGGTCGACGCGACGGTGTAGAGGGCGATGACCGCGGTCATGGCGACGGGGGCACGGGGGTCGCTGGTGACGGCCTCGACCAGGGAGAAACCGCCGGTGAGCGCGAGGATCACCAGCGGCGCGCGGCGGCGGAACACCAGGGCGGCAGCGCCGAGGGTGATCAGGACCAGGCTGAGGGGGTCGGGCGTACGGAGGGACCAGCTGACGCCCCGATGTCTGCCCGGGTCCACGAACGAGCCGGCGACCATGCAGACGAGGACGCCGGCCGCGAGCACGGCGTCCAGCGCGAGGGGGTGTGCCTTCAGCTGACGCCGGGCACGGTCGAGGGGGCTCACGTTCGTCCACGGTACGGGGGCCCCGGCCGGGGCGGAACGGGGGTCGGCCGAAGGGTTTCCCGGTGCGGTCCCCGGCGTGCGCTCAGCCCTCGGCACGGTCCGTAGGGCGGGCAGCGGCCCTGCCCTGGGTTCAGCCCGGGATCAGCCCGTCGTCGCTCAGCAGCTCCCGTACCTCCTCCAGCGTCGCGTCCGGCGACGGGAGGATGAGTTCGGACGGTTCCAGGGAGTCGTCCGGCAACGGTTCGCCCAGTTCACGGACCTTGGACAGCAAGGCCGCCAGGGTGGCGCGGAAACCGGGGCCGTCGCCGTTCTCCATCTCCCTCAGGAGTTCGTCGTCGAGCTTGTCCAGTTCGGTGAGGTGGCCGTCGGCCAGCCTCACCTGCCCCTCCCCCATGATCCGTACGATCATGTCGCCCTCCTCAGGCGTGGGCCCTACTGCTGGTCACTGCTTTTCACTGCTTGTCGAAGCGCGGGGTGTCCTGCGGCTGCTGCTGGGACTGCTGCTGGTTCGTGCCGCCTTCGATGGCCTGCTGACCGGCGCTTCCCCCGGCCAGCTCCGCCTTCATGCGCTGCAGCTCCAGCTCCACGTCCGTACCACCGGAGAGCCGGTCCAGCTCGGCCTGGATGTCGTCCTTGTGCATGCCGGACTGGTCGTCCAGGGCGCCGGAGGCGAGCAGTTCGTCGATCGCGCCGGCCCGGGCCTGCAGCTGGGCCGTCTTGTCCTCGGCGCGCTGGATCGCCAGGCCGACGTCGCCCATCTCCTCGGAGATGCCGGAGAACGCCTCGCCGATCCGGGTCTGCGCCTGGGCCGCGGTGTACGTGGCCTTGATCGTCTCCTTCTTGGTGCGGAAGGCGTCGACCTTGGCCTGGAGCCGCTGGGCCGCGAGGGTGAGCTTCTCCTCCTCGCCCTGGAGCGTGGCGTGCTGGGTCTCCAGGTCGGTCACCTGCTGCTGGAGCGCGGCCCGGCGCGAGAGCGCCTCGCGGGCCAGGTCCTCACGGCCCAGCGCGAGCGCCTTGCGGCCCTGGTCCTCCAGCTTGCCCGACTGGGACTGCAGCTGATTGAGCTGGAGTTCCAGGCGCTTGCGGCTGGTCGCCACGTCGGCGACGCCGCGGCGCACCTTCTGCAGCAGCTCCAGCTGCTTCTGATACGAGTAATCGAGGGTTTCGCGCGGGTCCTCGGCCCGGTCAAGGGCCTTGTTCGCCTTCGCGCGGAAGATCATCCCCATACGCTTCATGACACCGCTCATGGGCTTCGCGCGCCCCCTTCTGACGGACTCCAGCTCCAGCGACTGCAACAGAACCCACAGTACGGGCCCTGCATCCATTACCGCACTGTTCGGGGACCGATGCGCTCATCCCCAAGGACGACTGGTGAAGGCGCTGCTCCGGCGTGAGGAGTAGGTGACCTTCAGGGTTAGAGACGACCGGTGTTGCCGGATCGTTCCCCACCGGGCTCCCGTCCATGCCGCCGCACCACGTACCCTTGGCTTTTGTGTTCCGTAGCCGTGCGAAGGATGAGAAGGCCGCAGTCGCCGACAAGGCGCCGCTGACCAACTCCAAGCAGACCCGTGACCCGCAGGCCCCGAAGGGCCGCCCCACGCCGAAGCGCAGTGAGGCCCAGTCGGTGCGCCGCAGCGTGGCCACCACGACGACCTCGCGCAAGGAGGCCTCCAAGCGACAGCGCGACGAACGCCGCGCGCAGCTGGAGAGGCAGCGCCAGGCGCTGGCCACCGGCGACGAGCGGTACCTGCCCGCACGTGACAAGGGCCCGGTCCGCAGGTTCGCCCGCCAGTTCATCGACTCGCGGTTCAACGTGGCGGAGTTCTTCCTGCCGATGGCCGTGGTCATCCTCGTGCTGAGCATGGTGCGCGTGGGTTCGCTGCAGAGCATCGCGCTGCTGCTGTGGCTCGTCGTGATCGTGCTGATCGTGCTGGACTCGATCGCCAGCGGCTTCCGCCTGAAGAAGAAGCTGGCCGAGCGCTTCCCGGACGAGAACCGGCGTGGCGCGGTGGCCTACGCGCTGATGCGCTCCCTCCAGATGCGCCGACTCCGGCTGCCGAAGCCGCAGGTCAAGCGTGGAGAGCGGCCCTGAGCACGACGCCGTTCACCGGGGGCGCGGCGGATGCCTGGCTGAACGAGCTGGGCGGACTGCGGGACGTCGTACGCCAGGAGCTGGTGGCCCGGCAGCTCGACGAGCAGATAGTCGGCCGGTTCCCGGTCGGGCGGCGGCTGCGGGTGCTCGACGTGGGCATGGGCCAGGGCACGCAGGCGCTGCGGCTGGCCCGGGCCGGGCATCAGGTCACCGGCCTCGAGCAGGACGCCGCAATGATCGCCGCCGCCCGTGAGGCCCTGTCCGGGGAGCCCGAGGGCATCCGGGAGCGGATGCGGATCATCGAGGGCGACGGGCGGGACACGGGGGTGCACTTCCTGCCGGGCAGCTTCGACGTGGTGCTGTGCCACGGCGTGCTGATGTACGTCGAGGAGCCGGATCCGCTGCTGGCGGGACTGGCCCGGATGCTCGCCCAGGGCGGGCTGCTCTCGCTCCTCGTGCGCAACGGGGACGCGCTGGCGATGCGGCCGGGACTGTCCGGCGACTGGGCCGGTGCGCGGGCCGCCTTCGACACCACCGCCTACCGGAACCGGCTGGGCCTGGACGTCCGGGCAGACCGGCTGCACACACTGACCGCGACCCTCGCGGGGATCGGGGCACCCCTGCACGCCTGGTACGGCGTACGGGTCTTCACGGACACGGCGGCCGACGGAGCGGAGCTCCCGGCCGACCTGGAGACGCTGCTCGCGGTCGAGGAGCGGGCGGGGCGGACGGATCCGTATCGCGGGGTGGCGGCCCTGCTGCATCTGTGCGGAGTGCGCGGCTGAGCCGTTCGGACGGGTGAGGTGGGGCGGCCTGGTTCCCGGCCGCCCCGCCCCTCCTACGCCTCTTCGGCCGCGCGCAGGCTCATCGGGCCGTAGATCTCCGTGGAGTCCTCGAACAGCCGCACCTGCTCGGCGCCGCCGGCCAGCAGTTCCTTCCAGTACTCCCCGAGCCAGGACTCCGCGTCCCCCTGCGTGGTGAACTCCTCGGGCTGCACCGCGGGCTGGACCTCCGTCCCGTCGGCCTTCTCGAACCGCCACGTCCATGCCGCCATGTACGCCTCCCACGTATGAACACGAGCAGAACAGAAGCCGGATCTTGGTCCGGCTCCTGCTCCGAGCCTATGCGCTTCGCGGGGTGCGCCGTGAGGAACGACGTTGTTCGCCGCCGTTCGCCGCCGTTCACCGCCGTCCGGCGCCCTCTTCGGCGCGCCCCAGTGGCGCGGCACCAGGGGTGAGCGGCGAAAATCGGTTCGTGGAACTCACTCTGCTCGGTACCGGTGCCCCCGCGGGACTGCCCCGCCCCGACTGTCCCTGCGCGGCCTGTGCCGAGTCGCTCGGCTCTGACGCGCGGGCCGCCACGGCGGCGCTCGTGGACGGCACGCTGCTGCTCGATCTGACGCCCGGGGCCGCGTTCGCGGCGGCGCGGGCCGGGCAGTCGCTGGGCGGCGTACGGCAGGTGCTGCTGTCGCATCCGCACGACGGGCCCGCGGTCGAGGTGCCGGCGGGGCTGCCGCAGCCCGGACGGGTGCCGGACGGGCGGGAGTTGGCGCTGCTGACGGGGCATCGGGTGCGGGCGGTGGCACTGGACGCGCCCGGCACGGGGTACGCCGTGACCGGACCGGACGGCCGACGGCTGCTGTACCTGCCGCCCGGGGGCGCGCCGGCCGGGCTGGAGGGGGGTGCCACGGAGACGTACGACATGGTGCTCGCCGACGTCCTGGGGCGGCCGGACGGGCTGGCCCGGCTGCGGGCGGTGGGGGCGGTCGAGCCCACGACGGACGTGGTCGCCGTACACCTCGACCACGACGTGCCGCCCGGGCCCGAGGTACGGCGGCGGCTGGCCGCGGCGGGGGCGCGGGCGGTGCCGGACGGGACGGCCCTGGTGGTGGGCGTGTACGAGGACGTGCCCGATGTGCCGCGGCGGACGCTGGTGCTGGGCGGGGCCCGGTCCGGGAAGTCGGTGGAGGCCGAGCGGCGGCTGGAGGCTTTCCCCGACGTGCTGTACGTGGCGACCGGGGGGTCGCGGAACGGGGACGGGGAGTGGGCCGCGCGGGTCGCCGCGCACCGGGAGCGCCGGCCGGGGTCGTGGCGTACGGCCGAGACGTGCGACCTGGTGCCGTTGCTGAAGGACGACGGGCCGCCGGTACTCGTCGACTGTCTGTCGCTGTGGCTGACGGACGCGATGGACGCCGTCGGCGCGTGGGACGACGCGGAGTGGGCCGGCGGCGGGGAGCGGGCGTTGCGGACGCGGGTGCGGGAACTGACGGAGGCGGTACGGGCCACCCGGCGGACCGTGGTCGCCGTCTCCAACGAGGTGGGGTCGGGCATCGTGCCGGCCACCGCGTCCGGGCGGCGCTACCGGGACGAACTCGGGCGCCTGAACGCGGCGTTCGCGAACGAGTGCGAGCAGGTGCTGCTGGTGGTGGCGGGCCAGGCGCTGGTACTGCGGGGCTGACCGGTGCGGTGCTGCGGGACTGACCACGGCGTTGCGGGGCTGACCGGTGCGGTGCTGCGGGGTTGACCGGCGCTACGGGGTCGGCGCCTCGCGGCGGGCGATCAGCCGGTAGGTGTTCGAGAAGCGGGTGTGTCTGAGCAGCGGGGCCAGGGCGTGGTCCAGTGCCCTGGCCGGGGCCAGCAGGGGGGCGGCCAGCCAGGAGGGCAGGGACGCCGGGAGGGTGAGGGCGAGCGCGGCCGACAGGTCCTGGGGAAGGTGCGCGCTCCGGCGGTCCGTCACCACGACCGTGCAGCCCTGCGACTCCAGTTCCGCGCGGAGGTCGTCCAGGGGCAGCAGGCGCAGACCGCGGGCCCGCGGGAACCACCGTTCGCCGAGCAGCGCGGCGAAGGCGCACCGCGGGTCCGGGGCTTCGAGCAGGAGGTGGCCGCCGGGACGCAGGACGGCGACGGCGGCGCGGAGTTCGTCGCGGAGGTCCGGGGCCTGCGGCAGGTGGTGAAGCATGCTGACCACGTCGTAGCGGGCGCGCAGCCGGGCGGTGATCCGCGGGTCCGTCAGACGACCGACGTGGGCCTCCTCGACGCGTTCGACCAGACGCGCCCACTCGACGTGGAGGGTGGCGTCCAGGCCGTCGAAGGACGTGTAGGGGAAGAGTTCCTTCGCCGCCAGGGGGAAGTGGGCGTCACCCGTGCCCACGTCCAGCCAGCTCTCCGGCTCGGGGAAGCGCAGCATCGCCCGGGCGGTGGAGCGCAGACGCCGCGGCGAGGGGGCGGGAGCGGCGGACGGGGCGAGGGAAAGAGGGGCGGACGGTGCGGACGGTGCGGACATGGGCGGCTCCCGGAGGTGTACGACAATCCGCTGCAAAACGGAACGTATGGGATGCCGATCTTGCACGCAACGACGTCGCCCCGTCGTCGTGGCGATGTGGCGCCGTCCTGTTCGATCAGGGCCGGTACTGTTCGGCGAATGAGCTCGCTTAATCTCGACGACTTCACCGATCTGATCGAGCGCCCCGACGGTGGCGTGCGCCGCGACGCCGAGGCACGGCGGGAACGTCAGGTCGTGCCGCCCGGAGCACTGGGCCGCCTCGACGAACTGGGTGAGTGGCTGGCGGCGGCACAGTCCGCCGTGCCGGTGCGGCCGATCGAGCAGCCGCGGGTCGTGCTGTTCGCGGGGGACCACGGCATCGCCGAACTCGGCGTCTCCGCGCGGCCCGCGGGCACCGCCGAGGAGCTGGTGCGGGAGGTCCTGGAGGGCGGCCGTCCGGTGTCGGTGCTGGCCCGGCGGCTCGGGGTGCCGGTCCGGGTGGTCGACATGGCGCTGGACTGCGCGCCTCAGGCCCTGCCGGGCGAGATCTCACGGCACCGGGTACGCCGGGGCAGCGGACGGATCGACATCGAGGACGCGCTGACCCTGGACGAGGCGGAGGCGGCCTTCCGGGCCGGGGTGGCGGTCGCCGACGAGGAGGCCGACTCCGGTACGGATCTGGTGGTCCTCGGCGACGTGAGCGTGGGCGGGACGACGGCGGCGGGTGTCCTGATCGCCGCGCTGTGCGGAACCGACGCGTCCGTGGTGACCGGGCGGGGCGGACAGGCCATCGACGACCTCGCCTGGATGCGCAAGTGCGCGGCGATCCGCGACGCCCTGCGGCGGGCCCGGCCGGTCCTCGGCGACCAGTTGCGGCTCCTGGCGACGGTGGGTGGCGCCGACCTCGCCGCCATCACCGGGTTCCTGCTGCAGAGCGCGGTGCGGAAGATGCCGGTCATCCTGGACGGCGTGGTCGTGGCCGCCTGCGCGCTGGTCGGCCAGCGGATCGCCTTCCGGGCCCCCGACTGGTGGCTGGCCGGACAGAACAGCGGAGAGCCGGGCCAGAACAAGGCCCTGGACCGGATGGCCCTGGAGCCGCTCCTCGACCACGGAGTGACGGTCGGGGAGGCGGCGGGTGCACTGCTCGCACTCCCCCTGGTCCAGGCCGCGGCGGCACTGGCGGCCGAACTCCCGGAGAAGGCGCAGCCGTCGGAGGACGCCGAGGCGACCGAGAAGCCGGAGGATTCGAAGGGGCTGGAGGACTCCGAGGGCCCGGGAGGCTCGGAAGGGTTGCGGGACTCCGAGGGGTCGGCAGGCTCGGAGGGGCTGGAGGACTCCAAGGGGTCGGGGGGCTCCCCCGAGAGGCCGGGGGATTCTCAGGAGGCGGACTCCGACGGGAAGGTTGACTCCCGAGGGGCGGATGGTTCGAGGGCCGGGTAACCGAAGGCCGAGGCCCTGAGGACCGGGTGACCGAGGACCGGGCAACCGAGGACCGGGCGACGGAGGGCCAGGTGACCCAGGCCGGGCAACCGAAGGCCGAGGCCCTGAGGACCGGGTGACCGAGGACCGGGCGACCGAGGGCCAGGTGACCCAGGCCGGGCAACCGAAGGCCGAGGCCCTGAGGACCGGGTGACCGAGGACCGGGCAACCGAGGACCGGGTGACCGAGGACCGGGTGACCGAGGACCGGACGCTCTATGGGCCGGATGCTTTGAGAGCCGGATGTTCTGAGGGCCGTCCCCCCCGAGGCCGGCCGGTTCCGAGGGTCGGGTGATCGAGGATCAGGCGACTCCGACGGGCCGGATCATTCCGAGCAGGCCGCCGAGCAGCCCGCAATGGTCCGACGGCCGCCGAGCAGCCCGCGATGGTCCGACACCGCCCGCCGCGCCCCCGGCACCGCAGCACCACCCGCCCGCGCCACCCCACCCCACCCCACAGCACCGCAGCACCACCCGCGCCACGCGAGCCCCCGGCACCGCAGCAAACCGCGTCACCCGCGTCACCCGCGGCGAAATGAGAACCTGCGTGCCGTTGCGCTGGGAGGGAAACGCATGACAGCGCCCATATGATCCCGGCTCATGGGATATGCCCGAATTGCCGCGGAGCAGGATCAGCCCCCGGCCCGCCAGGGTGTGGCTGCCCGGCCGGGTACGGCGGGTCGGAACGGCACGATGGATCGGCGGATCTCGGCGCCCCGGAAGTCCACCCCCTCCTCCCGGCGGGCCGCCGCGCTCACCGTCTGGTACCTACGCGGTGTCGCGTTCGTCAACTTTCTCGGTGCGGTATGGGTTTCGCTGGGGCAGGACGTGCGGCGGCACAACCAGGCGAACTACTTCACCCCCTACCTGCTGACCGCCGGATTCGCCTCCGGGGTGTTCACGGTGTTCCTCGCCCTCACCATGCGGCGGCGCAAGAGGGCGGCCTGGATCCTGAACCTCGCCCTCGCGGGGCCGTTCCTGGGGTTGCTCGGTCTCGCGATGGCGTTCCCGGAGGTCCGGCAGTACGCGCAGAACTGGGTCTCCCTCGGCCTCACCGCCGTGTTCGTCGCCGCGCTGCTGGCCGGGCGGCGGGAGTTCTACGCCAAGGGCGACCGGTCCAACCCGAAGCTCGCCGCCGCCGTCGCCGTCGGCGGGCTGCTGGCGTCCTCGCTGCTGGCCGCCCTGCTGGTGACGGTCACCGACCGGGGGCCCGGCCCGTCGGCCTTCTGGGACCGCTGGCGCTACGGCGCCCTGCAGCTGGTCTCGGTCGCCGCCGACGACTTCCGCTTCCCCGGGATCGACCCGCCGAACTGGGTGAACGTCGCCATCAACGTCCTCAGTACGGCCCTCGTCCTCGCCGTCCTGTACGCCGCCTTCCGCTCCCGCCGCGCCGTCGACCCGCTCACCCCTCAGGACGAGCAACGGCTGCGGGCGCTGCTGGAGCGGCACGGCGAGCGCGACTCGCTCGGGTACTTCGCGCTGCGGCGGGAGAAGAGCGTCGTCTGGTCGCCTACCGGCAAGGCAGCCGTGGCCTACCGGGTCGTCGGCGGGGTGTCGCTGGCCTCGGGCGATCCGATCGGCGATCCGGAGGCCTGGCCGGGGGCGATCGCGCCCTGGCTCGCCGAGGCGCGGGCGCACGGCTGGATCCCGGCGGTCATGGGCGCGGGTGAGGAGGCGGGGGCCGTGTACGCCCGGCACGGTCTGGACGCCCTGGAGCTCGGGGACGAGGCCATTGTGGAGGTGGCCGCGTTCACGCTGGAGGGGCGGGCCATGCGCACCGTGCGGCAGGCCCACAACCGGGTCACGAGGGCCGGTCACCGGGTGCGCGTCCGGCGGCACGAGGAGATCCCGGCCGACGAGATGACGTATCTGGTCAAGCGCGCCGACGACTGGCGCGACGGGGCCACCGAGCGCGGGTTCAGCATGGCGCTGGGGCGGCTCGGGGATCCGGCCGACGGGCGCTGCGTGATGCTCGAATGCAGGGACGCACGGGGTGAGTTGAGGGCGCTGCTGTCCTTCGTGCCGTGGGGGCCGCACGGGCTGTCCCTCGATCTCATGCGGCGCGACCGGGACTCGGACAACGGGCTGATGGAGTTCATGGTCATCGAACTGCTGCGCGGCGCCGGCGAGATCGGGGTCACTCAGGTCTCACTCAACTTCGCCGTGTTCCGTTCGGTCTTCGAACGTGGCGCACGTCTTGGTGCCGGGCCGGTGCTGAGGCTGTGGCGGTCGCTGCTCAGCTTCTTCTCGCGCTGGTGGCAGATCGAGTCGCTGTACCGCGCCAACGCCAAGTACCGGCCCGTCTGGGAGCCGCGGTTCCTGCTCTTCGAGAAGAGCGCGGACCTGCCGCGCATCGGCCTCGCGTCGGCGCGCGCGGAGGGGTTCCTCCAGGCGCCGGAACTGCCGAAGCCGACGGGGACGAGGTCCACTGGATGAACGCGCTCACCCGCTGGGCCCGCGCCGAATGGGGGCTGCTGTACGTCACCGTGCGCGATCCGCTGCTCGAGCGCGGGTGGCGGGTGGTCCCGATGACGATCGGCGCGGTGTGCCTGACGGCGGTCCTGCACTCCGCGCAGAACCAGTCGTGGGGCTGTCGGTTCGTGCAGAACCTGGGGGCCGTGCGCGCCGAGGACCCTCTGTGGCCGGCGCTCCTGCGCACTCCCCTCTCGCTCTTCGTACCCGCGCTCGACCTGCCGGCCTGGGGCGCCCTGACACAGATCCTGCTGGTGTTCGGGATCGCCGAGATCTGTCTGGGCCGGTGGCGGGCCCTCGCCCTCGCCTACGCCGCCACACTCGCCGGAACCCTGTACGCCCGCCTGGGCATCTGGCTCGGCCCCGCCCGTCCGCTGGGCCTGCCGGGCTCGGACGCGCACGTCGTGGACACCGGCCCGTCGGCGGCCGTGGTGGGCCTCGCCGTCTTCCTCGGCTGGCGCTACGGCGCGTACGTCACCGCCGGGGCGGTGACCGCGGCGATGGTGGTGGAGGTGGCGCTGAAGGAGAACCTGGCCGGCAAGGAGCACCTGGCGGCGATCGCGGTGGTCCTGCTGCTGTGCGGGGTGTCGGCCCTGCGTCACCGGCGGACGGCCGGCGGATCCACCGGGTCGGGCCTGCCGCCGATGAGGTCCTGAAATCTGCGGCGGGGGGCCGCCCAACGGCGGTCGTGGCGGTAGGCGCGCAGGATGGCGCGGGCACGGGCGCGCGGGCGGCGGCGGTAGAGACGCCTGGCCCAGGGGGAGCCTGGCCGCGCCAGCCGCACGACACCGATCAGGCCGACCAGCGGGACGATCACACTGAAGATCGCCATTCGGGCCTTGCCCTTGGTGAGGACCAGCAGGGCGAAGAGGAAGTTGACCGCCACGGTCGAGATGACACCGCCGCGGTCCTGGAGCTCCTCCTGGGACACGTCGTTGACGCCGAAGGGCGTGAACCCGGCGAGGACCAGGCCGACCAGGGCCGCCGTGACCACCACGACCTCGACGCTCTGGCGGCCGGCCTCGGTCCAGTAGACGTCGGCGAGGTGCAGGATCAGCGCGAACTCGTCCAGGACCAGGCCCGCCCCGATCCCGAAGACGACGGCGAACGCGGCCGACCCGAAGCCGTACCGGCCGCTGGCCACCGCCCCGAACCCGCCGAGGACGGTGAGGACGACACCCGGGACCACGTGATGGATGTGCGTTCCCCCGGCGCTGACGTTGCCGAAGGGCCCCTTGCCCGCCCGGATCATGCGGGTGACGACCCGGGTGATCAGGAACGTGAGGACGAACGCGGTGAGCGCGAGAAGCAGCGGCAGCTTGCCCGGCTCGATGATGTTCCGCTGCAACCAATGTCCCATATGAGTCACTTTATCCAGGGCCGTTGTCGACGCCCTCTGGGCGCCCCGCCGCTCGCCGGGTAGCCTGCGCCGGTGTCCACGCCCCCGCCGTCCTCGCCGCCTCCGCCGCCCGCGGAGCCCCCGGAGCCCGCCGCGTCCTGCCCGGACGGCCTCCGTTTCGCCTTCGGCACGCTCACCGCGTTCCCGGTCGAGGTGAGCCGCTGGGACCGGGAGGCGGCTCGCGCGGGCATGCTCTGCGCCCCGGTCGCCGGGTTGGCGGTCGGCGTGGGCGCCGCGGCCGTGGGACTGTTCCTGCTGTACATGGGCGCGGGCCCGTTCCTGGCCGCGGTCGCCTCCACCGCCGTACCCGCCGTCCTGACCCGGGGCCTGCATCTGGACGGCCTAGCCGACACCGCGGACGGTCTCGGCAGCGGCAAGCCCGCCGAGGACGCGCTGCGGATCATGAAGCAGTCGGACATCGGCCCGTTCGGTGTGCTCTCCCTCGTCCTCGTGCTGCTGGCCCAGGTGGCCTCGCTGGCACAGCTCTACGGCACCTCCTGGTCCCGGGGCGCGCTGGCCGCCGCCGTCGCGGCGACCGCCGCCCGCCTCGCCCTCACCCTGGCCGCCCGCACCGGGGTGCCGGCCGCCCGTCCGGAGGGGCTGGGTTCGGCCGTGGCGGGCGTGGTGCCGGTGCGGGGCGCGGTGCTCACGACGGCCGTCGTCCTGGTCGCCGCCGCGGGCGCGGGCGCGCTCCTCGGGGCGTACGACATCATCCGTACGTCCTTCGCGGTCGCCGCCGCCGTCGGGGTGGCCGAGCTTCTTCTGGGGCGCTGCACACGGCGGTTCGGCGGGGTGACGGGGGACGTGTTCGGGGCGCTCGCGGAGACGGCGGCGACGACCACGCTCGTGGTGCTGACCCTCGGCCCCTGACCGGCGGGGCACTGACGGCGGCGTACCGTGAAGGCCCGCCAGGAATGATCGCGAGCGGCGCCGAGCGTAGGCTCATGCCGGGGATTTACCCGCCTGGGTAAAGACCGTTGCGCAGGAGGGGCCTAGGGTCGTTCGTCGGGCCCGGTCGACCCACCCGCATTCGGCCACAGTTCTTTTCAACGGAAGCGAGATTTCACCACCGTGACTGCTCTCACTCTCAGCACCGCCGCGGCGCCCGGCCTGCGGGCCGACGCGATCGTGATCGGTGTTGTCAAGGGTGCCGAAGGCCCGGTCGTCGCACCGGGCGCCGAGGCCGTGGACAAGGCGTACGACGGCAAGCTCGCCGGCGTCCTGGAGACCCTCGGCGCCGCCGGCGCCGAGGGCGAGGTGACGAAGCTGCCCGCACCGGCCGGCTTCAAGGCGCCGCTCGTGGTGGCCGTGGGCCTGGGCGCGGAGCCCGAGAAGGACGCCGGCTTCGACTCGGAGGCGCTGCGCAAGGCGGCCGGGGCGGCGGCGCGTGCCCTCACCGGCACCAAGAAGGCCGCGTTCGCACTGCCGCTCACGGACGCCGCCGACGCCGGCGCGGTCGCGGAGGGCGTGCTGCTCGGGGCGTACAGCTTCGACACGTACAAGGAAAGCGCCGCCGCGAGCGGCCGGGGCGCCAGGGCGAAGAACGGCAAGGGGCCGCTGGCCGAGGCCGCGCTGCTGGGCGGCAAGCCCCGTGACCGCGCGTACAAGGCGGCGATCGAGCGGGCCACGGCCGTGGCCGAGGAGCTCAACCGCGCGCGCGACCTGATCAACATGCCGCCGAACGACCTGAACCCGGAGGCGTTCGCCGCCATCGCGCAGGCCGCGGCCAAGGAGCACGGCATCAAGGTGCAGGTGCTCGACGAGAAGGCCCTGGTCAAGGGCGGCTACGGCGGCATCCTCGGCGTCGGCGCCGGGTCGGCGTCGGGGCCGCGGCTGGTGAAGCTGTCGTACACCTCCTCGAAGGCGGACAAGCACCTCGCGTTCGTCGGCAAGGGCATCACGTACGACTCGGGCGGCATCTCGCTGAAGCCGGCCGGCCACAACGAGACGATGAAGTGCGACATGAGCGGCGCGGCCGCCGTGTTCGCCGCGGTCGTCGCCGCCGCGCGGCTCGGCCTGGAGGTCAACGTCACCGGCTGGCTGGCGTTGGCCGAGAACATGCCGTCGGGCTCCGCGACCCGGCCCGGTGACGTGCTGCGCATGTACAGCGGCAAGACCGTCGAGGTCCTCAACACCGACGCGGAGGGCCGGCTGGTGCTGGCCGACGCGCTGTGGGCGGCCTCGGAGGAGAAGCCGGACGCCATCGTGGACGTGGCGACGCTGACCGGCGCGATGATGCTCGCGCTGGGCAGCCGGACGTTCGGGATCATGTCGAACGACGAGGCGTTCCGCTCCGCGGTGCACGAGGCCGCCGAGGAGGTGGGTGAGCCGGCATGGCCGATGCCGCTGCCGGAGCACCTGCGCAAGGGGATGGACTCCCCCACCGCCGACATCGCGAACATGGGTGAGCGGATGGGCGGAGGGCTGGTCGCCGGCCTGTTCCTGCGGGAGTTCGTGGGCGAGGGAATCACCTGGGCGCACCTCGACATCGCCGGGCCCGCGTTCAACGAGGGCGGGCCGTTCGGATACACGCCGAAGGGCGGTACGGGGACGGCTGTGCGGACGCTGGTGCGGCTGGCGGAGCTGACGGCGGCCGGCGACCTCGGCTGATCGTCCGGTGAGAGTGACGGGGCCTCGCGCGCGGGTAGGGCGAGGCCCCGTCAGTGTTCGACGGCGCGCGGCGTGCGGCGCGCGGCGCGCTCAAGTGAACGTGGGACGTCTCACACACCGGCCCGGCGTCCCTTCCCGTGCTGACAAGTGCGAAGATGGGGCTCGGCAGGACAGGGCCCCCACCGAAGGGCCGAAGAACGAGCGGCCGGACACCAGCCGCCGACCGGTCACCGCAGACCGGCGTGGCGCACATGCATGGAGGACGTGACGTGGCGAACGACGCCAGCACCGTTTTCGACCTAGTGATCCTCGGCGGTGGTAGCGGTGGTTACGCCGCGGCCCTGCGCGGGGCTCAGCTGGGCCTGGACGTCGCCCTGATCGAGAAGGACAAGGTCGGCGGTACCTGCCTGCACCGGGGGTGCATCCCCACCAAGGCCCTGCTGCACGCGGGCGAGATCGCCGACCAGGCCCGCGAGAGCGAGCAGTTCGGTGTCAAGGCCACGTTCGAGGGCATCGACATCCCGGCCGTCCACAAGTACAAGGACGGCGTCGTCGCCGGTCTGTACAAGGGCCTGCAGGGGCTGATCGCCTCCCGCAAGGTCACCTACATCGAGGGCGAGGGCCGGCTGTCCTCCCCCACCTCCGTCGACGTGGGCGGCCAGCGTGTCCAGGGCCGCCACGTCCTGCTGGCGACCGGCTCCGTTCCGAAGTCGCTGCCCGGCCTGGAGATCGACGGCGACCGGATCATCTCCTCCGACCACGCCCTCGTCCTGGACCGCGTGCCCAAGTCCGCGATCATCCTGGGCGGCGGTGTCATCGGCGTCGAGTTCGCCTCCGCGTGGAAGTCCTTCGGTTCGGACGTCACGATCATCGAGGGCCTCAAGCACCTGGCCCCCCTCGAGGACGAGAACTCCTCCAAGCTTCTCGAGCGCGCGTTCCGCAAGCGCGGCATCAAGTTCAACCTGGGCACCTTCTTCTCGAAGGCCGAGTACACCCAGGACGGTGTCAAGGTCACCCTCGCCGACGGCAAGGAGTTCGAGGCCGAGGTCCTGCTCGTGGCCGTCGGCCGCGGCCCCGTCTCCCAGGGTCTGGGGTACGAGGAGCAGGGCGTCGCCATGGACCGCGGCTACGTCCTGGTCGACGAGTACATGCGCACCAACGTCCCGACCATCTCCGCCGTCGGCGACCTCGTCCCGACGCTCCAGCTCGCGCACGTCGGTTTCGCCGAGGGCATCCTGGTCGCGGAGCGTCTGGCCGGTCTCAAGACCGTTCCGATCGACTACGACGGTGTGCCCCGGGTGACGTACTGCCACCCCGAGGTCGCCTCCGTCGGTATCACCGAGGCCAAGGCCAAGGAGATCTACGGCGCGGACAAGGTCGTCGCTCTGAAGTACAGCCTGGCGGGCAACGGCAGGAGCAAGATCCTGAACACCTCGGGCGAGATCAAGCTCGTCCAGGTCAAGGACGGTGCCGTCGTCGGCGTCCACATGGTCGGCGACCGCATGGGCGAGCAGGTCGGCGAAGCCCAGCTGATCTACAACTGGGAGGCGCTGCCCGCCGAGGTCGCGCAGCTGATCCACGCCCACCCGACCCAGAACGAGGCGATGGGCGAGGCGCACCTGGCCCTGGCCGGCAAGCCCCTCCACGCGCACGACTGACCCTCGGTCGACGAACGCGACGAACCAGACTTCCGCAATTCGTAAGGAGCAACCGAAACCATGGCGGTTTCCGTAACCCTTCCGGCGCTCGGCGAGAGCGTCACCGAGGGCACCGTCACCCGCTGGCTGAAGGCCGAGGGTGAGCGCGTCGAGGCCGACGAGCCGCTGCTCGAGGTGTCGACGGACAAGGTCGACACCGAGATCCCCTCGCCCGCCGCCGGTGTCCTCGCGTCCATCAAGGTCGCCGAGGACGAGACCGTCGAGGTCGGCGCCGAGCTGGCCGTCATCGACGACGGCACGGGGGCCCCCGCCGCCGCGCCCGCTCCGGCCGCCGAGGAGGTCGCCGCTCCGGCGCCCGAGCCGGCCCCGGCCGCCCAGCCGTCCACCGAGCAGGCCGCTCCGGCCCCTGCTCCCACCGCCGAGGCCGCTTCCGGCGGCGGCTCCGCCGAGGGCACGGACGTCGTCCTGCCCGCGCTCGGCGAGTCCGTCACCGAGGGCACCGTCACCCGGTGGCTGAAGGAGGTCGGCGACTCCGTCGAGGCCGACGAGCCGCTGCTCGAGGTCTCCACGGACAAGGTCGACACCGAGATCCCGGCGCCCACCTCCGGTGTGCTGCTCGAGATCACGGTCGGCGAGGACGAGACCGCCGAGGTCGGCGCCAAGCTGGCCGTCATCGGCGCCCCGGGTGCGGCTCCGGCCGCTGCCCCGGCCCCCGCCGCCCCGGCTCCGGCGCCCGCCGCCGAGGCTGCCGCCCCCGCCCCTGCCGCCCCCGCGGCTCCGGCC
>JODI01000037.1 GCA_000720805.1 Streptomyces violaceoruber
AGCACCGAACTCGTGCTCACCCGCCGGACCGCCTGCTGATCATCCACCAGCCAGTCGGCCAAGCCAGCACGTCCCGACCTCAATCGCGTACCGAGTCGTTATAGTTCCCCTCGCTTCCTGGAAGGCTCTCCTGGCACATCCGCCCGCTCTCAGATGGGCAGGGGTGCCCGGGGTGCGGCAGAGGTGGTGGGGCCTGCTCCGCCGCAAGAGTTGGGTGGGCACCGCCTCGATCTACAGCAGCATGCCAGGAGATCCATCGGGATGGTCGTAGATCCAGGACAGGCCGCCGATGTCGAGCCGGCTGCGAGTTCGAGTGACGGCGACGTAGGCGAGGCGGGCCTCGCTGTCGTCGATCGGTCCGGGCACCGGGCGGCCGGTGTGATCGTGCTGATCGGTGTCCTTGGGCGGGGTGAAGTCGTCGGCGATCTTTACATGGGCCCATTCGCGGCCTTTGGCCTTGTGGGCGGTCGAGACGGTCACCTCGGCCTGGTGTTCGGGGGCGAGTTGGGCGACCGCGGCCAGGATGGCGTCCGTGCCGTGGGTGTCGACGAGGTCGACGAAGGGCCGCAGGTCGCGCCCGGCCGGGTCGTGGGCGGCGTAGTCCTGCAGTTCGCCCCAGGAGGGGAACAGCACCAGTTCGGGGTGGGTGGTGCAGCGTCCTTCTTTCAGGTCTTGGGCGGCAAAGGCCAGGGCGCGCAGGCTGTCTCCTCCCCCGACCAGGCCGACGCGGTACCCGGCGGCCATCAGGTCCATGGCCTGGGCCATGGCGCCGACGTTGGTGCGGCACAGTACGGCGTTGGGCTGGGTGACGGAGCCGAGTTCGGTGGGTACCGCGGGGGTGCCGGTCAGCCGGATCGGGGCATCGGCGATGGTCAGCCAGCGGTTGGCCTCGTCGGCGAGGAGGGGGCCGAAGCGGAAGGACTGGGACAGGGCCAGCCGGGTGCCGTCGAAGCCTGTCATGACGTCTTTGGCGCCGCGCCAGTGGTAGATGGCCTGGGCGGAGTCGCCGACCATCACCAGCTGGGCGTGGCGGCGCTGGGCGAGGAAGATCTGTTCGACGACGGGGTTGGTGTCCTGGGCCTCGTCCAGCAGGAGGAAGTCGGTTTCGATCGTCGGCCTGGTGAGGGCCCAGATCTTGAGGTAGTGGTCGTGGTCGAAGCGGACCGCTCCGTCGTCTGGGTGCTGCAGGTCGGTCCAGGCTTTTTGGGCGAACGGCACGATGTGGGTGGCGAGTTGGTGGTGCAGGTCGCGGTCTTCCAGGCCGCGCAGGTGTGGGACGTGATGGCGGGCGATGGCGTCGTCGGCGGTGTGGCAGAAGCGGGCCACGGTGCGCAGGGTGGCGTAGGAGAGGGCCTTCGGGGAGAGGTCGCGTTCGCCGATGCGGATGGTTTTGGTGATGCCGAGGGCCTGTCCGGTCTTCCAGGCCGGTCGGCGGGGTGCGTTCAGGCGGGCTGAGTAGCGGTGGCCGACGGCGGCGTAGGCGAGGGCGTGGGCGGTCTTGCACCAGACGTTTTTCGGGAAGCGACTCGCCGCGTCCTGGGCGATGGCCCGGTTGTAGGCGAGGTAGCGGCCGCGGCGTGTGGTGCTGTGGGCGAGCAGAGCCAAGGTGGTGGTCTTGCCGGTTCCGGCACCGGCCTGCAGGGACACGTGGTCGCCTGCGTGGAAGGCGTCGGCGGCGGCGGTCTGTTCGTCGGTCGCTTTCACAGTCGTGGCCCTCCGGGGTGGCGGCTGAGGGTGCGTCCGACAGCTGCGAGCAGGTGAGCGGAGGTGGTGTGGGCGAGGAGTTCGCCCACGGCCCGGTCTAGGCGGTCGGCCTCGTGGCTGGCGTGCCGGGCCAGGGCGCCGTCCAGGGCCTGCTGCAGGAAGAGTTCCGGGGTCTGCCCTGCCTGGCGGGCGGAGTGCTGGATGGCGGCGCGGAGGCTGGGCGGGAAGGCGACGTTGAGCAGGATCTGACCGTCCGTGTCCGGGTAGTGCGTGGCGAGTACGTCGATGGGCAGCCGCGCGCCGAGCCGGTCGCGCAGCCGGCGGGCCGCTTGATGAGGGGTTTTGGCCGGTACGAGGGTCATGAGCCGGGTGGTGTCGTGGTTGGCGGCGAGCGGCAGCTCGCGTGCGGCGCGGCGCAGGGCGTTGCGCGAGAGGGGGTGGGTCAGGGTGACTTCCAGGGCGTGGTGCGGCATGGTCAGCCCTCGCTCCTCGGGGATGCCTCAGGGTGCGGGAGGCGGCTGCGGATGTGGGTGGCGTGCAGCAGGGGGTCGAAGACCTGCCAGGCGGCCAGGGCGAGGTCGGCGGTGCCGAGGGTGGCGGCGTGTGTGGGGCAGTGCTGGGCGCGCCAGCGCCGTTGCTCGGTGTGCGGCAGGTGGCCCAGGTCGTAGACGGCCATCGGTGGGGTGGGGTGGCCGTGGCGGGAGCCGGTGGGCAGCAGTCTCCAGCGGCCGGCGGGCCGTTTTGGGGTCAGGACGGTCTGGGTGCAGCGGTGGCGGTGGCGGGTCTGGGCCACGCAGCGGATGGCGTCGAGCGGGGCGGGAGCGAGATAGCGCACGAGCAGGAGCTGTACGACGGGCCTGCAGGCGTGGTCCGGGCCGTCGGGTGAGGGGGTGCCGGCAGGTGGTGGGGTGGGGGTCAGAGCGCCGGTGTCGATGAGGCGGCGGGTGCGTACGGCGAAGTCGCGGCGGGCGTCGTCGAGGAAAGGACTCAAGGAGCAGGTGGGGGTGCGGGCAGGGCACAGGACGGCGTGCGGGATGCGGCACCAGTTGCTGCCGTCGCCGTGGGGGTGGGCGAGGCCGCCGCTGAGGTGCCAGCGGCAGGCTTCGGGGACGTGGGCGACGGCGAGTTCGGCGGGGTGTAGGGCAATGGGCCCTCGGTCGGTGCGCTGGTAGCGGTCGATGCGGTGGCCGCAGTGCCGGCAGCGGGTGCTGTGGCCGGCGCGCAGCAGCCGGCTGGGGCTGGTGGGGGCAACCCGCAGAAGGCGGGGGTGGCGGCGGGGATGCGGGCTGCCGTCCCAGTGGCAGCCTGGCAAGGGCGTGGGGCGCATGGCGGGGACCGTGCCAGACGACATGCCGGGGCTTGCTGTGTGTCGAGGGGCGTGTCCCACGGCTGGCCCAACGGTTTCGAACAAACAGGCCAGGGTGTGCTCAGGTGTTTGGGGGCTGCTCGTCGGTTCGGGTGATGTGCAACCGTGTGCGCCTCTCGGGCCGGCGGGTCAGGGGGCGGGCGCGCCGGGCGGTGTGTGGTCGTCGCAGAGGGCGCCCAGCAGGTGCTCGATGGGCACGTCGAAGGTGTGGGCGAGGGCGTGCCAGGTGGTGACACTGCCGCTGGTACGGCCGTGTTCGAGGTCGATGAGGGTGCGCCGGGCCAGCCCGCTGCGGTCGGCGAGTTCGTCGAAGGTCCAGCCGCGCTCGGCCCGCAGGCGTGCGAGCACGACGCGCAGCCCGGTGAGGTCGGGATCGGGCGGCGGCAAGATCGTCACTCCACCATCCGACGGTGCAGTACCCTGCCCCGTCAGTGCGAGTTTCTGCACTTTCCGCCGACGCGGGAGTGACGTTCACAGTGACGGGAGGACACCCAGCCGATGAGGCTCGCCGGCGCGCATACCCACGTGCGGCGCATCTGGACGGTGGAACTGCGCCCCCAGGCGGGCGGCCCCTCTCTCCGGTGCCCTCACTGCACCGCGCAGACGCCTTCCCTGCAGGCTTCCTCCGCGCGCTCGGCTGCCCTGGCCCATCTGGCCCACCACGCCCGCGCCGACGCGCTGCCGCCGCATCTGCGCACCTGCCAGTGCCGGGAACGCGGCTGCTGCTGGCACCCGCGTCACCGCGGCTGCGCCGGGCCCGTCCTGCTCGCCCTCACCCGCGACCGCAGCGGCCGTACCTGGCGGCTGGCCGACACCTGTGCCGCCTGCACGGCGGCCACCAGCCACACCGCCATCGTGCCGGACACTCTGTGCAGCCCTCCCCCGGCCAGCACCTCCGCCCGTGCGTGCCGTTCACAGACGGACGACGAACACAGGCAACGGGTCCGGGAGATGCTCACCTACCTCGCTTCCGCCCTCCCTCGCGTCACCTCCCCTGCGGCCCGGCTGCTCGCCCTGCAGTGTGCGCTGCGCGCTGGCCGGCACGGCTGTGTCCGGCTGCCTGCCGGGCTGCTGCGTGGCATGCGCCTGCACCGGCGCCCGGAGCTGTGGCAGGAACTCACACAGGGCGGCTGGCTCGGCCTATCCGATCCCCGGGCAGCGAAGCTGCAGGTGCGACTGCTGGACGATGCGGTGCTGGATCAGACCCCAAGTCCCCGCGCCCGCAGGCGGGCCGCCCACTGGGCGCTGCAGCCCAGTCCGTTTGCCGCGACAGCTACGGCAGCAGCGGCAGAACGGCTGACCGCCCTGGTACTGGCGGCTCACACCACTGCGACCACTCCCGCCCCTGAACTGGCCACCCTGGCCCATTTGTGCGGGCACTCGCCCCAGCAGGCCGGGGAGATTCTCGACCGGCTGGTGGCCAGGCGGGCCCTGTCCGCGTGGAGCCACCACCGGGAAACCGACGAGGTGCGCTGGCAGCCGACGCTGCCTCCGCCTGGCACTGCGTGAAGCTCTGCACGCTGGCCACCGCCAGGCTCATGTCTGAGGATTTCCGCCACCGCGGTAGAGAACAACCCGCATGTCTTCCGTACTATCGCTACGACACAGCTGTTGCGGCAGTAATCGCTGCCGCCCGCCTGCCACCAGGCTGAACAGCACACGCATGGCATTTCCGCACACGCCGCAGCCTGCCACCCGCCGGCCGTGGCCCCCGGGAAAGGGTGTGAGCACCATGTCCGAAACCGTTGCCGCCGCCACCGAGTTGACCTCACAGTACGGCGCACAGGTGGCCAGCGATCTTGAAGGCAACCTCAAGGAACAGGAGCGTATCCGGGGGGAAATCGAAGTACTGCAAGCGCAGTTGGGCAGCCTGCAGCAAGACCGCACCATCCTGGTGAACATCCAGCAGGCTCTCGGCATCCCGGCAGCGCCGCCCCAGTCGGCGCCCGAGGCCGTCGCGGCAGTGCCCGCTCCCCGCAGGAAGAAGGCCGCGGCCTCACCGGCGGGCAAGCAGACGCGCACCGGCAAGGCCACCGCCCCGTCCCGGAAGCGCACCGGCAAGAAGGTCACTGCGGCACCGCCGTCCCCGCAGCCCGCCGGGGCCAAGCTCGTCGATCTCGTGCGCGAGCATCTGACCGGCGGGCACGAGCCCCGCTCCGCCGCCGAAGTCGCCACCGCGCTGCAACAGCAGCATCCCGAGCGCGAGATCAAGGCCAAGATTGTGCGTCTCACGCTCGAGGGACTCGTGGCCAAGAACCAGGCCCAGCGCACCAGGCAGGGGCGTTCCGTCTTCTACACCACCCCGGAGACCGCCGAGCCTGCCCCGCAGGACGAGCCTGTAGCACAGCCTTCCGCCTGACAATCATTCGCGAGCAGACTGTGTTGCACCCCACCGGACCCAGTTATGGGGGCTACTGGCGCTGAGGGGTACGCCGACGCGTCGGCGGCAGGGCTTCGCACGCGCGGGTGGGGCCGGCCAGGAGGTCAAGTACGTCGATTTCGTAGTGGGTTGCCATCCGGTCGCAGTCGTCCAAGGGCCAGGCCGCGGTGCCGGCTTGGCGGCGGCTGACCTGTGCCTGGCTGACTCCCAGCGCCGCAGCGAGATCGGCTTGTGTCTCCCCCGTCAACTGCATGAGGGCGGCGACTGCGGCCCTCACGCGTTCCCCCGACGACAGCACCATGGTGTTCAACTTACCGCTGTCGGTCGCCGGTACGTCTGCACGACGGTGTGCCAGGGGGTTGTTGGTGGGCCGGGTGCGGGCCGGTCAGCGTGGACGCCAGGTGCGGATTTCGAGGTGGAGGATGTGAGCGTCCGGGTGGATGCGTCCGGTCTCCACCAGCCATTGGTGGACGGCTGCGGTGACGTCGCCGCCAGTGGCGTTGACGCGGCGGGCGAAGTCGGCGGCGTCGAAGCCCCCGGTCTGGGAGGAGCCGTAGGAGCGTTCTTCGGTGTGGTCGGCGCGCTGGATGACGTCGCGGCGGATGCCGGGTGAGTCGGTGCGGCTTCCGGAGGGGTGCAGGTAGCCCGTTTTCGCGAGGCGAACGGTGAAGGCCAGGCGCAGCCCTCGGCGGGCGGCTTCGGCGATCAGTGGGCGCAGGCGGGCGGAGCCGGAGGCGATCGCCTGGGTGCCGACGCGGCCGGTGCCGGATCCGGTCGGCGTGATCAGGACGGCTTTGCCGCGCACCCGGGCGCGGGCGCCGGAGGCGGTGGTGCGCCGCTGGGTGTGGCGGGCGGCGATGGCGGCGAGTTCGGGCAGGTCGGTGATGCCTCCGGTCTCGACCGCGGTGAGGACTTCGCGCAGGGCGGTGACGAAGGCTGCGCCTTTGTTCCTGGTGTAGAACTGCGAGACCAGGGAGGGGTCGCGGTCGATGATGCGGGCGATGTCGCGTTTGGTGTAGCCGGCTTGCTGGAGTTGGTCTGCGAGTTGGGCGGCTTCGTTGGGTGTGGCCGGGGGCGCTGGCTGGCGGCGGGGCGGCATCAGGGCTCTTCTGGTGTGCTGTTGAGGTTCTGGCGGCCGGTGTCGCGCAGAGCGAGGAGTTTTTCTTCGCTGGTGGGCGCTTGGACGGGGCCGGATAGGTGGCCCTTGAGGAGGTAGTCGCCGGGGCGGTGGTGGTAGGGCCAGTTCTGGGGCTGGGTGAGGTAGACGGCGTCGGTGCGGAAGGCGACGACGGTGCCGGGGGGTGTGTGCAGGGCTCCGGCGTAGGTGTCGTCGTCGCGGTGGTACTGGGTGAGCAGGGCGGCGCGTGCGGCGGACCAGATGGCGGCGGACCATTCGGGGTGGGCGTTGGGGTCGCGGGCGAAGCCGGTGGGCCTCTGCCAGGTGATCAGTTCGTCGTCGAAGCCGACGATTTCGGCGTCTGGCGGTACGTCGCGCTCCATGCTACGGGGGGTGGTGCCGGTGACCATGCGGGGGCGCTGGGCGAAAGAGCCAATGCCGTAGAGCAGGACGGCGCGCACCGCGCGGGAGGCGAGGTGGGCGGCGCGGGCCTGCTGGGCGTCGCCCTGGAAGTGGGCCTGGGCAGAGAGGTTGGTCCAGGTGTCCTTGAGTTTCTTGGACCATTCGTCGAGGGGTTTGCCCGCCTCCCACAGGATGCCGTCGAGGATCTCCACCTTCCACGGCGTGATGGGGTTGGCCAGGGCGGTGTGGACTTCGGGCCCGCCGGCCCACGTGGTGAAGGTGGTACCGGGTGTGGCGGGGTAGTGCCAGGCGCGCTCGCCAGGGGCGGGGGCGGGCAGCAGGCCGACGTGGTTCCAGCCGTTGGGGACGGTGACGCGGATGTGCCAGTGGCTGCAGCCGTAGAGGGCGTCGTGCTGTTCCTTGGCCGACCAGGAGGTAAAGGTCTTGCCGGTGACGCGGCGGGGGGCGCCGATCGGTGACTTCCAGGTGTGTTTGGCGTAGGCGAAGGTGCGGTCGTACTCGGTCAGCGCGGGCAGTTGCTCAGGGACGCGGGGCGGGGTGAGGAGTTCGTTGCGGCCCTGTCCGGCGGTGGCGTGCAGCAGGCCACGCAGTTCTTCGGACAGGACGGGGAAGCCGTCGGCGTGTTTGCCGCGGCGGGGGATGGTGCGGGTCCACA
This sequence comes from Streptomyces violaceoruber, assembly GCA_000720805.1. Taxonomy (GTDB): domain Bacteria; phylum Actinomycetota; class Actinomycetes; order Streptomycetales; family Streptomycetaceae; genus Streptomyces; species Streptomyces cellulosae_A. Next base: position 7,646 of record JODI01000037.1, read on the forward strand.
GGTCCCGGCCGGTCTGGGAGGGCGAGCCGAGGACGACGGCGTCGGGGAAGTGGCGGCGCAGTTCCTCCCACAGCAGGCGGAAGGCGTCGCGGACGATGCCGGGGTGGTCGGCTTCGTCGAGGTCGAACCATTCCCCCGCGCTGCGGATTTCGACGTGGTGGTCGCCGTGGGTGCGCTGGTAGCGGGCGACGGGGTTGCGGGCGTGGACGAAGTGTCCGGCCATCCGGTCACGGCCGCGGCCTGTGTCGGCGCGCCAGCCGGGGGTGGGTGCGTTCAGCCAGGCGGCGACGGCGTCCCGGAGGTAGGTATAGCGGTCGGCGTCGCGGTGCCAGGGGTCCCCGGCGGTGATGTAGATGCGCTGGATGGTGTCGGGGACGGTGTGGAAGACGGCGGTCAGGATGGCTGCGGCCGACCGGTCGCCCAGGTCGAGGCGGACGGTGTGGTCGCGGTGGACGAGGACGCCGGTGGCGGCGTCCAGGAAGACGGCGGGATGAGGCTGCTGGACGAAGTTGGGGTGCTGGGAGACCAGGCCTGAGGTGGGGGTGAACCAGCGGTCTGTGTCGATGTCCTGGGGCAAGGTGGGTAGTTCGCGGGGCGCAGCGGGTTCGGCCGGCTGTAGTGGTGCCGGAGGTGGGGGCGCATCCGGTGCGGGGGCCGGTTGGACAGCTGGCTGTGCCGGTTCGGCGGAGCTCGGGGCGGGGGGGATGGGGGCGGTGACGTCCATGTCGCGGGGGGCGAGTTGGGGGGCCCGGGCGACGACGTCGGCGATGCTGAGCCCGGCCGCGGGCGCGATCCGCTCGGCCTTGGCCTTGTCGTAGGCGGCCAGGGCGGTGACGGTCTTGTCCCGTTGCGCTTCCAGGCGGGCCAGAGCGGCCGCGGTCTTTTTGATGTCGTCGCGCAGCGTGCGCAGCTCAGCGAGGCCTTCGGTGTAGGTCTGTGCATCCATCGTGATTCCTCGTGGGCGCTCGGTCAGCTGGCGGTGTTTTCGGGGGTGACGTAGGCGATTGGGCCGCCGGAGTGTGCGTGAAGGCGGGCGCCGAGCAGCAGGGTGGCCAGGGCGCGGTCGTCTTCTCGGTCGGAGGTGAGTTCCATTGCGGGGGTGGCGAGGTCGGTGATGTAGCCGGCCAGGCGGGCGGCGGGGAAGGCGTAGCGGCCCTGGTCGTTGCGCTGCCAGGTGTCCAGGCCGGTCAGGACGGCGACGATGTAGCCGGACAGGGTGACGGGCAGCAGGCCTGTGGCGGCGATGCTGGCGGGATCGCAGCGCCACCAGCCGTGCAGGCTCTTGAGGAGATGATCCGCGCCCAGGTGGGGGGCGTAGCCGATCCAGGTGCGGTCGTGTTCGTCGACGCGGCGTGCCGCGTCGACGCGCAGGACGGCGATCTCCCGGGCGTCGAGGTGGTGCAGTGGGGCGTGGGGGCGCTGCTGGAGGGCTTGGACGACGTCGAGAGGGATCATGACGCGGACGCCGCGGTGGCAGAGACCCGGCAGGACGTCGGCGCGGATGAGGCGGCGCAGGGTGGTGATGGCGCAGTCCAGTTCGGCGGCGGCTTGCCCCGTGGTCAGCAGCACGGTCATGTCCGCCTCCCCGGTGGTGTGTGGTGCCGCAGTAGGACGCTAGCGGCACTCACCCTTCATTGCAAGCCTGATCAGATATCTGATCAGGCTTGCAATGGGTCAGAGGGCGTTGAGGCGAGCCTGGTCCGCGGCGGGGCCGACTGCTCCGATCTTCAACAGCCGGGAGTCGATGGCCTGTTCGCTGCGGCCGAACTCGTTGCTGAGTTCGGGGGTGAGTACTCCCTCGGCACAGAGCTGGGCCAAGTGCCGGTCCTCCTCATCGCTCCAGCGGGTGTGGGAGTTGGGGTGAATCTGGCGGCGTTGCTGCATGGCCTCGGAAAGGGGTCGGCTGGCGGGGGCGGTGCGGTCGGATCCGGGTGTGCGGATCAGTTCCTGGCGTGCGAGTTCTTGGTAGATGGCGCCGCGGGAGCAGCCGAACTCCGCGGCGAGGATGGTGAAATCGCGTTCGTGGCGGAAGCGGGCGGCGAGCCGGGCACTGTCCGCAGGTGCCCATCCGCTGCCCTGGCGGGGCTGTGGGACGGCGGCAGAGGTGGTGAGGGTGCGGGAGGCGGCGTCCAGAAGGCGGACCAAGGGCGCGAGGTCGTCGGCGGTGACGGCGCCGCAGAGCTCTCCGTGGATGTCTCCCTGCTCGCCGCTGATGGTGCATTCCAAGGTGAGCTGCCCGTTGCCGCAGCGAGTGCCTGTCAGGACGTAGCGACGCCCGTTTTCGGTGAACGCGGACTCCAAACAGGGCGCTGGCACGGGGCCGGACGGCAGGCTGGACGGAGCGGGCACAGGCGCTGCGCCCACCGGGGAGGCGAGGAGCGTGTGGATGCGCCAGGTGGCCAGGAAGCGGCCGCCGGTGTCGAGTTGGTAGGTGAGGGGCCCGGCCTCCAGGTCGGTCACGCCATATAGGACGGTGAGCTGCTGGCCGGCGAAGGGGCTGGTTGCTTCGGGGGTTCCGGGCACGGGCTGGTAGGTGAGGAGGCCGCGGCCGGGTTCTTCTGCGGCATCGAGTAGGGGGGCGTCGGGGTCGCCGTGCCAGTGTCCGCTGGGGTCCTGGAAGGCGTAGATGACGGTCATGGGGGGGGTCCTTGCTCAGTAGTGGAACTGGATGAGGTGCAGGTCGCTGATGGTCACGGCGGCCTGCTGCTGGTCGGCGGGCAGGGCGCGGAAGAAGTGGGCCTCGCCGATGCCGTCGGCGAGGATGCGGCGCAGTTCGTCTTCTGCGGCGTCGCGGTGGCGGGCGTCGAAGAGCTGGCGGGCGTGGTGGGCGGGCAGGTCTTCGATGACGCGCAGCAGGCGGGGGTCATGGAATTCGCCGCTGAGGGTGGTGTAGGCGAAACGGGCGTGGAGTTCTGCGGTGACGCAGCCGTCGTGGTCGAGGATCTGCTGATGCGCGCGGCGGCGGACATCCGGCTGCCAGGTGCGATAGATCTCGCGCTCGATGAGGGTGGCCTGGGCGGGTGTGAGGTCGCCGGTCTCGCCCTCGGCCCACCGGGTGAGGGTGTGGGGGTACGCGAACAGGCGCGGCGCCAGGTCGCTGGGGCTCATCTGGTGCAGCAGGTGGCGCAGGCGTGTGGCGGGGCGCTTGGGAGGTTGCCGTGTCCAGTGCCGGGCGTCGGCGAGGTCGAGGGCGTGGGCGACGGAGGTGTTCAGCAGCGGCACGGTGGGGGTGGTCTCCTGGCGGGGGTTACCGGGGTCGGCTCTGGTCGTTGTCCGCGGTGAAAGGGGCCGGGCGGGTGCGGGGATGCGGGAGGCGGGCATGGATGCGGAGGCGGTGCCGAAGCTGGTGGGGCTGGAGCCGGTGCCGGGTGAGGCGGTGGCATCCTTCGTCCGGCGGCTGGCCCACCTCAACCACCTGCCCGTGAAGGAGGTGCTGCGGGAGGCGGGAGCGCACCGGCCGCCCGGGGAACTGGATCCGTGGGCGCAGGAGGTGTTCCTTGGTGAACAGGCCGCCGCGCGGCTGGCGGTGATGGCCTGGCGCACTCCGTCGGAGCTGTGCCGCGCGCTGCCCACGCTGGTGGCCGGAACCGGTGGCGGCCGCCGCGCCTCGGTGCGGGTGGAGCCCTGGCCTGGGCAGTGGACGCCGCTCGAGCCGTGCACGGCGTGCCTGATCCGGTATGACGACCTCGTGACACCGGTGGTGCTGGCCGGCGGCGAGCCGTGGCAGGTGTGCGTGCGCCATGGCCGGTGGCTGCGCAGCACTGCCGGCGGCGGGCCTGCCCAGGTCTCTTTGGCCGGGCTTGGGGAGGTGGTGCGGGCGCATCGGCGTCGGGTGCGGCTGCAGCAGCGGGTGGGGCCGTACGCGCGGGCGCTGCTGGCCGATGCGCTGCAGGTGGCCGCGGCCTGGTGGCAGGGCCGTCAGATGGGTTCGGAGACGCTGTGGGCCGGCCGGGAGGCGGTGCTGGGCACGGGGCGGCAGTTGTGGTCGGTGCCGCTGGTCGTCTACCCGGAGGCTGTTGTCGTTGCCGAGGCCATGGCCGTGTACGAGCGGCAGCGGTGCTGGGGCCGGGAGTTCGCGGGCGGTGCCCCGGGCTGGGTCTCCAAGCGCTGGATCACCTTCGTGGGCGAGCGGCTGGGCATGCCCGGCCCGATGGAGTACGGCGGCTACCGGATGCTGCGTGAGTGGACGCTGCGGCATCGCATCACCGCACCGGTGATCGACCGGCTGGCCCAGCCGGCGCCGCCGCCCGGATACCGGACTGAGCATGTGCCGGTGATGGACCCGCATGACGGTCTGCCGGAACGGGGCGCGCTGGAGGACGCCTCGTGTCTGGGCTGGCGGCTCGGCCGCCCCGTGACTGCCCTGGAGTGAGGAGGAGCTTGACTGCGGCGGGCGGCAAACGCCGGGGACGGCAGGTGCGCTCACCATGACGGGCAAGTGTCCTTGAGCAGTTGGGCGGGGTTCGTTTTCTCGGCGCAGCGGTCCGTGTACCAGGTGAGGGGGCGCACCGCGACGGGAAGGACGTGGCCTGGCGAGATGCCGATGCGGAAGTCGCTGAAGGGGGTGTCGGTGATCTCGGTCAGGTGCGGGGTGCGGGTGGCGTACACGATGTGTCCGTCGGCGATGGCGAGGGGGAAGTAGCCGCTGCGGGAGGTGCGGGCGAGCTTGCGGTGGAGGTTGGCGCGGGCGTTGGCGATGACTGCGGCACGCAGGTCGGGTCGCCAGGTGGGGTCCTTCGGGCTGGGCCAGGCGGCTGGTGCGGCTTGGCCGGGTGCGCCGGGCGGCTGGGCCAGGACTGCGAGGGCGTCCAGGGCGGTGGCGTGCAGGGCATGCAGCAGGGCCCTCTGCAGCGGATCGGCCTGGGGCAGGCCGGCGAGGGCGTCCAGGAGGTCGGGGGTGTCCATGGCGGCGGTGATGCCCAGGCGTTCCAGGACGGCCAGGCGGGCCAGGCGCAGGCGGTCGTACCAGGGGGCCAGGTAGGGGCCGGTCGGGCCGGGGCGTAGCCAGCCCTGGACGGGGCGGATCTGTGTTGCGCCCATGCGCATCGCGGCGTAGGCGACGGCGGGTGTGGTGTGCCAGGCCAGACCGGTGCTGGCGAAGGCCGCAGGCAGCAGAGGGTGGCGGGCGGCGGCGGGGAGGTCGACGAGCCAGCTGCCGGGCTGCTTGGGGTTGAAGGGCGGGTGGTGGGCGTGGCGGGCCGGTCCGTCGGCGACCCGGATCTCGTTACTGCCGGCGAGGTGGAACAAGTTCACCGCCAGGCATACCACGTAGGCGCGGTCGGCTTCGTCGGGGCTGGGATGGCGCCACCAGTTGATGTCGGTGTCGGCGAGGGCGTCCTGCTCGGCGCGGTGCAGGGCCAGTTGGTGACCGGGCGGGGCCTCGCAGGGGGCCGGGTCGACCGGCAGGGTCAGGGCTCCGCGCACTCCCTCGGTCAGCAGGTCGCCGGTGGCCCTGTGGCGGTGCGCGGGCGGGCGCAGGTCGCGCATGAGTTGGTGGCCGCAGGCACCCGGGGGGCCCAGTGGGGTGCGCACGAGTGAGGTGTACTGGCCCAGGGCGGCGGCGAGTTCGCCGGGGGTGAGCTGTTCGGGCAGGTTCCAGGTGTCGTGGTGCAGGGCGCCCCAGTCGGTGACGGCAAGGCGGATGCTGTCGCAGGCGGGATCGCCGGTGCTGGGGTGCAGCCGTGTCCAGGGGCCCAGGCCGTCGGCGTCGCTCTGCCAGCCGATCGCGCGGGCCTGTTGCAGCAGCGGGTGGTCGCTGCGCGGGTGCCGTGCGGGTGGGTCGGGGAGGTCGGCGGGCAGTGCCAGGCGGGCGCGGGCGGTGGTCGTGAGCACCAGCAGGGGGCCGGGCGGCAGGGCTTCGCGGCGGACGGGGGCGGCGCCGAGCGGGGTGTTCACGGCCCAGGCCAGCAGCCCGTGCAGGTCGTCGGCGCGGCAGGTGCGGGTGCGGCCATCGGCGAGGTGGGCGATCAGTCCCGACGGGCCGGCTTCGAGGACGGCCAGGGGGCCGTCGGAGATGCCTCTGGCCTTGAGGGGCGGATAGGGCAGCCGCACCGTGGGGCTTGTCTTGAGCGGCGGCCGCTGCGCCGGCAGCGCGGGGCCGGCGGCGGCTGGCTGGACGGGGGTCGGCCGGGGGGCGGGCCAGGCCGGCGGGAGCTGGCCAGCGTCCGTGGGGGGTGCGGGGCAGCGGGTGCCCAGGTGTTGGGGGTGTCCGCCGACACGGTGCTGCGTGGGCTGCTGGCAGCGGCGGCACGGTGCGGGCAGTGCGGTCTGGGTGGGGATTTCGTGCCGCAGGGCGCCCAGGGCGGCCCAGTCCGGCGTATGGGCGAGTGGGGGCTGGGGCGCGGCCTTGCCTTTCAGCCGGGCGTCCAGCGCGGCCAGCAGATGGCGGTAGATGGCCGCGGTGGCGCCGCGCGGGGTGGTTCTGCCCTGTTCCCAGGCGTGGACGGTGTCTTCGCTTACGCCGCAGGCGTCGGCGATCTGGTAAAGGGAGAGTCCGGACTCGCGGCGCAGTCTGCGCCGTTGCGCCGCCATGGGCAGGCCGCCATTGCTCGGCTGTGGGATGGCGTCGAAGTCGAACAGTCCGTCCATGGTTGGGTCGGCTCCCCCGCTGGTGCTTGATCCCGGATGCAGCCCTGCCGGTCCGAGCAGATGCGCTTAGCAGCGCAGCATGCAGGAATCCGCAAAGCGCATGCGTCACACGCATGAACGTTCCGTTGGGCTTCAGCCTGCGCAAACGGTGTGGGAGCGGGCCGGAAATCTGCCCCGTTCGAGCGATGCGCGCGCTCCGTGTTGCCCTGCGCCCCCCTTTCCCGCCCCGAGAGAGGCGGGTTCACCTGGTACAACGGCCGGTTCGCCCGTGTGATCGAACGGCGCGCGGGGCGCGGCGCGCGCTCGCTCGTTCGAGGGTGTTCGACCCGGATCGCTTTCCCCGTGCGCGGCAGGCGGCCACGGTGATCGGCATCGCCCGGATCGATCACACGGGCGATGCGCGTGCTTTCGCTGTGGTGAGAGGTGTTGAACGTGGCTGAGGTGGTGTGGGCGCAGTTTTTGTCCCCGGCTGGGCGGCTGCTGGAAAGACCTGTGCGTCAGGTCCGTCAGGAGCAGCTGGAGGAGCGGGGTGAGGTGTGGAGACCGACGCGGTACCGGGGCCGGCGGGCGATCGCCACCTGGTGGCGGCCTGCGGGGCAGGCCCGGCACGCGGGCTGCGCGAGCCTGGGTGCTCTGGAGGCGGCCATGTCCTTGGAGTTCGATCCGCAGGTGGTGGCGTTCACGGGCTGGCCGGTGCGGCTGGCCTGGGCGGACAGCGCAGCCGGATATGTGCCGGACTTCTTCGCCCGGCTGGCCGGCGGGCGTGCGCGGCTGCTGGTGTGCCGGACATCAGAGCAGGCCGCGGGCGGCTGGGAGGAGACTTCGAGGCTCCTTCAGGCGGCGGGCGAGCAGGCCGGCTGGGAGGTGCGGGTGCATCCGGGTGCGGATGACACGGCCGCGGCCGCGAATCGGCAGCGGCTGGCTCGCTACCGGCACACGCGGCTGGCGGACGCCGACACCGCGCGCGTCCTGCAGCGGGTGTTCGCCCGGCCGCGCCCGTTCACGGACGGGGTGAGAGCCAGTGCCCTGCCCGAACTGGCCACGGTGGCCCGGGCGTTGCACCTGGTGTGGACGCGCGAACTGCTCATCGACTGGAGCAGCCCGTTCGTGCCGGCCCGCTCCCTGGTGTGGTCGCCGCAGGGGATGCGCTGATGACGGCGCACGCGCCGGCCAAGCCCGAGGTCGTGGCGGTGGGCAGCGCCGTGCACTGGCATGGCGAGACGTATCTGGTGACGGCGCTGCAGGGCAGCAAGGTGCACCTGCTCAGCCGGCACGCCGAGGGCGAGGACGCCGTCGTGCTGCTGGACACGCTGCACCGCTCCCCCGGCTTCCGCGTGCTCAACACACCGGACGCAGATGACGACACTGCCCCGCCGGTCGCGTCCGAGCGCCGGTCCCTGGGCGGTGCAGACCTGCTGAAGGGGCTGTCGACGGAGACCCGCAAGGAGGTCGAGTTCTGGCTCGGCCATGTGCTGGAAGTGCACACCGGGCTGCCCGGATCCGCTGCCCCGGGCACCGCGCCGCGCCCCTGCTACGACCCCGGGCGCACCACGCTGCGCGACCGGTATGCGACCAAGGCCGCCGAGCTGCGCGCCGCGCATCACCAGGTGTCGGCGGCCACGGTGGAACGCAAACGGCTGGCCTGGCTGGAGCAGGGCGTGTGGGGGCTGGTCGACAAGCGCAAGGTGCGCGGCCCGAGTCGGCACGGCCGAGTCGACGAACAGGTCGTCACGCTGCTGCGCAAGGTGCACAAGCGGCACGAGAAGAAGTCGATCGGGACCAGGTCACGGCTGTTTGAGCTGCTCAGGAGGGCATGCGTGCGCAAGTTCAAGAAGAAGGCGGACACGCTGATGCCGTCCAGGGCGACGTTCTACCGGCTGCTGGACCGGCTCGGGATCGTCTGCGGAAAGCAGGCCGCCGCCCGGCGCGGGGACGGCAGCTACCGCCCCAAGCCGCCGTTCACGCTGGCCATGGCCACCGCGCCGGGCGAGCAGGTGCAGATCGACACCACCTCGCTGGACATGCTGGGCCTGGACGAGAGCGGACGCGTCGTCTCCCTGGAGTTGACCGCGGCCATCGACGTGGTCAGCCGGTCGGTCCTGGCCGCGGTCGTGCGGCCCAAGTCCAGCGGCACCAAGACCGGCTCCACCTCCCGCCGTCACGGCGGGCGGGCCACCAAGGCAGTGGACGCCCTGTTGCTGCTGGCCGAGATGTGCACCCCGCAGCCGATGCGCCCGCACTGGTCGCTCAAGGCGGCCGCGAAGGGATCCGATCTGCCCTACGCGCAACTGGTGGAGGCGGACGAGCGGATGGAGGGTGCGGCAGCCCGGCCGGTGATCATCCCGGAGATGATCGTCATGGACAACGGGAAGGTGTTCGCCGGGCGGGCGTTCATGGACGCCTGCGCCCAGCTCGGCATCTCCGTACGCCCGGCCTGCGCCTACTCCCCCACCCACAAGGCAATCATCGAGCGGACCTTCGGCTCGGTCAAAAGCCTCTTCAGCCAGTTCCTGCCCGGCTACACCGGCAAGGACCTCACCCACCGCGGCAAGCACGTCGCGGGCGAGCGGCTGTGGCGCATCGACCAGATCAACGACTTCCTGCAGCAATGGATCGCTCTCGGCTGGCAGCAGCGCCCGCACAGCGAACTACGCAACCCCTTCCTGCCGTCCATGCCGCCGCGCACCCCCAACCAGGTGTTCGCCGCCCACGTCGCCAGCAGCGGCTACATCCCTGTGCGCCTGAGCGCCGAGGACCGGCTGCGGCTGCTGCCCACTGCCTGGGTGCAGGTCACCGACAAGGGCATCCGGCTCAACAACCGCACCTACGACAGCCGCGCCCTGAACGGCTACCGCAACGCCCGCTCCGGGTGGCCGGGCAAGGGCCAGCGGTGGCCGGTGCGCTACCACCCCCACCAGCCGGAGAAGATCTGGCTCGAGGACCACCGCAACAACACCTGGGCGGAAGCCGACTTCGTCTACCAGCGGCTGATCGGCGACGCCTGGAGCGAGCACGTCTGGGACCAGGCCACCGCTGCCCACCTCGAAAAGGGCGGCACCACCCGCGACGAGTGGGCCATCGCCCGGCTGGTGCGCTCCCTGCTGGAGCGCGCCGGCCGAGGCCCCTCCCGCACCGCCACGCCGCAGCCGGCTCCCGTCGATCGCGGCATGCACGTCGGCCCGGCCCCGGTGCAGGACCCCTACCGCGGCATCCCCGCCCCCGCCTTTGACAGCGTGGCCAGCCTGCCCGTCCTGGATGCCAGCCCGCGCCCACTGGATGCGCCGGCTACACGCCTGGCTCTGCCGGGCGGCCCGTCGGACCCAGCGCTGACGGGCGATAACGACGGTCCCGGCAACGCATCCGCCAGACAGTCCTAGCTCTCTTTCCCGTCTGTGGGCGGTGGCCGGCGCGGATACCCCGCACCGGCCACCGCCGGCCTCCCCGAGGACGCTTGCCATGTCTGTGCCCGAAACCCCTGACACCGCCGACCGGTTCCTGCCCCTGACGACCCGTACAGGCTGGCAGGCCCAAATGGACCGCGTCATTGAGCCGCCCGACCTGGCGGCCTGCCCGCTCACCGACAGCCCCGTCCCACTGGATGATCCGCGGCTGGTGTACCACGCCACGATGCGCACTGTGCAGACTCCGGCGCTGAAGAAGGCGGTGGCCGTCGCGCGGCGGCTGTGGCTGGTGGGCGGCCCGCGCAGCGAGGGGCCACTACACCTGGCCGTGGACGGGCCGGGTGAGACCGGGATGACCACAGTGCTGCGGCAGATCGGCCGGGCCTACGAGAAAATCGTCCAGGAGCGGCTGCCTGCCGACCCCAAGCGGACCCCGGTCGTCCACATCAACACGCCCCTGGCCCCTGGCAGCAAGCTGGACATGTCGATCCCGTTCGCCGAGTTCCTGGGCCACAAACACACCAAAGACCCCGAGAGCAGCCAGCGCAGCACCGACATGACCGGCCCCGTGTGCCACGTCATGAAAACCCGCGGCACCCGGCTGGTCCTCGTCGACGGCATCGACCGGCTGGACAACTGCGAACTGAAAACGGCCTTCGACTACTTCGGCTATCTCGCCGCTGAATGCAACGTGTCCTTCGTCTACTGCGGGGTCGGCTCCCAGGAGATCGTCAACGAGGCCCGGCGCGGCAAGCGGTCTGGACCGCCCGACGGCGGCGCAGGCGGCATCCCCACGCTGGCGGTCAATCCGATCCCCTACAGCGCTGACGACTACGAGCTGTTCCACCAGATCGTCAAGGCCCTCGATGAGGGCCTGTGCCTGCACCACCACTGCCCCGGAGACCTGCTCAAGCTCGCCGCTCACCTGCACCGGCGCACCGGTGGCTACATGAAGCCGCTGTCCTACCTCGTGTGCCAGGCCGCGCAGGAGGCGATCGAGACCGGCATCGAAGCCGTCACCGAGGAACTGCTGGACAACCAGCTGGTGGGCCGCTTCGACGACGACCCGCTCAAGCAGTGGTGACCAGACACTGCATCATGCGGCCCACGCCACAGCCCGCCAGGAGGGACAGGCGGGTCCGCTCTGCCGCTTGCCTGCCATACCCGCTGACCAGAGCACGGAGACCGTCCCTGGCCAGCGGTAGGCAGTCAGAAGGGCGGCTCAGCGTCGCGGTCCGGGTCGCGGAGGGAGACGAGTCGGTCAAGGTGATGCCTGTGCAGGAGCCGCTCCTGCGCTGCCTGACAGCCGCTGGACTGGTCGAGCACGGCCAGGAGAGGGCTGACGGGACGAAACCCTGCAGCCTGCATCAGGCGACCAGTGGGCGAGTCGGCGTCCTCGATGCAGGTGGTGGCGACCACCCGGCATCCGCGGCCCAGAAGGTGAAGGGCCTGGCGGGCGAGGAGGGCACCGAGCCCGAACCCCCGCCACACCGGGTCCAGTTCCACCTTGAGCAGGAGCAGGAGGTCACCGCCCGCACGCAAGCCCAGCTGGTGGATCGCACTGCTTGGGTCGTCGACAGCGTCGTAGGCGGCCCTTGCGGTCAGACCCGCGTTGAACCCAGCATCCGTGCAGTTCAGCATGTGGGGGTCCTGCCCCCAGTCGACCCTCAGCAAGGCCACTCGGCCGACCTGTCCCAGGTCGCGCTCCCCGGTTCGGCGGGCGGTGTCCGGCACGCGGTGGTGCACGCCCACCTGCCAGTACTGGATGTCGTCATCGACCCGGCCGAGCGGCAGACCGCCTGTTGTGCACGAGAAGTCCAGCGTCAAGTGGTCCGGGGAACCTGGAAGCTGCCGAGGGTCGGCAGGACCGATCTGTCGGGCGGCGCCGCGGTTCACTGGGGCCTGCCCTGTCTGCGCCTGGGTCCCGATGCAGAGCAGGAGACGCGCTTCGTCTTGCCGGATCTCGTGCTCGTGCTCTTCGTAGTCCCAGTCCTCCGCGGTTTCGGCGTCGGCCAGGTGGAGCCGCTCGGCAAAGTAGCGGGCGTGCTCTGCTGCCGGGATGCCCACGGCAAGTGCGGCCTTCATCAACTGCTGCATCGCCTCACTGGCGTTGAAGTCTGCAGCCTCACGGTCCATGCGGAGTTCCTCGGCGACCAGGGTGGTCTGTTCCCGCACCGCCGATGGGCCAGCAGCCTTCATGTGGCTGTCGCACAGAGTTCGGTACTGGCCGGGTTCATGGCGGCATCCGGTCTGCTGGCACAGCCGGTGCACCCCGGGCCAGTAACCGTGGCTCAGCCGGAAGCGCCGGACCCGGCTCGTGCTCTCAGCCAGGACAGTTCCTTCTTCGTCGTGGGCTTCCAGGCGCAGGATCCGGTCTTCCAGGCCGCTGTGGGAGGAAGCCAGCAGGTCGGCGAGAGCGAGAAGGCTGTCGCGGGCCACGGGGACACCCAGCAAGCTGGACGTGTAGGTCATCGTGCCGCCCTCGCACCGGTGGGCAGCCGTGTGCAGAGCCTCGTGCAGAAGTTCCCACACAGAAACCGCGCGAGATGCGTCGGGGGCGAATGCCGGCGGACAGGAGGAAGACACAGGAAGGGCGTTCACTGGGACGCTCCTTTGTAGGCCTGCGCGACGGCCCAGGCGTGGTCCATGTTGGCACAGGGACAGTGCGAGCACGATTCCCCCAGAAATACCTCGCCGGGGTGACACGCCCAGTCATGTCCGCAGGAGCACAGGATGCCGCCGTGGGCGGCGGAGAGGGAGCAGATGTTGCAGGCCGCGCTCTCCGGCTGGGGACGCGAGGAGGAAGGGGTCAGAAGCTGTTCGGGGAGGTGCTCAAGCATTTCCCGTGTCATCGCGGAGCAGCCCTGGTTGAGAATGATCTCGGTCAGTTCGTGGTCAAGCCAGGCCTGGGCAGGGTCCGGGGCGTTGGCGATCAGCCAATTGCGGTATCCAGTCGGCGCGTCGTCCAAGAGCGCCTCGGTACCGCGCTCCGCCGTTTCCTTCAGGTGGGCAAGGCGGGAAGCGAGTTCGCCGCCGAGCTCATGGCGGTCGGCCGCAGCCTTGCGCGCATGCAGCAGCACGCCGGTGCCGTGCGGCTGGATGACCACGTCGTCCGGCAGGTCGGCACCGGAGACTCCGGCCAGAGAGGGAGCGTGCCAAGGACAAGGCACGTCCAGGCGGCTTGCGCACCAGTCCCGGAATGTCAGCGGGTCGGCGGTCTGGCTGCTCCATCCCCAGTCGATCACGCAACCGCATGCCTGCTTCAGCGGGGTCCAGGCGATCTGCGCTGCGCGCGCCCTGGCTCCCTGGCGCTTGTTGGCGTTGTGCAGTCCGCGCAGCTTGTGGCGCGGCTTGTTCTTCTTGGTACGCCCCATCACGGTCCCCCCTCTTGGTCACGGAGATCACCGGCCCCGGGTGGTCGGTGGTGTCCCCCTTCTCCTGGGGCAACGACCGATGAGGCGAAGAGCAGTGGATGTGACGGTCTTATCGCTAATTCGTGTGATGGGCGAGCATTTACGCGATCCGATGGGCGGGCCTATGGCGCCCTGCCCCCGCGGGATCCCCTTGGGTCAGCGGCCCGGACTGCGTCTGCGTGGGGGTGACGTCGCGTCAACTCTGCGCCGTGATGGCGGGTTGACATCTCAGGCGCCCTTCGTCGCCACCGGTGGGACGTCTGCCGCCGCGGGTGCTTCTGGGCCATGCGTCGACAGCAGTGTTGTGACAGTGGTCTGTTCCGCCAAGGGGGCGGCGCAGGCCCGGACGGAAGGTCTTCCGAGGATGCGGGGGTTGCTGATCATCCGTGCGGATGAGATACGGCGGCACCCGTCACATGCGGGGCGGGCCCTTCGTTGGCGACAGCGCACTCGGCCATGCGGGCCGGGCGGAGGGAGTATGCGCGGTGCGTCGGCGGTCTTTCAGAATCGAGCGGCACGAATTCCAGGTCCAAGGCTCCTGGGTGGGTCAGGTTTTCACCAGCGTGGTGACCTTGTTCGTGGGGTGTTCCGGGTCCGGGAAGTCGACGGGGTTTGAGTCGCTGCTGTATCCCCTGGGGCTGAACAGCGGGAAGATCATGCATGCAGTGCGGTCGTGTACCCAGGTCCGTCTGGTTTTTCGGGTCGGTGACACACGGTGGCAGGCGACACGGCCGGCTGTGCACCGCGGCGGCTATGTGTGTTTCGAGAATCTCAGCGATCCGACACTCGGCGAGGTGCGCCGGCCGGTCGTCCGCGGGCGCGGTGGCGAGCAGAGTGCCAGCGAGTTCGTCATGGAGCTGCTGCGGATCCCGCTCCTGGGCAGCGGCCAGGGCCGGGTCGGGCTGGCCGAGGTGGAGCGGTGGCTGGCGCTGCGGCAGTCCACCATTGCCACCGCATACCTGGGCGGAGGAAGCGACGCGGTGCGCCGGCTGACGGGGCGGGTGCTGCTGGGCCTGCACGACGAGCACATCGACGCCCTCCAGCAGCGGTTCCAGGAGGCCAAGGCGGCGCATGCACAGGCGAAGGCTGCGGCCGCGGCCATGCGCGCGGCGCGCGAGGCGGCCGGGCTGCCCGGCCCGATGGACTTGGAGGCGACCGAGCAGCTGTGGAAGCAGGAGCACGCGGCCGCTGCCGAGCGGGCGCAGCATGCCCAAGAGGAGCTGAGCAGGCATCAGCGTCATGTGGCCGAGCTGGACCGGCAGCGCCAGCAGGCCAGGGCGGCACAGCAGTCGGCGCGCCGTCACACCGGCTCGGTGGAAGAGCGGATGCGGCAGGCCCAGCGTCAAGAGGGCCGTCTGGAAGGCCGCCTGGAGGGACTACGGCAGCAGGCGTCCGTGCCCCAGCACTGCCCGCACTGCTCTCAGGCACTACAGGTCGATGGCCTGCCTGAGGACCACTGCCGGGTGTGTAAACAGCAGGACCGGCTGTATGCGCAGCGACTGGCGGACCGTTCGGCACTTCTCGCGGAGGCGGAAAAGGCACTCGCCTCGGCACGGCAGGCCTGCGCGCGGTTGGAAGGCGAGCTGGCCCGGGCGCAAGAGACGGAAGACGCCGCCCGGGAGACGGTGCGGGCGGCCGAGCAGGCGATCGGTGACTTCACGCGTTCGACCCTGGACCCCTGCCGGGCGGCCGCCCTGACTTACGAGAAGGAGGCCGCACACCTCGCCGGGCGCCTGGAACAACTCCAGGAACGCATCAAGGAGGTCGGAGTACTGGCGGCTCTCGAGGCCGAACGGGACCGGCTACTGGAGGAGAAGGATCAGGCGCACGAAGTGTGGAAAGAGGCGGAGAAGAAGCTCGCCACCGAGCTGAAGCAGCTGGTGGAGCAGTGGTCACGCCACTTCCTCACCCGGCTCAGGGCAGTCAACCCCGATGTGCGCCATGCCCACATCGATCCGGAGACGTTCTTGCCCCATGTGGACGGGCTAGCCTTCGACGACCAGGCGGTAGCCGGCGGCCCGCAGACCCTGGCCAACCTGTGCGCCATGCTGGCCCTGCGCGATGTGGCGCGTGCGGTGCCGACAGTGCTGCTCCCGCTGTTCTTCATGGTCGACTCGCCGCTCAGCGGCCTGGGCGGACAAGGGCTGGACGGGCAGATGGCCCAGCGGCTCCTGGAGCAGCTCGCCGACGCGGCCGCCGACGCCGATGCGGACGGTACGCCGATGCAGATCATCGCCGCGGTCAACGACCCCCTGACCCGCCCGCTGGCCGGGGTGCGTGAGATCCACCTGGACCGCAGCAACCGCTACATCCCCGCCCAGCTCGAGGCCGAGGCGGCCTGACCGGCGTACGAGTCAGTGCGGCCGGCCGACCGGGTCTCCGTGCCCGTCGGTCGGCTCGCTGGTCAGCCGTCGCGCGGCGTGAGTGTCGTAGTTGGGAGCAAGCAGGCGCTGGACGCCGGTGACGTACTCGGCGGCCGATCGCCCCTCGGGCGCAGCCAAGACACCGGCGTGGACCAGGTTGGCGGATACCACGCGCATGGTCGGTACGCCCGGGCCGGACCAGCCGCCGAAGTCGGGCACGTCGACCGTGGGTGCGCTGCCCGATGCGCGCCAGGCGGCCTGCCGCAGCTGGCGGTTACTGTCGAAGGCACGGTGCGCCGCGAGATCGGCCAGGACCCGTGCCGTGGTGCCCTCCGCCAGCCCCAGCCGTTCATCCGTCCCGGGGGCCACATCCGGCCCCAGCGCGCGCAGGGCCTGCGGGTCCAGCCGCAGCAGCAGATCCGCCATCGGCTGGGTGAGCATCGGATCGGGCAGCAGATCCGCGAGCAGACGGCGCACCTGGTCTTGTAGCGGGGCCGGGATGTCCAGGGGGCAGTGGGCGGCGGCGGTGGCCAGCAGGAAGGTCTCCGGGCGCACCCGCCCATCGTCGTGGCGGTGCTCGAGCATGAGGCACAACTGGCGTTCCTCACCGGCCAGCAGCTGCAGCGCGCGAGCCACCGGGGTGTCGCCGAGCCACGGAATGAACTGGGCGGGGCTGTCGACCAGGCGGCCGGCCTGGGCCATGCGATACCAGGGTGCGACGGCATACATGCACCAGGGCACGAGCCCGATCATCTGCTCCAGCCGGGCAAGGTCGGTACGTCGTCGGCGCAGTGTGATGGAGCAGATGCGGTAGTGCAGCTGTTGACGGGGGCCGTTGTCACCGTAGCTGTGCAGGTCCTGCAGCTCGCAGAACAGGGCGTCGACCGCATGTGTCAACGGGCCTTCGAGGCGGTCGGTGTGTTCCAGGGTGTTCCAGCATTCGGAGAAGGTCAGGGTGTCGCGATCGATGTCGGGCAGCAAGGGGATGTGAGTCCTGACCAGCTCGGGCAGCCGCATCGCCGTCGCGGAACTCGGCGGGAGCGGCCCGCCCAGGCGGGTGCGCAGGGCATGCGCCATCTCGGCCCAGGCGGCGGCCTCGTCGGCTGCGCGCTGGGCCATCACCCGTTCCTGGCGCAGCTTGCGCCCCCTGGCGGCGCCCTGTTCGTTCAGGAGCGGGGTTCCCGCGGCAAGGCGCTCGGTCAGCTCCTCCTGCAGGACACGTTTGACCTCGGCGGCCGGCACCTGGTCGCGGACGACCTCCACCGCCGGGGTGTGGCCGGCTTCCTCCAGCCCGCGCACCCAGGCGGCCACCGCATGGGCCGTGGGTTGCTTCTTCAACACGGCCTGTGCGAGAGGCAGTCGGGAGGAGACGGGGATCTGGCCCAGGTATCGCTGGGTGTTGTCCCGGGGATCCACCAGCGCGTAGATGACGCGGGCGCCGGCGGCAGGGCGTGGAGATGACACGGACGCCGATGGTAGAGGGCGGGCACCGGCGGCAGGCATTCCGTCACCCGGGCGAGTGGTGTCGTTGAGGCGGATGACGTCAGACACCTGGCAGGCTGTGCTGACACGACGACGGCGGGCCGCGGCTGTCCTGAACAGCTAGATGTCCGTGAGGTCCACCAGCACCACTCCGGCCGCGCGTGCGTCAGGCGGCTCGAAGCCCCGCTCACGGATCATGAATTTCACCCGGTCGGGCAGCCGGGACAACGGACGCCCGGCGAGCTCATCCAGTCCCGGGTAGACCGGGTCGTCCAGCGGCTCACGCCCCCAAGCTGCCGCCGCGGGCATCGATCGCCCACGCCGCGCTGATCCGCCAGTGCTGTCCGTCGGCCCGGGACGGGCCGCAACGTCACGGCGAGTTGACGTGCGCAGCCGGTCCACCTCGGCCTGAGCCGCAGCCCTCAGGTCATCACTCCCGCGACGGTGGAGATCTGCAACCGTCGCGTGAGCTGCTTCAAGGCCGCTCCGCCCGGCATCCGGCGCATCGCACAGGACGCGATGCCACGGCACGCTCCGGTCCCGGACATAGGACGCCCTGATCGGCCGGTCCCGAAGGACGGCTTGCACAGTCAATGCAGACACGATGGTGCATCCCAGCTGGGTCGGCGAGCCGCGGCCGTGGCGGCAGTCGACCACCAGGCCCGTCGGTGACCTCGGCACCCAATTGCGGTGGTTGTACAGCACGTAGACGGGCAGGCACCCGGCGGCCAGTGCATCGCGGACCAGCAACTCGCTTTGGCGCTCACCGGTGGTGCGCACCACATGCTCGAGGTCGTATCCGCCGCCGCGTTTGGCGCGTTTGGCCTGCACGCGCATCCCGAATCCCCGGTTGGCCGTGTGGAACCACCACTCCCAGTCGGCCCCGTTGCGGGCCTCCTGACGCCGGTGGAACTCGCGCACGACGATGCGGTCGCTGTGCAGGCGCTGCAGATCCCCGAGGTTGAGCTGTGTGTACATCTCCTCCCCGGACGCGGAGCCGGTGAAGTGGTCAAGCGCCAGCCGCTCGAAGGTGCGCGTGGCGCAGGCGCGCAGGGTCCGGCACACCGAACGGGCCGCCGGGGAGACGCAGGGGACGGCCGCCTGCCCCGGCCCGCGCAACTCCACGCCGCAGTGCGGGCAGAACACGAAGCGGTCAGCGATTTCCTCACCGCAGAGACATAACGACACCAAGAACTCCTCCCCCGGTGGCTTTATCAGTGACTCCTGACACCGGTTGTCAGTCGGCGACGACACCGCCCGGTGTTGGCGGAGAGTGATATCGCCGAGTTTTGACACCGCTTGGGTGCTTGCGGTGGGAGGCTGGGAGTGCTCTGCGTGGTGAGGGGGCACCGGTGCCACCGAAGTCCAAGGTCGATCTGTACGCGGCGATCCGCCGTGATGTCCGGGCAGGGATGTCGAACCGGGCCGTGCAGCGCAAGTACGGGGTGGGCTTCCGGACGGTGAAGGCGGCCATGGAGTCCGTCTGGCCGGAGCCCCGCAAACAGCTGCCGCCCCGCAAGACGCGGCTGGACGTGTTCAAGCCGTTGATCGACCAGATGCTGCGGGCGGATCTGGACGCGCCGCGCAAGCAGCGGCACACTGTCAAGCGGATCTTCGACCGGCTGCTGGATGAGCACGGTGCGGTGGAGGTGACCTACCCGATGGTGCGCGCCTATGTCGCTGTCCGCCGACCGCAGATACGGATCGAGGCGGGCCGCGGGCCGCTGAACGCGTTCATCCCGCAGACCCACGTTCCGGGGGCCGAGGCGGAGGTCGACTTCGGGGACGTGACGATCCGTCTGGCCGGTGAGCAGGTCAAGGTGTTCCTGTTCGCGATGCGCCTGTCGTATTCCGGCAAGGCCGTGCACCGCATCTTCGCCTCCTGTGGTCAGGAGGCGTTCTTCGAAGGCCACGTCCACGCTCTCAGCGTGCTGGGCGGCGTCCCCTGCGGCAAGGTGCGCTATGACAACCTGCGGGCCGCGGTCGCCCGGGTGCTGGGCCTGTCGAGAGCGCGGGTGGAGAACGAGCGGTGGACCGCGTTCCGTTCGCACTACGGCATCGAAAGCATGTACTGCCGCCCAGGGCTCGAAGGGGCCCATGAGAAGGGCGGGGTGGAAGGCCAGATCGGCTGGTTCCGCCGAAACCACCTGGTCCCCGTCCCGGAAGTCGAATCCCTCGCCGATCTCAACGCGATGGTCGAGCGGTGGGACGCCGAGGACGACGACCGCCGCATCCGGTCGCGGCCCCGGACGATCGGCGAGTACTTCGCCGTCGAACGGCCACTGCTTCAGCCGCTGCCGGACGAGCCGTTCGAGACCGGCCGGCTGTTCAGTCTCCGGGTGGACCGATACGCCCAGGTCAGCGTCCGCACGAACCGCTACTCGGTGCCCGTGGGGCTGATCGGCCGCACCGTCCGGGTGATGCTGCACGCCTCCGAGGTCGTCGTCTACGACGGCCGCAAAGAGGTCGCCCGGCACGAACGGCTGATCGCCAAGGGCCAGGCCCGCCTGGAACTCGACCACTACCTGGAGGCACTGGTCCGCAAGCCCGGCGCCTTCCCCGGCGCGACCGCCCTGGAACAGGCCCGTTCCGCAGGCAAGTTCACCCCTGTCCACGACGCGTGGTGGGCGGCGGCCTGCAAGGCCCACGGCGACCGGGACGGGACCCGGGCACTGATCGAGGTCCTGCTGCTGGGCCGGCATCTTCACCACGAGTACCTGGTGACCGGGCTCGCCGCCGCCCTGCGGGCCGGCGCCCTGACCGCGGACGCGGTCGCACTGGAGGCCCGCAAGGCCGCCGAGGCCGACGAATCCCCGCCCGCCACGGCAGATCCACAGCCGGGCCGGGCGAGGGTGACGTTCCTGACCGAACGGCGGCTGGCCCACCTGCCGCCCGACAACCGGCCGCTGCCGTCGGTCGCGGCCTACGACCAGCTGCTGCAACCGCGGCGACCGGCCGACCGATCCGCCGCCGAGGGAGACAGGCCATGACGACGTTCAAACGCCACCGCAGACTGACCGAACAGGCTGCCGACGCCGCCGTCGACCAGGCATGCCGCATGCTGCGGCTGCCCACCATCCGGGCCCAGTTCCCCGAGCTCGCCGAAGCAGCCGCCCGTGACCAGATGTCGTATCGCGGCTTCCTCGCCGAACTGCTGATGGCCGAGTGCGACGACCGGGCCCGCCGGCGTTCGGAACGGCGGATCAAGGCCGCCGCCTTCCCTCGCGAGAAATCACTGCGGGCCTTCGACTTCGACGCCAACCCCAGCGTGGACCCGGCGGTCATCCACACCCTGGCGACCTGCGAGTGGGTCAAGAAGGGCATGCCGCTCTGCCTGATCGGCGACTCGGGCACCGGCAAGTCTCACCTGCTGATCGCGCTGGGCACCGAGGCTGCGATGGCCGGCTACCGCGTCCGCTACACCCTCGCGACGAAACTGGTGAACGAGTTGGTCGAGGCCGCTGACGAGAAACAGCTCAACAAGACCATCGCCCGCTACGGCCGCGTCGATCTCCTCTGCATCGACGAACTCGGATGTGCGCCACGAGGCGCTGATGGATCTCGCGGGATGAGAGGCCCGCCGCCGGTCCTCGCAGGGACCGGTTGAAGCTGGAGGCAGGCTGAGCCCCGGGTTGGGGGTGAGGCCGGAAAGCAGCCTCGACAACGTAGGGGCGGACCGACACCACCAGACGGTTCGTGCCCGCAAGCGAAGACGGAATGGGTGCAAGGAAACTGAACCAGTGGTTGACGTCCCGTGAGTCGTCAGCGGCCTGCCGAACCTGGTGGATGGGCCGCTTTGCAGTGCTGGAGAGTGCTCTATCCGATGGCCTCTCCTCTCCCGCCGCCTTTATCCCATGGGTTTCGGGAGGCCCGGACCAAGACTGCGATGTGCGGTCCGTGGCGATGCTGCCGGGGTATAGCTGGGCACCGACGCCGTCACAGAGATCCTCAGTGAGCGTGGGAAGCGATCTGGCATCGCCCTTCCCGTCCGGCAGCCGGCCGGGCGGCGGGCAGGCGCAATGCCCGCCGATGAAGCCAGATCGTGGCGGAGTCGCCGTAGTACTCGGAGTCCGGGAAAGCCGGTCACATGGGGAAGGGCGACAGCGTGATGGCAGCAGGACTGCTGTCGGGGAGGAACGTTGTTGAGCAACGACGCGCCGTCGGAAACACCATGGCCGGGCAGTATGACGGCCGGGCGACGGGTACTCGATCATCAGATCAAGCTGCACCGATGGGCAAGGAACGAGCCGGATCGCCGGTTCGATGATGTATTCAACTTGATCTGCGACCGGGCCACTTTGGTGGTGGCCTGGGAGCGGGTGTCCGGCAACCGGGGTGCCAGGACAGCAGGTGTGGACGCGGTCACCCGCTACCACATCGAGGAACGTCACGGAGTGATCCCGTTCCTGGAGGAGCTTCGCTCCTCGCTCAAGGACGGGTCCTTCACCGCGCTGCCGGTCAAGCAGGCGGTGATTCCCAAGAAGAACGGCAAGGTCCGTTACCTGGGTATCCCGACCCTGCGGGACCGCGTCGCGCAGATGGCCCTCAAGCTGGTCCTGGAGCCGATTTTCGAGGCCGATTTCTACCCGTCCAGTTACGGGTATCGGCCCGGCCGTCGGGCTCAGGATGCCATCGCCGAGATCCACCGTTTCACCCGCAAGCCGTCGACCTACGACTGGGTCATCGAGGGCGACATCAAGGCTTGCTTCGACAACGTCGACCATCACGTCCTGATGGACCTGGTGGCCGAGCGCATCAAGGACCGCAAGGTCTTGCGGCTGGTCAGCGCGTTTCTGCGGGCCGGAGTCGTCGAGCTGCACGGTGGATTCGCGGAGACCCTCACGGGAACTCCGCAAGGAGGAGTCGCCTCCCCACTGCTGGCCAACATCTATCTCTCCGTTCTGGACCGGCACTTCTCGCGGATCTGGAACACCGAGATGAATCCCGGAGCACGTCGGCAAGCCCGGCGGCGCAAGGGGCTGCCGAACTACCGACTGGTGCGATACGCCGACGACTTCGTCGTGCTGGTGCACGGCACCAGGTCCGAGGCCGAGACGCTCAAGGCGGAGATCGGTGAACTGCTGGCCCGCAGGCTGAAGATGACCCTCTCGGTCGAGAAGACCCACCTCACCCACATCGACGACGGCTTCGTCTTCCTGGGCTTCCACATCCAGCGAAGGCCCTGGTGCGACGGCCGTCGCGTCGTGCTCACCAGTCCGTCCAAGCCCGCCTTGGCGTCGGTGATGCACAAGATCAAGAAACTGACGGGGCGAAGCACGACGTCGCTCTCGTTGGAGGAGGTGCTGCGGTCGGTAAACCCGGTCCTTCGGGGCTGGGCTGCCTATTTCCGCTACGGCGCATCGAAGAGAACGTTCTCCTACCTCGGCTGGTACGCGTGGTGGAGGCTGCTTCTCTGGATCCGCTACAAGCACCCCCACCTGACCTGGAAACAGCTGCGGCGCCGCTACTACGGGGCGGACCGCATCACCGAGGGCGGAATCGCCCTCTACAACCCGGCGAAGATGCGGGTCCAGCGATACACGTTTCGTGGAGCGCAGATCAGCACGCCCTACAACATCGACGAGGTCGATCCCGACGGAGCACGCTTCCGCCGGACGAACCACGACGACGTGGCCTTCGTCGGCCAGGTAGCTCGAACAGAACCCGGAGCTGTTCCCCGCCTGCTATACCGGCTGGGGACCGATCAACTTCGTGCCCCCGGAAGGACTGCTGACCGTCGAAGACGCGCTTCTCGCCTGCGGCTACCCCAACGACGCCGTCGCCGCGATCCTGGGCGGCAACTTCCGCCGCGTCGCCGCGCTGGTGTGGGAGTAGCTCGAACAGCGCACCCGCACAGCAGCAGGCATCACACGGGAAGCGAAACGAGGCATGCCTGCCAGCCGGCCATTCCGCACCCGCGACCCGCGGCGTCCACACAGACCGCAGCAGCAGGCGGAGAGACACATGAGGTTGCTGGAGCAGCTGCGGTAGTCGAACAAGATCAATCTCAGCGTCCGGAATCTGACCCGCTCACCTCGATGACCGGTGTCAGTTCTCATCGACATTTTCCGGCCCCGTGATCACCAAGTGCTGTCCAGACTCGGTGACAAGCGGTGTCGCCTGTCAGTTACGAAGCCACCCCCGGCTTCCATCGACGCTACTGCGCGTTCAGGGGGCGGCCGTTCGCGGTCTTGCCGTGGCGCTCAGGTAGTGCGTGTATTGCTCTTCGGTCAGGCGCTGTCCCGACCAGCCGCTGCAGAACGAGCACCTGGGCCCGTTCCATTGCCAGAAGTCCTCCAGCTCCAGCAGTTGCGCGAGGGAGATCCGTTCCAGGCCCGGGCCCAGGGACCTCGCATGCCGGCAGGCGTCGCCCACTCAATGGGAACGGCCCGTGTTCCGGCCGTGCAGGTTCGACCCGTACACCCACACTCCGGCCAGCGGCCCCAGCCGGCCGGGGTCCTCCCGGAAGGGGCGGACGTCGAAGGAGTCGGCGGAGAAGGTCACCGCGTCGGCAAAGGCCTTGTGCAACCCGAAGTGGACGTCTCGGATCTGTGCGCCCAGCTCCCGCAGATCCGCTTCGCTTGTCACGTCGGCGGCCAGGGCCAGTGCTGTTCGCTTGTCGCGGCTGTCCCACCCGGCCCCCTGGCAGCGGCCCTGCAGATAGAGCAGGGAGTCCCGGGCGCGCACGCTCCCGATGGTCTCCAGCCAGCCCTCCCGAGCCTGCAGCCGCTGCTCCGGCGCGACCGCTTCCCGCGCTGCCGCGGGCTCCTGCTCCTCCTGCTCCTTCTCCCGAACGATCGTGAGCGAGGCAGCTCGTGGACGGTAGGCCTGCGAGAGCTCGAGCAGTTCCTTGCGCCGCTGGGCCAGCAGGTCGCCCGGTTTCCGCAAGGCAGGGTCCAACAGGTAGACGCCGTCCTGGAAGTGGGTGAATCCGATGCTCTCCCACAACGTGGCGATCTTGCGGCGGGCCTGTTGCCGGTAGGACTCGGACGCCTCCTCCCGGTTGTCGGGCCATTCGGCCATGCCGGGTTCGGCGGCCACCGCGCAGCAGCCACCGGACAGGCGCCGGATCGCCTCCGCTGCCAGGACGGGACCGAGTCCGAAGCCGCGCCACGCCTTGTCCAGGAAGACCCGGTCGAGGATCAGCAGGTCACCGACCGGACATTCGATGGCCTCGTCAAAGTCGTCGGTGTACTGCCCGGTCCGGGGATCGAGGACGGTGGAGGCGATGGATTCCAGATCGCCCGACTCCGCGTCGGCGGCCTCCCATCGGTTGTCCGCGGTGTAGTCCCGGAGCCGGCACAGGAGCAGATAGCCGATCTCCGTGCCCTCCTCGATGGCCCGCTCGCAGGCCTCGCTGCACCCCTGGGGGCACTCCTCTTCCTCGCCGTGGAAGAGGCGCACCGAGACGTGCCACTGCTCCAGGGTGTCCTGGAAGTCGAAGGGCTTGACGGGATGGTCGTGGGTGTCGAGGTACTCCTCTGAGTGCACCACCGAGTACGAAGTTGTGTGCACCACTGCTCAGGCCACGTCGGTGTCCCGCTCGATGGCCTGGAGGCGGTTCTTGAGCCGGTAGCTGTTGCCGTTGATCGAGACGACTTCGCAGTGGTGCAGGAGCCGGTCGAGGATCGCGGTGGCCAAGACCTCGTCGCCGAAGACCTGGCCCCATTCGCCGAAGGTCTTGTTCGAGGTCAGGATGATCGAGCCCTTCTCGTAACGCTTGGAGATCACCTGGAAGACCAAGTTCGCCTCGGCCCGCTCCAGCGGCTGGTAGCCCACCTCGTCGACCACGAGGACGCTGGGCCGGAGGTAGCTGGTGAGCTTGCTGATCAGCCGGCCCTGGTCCTCGGCGGCTTTGAGGTGACGGACCATGTCGTCGAGGCTGGTGAAGTAGATCGAGTAGCCGGCCCGGCAGGCCGCGACGGCCAGGGCGACGGCGATGTGCGTCTTGCCGACCCCGGGCGGCCCGAGCAGAGCGACGTTGGCCTTCTCCTCGACGAACGAGAGGGTGGCCAGGTCCTTGACCTTGCGCGGGTCGAGCTCGGGCTGGAAGGAGAAGTCGTAGTCCTCCAGTGTCTTGTGGTGCGGCAGCTTCGACAGCCGCAGGCCGTTGCGGAAGCGGCGGTCGTCGCGGATCGCGAGTTCCTCGGACAGCACCAGGTCGAGCAGGTCGAGGTAGCCCATCTTGGCCTCGTCCGCCCGCTGGATGTACTGGTTCAGGGCCTCGGCCAGGTGCGGCAGGCCGAGCTTGGCGGCGGTGGTGCGGATGCGGGTGCTGGTCAGCTCGCTCAACGGGCTTCCTTGGTGGAGGAGTTGGCAGTGAAGGGGCGGGTGCCGGTCAGCTCGTCGTAGACCGACAGCGGACGGCGGCCGACCTCGACGTTCGCGGCGGCGGCCCGGTTCAGCAGAGTCTGCAGCGGTCCGGCCTCGGGCCCGACTGCCTGGCCGCGGCGGGGCGAGGGCAGAGCGTCGCCGGTGGTGACCTGGCGGCCGGCGCCGGTGGGAAGGCCGTCCCAGTGCGTTTCATCCACCATGCGGGCGCCTCGGCCGACGGCCCGCGGGTGGACGGCCAACAAGGTCTGTCCACCTGCGTCTGGGACGGTTGAGTGCAGGCTGACCTGTGACTTCGTGGCCCGGATCTCGACCAGCTGACGGGGTCGGACCTTGCGGGCGGGCACCGAGTAGAGGTTCGCGTCGAAGGCGGCCAGGCAGTCCTTGCCGACGTGTCGCAGATGCCGTTGAGTGACCACATGCGGGGTTGCCGGCAGCGGGCGCAGGGCCATGTGGTCGCGCACGGCCCGGTGACCGATGACTTCGCCGTGGGTGCCGTGGACCTTCGCCCGCCGCAGCGGGACCCAGGCGGCGAAGGCGGCGTTCAGCTCCTCGATGGAGGAGAAGGCCCGGCCGGCCAGGACGTGGTCACGGACGATGTTCACCTGCCGCTCGACCCGGCCCTTGCCCTGCGGCCGGTAGGCGGCCAGCACGTCGACGTCGAAGTCGTAGTGCCCGGCGAAGGCGACAGCCTCCGGGTGCAGCGGAACCGCCTCGCCGGGGGCGACGTGTCGGCGCACGACCGTCTTGGTGCGGTCGTAGACGATGCTCATCGGCACCCCGCCGAAGTGCGCGAACGCGGCCCGGTGGCAGTCGAAGAACGTAGCCAGGTCCTGGCTGGTGGTGAAACAGCAGAACGGGTCGCGCGAGTACGACAGCGTCATGTGGAAGGAGTAGACCTTCGGGATGCCGACATGGGCGAGGATCTTGCCCTCGTCTCCCCAGTCGACCTGGGCCTGAGCACCCGGGACGACCTCGAACCGCCGGTGCAGGCCCGCCAGCTCACCCGGGCTGATGCCCAGTTCCTCCGCGATCCGGGGCCGGGCTTCCTGCAGATAGAGTTTCACCCGCTGGTAGTTGATCGTGACCCCGTACTCCTGTGCCAGACGCTCCTGGATCACCCTTCCCTTGAGCAGGATCTCGGACCTGAGCATCGCGTCGATCAGCGGCGCGACCTCGTCCACCACCCGCCGAGGACGCTGACCTGCTGCTTCTCTCTTCGGCGGCGCAACCGATGCAGGGTCCTTGAGGTACTTGCTGACTGTCCGGCGGTTCAGCCCCGTCTCCTTCGCGATCTCCCGCAAGCTCATCGCACCGGACTCATACAGCGGACGAAACCGCCTCAACTCCAGCCAGCGATGCGGATCCAAGACCACCGTCAGCCTCCCTGCCAACCCGAACCGACAGCAGCAGACTCACGGCCGACACCCCGTCACCGCATCAAGAATGGTGCACTTTCATCCGTACGAGGTGGTGCACGTTCGCTTGTACGCCGACAGTGGGCGTAGACCAGGCGCAACCGGGCCGGGTCGCCGGGCAGTTCGCGTGCCGGACGGCGAGATGCAGTCATGTCTGGGGAGGGTAGTGGGCAGGTCTGACAGCCGCCGCGGATGCAACCCAGGATGAAAGACCCGCGGTCGCCCCACGCGCGCGTGACGCAGGCGCCCTGCAGGCGCTGTCCTGGCCTGCCGGGGACAATGATGCCGAAAAGCCTTACGCGGACGGGCCGACCGGCTATGGTCGTTCGCGGACCCGGGTTGTCGATCGCATCGACGGCACCAGTCACCTTTCGATTCTTGCGCTGTCCGGAGATGCGGCTGTACCGCACCTACCAGCAGCTTTCCCTGTCGTGTGCGGTGGGCCCGTGGCCGGCCGCGGTCGTTGGAGTGCTCCTGTGACAGCCCCACCGGTTCCGGCCGTGCCCCGCAGCTTTCTCTGCGAGCACGCGAGCAGCAAGAGCCGTGTCCTTGTCCTGCTGGCCCATGCGAACGGACCCATCTGCGTGCAGGCCGTGTTCACCTGCCGGGACGCCCACGTGGCCCAGCACGCGGCCCGGCTGCTGTCGTCCGCCGCCCTCGACGGGGCCCTCACCGAGCAGCAGGAGATCACGGCGCAGAAGATCGCCACGGCGCTGCCGGACGCCCCGGCCGCGTCCTTCCGTCAGGCCCTGGAGCGCGCTCGGGCCGGCGTGTGGCCCAGCGCCGCCCCCGCGTTGTTCTCCTGGCCTGACGACGACCGACTGGAGGGGCCGGCGCAGGACGAGCCCGAGCTTCCCGTCTCGGCCACTCGATCACCAAAGGACGCCCGGCTGGCCGACCTGCCGGGCCCAGTCGTCCGGGTGGTGCAGCTGCGTGAGTTCCACGTGTACGACCAGGCCAAGCTGGTCGCTGCCGCGGCGGCCGGCGGCTGGCAGCCGACGGAGGATGAGGAACGGGGCGAGGACGATCCGCACGACCTCGTGGGCGCGGTCATGTTCGCTGCGGAGAGCACGGGAGAGCTGCCCGGCATGGACTGGCTGACCGATGCTCAGGAAGGCCACCTGCTGCTGCCCGCACGGGGAGACGAGGTCGCCGACTGGTCGACCGAACCCGTCCGCATCAACTTCGGCACCGGCTGGCGGCTCCAGCAGGCCGCCAACCCCTATACCGCACCCCCGCGAAACCCCGGTGCCACTGCGGCTGTGCCCGAGGAGCCGCAGCCGGACTTCGCCTCGCTCTTCGCCCTGCCCGCGGTGTGCGACTGCGAGGAGGAAGACTGCCAGAAGTGCCAGTGGACGTTCACGCCGCGCACGGCCGATCTGCTCTTCAGCGCGCTGGACGAGCTTGCTGAGGCAGCCTACGACGATGCCGCCGAGTTGGGTGAGCGTCGCGTCACCCAGGACGATGACGGTGCGTGGGGCTTCTTCTCCCGTCTGCCGCAAGTGACATGGCGCCAGAACCTGCAGTGGCGCCGCAACCTGGCCCGGGCCTGCGACGATCTGGCAGGCGACCTCCAGCGCGGCAGCTGGCCCCGGCCCACCTGCGCGGCCGAGGAGATGGTCTTGCACCTCGCTCTCAGCGAGGCCCCCGCCCATCTGGAAGCAGGCGACAGCGCGCATGCGGCGCTGCCCAAGCACCGCGACGACTACGACTTCGACGCGTGCTCGGACTTCTTCTTCCAGGACCACGACGTGCTGTGGCTGTACGACAGCAAGTACAACTCCGATGAGGCGGACAGCGCCGGGGCCTCCCCCGTCCCGCCCGCCCTGCATCCGGACAACTGGTTCGAGGACTTCCTCAACATCCCTGCGCGCTCCGCCGAGCGCGGGCACCGCTGCTGAGCCGTCGGCATCGTCCCCGCTGTTTGAGCCGATCCGCAGCCCAGCCCCTCGCATGCGCCTTCCTCATCTGCCCAACCACCGCGGGCCGTCACCCAGATCTGCCACAGAGAGCACCCGGTATGAACGTGAGCACGCAGCCCGTGTGGGCTGAAGAGAGATTCGAGAGCAACAAGATCCGGCAACTACTGGTCCCCGCAGGCGCATTGGAGGTCACGGACGAGGGCGGGCTGCTACGTGTCTCCAACGTCTACGGCAGCTGGCCTGCTGTGCGCACGGCAGCGGAAGCAGCCGACGGGCTGACGGCCGTGCTGCCCAGCCGGTCCGGCCGCGAGGTGCGCTGGCAGGGCAGCCAGGCGGCACATGCACCGCAGACGGTGGTGGAGTCGTATCGGGAGGCCATCGGCTTTCGCCCCTACGGTGAGCCGCGCAGCCTGCGCCGCCCGCAGATCGGCGCCCTGCACGCGGTGCTGGGGCACTGGGCTTCGGGCCTGGGCGATCCGGGCATCGTGGTCATGCCCACCGGCACCGGCAAGACCGAGACCATGCTGGCGCTGCTGGTGGCCGCGCGGATGGAACGGCTGCTGGTGCTGGTGCCCAGTGCGGCGCTGCGGGACCAGATCGCGGGGAAGTTCGAGACGCTCGGCATCCTGCAGCAGGAGCAGATCGTGACACCCGCCGCGTTGCGGCCGCGGGTGGGCCGGCTCGAGCACGGGTTCAAGGACCCGGACGAGGCGGCGTGGTTCGTTGCGGCCTGCAACGTCGTCGTCGCCACCCCGCAGATCCTCAGCAAGGCCGTGGGCAATGTGCGGATGGCGCTGCTGTCGTCGTTCTCCCATCTGATCGTGGACGAGGCGCATCACTCCCCCGCGGACACGTGGGCGCGGGTGATCGACGATTTCTCCGACCGGCCGGTGCTGCTGTTCACTGCTACCCCGTTCCGGGAGGACGGCCGCCGCCTGCCTGGCCGTACGGTGTTCCGTTTCCCGCTGCGGGAGGCCCAGCGGCTGGAGTACTTCCGGCGTATCAACTACCGGGCGGTCTTCGGTGTCGAGGACGTCGACCGGGAACTGGCCGGGCTGGCCGTGGGCCAGTTGCGTGCTGATCTGGAAGCAGGCCACGACCACCTGCTGATGGCACGGGCGGAGAGCATTCCCAAAGCCGAAGAACTCGGTCTCCTCTACCAGGAGTTGGCGACCGAGCTCAATCCCACCGTGGTCCACCAAAACGTGGGCGTTGCCCGCCGCAAGGCGGCCGTGCAGGCGCTGCGGGAGCGCGAGTGCCGCATCATCATCTGCGTCGACATGCTTGGTGAGGGGTTCGACGAGCCCGCGCTGAAGATCGCGGCCATGCACGCGGCCCGTAAGAGTCTGAGCCCGATGATCCAGTTCATCGGAAGGTTCACCCGGGCCGCCGACGGGCTGGGGGAAGCCACGGTGTTCGTCGCGCAGGAGCCGGGCGCCGGCGCCTCGCCGCTGCGCCGCCTGCTGCGCGAGGACGCCGACTGGAATCATCTGCTGCGCGACCTGACCGACCGCGCCACCCTGGCCGCGGAGGAGACCAGCACCTTCGACGCCACATTCACCGGTTCCCCCGAGGACGTGGCGGTCAGCGTGCTGGAGCCGAAGATGAGCGCGGTCGCCTACCGCGCGGCCACCGCCGAGTGGAGGCCCGAGGCCGCCCTGGCGCTGTGCAAGGGAAACGAGCGCGTCCTGGACGACGCCATGGCCCTGGGCGGCGAGGATTCCCCCGTGGCCTGGTATGTCATCGAACGCCGCACCCCGGTGCGCTGGGGCGCACCCCAGGAGCTGGAGCAGGTCGTCTACGAGCTCATCGTGCTCTACTTCGACACCACCCGGCGGCTGCTGTACATCCACGGCTCGGAGAAGTCGAGCACCTACAAGGATCTGGCCGAGGCGGTGCTGGGCGAGGACTGCGAACTGATCAACGGCAAGCGCACCTTCCGGGTTCTGGCCCGCCTGGACCGGCTGGTGCCCACCAACGTGGGCCTCAAAGACGCCCGCGACTACTTCACGCGGTTCTCTCTCCACGTCGGCAGTGACGTCTCGCAGGGCTTCACCACGGCTCAGGAGCACAAGAGCCAGACCCACATCGCCACATCCGGCTTCGACCGCGGCGACAGCGTCTCGATCAGCGCCGCGCACTCGGGCCGCTTCTGGTCGCCCACCACCGCGCCGAGCCTGAAAGCCTGGACCAACTGGTGCGACCAGCAGGGCACCAAGCTGCTGGACAGCACCATCGACCTGGAACAGATCTTCGACGGGTTCATCATTCCCGAGGACATCACCGCGCGGCCGCCGTACGCGCTGCTGGGCGTTCAGTGGCCCTGGCAGGTCTATCTCGGCTCCCGCGACCGGTACACCCTCACCTACGACAACGTCCGTTATGCGCTCACCGACGTGGACTTCGAGGTCGACGACTACTCCCCCACCGGCCCATTCCTGTTCTCCCTGACGACCCCCGCCTGGCGGATCGCGTATCAGGCGGACTACGACACCAAAGGCCTGGTTTTCCGGCCGCGCGAGCAAGACGCCGTCATCGTCGGCAGCGGGCCCACCGCCGAGCCGCAGCCGCTGGAGGAATGGCTTAACACGCACAGGCCCGACCTGTTCCTGGAGGGCGATCGACTCATCGACGATGAAGGCAAACTCATCGCCCCGCGCTACACCCGCCACCCCTACGACCCGTCCCTGCTCACGCCGCTCGAGTGGCAAGGCGTGGACCTCAGCAAGGAGTCACAGAGGGCGGAACGCCGCACCGACTCCATCCAGTACTACATGTCGGCCCACCTGCAGGCCACCGGCTCCTTCGACGTCCTTGTCGACGACGACGGCTCGGGCGAGGCAGCCGACCTGGTCGGCCTCAGGGTCGACGGCCGCTACCTGGATGTGACGCTCGTGCACTGCAAGTACTCGCACAAGCCCACTCCGGGTACACGAGTCGAGGACTTGTACGAGGTGTGCGGTCAGGCCATGCGCGGCGCCAAATGGCGGCGCGGAAACGCCCTGCCCCTGCTGGACCATCTGCACAGCCGGGCTATGCAGTACTCGCGGCGCAATGGCGGTATCTCACCCTACGAAGTCGGCGACTCCAAGGCCCTGTTCGCCATCCGTGACCAGGCTCGCCTGCTGCGGCCCCGCTTCCACACCATCATCGTCCAGCCCGGCCTGCAGGCCGGTAAAGCCACCAACGAGCAGCTCCTGCTGCTCGCCGGCGCGGAGAAGTTCGTCCGGGACACCAGTGCCGGCGACTTCACCGTCTACTGCAGCCGGTAGCTCCACGGGCGGGATGCACAATCGGGCAACTGCAGGTGCTGCCCGACTGTCGCTCCAAGGTTCGCTGGGTGGGGGCACGCCGGCGCTGGCCCGAACGTGCTTTGCCCCTGCGGGTCGGGGGCAAGGCCCGCTGCGGCCACCCTTCCGGCGTTGTCAGCTGACAACACCGCGCTCCGCTCCTCGGCTGGATCGTCTATGGCCGGCCCACGTCCGGCGGGCTCCCGCGACGAACGCGGTATTCCCCTGTCTGCAGCACTACACCCTGCCGGATCAGGCCAGCAGGTCGTTACAGGTGCTGAGGATTGCCAGGGCGACGGATGAAAGAGGACTGCGATGTCGTACGGGTATGGCGGCGGCCCCAATTGGCCGATGATCCGCGCCAAGCAACGTGCTGAGAGCGAGGCCAACGATGCCCGCCGTCGCAGCGCGCAGCTGCAAGCGTCGGCTTCCGAGTGGCGTGCGAAGTTCGAGGCACTGGCCGAGCTCGTAAGGGAAGCCGCGGATCGTGCAGGCATGGGGCATCGGCAGGAAGACGGCTGCTCGTGCCGCTCCTGCTGGGATGCGGTGATCACGAAGATCGTTGAGGACCCGCAGGCTAGTGAGACGGACACCGGGCGATTCGGCAACGCCGCCAGCACGTTCTCGTTCGACGATCTGTTCGGCCGCTCCACCCCACCGGGGCGCAACTGACGCGTCCGAGTGGCGCTGGCTCGGCGTGAGCACGGTCCTGAGGCGCCGGCTCGGCGTGAGCACGGTCCTTGAGGCGCCGGCCCCGTCGCCTGCCGTATCCCGGCGTTCGGGCTGGCGCATCACAGTACTGGGGCCGGGCCTGGGAGAATGCGGTGCATGTCGCGTGCTTCTTCATCAGGCCCTACGGATGATGGTCAACTCCCCTTGCGGGCAAGGGAACGTCTCAAGGCCGTCGTCTTCGATGCCAACGCCTACGGCAAGGGCCGTCCCGACTTCGAGCACCTCAAGCGGCTCGCCGGCCGCCTCGCCACCATCGGCATCGAGACCTGGGTGCCCGAGCCGGTGTCGTGGGAGTGGGCGGAGCATGTGACCCGCGACTGGCAAGCCGTCAAAAACGCCGCTCGGCAAGAACGTGAGGGGATGAAGCGGGCCGGCCTGCAAGTGGACACTCCTGCGGCGTACTACAGCAGCCGCGACGCTGTGATCGATACCGTGCTGGGCAACTTGAGCGCAATACCGCACGTAAAGATCATCAGCCTGTCGGGAGCCAGCGCTGCCGCCGCGCTGAAAGATCAGGTTCTCCAGCACGATCCGGCCAAGCTCAAGGGTGACGTCAAGACCGGGGCGAGTGACAGCGCCTGGCTGCGCGATGTGCTGGACCGCGCCTCCCCCGAGCAGATCGTGATCGTTTCCTCTGACAGTGACGTGAAACGGGCCTTTGCGGCATGGAACAAGCCGGTGCCGCTGATCTTGAGAAGGGAGAAACTGCGGCCGACACTCTTCGACGTCGCAGTCGATGACGGACACGCCCAGTCGTCCATCGTGCGCTACCTCCTCAGCCGACTGCCCGTCGGCAACCTCAACGGCGAGGACGACGACGCGGGATTCGACATCGGCCCCATCCTGGGGCTGGAATCCGCGATCGCCCACGAGAGGGACGGGGACGGCACCAGTCTCAGTCTCTACGGAGCCAGTGTCAGCAGGCTCGTCGCCCTCGCCGGGCTGTACGACGTCAGCGTCGAGCACGGCGTGCCGGATGACACCGATGCGGGCCCGCGGGAGAACCCGGTCCGCGTCCGGCCGGACGATCTCGGGTCCGCCAGGCACGATGTGGCCTACGCCACGGCGTTGTTTCTGGCGGAAGGGGAGGCAACGGTCCAGACACTGCTGAACGGCGGCGATCCGGAGGTCTCGGTCCTCCACTACGACAACATCCTGGTCCGGGCACAGCTCAGCTTCCGCTTCACGGATGGGGCGATCACCGCGGTGGCCGCAGAAGCGGACGCCACCGCCCTGCTCGTCCAGCGGGCGTTTGACGATGACGATGACGCACTCAACGCCCTGGCCGAGGCACTGACCAGCGTTCCTGGTCTGGATCAGGACGCCGACTTTCCCTGGGACATGGGCTCCGACCTGAGCGCGAAGATCCACGGAGTCCCGGCCCGGGTCGACGCGGACATGAAGCGTGACGGCGGGGATTGGATGCTGACGGCGACCCTGTGGGGCACCAACCCGTCTGGAGAAGATTCCGACTACCTGATGGGTGAGGTCGAAGTGACGTGCACCTACGACCCGGGCTCCTGGTGGGGTGGCAGCAGGGACGGGTTCCAGGGCCCCGACGCATACCTGCTGTCGGTTTCCGCGACCGATCTTCCAGGCAACCACGGGGTGTGGTCCGTGCCCGCCTGGATCATCGGCAGGATCGACTGGTCTGCGTTCGACCCAGGCGAAACGCCCTGACTGCTGCGCCGTCGGCGTTCGGACGTGCACGTCCACACATGCCGGTGCGGGGATCGCACTCATGGCGCCTGTCGGTGGTCTCCCCGCCCGCCATCCGCTGCGCATGCCGCCATCTGCGAGATCCGCCTGAGCGCGATTGCGGGCGAGCACATCTGCTGCAGGCGTTGGGGAACACCCCGCGTGGAAGTGCTCCCCAACAACGGTGCGGTCAGGGCTGGGTGACGGTGAGTGTGCGGTGGTCGAGGTCTAGGTGGACCGTGCCGCCGTTCTGTTCGCGCAGCTGGCGCCAGGCGGTGTAGCCGGTGAGGATGGCGTGCTCCCAGTCGGCGGCGCGGCAGATGCTGACCTCGAGGTGGGCGGTCATGTGGCTGATGGTGGCGAGGAGTTCCTGGTCGATGTGTTTGATGTCGGCGAGGTAGCGGTGGCGGGCTGCGTAGGAGAAGACCAGGGCGGAGATGCCTTCTTCGATGGCGATGGCGCGGCCGCCGTCTTCGGCTTCGTCGGCGCGGGGGTCGCTCTTGCGTTTGCGGCCCAGCAGGAAGCGGGTGACGGGTGACCAGCCCAGCACGGTGGCGTGGGCGAGGTGGAAGATGTCGTGGAAGCGGTAGCCGTCCTCGACGTGGGAGGCGCTGGTAAGCGGGTCACCGGCGGGGGTTCCGTCTTGTCGGGTGAGGATGATGACGGTGCGGCCGTCGTCGGTCCTGGTGGGTGTGAAGGTCAGTGAGGTCTGCCGGGGCAGTTGCTCGTGTGCGGGAAAGTCGGCGTCGAAGGGGGCGTGCTCGTCGTGGGGGGTGGTGCGCCAGCGGTCCTTGGTTTTCTCCAGGTTGGCTGCGGCTACGTCGTCGAGGTCGAGTCCGAAGCGGTGGGCGAGTGCGGCGACGTACCACAGGACGTCGCCGAGCTCTTCGCGTAACTGGTGCTTGCCCTGTTCGAAGGCGGGTCCGTCGCGCAGGAACTTCTTGTAGGCGGTGGTGAGGGATCCGACCTCGCCGGCAAGGCCGAGGAGAGGTACGAGGACGGGGTCGGTGCCGTCCGCGGGGGCCTGGAGGGTCTTGATGGCCGCTTCCTGGTAGCGCTTGAAGTCCACACTCACACCCGTCTGATCTTGGGACAGCACCGTTTGCTTTCCCGACAGCATGTCGTATGCTACGACAGCGTCGTTGGATATGCAGACGATTGGGGAGAGTTGTCGAACGCAGCCACACCGAGCACGGACGAGATCACCTCCGTCGTCCTCGACTTCCTCGCCGAACACGAGGGGGTCTCTCCCGACGATCTCCGCTCTGAACTGGAGCAGGGCGGGCGGGAGTTGCCCGTGGACTCGCTTCTGGTGGTCGAGATTCTCACACGCATCGAGGAGCGTTACCAGGTCGCCATTCCCGCCGACCGGGAGGCCGCCCAGGCCACAGGCTCGGTGGGGGCGTTCGCCGCGGCGGTACTGGACGCCATCAAGGAAAGGCAGCAGCCATGACCCCTCCCTCGGACAGCCGCGACCGTGATCCTGAGCTGATCCGGCTCGGTGAACGGCTCAAGAAGACCCGCGATTACCTGAACATGTCCCAGCAGTTCGTCTCGGACTCCACCGGCATCCCCCGCTCGGCCATCAGCGACATCGAGCGGGGCGAGCGACGCGTGGACAGTCTCGAATTGAAGAAGCTGGCACGCCTGTACCGGCAGCCGGTCGCCTACTTCCTGGCCGAGGAGAAGGACGCCGACGCCAGCGAGTACTCCCTGGCCGGTCTGCCGCGGGCGCTGGCCCAGCTCACCGACGGGGATGCCAAGACCGTGCTGGAGTTCGCCGAATACCTCACGCTGCGACGCGCGGCAGAACGCGAGGACCAGGGCGCCGACGGCGGGAGTCCGAAGGCGTGAACTGGGGCTTAGCACACCGGATCGCATCAATCGCAGCCGTCCAGGCGCACCGCGACCTCGGCATCGACCGCACGCAGTACGTTCACGTGCACCGGGCACTGGGAGCGGCGGACGTGATCGGGATGGCGCAGCCGATGCCCCGGCTGTTCGGCGTGTACTTCTCCCCCGCCGACAAGGGGCCAGCCGTGATGCTGAATGCCTCGCTGAACGCGGTCACCCAGCGGCACACGGCCGCGCATGAGTTGGGGCATCACCGGCTGGGCCATCGCACGGCGGCGGACGAGGAGCTCGATCCCGCGTTGCGCTGGGGCAACGGCAGCTGGCCCGAGGAGGAAAAGACGGCGGAGGCGTTCGCGGCGTGGTTCCTCATGCCGCTGCCGGCGGTGCGGGCGGCCCTGGAAAGGATCTGCGGCGGCCGCCCGTCGAACCCCGAGCACGTCTACCGGGTAGCGCGCGAGCTGGGTACGTCGTACGCCGGGACGGTACGTCACCTGGTGAATCTGCGGCTGCTGGATGCCGGCCGGGCCGGCCAGTGGGCCAAGATCCCTCCTGCTGGCCTGCGCAGCTCGCTTGCGGGAGGGGCCTCGCTGCCCGGGCAGGCCCAGGTGCACGTGATCACGGCGGCTTCCGAGGGGCAGACGGTGTACGCCGACGCGGGCGATGTGCTGGTGCTGCACCTGGACAACGCGCTGTTCGATGTACTGCCCAAGGGACTGGAGCGATGGACCAGTGATGGCACGACGCCGCTGGCGAGCGCCGTGGTGACCGATGAACTCCCCCCGGGCGAGCAGGGCCTGATCGAGGTCGCGCTGCCGATGCACGACGCCGCGCTGCGGCTGACGGTGGTGCGCGAAGCCCCGCGTGCCGGGGTTGACGACACCTGGCCCCTGTAAGCCCAGGGTCCCCGGGATCACACCGTATGTGTCAGGAGGACTGATGCACACCTTCGCCGTGACCGAGCGCGACGTCACCCAAGCCTGGGTCGCCGCCTGCAACAAGCTGGACCGCAAGGACAATCCTGACCGGACCGGCCTGCACACCGTGGTGCGCATCGCTGACCCGACGAGCGACGACCCGGTGTTCCGTGCCGAGCTGGACCGGCTGCGCACCGCTCGGGGGCTGTGGCCGCTGGAGACCGTGGCCAGCACCCTGTTTCCCGCGGCCCTGGCGGCTCGGTGCGCCGGTCCGGAGGCTCTTGCCAGGCGCTACCGGCAGATGTACCCGGTGATCAAGCGGTACCCGGGCAACCACCGCGGTACCTACTTCGGCCGCCTGGTGTCCTACCCGGCGGCGTCGAAGAGCGGCGTTGATCAGCTCGGCACCGTCATCAGCCGGCTGCGGGCCCAGGCCGCGGGCACCAAGATAGCCGCCGCCTACGAGATCGATGTGGCCGCGGCTACGGACGCGGAGGAGGCCGGGGCGGACCTGCTGGTGCACACGGCCGGCAAGGACAACAGCTACATCGGCTTCCCTTGCCTCAGCCACATCTCCCTCCAACTCGACCGCGACCGGCGGGTGCACGCCGCGGCCCTGTACCGCAGCCACTTCATGTTCGAGCGCGCCTACGGCAATTATCTTGGCCTGGGCCGTCTGCTGGCCTACATCGCCCAGCAGGCCGAACTGGGCTGCGGTTCCCTGACCGTGGTGGCTGGCCATGCCCGGCTGGACGGTCCCATCACCCAACTGCGCCCGCTGCTGACCGGCACCAGCCGCCTCGCGGCATGACGGCAGCTGGCCGCACGGCGGACGGTGCGCGCGGCAGCCTCATTGCCCGGGCGGGCCGTTGAGCTGCCACTTGGGCGGGAACCAGGCCGGCATCGCATCGGCCTGCTGCCGGTAGGTCTGCTTGATGCGGCTGCGGCCGCTGATCCCGGCGATGTCCGGGTGCGCGACCCGAGCGTACTTGTCAACCTCGCAGAACAGGTTCTGGCAGTCGATCAGCTGTAGCGGCCGCCCGCGCAGTCCCGCGAAGGAAAGACCCAGGCGGGCGAAGTGCTCGTCCTGGGTGTCGGCCATGTAGCGGATGACGTCCGCCTCGATGCCGTCGGCCGCCGGCCCGAAGCACTTGCGGATACCGTCACGCGCCCCGGGCCCGGGGACGACGAAGTCCATCTCCGAAAACGGCATCGCAGCCGCGTAGTTGAGGTCGATCACGAACTGGTAGGCCAAAAACGGGCCGATCGCCGGGAAGCCCAACAGGACCTGGTAGGCGTCCTGCAGCGTCGGCGCGGACAGCACACGCTGCGGCGCGTTTGCGGTCATCATCATCTCGAGCAGCCGCAGATGGTTCTGGTGCTTGCGCTGGTGGCCGAGCTGCGGCGGGGGGACGATGTAGGCGGCCGAGTACAACCGCTGCCCCGCGGTGAAGGCCTGGGAGAGCACCCGGTCAAAGGCGCGGTAGTCGTAGGTGTCCCAACGCACCTCCCCCAGCGCGGTGCTCAGCAGCCGCCACGTCGAGGTCTTGTTGAAGATCTTGAACAGCAGGGTCCGGAAGAAGACCTCTTCCCACGTCTGCTCGCCCCGGTAGATCACGCCGCCGATCAGGTCCTGGCTGACCCGGTCGGCGGCCCTAAAGCAGTTGGTGAAGCGGTAGCGCTGCAGGATCGGATCGTCCGTGAACGGTCCCGCTCCCCCGGCAAGCCGTGCCTCGTAGACCTTCTGCCGCGCCGCCGCGAAACGCCAGTAGGTGTCGAACACCGGCGTCACCGTCAGCGTGCGGCCTGCCACACGGATCTTCCTCGCAGGGAGGCGGTCTAAGATCCCCTGCTCTGCACGCTCTTGCAGCACCGTCACCATGGGCTCAATATATATTCAATATAGATATGTGTCAGCGAGGGGGACGTGTGGAATTGCTGTGGCAGCGTCCACGACGCAAGACGCTGGTCGACTGGCCGGAGGACGTGGACGGACGGCTGGACGTCCTGGTCCGGGCCGCGGCCGCGGCCGGGGAACAGACATCGCGCTCGCAGGTGCTGGCCGCACTCGTGACGGCGGCCGAGGTCCGCCCCGCCGTCATAGCCGAACTCCTCCACTCTTACCGCCAGATGCCCGCCGACGCCCTCGACGCG
Organism: Streptomyces violaceoruber; assembly: GCA_000720805.1. Lineage (GTDB taxonomy): Bacteria > Actinomycetota > Actinomycetes > Streptomycetales > Streptomycetaceae > Streptomyces > Streptomyces cellulosae_A. The sequence goes on from JODI01000037.1 coordinate 47,206, forward strand.
GACAATGCGCGCGATGACCTGCCGTCCGTACGCTCTCCCGGACGCACCCGCAGCAAGACGTGACGCCAAGCCAGTTCCGATTCCTCACCCGAGTCCCTTCGGTCACCCGGTCAACACCGCCAAACGCCATACGGTCACGGCTGCGTGCGCCCTCCCCCAACAGGCGGCCGATCGGATGCCCCGCAGACCTGGGCCGATTACTCGAATGCCCTGGCCATCGTCGCCGGGAACAGACCTAGCTTGACTCTGTCGGGGATCTTGGAGTCGGCGGAGTCAACTGCCCGGGGTTCGCCAGGACTTCGGGCGAGGGATCTCGCGCTGGTCGAGGTAGTTCTGGAAGGCAGTCGGCCGGCGGGGTGCGAGGGCTTCCTCGGCCGGTGACAGCCCGCCGAGGCGCTCGAAGTTGACGGCGATGGCCGTCAGCACGTGCTGGACGTGGACCTTTCCCTGTCCTCGGTAGCGGCAGCGCCGCATACCGTGCCCGTGGGCGAACTCGTTGACCGTGCTCTCCACTCCGGAGCGGACCGCGTAGCGGGCCTTCCACTCGGGTTTCTGCTGCTCGGCGCGAACTCGGAGTTGCAGGTCACGGAGCTCTCGCGGAGGAAATCCCACGGTGCGGACGTTGTCGGCCGTGCTGGTGCACTGGGTGCGGGCCGGGCAGGGACGGCACTGGCTCTTGGTGAACCGTGCCACGATCAGCGGGGCGGCGGTGGGCGAGGAGGTTGGGTAGGGGCCGTGCCAGCCCGCGCTGACCTGTCCCTGGGGGCAGGTGACCTGCTGCTTGTCGTAGTCGATGTGGAAGTCGTCCCGCGCGAAGCCCTCGTTGAGGCGGTGCTGGCGGGTTGGGTTGCTCTTCAGCGGACCGGAGACGGTTACCTGGTGTTCGCGGGTGGCCTGTTCCAGGTGGGGCAGGGAGGTGTAGCCGGCGCCGACCAGGTGCTCGGCGGGCAGCAGACCGCGTTGGGCGAGGCGGGTGTGGATGCCGGGCAGGACCTGGCTGTCGTGGGTGGTGGCCGCGGTGGTGGCGACATCCGTGATCACGTTGGGGCCGTCGGCAGCACAGGTCTCGGTCAGATGAGCGGCGAACCCCTTCCAGCTGATGATGTGTCCGTGCCGCGCGTAGCGGGCCGAGGTGTCGTAGGGCGAGACGATCGCCCTCGACGACGGTGGCAGGCCCGCCCCGCCTTCCTTCTCGGCGGTGCGCCAGCGCAGGTGTCCCGCGGCGTCACGGTGGTAGTTCTGCACCATGATCTGGCGCAGGCCCTGGACGCGAGGACCGGACGTGCGGTCTGCTCCGCGCCGGCAGAGGTGTTCCAGAAGCCGGACGGCGTCGTTTCCGGTGGCGAGAATCCTGGTCATGGGCTTGGTGGGGTTCTTCCCCAGGCGGACCGGCCGGCCGTAGCGCAGTCCCCAGCCCTCGTGGACCAACTCGTCCAGCAGATGAGGAGAGATGCCTGCAACTTCTTCGAGTGCGGCGCGAACCGCCTCGGTGACCAGCTCTAGGCGGGTCAGGTCACGCACTGCGGCCAGGACGTGGGTGGAGTCGGTGCGCTGCGTGGTGCGCTCGCGCACCAGTCCGGCCTCCTTGAGACGGGCCAGTGCGAGGTCGAGGAGACGGTCAGCACGGCCGTCTTCAGCGAGACGGTCGCGGAAGTCTCCCAGCACACTGTGGTGGAAACCGGGATCGTCCAGCTCCATGGCCATCGCGTACTTGAAGTCGATGCGGCAGCGGACCGCCTCGGCGGCCTGCCGGTCCGACAGGCCGAGCAGGAACTGCAGCACACAGACGGTGGCCAACTGAGCGGGCGAAAGACCCGGCCGCCCGTCCCTGGGGTACCAGTCCGCGAAGTCCTCGTCGCACCACAGCCCGTCCAGCCGGTCCCGCACCCATATCGCCGTCGTGCCACCCGGGTTGCTCGCCCGCGCAACCCGCGCAGTCAGAGGCGGAACTTGCTCACCGGAACGGGTGCGAAGGCACAACGGGCACCTCGACAGCCAGGTCGGTCGGCGGAACTACCCGATCATCCCCGTCGACCACGCTGCCGCACCGGAGAACTCCAAGATCCCCGACAGAGTCAAGCTAGGGCGTGTATCGGAAGTGCGCGGGGCGCCCCGGATCTGGCGTCTCGCGTGGCGGTGACATCCTTGGTCGGTGAATAAGGGGCAGGCCGTCGAGGCTGCCGGTGATCACCTTCGCCTGGCGCGTGCCTGATCCGGGGTCTTCCCCGTTCACGAGGCACAGGGCTGGGGCCGGGCTGTGGGCTTCTGGTCGGAACGAGGATCAGAGGTGGACGGTCGACGCGGCGATCCCTCGGGGGCTACCGAAGACAATGGTCGGCTGACTGTCCTGGCCGTGGGTGTCGGGCGGGAGCACCGCGAGTGCAGTCACGGGGGCCGCGGTGACCAACCGCAGTATCTCTTCGCCGCTCTGGCAGTCCCATGCCCGGATAGTGGTGTCGTCCGTGCTGGCGCTGAGCAGCAGGGGCTGGGAGTGGGCCGGGTGGTGCAGGACGGTCAGGGCGGTCACTTTCCCTCGGTGGCCTTGCAGAACAGGCAGAGCTTCCCTGCGCGGCGTGGCGGGGTTCCACAGTCTGATGACGCCGTCGGCGCCGCCGGTTGCGAGGAACGGGTCTGGTGCGGCGGGGAGTGTGATGAAGGCCAGGCTGTGCGCGCTGCCGATGCGCTGGGGCAGGCGGGCGTGGGCCGGTTGGCCGAGATGCAGCAGGCGGACGGTGCGGGTGGCCACCGCCAGCAGGGGTGATTCGCCAGCGGGTACTGCGGCCAGGGCACGGATGGTGCCGTCGGCGTGCAGTGTGTCCCTGCCTGGGGCGTACTCGTCGTCGAGGGTGTAGCAGACGAGACAGGCGTTGCTGAACCCTGCGGCCAGGACAGGGGGTTGGGACGGTGCGGTCGGCAGGAACAGCAGGGAGCGTGCATGGCCGCGGCGGGTGCGGTCGAACGGTGTCTGCAGGACATGGTGGGCGCCTTCTTCGGTGAGGATGTGAAGGCTTCCGTCGCTGTAGCCGACGGCAAGGGGCGTGGGACGGTGGCGGGAGGCGTTCTCCGGGGCGGCCAGGGCGGTGATGTGGTAGCCAGGGCGGTCGGGGCCGTCGTGCGGGTAGGACGTCGTGTGCCCGGTCGTGGGAGAGATCTCTGTGAGGGTGTTCGCGTCGTAGCCGGTGATGAGGCGGGGCGGGCCGGTCTGTTGCGGGAGGAGGGCGACATGGTCTGCGTGCTGGTCGGCACTCCGGTTGTCGTGGGCGTCGTCGCGGGCGGGATCCCAGAGCCGGATGGTTCCGTCCATGGAACCGGACACGACGATTGGTTCCCTGCCCACCCGCAGGACGGCCAGGCCGCGGATGGCCTTGGTGTGTTCGGCGGGCAGTGTGTAGAACTGTTCTCCGTCGTTGGGGTCGACCAGGGTGATGCTTCCGTCGACACCGCTGCCCAGGAGCAGCAGCCCGCCGTAGGCGAGGTCGGGGAAGTGGGCCATCGAGGCCACTGACCGGCGGATGGGGGCATGGGGTTGTGGTCGTCTGGTGACGGGGTCGAAGATCCGCACGCCTTTGCCCGAGCGGGAGGCGATCGCCAGACGAGGCTGGCCGTGCCGGTCAGTGAATGCCTGCAGCGCCGAGGTGCCCATGCCCATGCCGGGCAGTTGGCCAGCGCTCTCAAGGGTGTGCGCGTCCAGCAGCGGGATGTGTGAGCCGTCTTCTCCGATGGCCAGCAGCGTCTGGCCGTCGGGCAGGGTGACGGTCTCCAGGGCGTGGACGGTGGCGGGACGGCGTTCAAGCGTGCGAGGGCGTTCGCGCACGATGGCTCCGGTGTAGGGGTCCATCGTGAGCACGCCCTGCGGCGTCGCAACGGCCAGCACCGTGTCCCGGTCCGGTCCAGTGAAGGAGGCGATGGCTCTGATGCGGCCGTCCAGCAGGCTCCAGAGGCGTCCGGTGTCCGGATCGCACCGCCACAGGCCGGCATCGCTGCCCACCACAAGGAGCGGGGCGGTTTCCCTCCGGCGTGTGCTCAGGACGGTCATGGCGCGGACATAGGGTCCGAGGTTGGTGAAGGGTGCGCCGAAGGGGACTCCGGTGCGGGCATCCCACATGGTGACGGAGCCGTCGACGTGACCGGCGGCCACGATGGTCGATCGGTCCGCGCTGCGGAAGGTGACGAGCTGGCAGACGCCGCTGGGGGTGCCCGCGAGGATGTTGTTGGGCAGGCGGAGCCGGTTCCAGCGGGGTACCAGTGATGGCGGCCGGGGCAGGGTGTCGGGGCGCGCCGCGGGTTGGGCTCTGCCGGCTTGTTCGGTCAGTGCCAGGCTGTCGGCCCGTGCGGCGGGCGGGGCGTCGCCGAGGAACGGCTCGATGCGGGACCAGGCCGCCAGGCGCCGGGTCTGTGTCTGAGCGGTGACGGGAAGTCCCAGGGCGCCGCGGATGCGGCCGTGGGTTTCGAAGGGCAGGAACGATGCGGGGATGTGCGCGTCGTCGAGGACACCGCCCGCCTCGGCGTGGGCGATCAGGTGACGACGCAGGTAGGGATGCGGCGGCTGCTGGGGTGCGGCGGCGAGCAGACGGGCAAAGGCCTGGGTCAGATGGGCGTGTACCTGAGCGCTGCCGGTGTCAGGAGTGTCGTCGAAACCGGGCAGGGTCTGCTCGATGAGCAGTGTCTGGGGGGCGGTGCGCAGGGTTTCGCTGACGCGTTCATGGATGGGCCGATAGACGGTTCGGCCGTCCTCGACGGCGGTCGTCAGGTATCCGGTGAGACGGCTGTTGCGCACTAGCCGGATCGTCGCTTCCGGGCTGTCGCAACCGGGTTCGAGGCCGCGGACGGCGGCCGGCCACACGGTCGCCCAGGGCAGTCCGGCGCCCAGTGCGAACGCCGTGGCGCGCAGGACGGCCAGGAGGTCCTCGGGCCTGGTGCGGGTGTGTTGGGCGACGTCCGCGAGGTCCTGCCGCAGCAGTTCCTGGGTGCCCTCGCGCAGTTGGCGGCGCCATGACGCGTCGGACGGCGCGGGCAGGAAGGTGCGGGCGTGCAGTTGCTGGGCGGCCAGCCGGGCGTCCAGGAAGGAAGGGGTGACTTCCTGTGCGACGGCGGCGGCGACGGCGGCAATGGGCTGGTTGCTGCGGCGGACCAGCCGGGATCCTGTGGCAGGCTCGGCGTGCAGCAGGGCTGCGGTGTAGGCGGCGATGTCCTCTTGCGCACTGTCATCGTCGGTACGCAGTGGGGCGGTTGCGTCGGTGGCCTGCCGTAGCAGGTCGAGGAGGCCCCGTTCGGCGTGCGTGTCCCTGACCGGCAGGGTGTGGCGGGAAGGGGGTGGTGAGCTGCGGATGCCGAGGATGAGCCGGACCGCGTTTTGGCCGTCGCTGCGCAGGGCGGCCAGGGGGCCCAGGACGTCGGTGATGATGCGGCGGGGGGTCTTCCCTTCGTCGATGCCGTCGACGACCACGGTAAGCGGCCGGCCGGTGCGGGCCAGGGTGGTGCGGGCATGGCCGCGCAGCAGTTCGGAGGCGTCCGTGCCGGCCGGCACGGGCTGGCCGGTGAGCGCCCGGTAGAGCGCGGCGGACAGTTCCTGCGGGTCGGTGTTGCGGGCCAGCACTGCGGCGTCGATGGCGCCGATAGGCACCCGCAGTTCTTCTGGGATCGCCTCCAGGTAGGGGCGGTAAACGGGGTTGTCGCAGAAACGCGGGTCGCTGAGGGTGACCAGGCGGGCCAGCAGCGCGCTTTTGCCGGAGCCGGCCTGCCCGGTGACGATGAGCGTGCTGTCGCCGCCGGCGAGGAAGGCGTTCGTGCGGGTGACGAGTGCAGTGCGGCCGGTGAAGTACCAGCCCGCGTCGCCGGACATCTGGCCGCTGGCCCTGGTGATCCAGTAGTCGTCGACGTCGGGCCGTGTCCATCCGAGTTGGCTGCGGGCGTCTTCCAGCAGGGCGGTGTCGGTGTGGCCGGGGTTGGGCAGACAGGGGCTCAGCTCACGGGCGGCGAGACGGCGGCTCACACTGCGAGGCGGCCACAGGACATGGAGGTCGGCCATCTGCGCCGGATCCCACACCGTGTCCAGGATGGTGTGGAAGTCTTCCCAGCTCAGGTGGGAGCGGGCATAGCCGTTGGCTTCGTCGGCACAGTGCGCGTGGACGGCCGCCAGGGCGGCGGTGAAGGCGCGCAGGCGTGGTGTGCTGTCTTCGTTGCCTGCGGCCAGGACGACCAGTGAGCTCAGGGCATGCCGGTCGGGGTGCAGGGCCTTGAGCGTGCGGTCGAGCTCTTCGGCGAGACGGCCGGAGAAGCAGGAGTCGACCATGACCAGCACGTGCTCGGCTGGAGAGTCGAGGGCCGCGGCGATGAGTTCGGCTGTGGGGAACGCGGTGGCCAGGGGCCGGTCGGTGTGGGTGTCGGGCAGACGGAGGAAGTGCTGCGGTCCCGCAGGGGCCAGGCCGTGGCCGGTGAGGTAGATGACGAGGGCTTCGTCGTCGGATGCGCCGATGAGGTCCTCATCGATGAGGAACGTTCTCAGGTCATGAACGCTTTGCAGTGGTTTGGGCGGGTGGGAGGGCGTGAAGCGGCGCTGGCCGTCCAGGCGAGAGCTGTTCCACCAGTCTTCGACGACGGCGACCTGGGCGTCGATCCCCTCGCGGAAGGCCCTGCGTTTGGCAGGGGTGCCGTCGTCGTAGTCGCTGACGGCGATCACGAGGAGGCGGCGCTCGGAGGTGGCGGAGGCGTGCTCGTCGGTCATGACCAGGTGGCGGTCACCGCGCGGGCGACGGGGAGAGTGCGCAGGTACTTGACGGCGGCATGCGGATCGAGGCGGCCGTTGTCGACCTCGGCGTCCCTGACCTGATCCGACGTCAGGGCCAGGCCCGCGGCGCCGGTGACGGCGTCGTCCGGGTCGAAGACATTGATCCACCGAAGGTGGGGGGCGATCTGCGCCAGCCGCCCGCCGGTGATCCCCATGCCTCGCTGGACCGTGGGGATGGCCAGGGGGGAGCCACAGGTGACGAACGTGTGCACGGCCGCACCCGCCGTGCCGGGCGCGGCAATCTCCTCGCGACGGAGGAGATCGTAGGCGATCACGCTGCCCAACGAGTGGCCGATCAGGACCGTGGTGCGCGCGTCGGCGCTCTCCAGGACGTATTGGCGGACCTGGTCGGCCAGGTCCGGTTCGGTCAGATAGGTGTGAACCTCGCGCAGGGAAAGAATGATCTTGCTGGCCCGACCGCCGGGCTTGCGCCGGTCGTAGGCGATCGCACGCCGGGTGATGCTCGGCGGCACCTTGACCAGTCCGAGGGTTGTGGGGTCGACCTGCGCGGCGTAGTCGCGTTCCTGAGAGGTGAGTAGGTCGTCCAGCGCCTGGACGATGAAAGCCTCCTCGTCCGCGGTGAACGGCGTCGCTTCGTCAGGGAATGCCGTCTGCGTGCTCAGCCCGCCCCCGTCATCAGCCAGGAGGGCCGACCAGTGCGGCACCTTCAGCACCGGGGCGAGCGCGCTCTCCGGCGTGGGCATCGCAGCGTTGTGGAGCAGTTTCACACCGCGGTCGACGGCATCGCGCCAACTCTTGGTCAGCTCACGCTGTGATGTCTTGGCCTGCCCGATCCCGTGCACCCCGAGCACATGCTGCTGCCCCACCCGCTACCCGCCCTGTCCCCTTGACCTGCTGTGCTGGGAGGACACTCTACGGGTGCGGCCGCGTCCCAACCGGAGCACCAATCCCTCTCACACGGATAAACGCAGCACGACCTGTGCCGCTTCCTCAACAAGGGCATCCTGCTTGAGCTGTGGCCTGTGCTCCAAGGCTCATCGGCAGGGCCGTCAAGGACATCCGGGAGGAGGCATTCCCGAACTGCGGCCGTTGTCGCCGTAGTCGATGTTCCCAGCTGCGCGGTGGCGTTACCCGGCCACCGGTCTGCGCTCCAGCCGGTGCCGGTCGTCGTCTGGCGCCGGTCGCGCGGCCTGCACCCGCGTGACGGGTTGTCACTATGCTGCGGCCGGAGGGGACCGGCCCACAGAGAGGATCATCGGGGGATGCAGGATCCAGGCCGTCTTTCGGCGCCTGACGACACGGGCTCGGCGACCGAGGAGCGTTTCACCTACCAGGCACAGGCCACGCTCCATGGGGTGTTGGAGATGCTGGCGGGTGCCGGAGTGGTCCACGTGACGTGCGAGCATTTCGAGGATGTCCTGGTCGCCCGGGCCAGCGGCACAGTGTCAGACGGCGTGGCGCTGTGGGATTTCCAGCAAATCAAGTCCCGGGAGAACCACGATAGTTGGACCTTGTCCAAGGTGCTCCGGAGCAATGCTCTGGCAAGCCTTCTGCGCACCCATCGGGCCCTGCGGGAGCACAAGGACCTGCCGTACCTCCTAACAGTTGGCGTGGAGGGTCCGCTGAGCTCCGAGGCGGATGTGCGTGCCGTCGCACAGCGACGGGGAAGCGACAGCACGAAACGACTGGGCAGGATCGCCAAGTACCTCGATGCGGACCCTGCCGAGACTGCGGAGTTCCTACGGCTGGTACGCATCACGGAACTACCGGACCGTTACGAGCTGGAACGCCGCAACCGCGATGTGCTCTTCGCCTTGGCCCCGCATCTACGGGTCGGGGAAGTCGAGGTGCTGCACGCGGATCTCCTCAACCGGGTCAGGCTCGCGATGGGCGGGAGCCTGGGACCGCGCTGGCAGGCGACGGTGACACAGCCCGATGTACCGGAGAGGGTCCTGCGCAAGCGCCTGACACCGCAGAAGCTCCGCGACGTCGCGCTGCGTCTGACCCGCCCGGACCTGGCCGACTACGTGCGCGCGAGCCGGCTCGCAGCACAGACACATCCTTATCCCGAGGCCGGGCAGGCGGGCGTGCCGTCGCTGAGTTCCGTCTACGTGCCGCAGCGCCTGCACCGGGCCCCCTCGGAGAGCGGGCGACAGCACGACAGACCGGCAGCTCAGTCTCCCGGCGATGTTGCCGACGCCTCCGCGCTCTTGGGACGCGCACCCGTGTGCCTGGTCCTTGCCGGCCCGGGCGGCGGGAAGTCCAGCCTCCTGCGCGCGGTGCAGGCCGACTCGGCCGAACGCTGGCTGGCCCGCGAGGACCAGCAACTGCTCGCGGTGACCGTGCCGGCCACAGCACTGCTTGGCTCTCCCCTGCCATGTGCTCTGGCGGCAGCGGCAACCACACAGCTGACCGCTTTCGCACTGCAGCGGACGCTGTCCGACGAGCTCTTCGTCAACAGGCCAGCCCCGGGCGCCTGCTGGCTCGTGCTCGTCGACGGACTCGATGAGATCACCGACCGGGACGACCGGCAGAACCTCCTGCGCACCCTGGCCACCTTCGCCGCCGGGCCCGACCCCCTGTACCGGTTCGTCGTGGCCACCCGGCCGCTTCCCGGGAAGGATCTCCGCGCCCTGGGCCACGACGTGCCCCGCTACCAGGTGGCACCCTTCTCCCGCAGCGAACTGTCCAACGCGGCCCAGCGCGTCTTGGACGGCTTGGGCGTGCCCGACTCCCGGGAGGCAGCTGGCCGGTTCGTCCGCGTGCTGGACGACGCGCACCTGACCGGTTTCGCCCGTATTCCGCTCATGACGACGATGTTGTGCCAGCTGTATGCCGCCCATCCCGGGCAGTCGCTGCCGGCCACCCGGGGGGCTCTGTACGCGAGATTCACCGACCTACTGCACCGGCGTATGAGCGGCAGGGGCCTGTCGGGGGTGCGGAGCCAGGCCGAAGCCGCCCTTGCGCGTTTCGGCCCCACGGCCGTGTCACGGGCCCATGACCTGCTCGATCAACTGCCGGACACGATCGACAGCCTGGCGTATGGCCACCACAGCGGTGGCATAACGTCCTGGATAGGCGCGCTGGCCACCGTGGACAACGCGCGGCGCCCCAGCGCCGTGCCGGAGGACGACTGGAACGGTTTCCTGGCCTCGGTCCTGGGGCGCAGCGGGCTGCTCACTCGCTCCGGGGACGGTTTCGCCTTCCTCCACCAGACCCTTCAGGAGTACTGCGCTGCCCGTCACCTCGCGCGCACCCCTTCTGCCCATGCCCGTGAGCTCGACCGGCTGCTCAGCCCCTGGAAGGAGGACTGGGGGACGACCCCGTGGAGTGCACCGCTGGACACCGCCTCCTACATCGGCTTCCTCATCGACCCCGGAACCGCCCCGCCCACCGACCCCGCCACCTCCCTCAGGGCCCTGGCGGTGCCCGACAATATCCGCGGGTGCCTGCTGATTGCCACCCAGCTGTCCTTGGGCACCCTGCTCGCCGACACGTGGAAACCGCTGGTCCAGACGGCTGCACAGGCGATGGCAACGGCGAGCGCAGATCCCGACAGCGACGCCACCTCGCGCGTCTGGGCGGCGAGTGTGCTGGCGGAACTGGACCTCCAGGAGGGCACCACCTCGCTCGAGACGCTGGTGGACGATCGGCTCCTGGACGAGGAGTTCAACGAGGACCCGCACAGCCCGGACTTCAGCGACCGCCTCCTGGCAGCCCGCTCCTTGCTGGAGCTGGACCCGGTCCGCGGGAAAGACGCCTGCCACCGGCTCGTCCGCGACTCCTACCTGTACGACTCCGTCCGGGTACGAGCCGCTGAAGTACTCCTGTCTGCCGGGGACGAACGCGCCCGCCCCGCCCTGGAGTACCTCGCCGGAGCGGACATCCATTTCGACGACCGCCTCGACGCGGCGAACCGCCTCGCACCCCTGGACCTTGACGCGGCAGTTCACTCGCTGCACAGATTGGTCGAGGACTACCGGGGCGACCCGGACTGGCTCGACTGGTGCAAGGACGCCGCCCAGGCATTGGCCGATCTGGGCGACCCGCACGGCCAGCAGATCATCGACGAGCTCTCAACCAGCCTCTGACATCTCGCCAGTTCCGCGAACGCCGCGTCCGGCTCAATATGATCAATAGACGGACGAGGGCACCCGGGATCCCAGCTCTGCCCGTCGGACGCTGCGACATGGGCACTGGGCCGCTGCCCAGCGGGGGTCGCCCACAGCCGGTCGGGCAGTGGCTTCTGAAGAGCCCGTGCTCGTCATGGTGACCAAGCGTGCCCTCATCGTGTCCTTTCTCTATCTCCTACGGGGCACGGACCCGGATCGGCGCTATGGCCGCCCAGCTCGTCGCTGCGATTCACGCCCGCCGACCTTGCGATGGCGGCGGAGGCAGGGTGCAGTCGAGGGTGAAGGCTGCGACGGGGACCCCCTTGAGGGCTTGCTGTGTATGGGCCTGTTGTTGCTGGTGTTGGTCAACGAACGCGAGCGTGTGATGGGTTGCGGGGCAGGATCGCCGCTTGCTAGCCGTCCAGCGGTCACAGTCGAAGTAGCCGGTCAGCAGGATGCCTGCCGTGTGAGGGGTATTCAGGTAGCGGTCGACGAGTTGGTGTTCCAAGGCTGTGGGCAGCGTGCTGTTCCAGCAGCCTTTGCACTCGATCACCAGTCTGACCGGGTCGTGTCCGCTGCCTGGCGGGGCTGGTACCTCGATCTGGATGTCGGTGCGCCGGCCGGACAAACCCGGGCGGTCGAGCTGGACTTCACGATTGACGACCACACGGTAGCCGCCGATGTCCTGCAGGAGGAACGTGGCAAGGATGTCGCTGAGGTCTTCCTCCCAGCAGGGCCACCACTCGGCTTGGGCCGCGGAGGACTCCGAGCGGTTCCACAGGGCGATGCTCAGGCCGTTGGGGCGACGCAGAGCATGTTGGAAGCGGCCGAGAGCCTCCAGCACGAGCGCCAGGAGGTGCCCTTCGTCAGTGACCCAGCGACGTTGGCTCGATTCGGCAAGTGCCCTGAGCTGAGGGGGCGTTACCGGGGCGTGTAGGGATTGCGCGGCTGTGGTGGCGGTCTGCCGGGCGAGGAGTCGTAGGCGCCACAGCCCTGTCTGGGAGGCCAGACGGCGCAGATGATGGGCGGCTTGCGGCGTGTTCTTAGCCTGGAGAAGCGGTGGAATGGATCGGATCAGCTCACCGAAGTGGTCCTCGCCGACCCACCCGGAGCGCAAGGGCGGGTCCAGAGCTTCCGCTGCCACATGTCGGGCGAGCGCGAGGTACAGCTCGGCGAGGGCCTCCTCGGTCAGGCCGGCCAGCTGGTGCGGCTGCGTGTAGTGGCGGACGAGGCGCTGGCCGAGTTGGTCGATGTAGGCCCGGGCGAGTGTCTCGTTGTTCAGACGTTTATGTACGAGCGGCCACAGGTTCGGCAGTGCCGCCGAGTACAGCAGGACCTGCGCTGCCGTGAGCCATCGGGTCAGGAGCTCGGGTGTCGTGTCGGGGCTCGTTGGGTCGAGGTCGAGGGCCGCTTGCAGGCGGCCGGGGGCGCTGGCATGGTCGGTGAAGGCCAGGGCGCTGGTGACGCTCTGCCAATGCTCGATCCCGCGGTCGGGGTGGTCGGCCCAGACGGTGAGAGCGTCGACGACGTCTTCCTGCGCGTGGGGGCTGAGGCGGCGGGCCAGGTCGTGTGAGGTGGCGGCGTCCGTGTGGGTATCGCGGAGCACTTCGCCCAGTAGATCGATCAGCGCAGGGCCGGCTTGTTCAGCGCAGATAGGCAGAAGGGCGTCCCGGATGGCCTCGGCGGCAGAGGTGTAAGCGTGTGTGGTGGCGAGGGCGAGAGCCCAGCCGGCCCAGTGAGCGGGGGTAGCCGAGGGGAGTTCGTCGGATGCATTCAGTACGGCAAGAGCACTGAGCTCCAGCATCAGGCGCGGATTGGCGCGTGCACCGTAAGCCAACAGGTGCGCCGGCAGAGGCGGGACGGTCGTCAGTACCTGCCGGGCGGCGGCCCTCAGCCGCGCATCGAGGTCGCTACCCTGCTCCGGTCGGGACGGGGCGTGATGTGCCCACAGGAGCAGCGGCTCCTCGCCCAGGCGAGGAGGCTCGGCTCCGTCGCGGGTGCATCTCGTCTGGTCGATGATGGTGCCCCAGGCATGGCGGATGGTCGCCGGGGTGGCGGTGTGGACGGCCGCAAGTGCTTCGCGTAGCCGTGTCTCGCTGTAGAGGCGGCTCTCGTCGAGAGCGGTGTCGGCGTCCTCGCGGGGTTCTGGGTCGGGGGCCGGGGCCCAACGCTCGGTGATCTGCCGGAGGGTGGGATGGGCGCGGCAGGCTGCTTCTACCCGGGCTTGCAGATCGGGGTCGGTCGGTGGGGTGATGGATACGACCAGCCGGGCCAGGGTGGATGGCACGTCGGTGAGGTGGTCCCAGTGCTCCATCCAGTAGAACGCGTCGTCGTAGGTGGTCAGGCCGCCACGTGGCACCGCGCTCCAGGCCCGGAGGAAGTCCTGCTCGCCGAGATGGGTGAGCAGGTGGAGTGTCAGAGCGCGGCGCAGACTGTGCTGGGCGCGCAAGACGTCGCCCAAGGCCTCGTATTCGGTCCGGCCTTCAAGGCTGTACAGCAGATCGCTGTGGTTGGCCAGCGCGAGGAGCGCCTCACCGATGACGGTCTCGGGATGAGGCAGTCCAGGAAGTCCATCGGCACCGGCCAGGGAGACCGCGCGGCTGATCAGGCTGGTGGCCAGGACGATACTGCGCCCCGGTAGTGGCTGCTGAATCGTGTCGCGGGCCCACAGCAGAGCCTCGGCGGTCTGGGCCGCGGTCAGCTGGGCAGGGATTTCCGAGCGCAGCACCCACGCACGGCCGTAGTAGTCGGCGGCCGGATCGTGAAAGAGGTCGAGCAGTTCTCGCAGGGAAAGACGACTGGGCCACAAACGGTAGAGAGCGGCTGCGACGACTTCCGGCGAGGGGTCCTGGGCCGCCACTTGTCTGACCCGTTCCACTGTCGGGGAATCCGCGGGACGGAAGTCGGCGATGGCCCGTAGGGCAAGGGCTCGTAGCTCCTCGGGCAGGCTGGTAGTCCCGGCGACCTGCAACAGGGCATCCGTCAGCCCCGGATGAGGACAGAATCGTGCCACTTGCAGCGCCGTATACACCACCGACGTGTCCGCGTCCGGTCGCAGACGGGGCAGGAGTTGCTGTGGCAGTCCGGGGTGTTCGAGTCGGTGCAGCGTGGTGTGGTCGATGTCGATCGTGTCGTCTTGCTGGACCAGGCTGAAGACGGCTTCGACGACTCGGGCCCGGTCGGCGGCCGGCCGCGCAGGCAGGTCGGCCAGGAGCAGCACCAGCGGATCGTCACGTAGGAGGTCTTCGAAGAGCGTGCTGTCGGTACCGCTGCGCCAGGCGGCCACTTCGCGGTGGGCCGGGTAGATGTGCCGCGCTGCCCCGTCCCCGACCCACAGCAATCCGTCCTGGGCGCGCGGCTCGAGCTGGTGGGCGTGCAGGTAGTAGGCGGCCAGGAACTCCTGGTAGCTACGGTGCCCGAAGGTCCACTGCAACAGACCGACCGGATCGAACAGATGAGACTCGGTCAGCCGCCGCAGTTCGTCGGTCGTGCACGGGACCTGGCCGTCCAGCAGGCCGGGCTCATGTCCGCCTTCCAGCTCGGCCAGCGTGATCTCCCCGCGGCTGGGGGGCTGGTGGGAGTCATCGCTGAGCACGTTGTGTGCACCGAACTGCATCGCCGCAGCAACGCGAGCGGCAACCGGGAGCAGACGCTCCCCTGTCGGCTGAGTGCGCAGTTCACGGATGTCGGCCGGACGCCGGGTCTCGGAACAGAAGAGCACACGCCTGCCGGTAGGCATCTGCCGCAGTGGTCGGCAGGGTCCCGTGGACACGCTGGTATTCGAGCAAATGCAGGAGGGTGACGGGAGTCTTGGACAACTGCGCCAGGTTCCGCTCACGCAACACGGTGCAGAAGGCGTCAGCATCGAGACCGTAGTCTTCGGCAGCTACGGCAACATCATGGACGCTGAGCGGGGCCAGGATCATGTGCCGCACCTGAAGCGACGACTGCCAGTGCCTGGTGAGGGCGTCCTGCAGGACGTCAGGCCAGCGTCCTGTGCGGCAGCTGAAACGCAGCCTCAGACTGCTTCGTTGGTCCACAGTGAGTGAGTCGATCCAGTCGGCGATCAGGCCGCCCAGGGCAGGCAGGACGTTCAGTCCCTCGTCGACACTGTCCAGGAACACCCACCGCTCCCCTGCTTCCCAGGCAGCGGACGTGGCAGCCAGAGCTGTACGGACCTGGGACTCTGTCTGGTGCCGTCCCAGGTTCACCCACCGCGTCATGGCTCGTGCAGTCTCCAGCGCCTGGTGCTCCTGTCGAAGCGCCACTGACTTGCCCGCGCCCCGCTCGCCGAACAGGGCGAGCACCGGCACGTCCCGCAGCTCCTCCAGTCGCCGGCCGTGGTCTCCTTCCGCAGCAGGGGTGCTGCTCCGGTCTCGGCCTGGTCCCCACTCCCCCAGCGGCACCGTCTGACGTGCCCATGGGTAGACCGCTGCGGACAATGATGCTGTCGTCACAGGTCCACAGCGTAGAAGCCCGCACTGACATCGCCGGTGACGACGCTGGTTGGCCATCGACAGGAAGCCGCCGTGCGGGGTCGCAGAGCGCGAACCCGCAGCCGGCAAGGCCGGCAACGCCCACCAGCTGATCATGAAGGTCCGTGGCAAAACCTCTGCCTTAACGAGTCCGGGCACCCCACCGGAAGTCCTGGTCTTTCCGAGGAAACGGTACGCCGAAACCAGCCAACACCCAGTGGAAGAAGCCCGGTTCTCGGTTGCCGCCGTAGGGGCCGAGTCGGGGAAGGCGAACCGTGGGCCCGGTCTCAGGGAGCTGCAGCAGGTAGTCGGCGTCGTCGGGGTGGCCCATCACGCAGGTGATCTCGCTGACCGTCCAGGCGACCCGGTTCACGATCTCCATACCCTTGAGGTTGAGGACGCGCTCGGTCAGCGGCCCGGCCTCATAGTCGTCGGCTGGCCGCGCGGCGCCCACCACCATCAGCACGGCGATCTCTGCGGAGAGCGGGAAGAGCACGCCCTTGAGGTCGAGCAAGGTGTCGTGCATGGGGATGTAGCCCTTGTCGTTCAGAACAAACCGCGGCGCGGCCGTGCCACGCCGGAGGAGGGCGAAGCGCGCGTTGGCCATCCACCGTCGTGTCTCGCGGAACGTGATCTGCCGCTGACGTTGCACATGATCACGGGCCGGGGCGGGCGCGCCCACTTCCTGGATGTAGGTGACGGCGACACGGTCGTAGTCGGGGTGGCGGATGGACTGCGCCTGCACGTGCGACAGGATGGTCTTCCAGTCATCTCGGGTGACCGTGCCCTGTTCAAGCGCGCGGATCGCAGCGGGAAGAGCTCCCTCGTACGCCTGCCAGATGGTCTCTGCGAAATCAGCGGGCAGCTCACTGCTCGGGGCGTCCACGTCGTAGAGCCCGTACTGGTAGGCGATGTTTTCCGCCTTCAAAGGCCCAAACACCTTCTCCGGCTCCTGCCGCCGCCGCACGCACACCTTTGCGTGCCGGAGGCCCGTCATCCGGCCGGCTCCGGACTCGCCGAAGCCGCCGATCAAGGCCGCGGGCAGGTAGTGCGGTTTGGGTGCCATGCGCGCCATTGTGCCCAGCTCCACCGACACCCCGGGCCTCGGTGGTCAGCGGGGTGCCCGCCTCGCCAGCTTCCCCGGCACGGCACGGACCGGCCTCGCATCCACGGGCCCCTCATCAGAAGACGGTGTCCGCCACTGTGTGGCTTCTCGGATGTCGGCCCCTTGGTGTGCACGACGACCCCATCACCATCGCATCGTTGCTGCGAGCGAGATACAAACAACGTCTGCCCTCCCACCTCGACGAGCTGGCTGGACACGAGCACGGGTTGGTCGAGCTGCCGCTGCACATCGCGTGGTCCGGACTGCGCGTCCTCGATCTGGACCTGCCACGCCAGCGCACGAGCCTGTACAGAACGGTCTCCGCCGAAGGCATGCGTGACGACCTGCGCCGCTTCCTCAACCGGGACATCCTGCTTGAACTTTGGCCAGTACTCCACAAGCTCATCAGTAAGGGCATCAAGGACGTCTGGGAGGAGGCATTCCCCGAGCTGCGACCATGATCATATTTCTGCGCACTCCCCCAGCACCCCGCGATAGGCGTTCTCACCGCAACTGCGGCAGTCTCACCCAACCTGCAGGACCGCAGGTCAAACAGCCCGAGCAGGTGCCAGAACCCGCCGCAATCCATCTGCGGCACCGCAGGTCAACGGCATCGGTCACCGCAACAACAGTGCGACCTCACAGCCACCGCTCGCTTCGGAGTCGGGGCGGAAGGATGCACCCTGGCGCCCGGGCGTGGGTACTGTTCCCAGTGCTGCTCAGAACGGAGACCAGTATGCTCACACCGGACGAGAACCACACGGGCGCGCAAATCGCGGAACAGCGCAAACTGGCCAGGCTCACGCAACGCGAAAAATCTTGCCAGGGCCAGAGAACCTCGTACGCCGACAGGGGTCGTCGCCATGCGGGTGAAGCGGCCCGCGAGGGCCGCCAGGGCGCAGTCCACGTCCTGTGCCGGGGCTCGCCGGCCAGCCGGGTGGGCAAGCAGGATCGCGCCCGGATCGTGAAGGTCGGAATGCAGCAGGGTCTCGCCCTCGCTGGCAGCCACGAGACGCGCCTCCAGGCCGACGAGATCAGAAACCCGGTCCCGGAGCCCTGGAGGCAGGAGCCGTGGTGCCGAGTCATCGGCCGCCATGCGTTCCCAGTTGCGCCACAGTTCGAGATCACCTCCCCATGGCCCCATGCCCTGCACCGGAGTGGGCGTCGCGACGGCGGTCATCCGAGCCAGCTCGTCCAGCACCGAGTCGAGCCGGGCTCGGTCCCAGGGAAGTTGCACAGCTGGCGCCCCGCGTCCTCGAAAACCAGAGCGAGCCACCCGTCGGCGCGTATCACACCCAGGCACTGCGGCGTCGGCAGTGTCCCCGGCAGCGCCAGGGCCACTTGCGCCTCCCTTTCGTAGAGAGTCCAGGCGAACTCGTCACCACCAGCGTTGACCGCCTTCACGAACGCGGTCCGACCGTCGGCGCACCGGAGCCGGCTCGCAATGCCCGTGGAGAACCCTCCGCACTGTGTCTGGTGAACCACGATGTGCGACCCAAGCAACTCCTCGACACAAGCGGCGAGTTCTGCCGGAGCCTCAGACCACGGCCACCGGGTTTCGGCCACAACGGCATTGAATGCCTGGGACACTTGCCCGACTCCTCAGTTGTGCCTGCCAAGCGTGTGTTGAGCACGTTGTCGTGCGATCGTATGATCAGGAGTGGTGATCCTTCTCGACGAGGCTTGGTGGAGCTGTGAAGCAGGTGGGAACCTCAATGTCCTTATGCCGCCCTCCTCGGCGTCGGGCGGGTGACGTCGTAGCGGTCGCGGCACCATCCGGTCCCGTCCTGTTCGTCTCGGCTGCTCACACCTGCGCGCAGATCGCGTCTGCCGTAGCCGCCGCCGGCGAAACCCTCGATGAGATCGTCCCGGCTACCGATGCCTGGCGCGAGACGGCCCGGGAATCCGCATGACCCGGCCCCGTGTGAGCCGAACCGAATGGGAGACCCAGTACCGTTCGGGACGCTGGGACTACCTGGGCGCCCAAGGCGAGGCGATCCGGTACGACTACCTTGCGGCGTTCGCCCGCAGGACCGGGGCACAGCGCGTCCTCGATGTGGGGTGCGGATCCGGACTGCTGCGCGAGGCACTTGGTGGCGATCACTTCACGGGGGCCTACCTCGGGATGGACTGGTCCCTCACGGCGCTGCCGCGCGGCACCCTGCCGCCGCGGCACCTCTTCCTGTGCGCCGACGCGAACCGGCTGCCGGTGCTCTCCGCGTCCTTCGACCTCATCGTCGTCGGCGAGGTACTGTACTATCTCGACGACCCGGGAGAGTCCCTGCGCAGCATGCACCAGCTCCTGTCCCCGGGAGGGGCACTGCTGGTCTCGTGCTACCAGCCACCGGCCGACAGTGGCAGCCGGTGGCTCCCGGTCGTGGCGCGGCTGGAAGAGCTCCTGTACTCGGCGTCCGGCGGCAAGCACCCCGTGAAGCTGGAGGAGCCGTCCAACGGGCGTGTCTGGCACATCCACCATGTCCTCAAGCCGCCGTCTAGGCCACCGCACCCTTCCCTTCCCCCTCCCAGGAATTCACCATGACTGGTGCCGACCGAATTCGGCTTATCATCCAAGCGGATGACTACGGCGCCTGTCCGGCGATCAGCGACGGGATCCTGCGCTGCTTTCAGGCCGGGGTCGTCACCTAAGCCTCTGTGATCGTGCCTGGTGCCGGATCGTGATCTACAACCGGGCCTACGACACCGGACGGCTGCTGTGGGAGCTCCACCTTCACCACCTCGCCCTGGGCACCGTCGACTTCACGATGGAGCAGTACGCCGCCTTCTACGGCGAGTGGCACGACTACTTCGGCAGCTACACCTGGCAGAAGCTGGGCGGCGGCCACCGGGCCCTGGGCGATGCGCATGCCGTCATCCGGCGGCTGGAGGAGATGGCCGCCTACCCCAGCCCCTTCGACCGCATGTCGGAGCCCGCCGCTGTGTGACAACGACGGGCCACGCCCGGTTTTCTGCCCCTAGGGTGATCTCCTGCCCGATCCCTCTGCCGCTCGGAGGAGTGCATGCTCGAACTGGCTCTGTCGGCCGCGCAGTTACCGGAGGCGTTGTGACTCAGGGCTGATCAGTGGGGGCACTGGCGCCCGCAGTTCTAGGCCGGCGAAGAGACGAAGCGCGTCGGTGCCTAGTACCGGCGTGTGGCCTGCCCGAGCTGCAGCGCGGCCATCGGTCGCGCCTGTCGCTCCGCCGCTGGTCACCCCACCGACCATCACCGGGCCCGCCGTGGCGCCGCAGGCCTGCTCCCGTACGAGGAATGGAGGAAGGAAGGGCTGTTCCAGACCCCCAAGCCGAGAACACTCCCGGCGATCCTCAAGGACAGCCACAAGGCGCGGGCTCAGTTCAACATCGACGAGCCTCTCAGTGATGCCGTGGCGATCGTCTCGCACGTCATGGCGGACCGGCTCGGCATCGGCCTCGGTGACGACCCCACCATCGACCGGCTCGATGACGCAGCCCGCACCCTGGTTCTCGCCCGCGGGCCCGTAGGCAGCGCCAACCTGGCGACGGTTCTCGCTGTCCAGGTGGGCATACTCGCCGGCGTCATCGCCACCGCACAGCACCCCGGAGACGGTGTACACCAACCTGGTCCGCGAACACGTCAACCTTGCACGCCGGCAACGGAACACGCAGAAAGACGCCTCCGAGTAGCCGAGGCCCCTTCGAGCCCGCTCAAGCAGACGTCCCGCCCGCCGCGCCCCAGCCTCCGAGGAAGTCGGATAGGGCGCGGCATTGCTGTTCCTCGCGGGCAATCTGTTCGGCGAGGACGTCACGGTCGATGTTTGGGTCGACGGCGGCGAGGACCAGGCGCCCGAGTTCGGCCGGCTCCAGGGCCTCCACCTCCCACTGCACCGGGCGGCGGGGGTCGAAGCCGTAGCGGCGGGCGAAGGCCGGCCACCTCGGATCGCCGCGCTTGCCCTCAGTCGCGGGCAGCTCGTAGGCGCGCACCTGCTCGTAGGTCAGCAGCACCCGCTCGGTGTTGCTCCAACAGCCTGGCTGGCCGACGTCGTGCGTCGTCCGCTCCGCTGACGACGTCGCCCACCGGTCGTCGAACAGTTGCTGGAAGGCGAGCGCGGCTTCTTCGTCGGCGGCCGCGACGTCGACGACGACCAGGCCCGGCTCACTCACGTGCGCCTCGTTGATCGGGTTCATGTACGGCACTACGCCCAGGCGCTTGGGGAGGGTTCCGCCGCAGCCGTTTCTTCACCCGCCCGAGTGGCATGCCGTCAGGGGCTGTCGCCGCTCCAGTCCCAGCGGGCCGGATCGCCGGGGCGCGGATCGTACAGCGCCCGGCCCCCGGGGCCGAACTGCCCGAGCTCCGTGAGGAGGGAGACACCGTCGTCGATCTCCTCCGGCCGGTGATGTCGAGCAGCAACCCGCCCAGCGGCCCGCCCACCAGTTCGGCGTAGCTGCGTCCCGGCTTCGGGACGGGGTGGTCGTGGTCGGTTCCGTAGATCCGACCGCGCAGCAGCTGCTCATCGTCGCTGTCCATGCCCTCCAGCCTCGCAGCCGCCACCGACAACGAGAGTTGCCCAGGCAGTCCTGGGCAAACCCTCGCGCTGCCGAGGGTGACTTGCCCGGTCAGCTGCGCCAGCGTCCGAGCCAGCCGCCGGCCTTCGAGGCCTGTGCCGTCTCCTCCTCCTGGTGCTCCTGCTCCTGGCGCTCGCGTTCGGCTTGTTCGGCCTGCCGCTCCACTTCGAGAGCCCGGACCTCGCAGTCGTCGCACAGGTGCGGGTGACTGTCCCCGCAGCCCCAGTCGACCGCGATGCTGGCCTTTCGAGAGGTGCCAACCGATGGCAGATTTAGCCACAGGTAGCGGCCAGGACTATGGAGAGGGCGTAGAGATGGCTACTCTTGCCGTCGCAATTCAGGTGGTGTTTGCTGCCCATTCCCCGCCGGTCGATCCGCCCGGCGGCCGGGGGATCAGGCCACCGTCGGTTCGAGGACCTGTGCCTCACTACGGCGATGGGCCGATCGCGCTCCCTCCTACCTTGTAGTCCGTGAGTCCCGTCCACGTATGCGCGCGATCACCGGACGCGTTCAACTCGGAAAACACCCGGGCCAGTTACTCGAAGGCCGCGCTCTTCTGCCAGCGGCCCAGGCGCCGCCGACAGCTGCCTGGAGCCGGGCAAACCCGCAGGATGCCCTACAGACCCCAACCGAAGGCTGGACATGACGAACAAGGATGCGTGGATGTATGAGCCCGCTAGTCACGTCACGCTCCCGCGTCAGGGGGACGGGCGAGCACCCGATGCTGGAGAGTGCGAAGGTTGCTCCTCGAGACAGGAGAATCCCTGTCTCTGTCAGATGGCCAGAGCCTGGATGAAGTCAGCGGACCGGTCGGACGCCCTGGCTGAGGCCCAGTTCAGCGCCTTGGAAGCGTTCATGTTGCTGGTGCGGGCTGATGGGCCGAAGGAAATTGTGCAGAAGAGAGTCGAGGGGCTCCGCGATGCTCTTGGAGCAGCGCGTGGACTCGTTGTTGCGGCAAGCTGTGCGCTGAGCCAAGTGGTGGATCATCAGCGGGCCGTAGCCTCTGTAAACCCCTCGCCGAATCGCGAATGAGCCGGCTGACTGCTGGCATTGGCTGGGGTCGTCCTCAGGACCCACACCTGGATTCGAGGGACGGTACAGAGGCGGCTGCAAGGACTCTCATCGCTTGTCGTCGCGAAAAATAGCTATTGCCAACATTGCACTGAGCTTTTTCAGAGTGGCCACCAATCGGGTGAGGGGCTGAGGGTGTGAAACGGACAGGGCCCCGGTGCTGTTGAGGGAGGTGTTCGAAGTCTCAACTCGCCAGCACTGGAGCCCTGTTGGTTCCTCATCCTGCCGTACTCGACCTGCCACATGCACTCGTCGAGTGGCTCACGATGCTCATCGTCACCCGCGAGAGTGACCGCCGCTGCAAGCTCCGCCCGTCCCAGCGCGCGCTGGTCGCTCTGGTCTACCTGCGCAAGCACGAGCCCCTGGCACAGATCGCCGCGGCCTTCGGGATCTCGGTCGGCACGGCCCACGCCTACACCTCGGCCGTCGTCAGCCTGCTCGCCGAGCGAGCACCGGGCCTGCTGAAGGCCCTGCGCGAGGCGGACCCGGACTACGTGCTGGTCGACGGAACGCTCTCCGAGTGCGACCGGGTCGGCGACAGTCGTGCCGACTACTCGGCCGAGCACCGCCGGAACGGAGTGAACTTCCAGCTGGTGAGCGACCAGGACGGACGACTGCTGTGGATCTCCCCGGCTCTGCCCGGACGCACCCACGACCTGACGGCCGCCCGGACCCACCGGATCATCCGGATCTGCGAGCGCCAGGGCGTCCCGATCCTGGCCGACTGCGCCTACATCGGGGCTGGCTCATGGGTCACCACCCCACAACGCCGCCCTCCCGGAGGCGAGCTGACACCGACCCAGCAGACCGTCAACCGAGCGCTGTCGCGGACCAGAGCAGCCGTCGAGCGCGGCCCGGCCCGACTCAAGACCTGGAAGATCTTCTGCAAGGCACGATGCAGCCCGAATCGAATGACGTCAATCGCCAAGGCCGTCCTCACCCTGGAGCGTCAACGCTGAAAGAGCTCACTGGCTCCGCGCGAAACGCGGCGTTGCTTCGTCCCACTCACCGAGGTCCTCGGCGCTGACCGCGCAGGCCGACCGGCTGAGGTCTCGGGCAGCTGCTGCAGAGCTCGCTATAGGGCGAGAGCCGCCGAGGCCATCCCACCGGTGCGTCCATGGCGTACCGGGGAAAAGCATCGGCGGTGCGGTCAGAGGGGCGTGGGCGCAGCTGAGAGTGCGTGACAGTCGAGCTCTTCGCCGTCCGGGCTACCGGCGCCAAGGCCCCGTTACCGCGAACGTGGTGCCGGGGTTGTAGCAGTTGACGTACATAGTCCTGCCATCCTGCGAGAAGGTGACCCCGGAGAACTCACCCCATTCCGGCTCCTCGGGGGTCCCGACGTTCTGCCGGTTGCGAGCCATCGCGTATACCTCGCCCTGCCGGGTCACGCCGAAGACGTGCTGGGCACCGTTTCCGTCCTCGCAGACCATCAGGCCGCCGCTGGGGGCGAGACAGATGTTGTCGGGTGACTCGCCGGGCAGCTGTACGTCGGTGTCCGGGCCGAAGACGACGACGAGCGTGAGGCGCCTGTGTCCCGGGTCGTACCGCCAGATCTGGCCGAAGTGGTCCGCGGCCGAGCCCTCGACGCTCTGGGCATACGACGATACGAAGTAAACGCTCTGCCCACCCCAGTAGCAGCCCTCCAGCTTCTGCGCGTGCGTGATGCCCTTCGGGCCGAAGTCTTGCAGGCGGATCGGCGTCGAGGCAGCAAGTGGATCCGGTACATCAACCCACTCGATGCCGTCGAAGGTTGTGCCCGGCTCCTGAACAGTGGACAGGTCCGGTACGCCGGGGACGCGCATCGCCTGCAGTTTCCCGCCGGCGCGCAGCGAACCCGTCCCCCCGAGCGGCCTGTTGGGCAAGAACCGATAGAACAGGCCGAAAGGCTTGAGGAACGCGTCTTCGGTCTCATAGACGACACCCCGGCCTGGGTCGACAGCAATGGCCTCGTGCTGGAAGCGGCCCATGGCCGTCAGCGGTACGGCGCCCGTTCGCAGTGGATCGGCCGGATGGACCTCGAAGATGAATCCGTGGTTTTTGGTGTAACCGTTGGTACCCGCCTTGTCCTCGGTCTCCTCACAGGTCAGCCACGTGCCCCAAGGAGTGCGCCCGCCCGAGCAGTTCACGGCCGTGCCGGCGATCGCCACCCGCTCGGACAGGACCCTGTTCCTCCCGTCCAGCGTCAGCACCGTGCAGCCGCCCTTGCCCATCGAGTCGTAGGTGAGGCCCCTGACCGTCGGGACACCAAGTACGTCGCTGTCGTGGTTCTCGTGGTTGCGGACGAGGCGAACCCGGTTGTCTCTGCCACTGAACGCGGCCATGCCGTCGTGGTTGGCGGGTACCAGGCCCTCACCGGAGTGCATAGGGTCCCCCTCGCGGGACAAGACGCTGTAGCGGAAGCCCTTTGGCAGGTCGAGAAGCCCGTTCGGGTCGGGAACCAACGGGCCATATCCGGTGCGGCCCAGATCCTGCGCGGAGGCAGTGCCCGCGAAGAGTTCGGAGAGGCTTCCGGAGAAGAGGATGCCCGCTCCCACTGCGCTGGAGCGGGCGAGTATCTGACGTCGTGTTGGTGACGCGCTTGACATGAGCGACCTTCCTGGTGGCGGACAGGACTGTGACTTCGCTGTGTCTAACCTTCGCTTGTGGCCTGGGGGCACCGGGTGTTGCTGGTGGCGACGTACTGGTGCACGAACCTGACGTTGCGGCAGGTGGCGCCGTTGTTCGGGGTCTCGAAGTCTGCGGCCGACCGCATCCTCGATCACCTGGCGCCCCTGCTGGCCATCTCGCCGGCCCGCCGGCCGCGCAAAGACACCGTGTACATCGTGGACGGCACCCTCGTGCCCACCCGTGACCGCAGCGTGGCCGCCTCCAGCAAGAACCCATCGGTACTCGACGAACTTGCAGGTCGTGATCGCGCCAACAGCCGTCTGGTGGTGGCGATCGGCCTTCCGCTGCCCGGCAGCCGCAACGACTGCCGGGCCTTCACGGAGTCCGGTGTCGACCGGGCCTGCCGTGGCGCACCGACCATCGCCGACGGCGGCTACCAGGGCACCGGCTTGCTCATCCCGCACCGCAAACGACGAGGTCAGACACACCTCAGCCCACACCAGGAAGCGGAGAATGCCGTCCACCGCATGGCGCGAGCCCGGGTGGAACACGCCCTGTCGCGGTTGAAAAACTGGAAGATCCTGCGGGACTGCCGGCTCAAGGGCGACGGCGTTCACCAGGCCATGCTCGGCATCGCCCGGCTCCACAACCTGGCCCTCACCGGATAACTCACGCCTCATACGGGACAACCTCTAGGCAACACGACCGTGGAGTTCTCCGTTGTTTCCATCGCTATCACCATCTGCGGCATGTCGAGCAGGTAGGGGGACATCTAATAGGCGGACTCAGCCACTTTCCGGCACCTTGACTGTGGCGGTTTCAGTGTTGGCGTCCAATAATTCAGTCAGCCACCATCGGCCTGGGGAAGATCTAGTCTGGCCCTATTGGACGTTGCGGTAGGCGGCGCAGGCCGGAATTCGGGGCTGGGCGCTGTGGAACGGGCATCGAGCTCACTTCGGTACACCGCATCAGCGGATCCCCTCCAATCCGGTTTCGCGCCAGTCGAGACCACGGGAAAGCACCGTGCCCAACGGCTGGGTGGGATGGTGTACGTACAGCACGTCAAGCGCGAGTACGACCTGTCCGAGCGGGTCAACCCAAAACAGCTCGTGGGTGCCAGTCTCAATGAGACGCCGGCATGCCTCCGCTTCCTCGGAGTAATACACCGTCGGATCGAATACGAACCTGTCGGCGCTCCACGGCGTGAGAACGGCTACCTGCGTCCAGTCCGCGGCAATATCGCGGAGGGCATCTAGGCTGTCAAGCGCTAGTACTTTTCCGGTAGGGCTCGCGACCTGACTTTCCTCACCCACGGAGCACAACGTCATTTCACCCGCGCCCCCTTCCCGAAGAAGAACGTCTATTACGCGCCGCGTGTGGTTAGCCTCTCGAAGGGCTACAAGGAGGGTCGGCTCATCGCGGAGTATCCGGCAGTTGTCGGTGAAGGGATCGAAGTCCCTCACCAGGGAGCTCTGCTTGTTCTCAAATACCCAGTCTCCGATTACGAGAGCATCCATGCCTGACGACACAAACAGCCGAAGCGCCTGCTCACAGGTCTGGATAATAGGCTCCCCTCGATCGTTGAATGAAGTGTTCAGGACCATGCCAATCCCGGTCCTGGACTTGACCTCTTGAATCAGCCGGTAATAGAGGGGATTGAACTCTTCACTGACTGAACCGACCCGGGCAGTTCCGTCGACGTGACAGATGGAGCTCAACTTCTCGCGCCACTCCGGGCGGAGCGATGAGACAACGGTCATGAACGGAAGCGAGTCGGTTGTCTCGAAGAAATCACCCATGTCCTCTTCGAGGACAGAGGGGGCGAACGGCCGCCAGTTTTCCCGGTGTTTCACTTCCGCGTTGATCCGGGTTTTAATTCCTTGCGTGAGAGGGTTTCCGAGGATGGACCTATTTCCGAGTGCCCGCGGTCCAATCTCGGCTCGTCCCTGGACCCAGCCTACAATTCGGCCTTCTGCGAGCCTGTCCGCAGCGAACGCGACCGGATCACCGCATTTGACTCCCTCGATACCGAATTTTGCCGCTGCCTCTTGCACACCGGCCAGGTCAATTTTCCGTCCGAGGAATGGGTTTTTCATCTCCCAGTGCCTGCGTGAACTTGTCTTGCTGCGAGACTCAACCTGCTCGTGCTGGTGGTAGGCGTAGAGCGCCGCGCCGAGGGCCGTACCCGCATCGGTCATCTGAGGGTAGACGACGACGCGCTCAAATATTCCGCTGCTGTGGATCGCGCCGTTTGCCACCGAATTCGAAGCGATACCTCCAGAGATCAGAAGGACGTTCGAACCAGTTTCTTTCTTCAGCGTCCCGGCAAGCCGAACCATTGCCTGCTCGCACAAGTGCTGCGTTGCGGCAGCCACGTCCTTGTGGCGTTGCTCGATTTCATCACCACGATTGCGAGACGGGCCGAAAAGCTTCTCGAACACATGACTTACAATCTCATGCGTGGCGTACGAGAACGCTCCGTCGGTAAGCCGTGCATTGAACTCAAAGAAACCGTCAGCGTCGATTTGGAACATGTCCGACAGCGCTTCCAGGTTCTGGCGAGGATCGCCATAGCCCGCTAGAGCCATGGTCTTACCCTCTTCTCCAAAACCCCATCCTAGCCACTGCGTCGCAGCTTCGTAGAAACGGCCGAGCGAATGCGGAAGTCCAACAGTGCGCATGACCTCGATTCCGTCGCGCCTGGTGCCGTGGGCCAACATAGCGGTATCGGCCTCTCCGCTGCCGTCGATACTCAGGAGAGCGGCATCATCGAAAGGGCTGGCATAAAATGCAGAAGCGACGTGGCACATGTGATGTCGGACGTTTACTATGCGCTCGTTCGGAAAACCGGCCGCCACCATCAGTTGCCGGAAAGCCGGATGCCTCCATTGCACGTTCTTGGCAGCTTTCTCCAGTGCTGAGCCGGACAAAAACTCGCGTGTCTGCCGCAACCGCTCAGGTATGAGATCTGGGTCCCCGCAGCTCGCGATCACATCAATGTCGCCTGGGGCGATGCCGTAGTCCGCTAAGCCTTGGAGGAGGACCGTCAAGTCGCTGGATACGCCGTGCTTCACGCGATTAAAGCGTTCCACCTCGTAAACGAATAGCGGCTCGCCATCTTTGACAACTGCGAAGCAGGCCTCGTGCTCGCCTGACTTGGTACCGAGCACGATCATCGTGATGACCTCAATTCAACGAGAAGGGCCGATTGGCGTCGCGTAGAATATTTCGGAGCCAAAGCGTCTCCAGAAGTTTGCCAACTGCTCTCATTTTTTTGAGATACTAGGCTGGCTTGGGATCAGTGTCTACTGTCACTCGAAGCATGCAGTGAGCGTCGGACGTCGATAACGCTGCGTGTGGCCGAGTACGGGCGATCTCAGTACTCCGTGCTTAGCCTGGTTCATGTGGGTCCGAGATACCTAGGTGACTGACGTCAGTCCAAAGTGCGTCGGCCAGGTCCTTGGGGGCCGACCGGCTGTCGAACCTGACCTCAGGACAGCCAGACGGGAGCCCCTGGGCCGGCGTCCACTTCGGGTCATTGACTGGCCGTCAACCTTCCCCTTCCCACCATTGCACCGACCGCGCGGCGGGGGTTGCGTGCTGCAATGGCCAAACCCCTGGCAGTCTGGGCAGGGTCGAAATAGATACGTGAAGACCGGCAGCCATCCGCAACCGCTATAGGACGGAGTGGCCGGCGGCGCTGGGAGACCCGGGCCAGCCGCAGCCCCATACTGACGGACGGGTCATCGAAGTGGGTCGCGTACCGCACCTCAGTTCAACCCAGAGCTCCCTGACCAAGCGAGCGAAAACTAACTAAGGTCTGCGACTGTCGATTGACGCGACGGCCACGCCAATAGCCGCTGCATTCGATGGAGATGTCTGACTCTACGGGTGTTAGGAGAACAACAGGTGGAACCCCACGGAACCGACGAGATCTACTTCGGCCCCCGCCGTCGAGTCCTGTTCCTCGCAGAGGACATGTTGTGGCCTTCAGTTGGGGGCGGCCGTATTCGATGCATAAAGCTGCTCATGCGGGCGCTCGATTTCGTGCAGGTGGATCTTATCGTCGTCGCTCCGGAAGCCGATGTCGTTCGGGACACGCCTAAGATTCCCGAACTGCCGGGGCTCACTACTCATGTCTTCATCGATGAAGCAAGGAGTCCACTGGTTCCCAGGCGTCGTTCGCCTGCAGCGATGGCTCTCGCACGAGAGATGGCGCAGCAGCACCAGGGCTACGACGCGGTCCATCTAGAGGGTCATTTCTTGTGGCCTATTGTTCCGGACGAGATGAGATCTCGGACGGTCGTCGTAGAACAAAACATAGAGTCGGTCGTTTTGGAACAGCGGCGACTGCTTGGCGAGAAGGTCGATTTCGACGAAGTCGAAAAACTTCGCAGTGTGGAGCAAAACGTGTGGCGCCAGGCTGGCGCTATGATCGCCCTAAGCCCGGAGGACACCACCGAAATCGCTCGCAGAGAACCAAGCATTCTCCCGCATTTGATCCCAATGGGATGGGATCATCTTCCGGAGAAGTCCACACCACGTAACGACGATGATGGCCAAATCGTTTCACCGCGTCTACTCTTTTATGCCGATTACGATTACATCGCGAATGTCGACAGTCTTCGATGGCTGCTATCAGACGTCTTTCCTAGGATTCGCCACCACATTCCGGGCGCGAAACTTCTGGTCGGCGGGGTCAATATGTCGATCGAACACGAACGAATCATCCGCTCGTGCCCCGGAGCGCAGGCCATCGGTTATATGGAAAACCTGCTTAATGAACTGGACCGTGCCGATATTGTTGTGTGCCCACTCCGTTGGGGCGGCGGCGTGAAGGTAAAGGTAATGGAAGCATTACGCCGAGCGTGCTTGCTTGTATCGACCGAGACTGGCGGGACAGGTATTCCGGACGACCTGCGGTCAGCAGGATGCTATGCGGATGATGCCGCAGCATTCGCAGGCCATGTGATTCGTCTGTGCAGCGACCCTGTCGAGCGGCATCAGCGCAGGAGCCAGCTGATAGCCAACCGGCATATGGCGCCGACTTGGGAAGATTCATCCATTCAAACGATGCGCCTATGGTCGCAGGTTTCCCTTAGCTCAGAAATCACTCAATGACTCGTGATATTCAATTCGGATGGAGGCAGCGGATGGAAAGACTCGCTCGGTTTCGCCAGACGTGGTCGAAGAGACCCAGAGAGTCGAATGGTCCGTCTGAGAGCGCCGGCATCTGGATCATCTGCGGCAATGAGTGCGCCGGCAAGACAACGACAGCCCGCCTGCTCGCACAAGAGCTCACGCTCGCCGCACACATCGAGGGCGATGACATGCAGCGACTGATCATCTCTGGTTGCCGGTGGCCGGTGCCCGGTGACAGCAACCCTGGCCCTGAACATCTGACCGGGGCCGCAGGCATTCAGTATGGGCTGCGTATCCGCAACGCATGCCTCCTGGCTGCCTCTTTCGCGGATGCCGGAATCACCGCGGTCGTCAGTGACACGATCATCAACGACGGGTTCGAGGCGCTTACCGAAGTCCTGGCGGGCCGGAAGGTGTACTTCGTAGTGCTTCGCCCACCTGTCACAGTCCTACGGCAACGCGGGATAGACCGACTGCCTGAGGAGTCCGCGTACTTGACGAACTGTTATGGCACCTCGCTCTCAGATCACCCTGAGGCAGCCGGGTACGCCGACCGCCTACAAGCCGCAGCCGACGGCCGGCCCGTCAACGCATTTGAGGAGGTCATTGAGCAGGGCCTCGATCGCTTGCCGAACGTGGGTCTTCGCGTTGATCCCAGTGGTCTTGATCCGCAGAGTGTGGTGGACCTTGTGCTGCAGCGCCGCGCCGAAGCCGTATGGACGACAAGAGCCAGATGAGCACAGCACTGGACCTGCGCTGGTACCCACTGTGGCGGGCCGATCCGGGGACGGCCCCTCCTCGCTGGTAGGGGCCGTGACTCCTGCTGCCTCGGCGCTACCGACGCTCGACTCGCACGCGATAGTAGTCACCGTCGAGCACAAAGCCGTCGAGTCGACGATCCAGCACGTACTCGATGAGATCCGAGGTCCGGTTGATGAACCCGCGGCCCGGGAAGTTGAGGGACGTGTTGCACAGAACCCCTACTCCTGTGTGGTCCTGGACCTTCCCCAGCAGCTCATAGAGACGTGAGTTCTCGGCCTCGGTCACCGTTTGAGCTCGGGCGGAGCCGTCGACATGAGTCACGGCCGGAATTTGCTCAGGGTTGTTCACACGCTGGAAGTAGAGCATGTGTGGACTGGCTCCGCTCCAGTCGAAGTACTGGCTTACGTCCTCCTCGCGACAGACGGGCGCGATGGGCCGGTAGCCCTCTCGGCCCTTGACTGCATTCAGACGCTCCTGCATGTCTGCGAATGTTGCCGAGGCGAGCAACGACCGATGGCCGAGGGCACGCGGGCCGATCTCGCAACGCCCCTGGACCCACGCGATGACGCTGCCGTCCGTGAGATCTTCAGCTACGCCCTCGAGGCCCGATGCGACAAACTCGAACGGGTCGCCGATGCGAGACACGTCATAGCGGAACTCAGCACCGCTGTAAACGTTCCACTCCACCTTCGCGTGACCTGTGAGGTGGCGCTGAGCGTCGATGGCCGTGCCCACTGCAGACCCGGAGTCGTTAGTGACCGGAGGGACAAACACATCCGCGAAGAGCCCCGAGGTGCGCCACAGCGTATTCCAGTCGCAGTTCAGTCCGCAGCCGCCGGAGACAATAAGCGGGTAACCCTCGGTGAGGCGCTTGGCTGCTACATCGTGGAACCGATCAAAGATTCGCTGTGAGTGGCTGGCCGCGAGGCTCTTGAATTCCGGACTATCCACCCCTATGTTAAAGAATTTCGACGAACCTAGGTCGGATTTTTTCAATGATCGGAGTATGTCATCCTGGGCGAGGATGAACTCTATGAGCTCATTTTCGCTAGGAGTGGTGACATTCGCGTCGCCGAAGGCGGCCAAAGCCATAAGCTTTCCGGCGTTCGAATAGCGGAATCCCCCTCGCTCAGCTGTGGTCGTCGGATCGGCAAGCGAGAATGCGTACTGGTATTTATTGCCCGGGTCTGCCATGACCTTGTCGATCAGTCGCACATCGCCACCGGGGCCGTATTCATAGAACGCACCGATGTTGCCCTCCCAGACGAGACCATAGCAAGGCTCGTCGATCGCGAAAGGCGCCATGCCGTAACCTGACATCAGGTGAGATCGTTCGTGGGTCGAGCTGAAAGTTGTGACCGTGCGGCCGAAGATCTTTCCTTCGCCGACGATTGTGTGCTCGTCGCTCCAACCGAAATACCCGGCATCCAAGGGCCGTTCTGCCGAGTGAAATCCTTTGACCCACCCGCTAATGCACAGGACGTCGGGAATGTCATCGCAATACTGCATTGCCTCTGCGATTACGGTCGGTGTCACATCACCGTAGCGCGGGAAAGAGTCCTTTTCGCTCTCCAACGAAAAGACCACGCGGCCATCATCGACGAGCGCGACCGTTCCGTCGTGTCCCGGTTTGAACGCAAGTATCTTCACAGGATTCTTCCTTTGCGATCTTCGCGGCTCATACCCAATAGACAATCGTATTGCGATTGATGTAACCCAGGAAGAAGTTCATCGACAGTCGGGCCGGACCTGTCGAATCTTCGTCGGGAACCGGAGCACTGACCGCATGAACCATTCCGCCGTTCATTGCGATGAGGTCACCAGTCCCTAATTCGATGTCGAGCGACGCAGAATGGCGCAGCATTTCCGACGGATACGGGTATCCGGAGTGCTCGATCCCAAGAGTTTCCCTGAATTTGTCATCCGGAAGAAGATTCCATACACGGAGCGCCCCGCCCTCCCGCGGCACAACGGGATATACGTTGACTGCGACAACGGTGTAGTCGGCAACCTGCTGTGCCTCAAACCCGCGTTGCCTGGGATCTCTGAGCTGACCGACATCCTCATGAGGTTCAAGCGCGTACGTTCCGTGGCCCTCCCACGAGGAAATACGCATTCGCGCTGCCTCGACCTCGTCCCAGCGGGCCGCCCTCACTTCATGGCCGAAAGGGGCAACCGCCCGCTCTACTGCCTGCAAGATGCGCCCAAGAGGATCACCAGCGACGGCGAGAACTTCGTCGACGTCGGTCTGACCGGCGCGTACGGTCTCGGCATAATCAGATTGCGTCATCCTGTAGTGGTACGCGCCCAGCACGCGGCCGGCCACGCCATCGGAGCGAGCGACCGTAGCCTGGCTCGAGCTGAAGGCCGCGGCCGTAGTGGCACATTCCGATTCGCTAAGAAATCCACGGACCCGTACGGCTGGCGATCGACCGTCGAGGATGGACACCACCTGCTCTCCGAGAGTCTCTTCGGTTGCAGCTTGCACACGGAACGTCTCTTGGCCAAATGCCGGGACGGTCTCCATCACTCTGCCTTCCGCTCATCAGAGCTTCGCAGCTCCTGCACGATCTCCGCGAGGGTCGTCATCTCGTAAAGATCTGAGACCCCCAAATTTGACCCGAACAATGAATTCAGCTGGCCGATCACCATCATTCCAGTCAGGGAATCCCCTCCAAGATCGAAGAAATCTGAATTTCTACCGACTTTTTCCTGCTTGAGTGCTTTCTGCCAGCACTGGGCGACAGTGGCCTCGACATCGTCGAGCGGTTTATCCCCATCGTGGGACTCGTGATTCGTCACCGAAACCGGTGCGGTGGACGCGACGCGTTCGGCCCGCACAGCCATCGTCTTCTGTTCAAGGGAAGTTGCCACAGCGGCACGCACATCGGCCGTACTCACGCCCTCCTCTGCCTTGAATGAAACAAGGAGATCGAAGTCTGCGACCACAGTCGGATCGACCTCGCGGGCCACTGCCGGCTGACTGTCATCTAGGCCAATGAGGACATTTCCCGCGGCGTCCGCCAGGGCTGCTTCGAACAGTTCCGTGGCCTGAGCCACATCGATGGCTCGGAACCCGCGTCGCGCCATCGC
Organism: Streptomyces violaceoruber; assembly: GCA_000720805.1. Classification (GTDB taxonomy): domain Bacteria; phylum Actinomycetota; class Actinomycetes; order Streptomycetales; family Streptomycetaceae; genus Streptomyces; species Streptomyces cellulosae_A. The sequence goes on from JODI01000037.1 coordinate 80,860, forward strand.
TCCGAGACCGGGCGTCTGCGCATCTTCCACCCACCTGCTCCAGCTGTGGCACTGGGCTGCGCGTCCCCGTCGGCGCCAGTGTTCAACGAAAGCCGGCAGGAACGAACTCGCTGACGAATAAGCACCGAACGAGACTCCACCGAAGTGACCATTGACGGAGGAAGCGACGATGAAAAGAGCCTCTGGCCTGTCCTCCAGGACGGCCGCGACGGCGAGCGTCCCTCCCACCTTGGTCTCGTAGTGCCGATGGAACTCCTGCCCGTGTTCCATGGCCAACGAGTGGGACTCAAGCCCCTCCCAGTAGCTCGATATATCGGCTCCTGCCAGGTGGATGACTCCATCCAGCGTTCGACCGTGACGGTCCTCCGCTGCAGTCACTGCGCTGGCCAAAGCCAATTCGTCTGTGACGTCCGCGCTGACATACGTGACCTCGCCCAGGGCTTCGAGGTGAGCCAGCCGCGTGGCCCGCTCACCGCTTGGTGCCGTTCGACCGTTGACGAGCAACTTGGCTCCGTAGCGGGACAGCAGGGCTCGTCCAATGTGATAACCGAGCAGGCCGAGTCCGCCGGTTACGAGGTACAACCCTCCCGGGCGGATGCGGTGTGCTGGTCGATCCGGTGGCTCGGCGAGCGGGCGCAGACGCTGGACGAACCGTCGTCCGGACCTGCGGGCCACGATGACCTCGTCATCCGGTTGTGCGAGCTCGGCAATTGCGAGCGGCACCATGTCCGGGTCGTTCGCTGACAGATCGAGTTGACGGACGGACGTAGTGCCGAACTCGGCGTTCGCCGTGCGGATCAGACCGTTCATGGCGGCTTGCAGCGGCTCGACCGGATCGGCTGCGTCGGTCGGACATGCCTGAGTCGTCAGTGCCAACAGGCGGGGAGTGTCCGAGAGGCTTGCCTTGAGTACACGATGGACAGAGAGCACTGACCGTTCTAGCTTGTCCGCCCACGATCCGATGGAATCGTTCGCGTTAACTGCCCATCCGTGGAGCACAGCAGAGACGACGCCGTGGTCTCGACGTACCGCAGCGAACAGCTCGTCGAAATGTCGCTGGTCTGTCGGGTCGATCGAGTATTCCCCATCAGATCGTTTGATCCAGCTCGCCCCAGGGCGTACGCACACGACGGTAACTCCGTCGGGCAAGTGGCTGCCTAGGTGGTGTGTCAGGTCACCGTCGTCGAAGACCACCCAGCAGCCCGTCGGCGGTTGGTCCTGCGCGGCTTCTGCCGGCAGCCAGACAGGTCGGTATAGCCACAGTGAGTGCGAGTCCGACGGTCCGGCGTCGTCCCCGTCGAACGCTCCAGCCTGGTAGTCGGCCAGAAGCCGGCGGCGTTCGATCTTGCCAGCCGAGGTCTTCGGGAATGCGTCGCGGTCTATCGGAACGATTCGCCTCGGCCGGATCCCGATCTCTGTGGTGAGGCGCTTCGAGACTTGTCGAAGGGTGCTGTGTCGTTGCTCAGGATCGGCGGAGGAGAGGGCACAGAACAGAACGAGTTCGTCGGTGCCACTGGCTGGGACGTGCTCCGAGCATGCCGCCACGAACGTCGGAAGCACTCCCTCGACGCTCTCGGCTACGGCCTCGATCTCATGGCATGGGTAGTTCGCGCTTCGGATGACAAGTACGTCTTTGTCGCGGCCGGTCATGACCAACCGACCCTCGTGGAGTAACCCGAGGTCGCCGGTGTCGAACCAACCGTCCGCTGTCCTCGCTGCGGCATTGGCCTCTGGGTTCTTGAAGTACTCGACCATGACCGAGGGCCCACGGAGCTGAAGGCGGCCGATCTGGTCCTCGAGCAGGACACGGTCCGCGGCATCGACGATCCGTAGGGAGGTGCCGGGAACTGGGGACCCAAGTTCGGTGAAGGTAGGACGGCCACGTCGAGGTTCTGGGAGGAAGCTGACCCGGCCATCGACTCCCCACTCGTCGATCGTGACGCAGCCAGCAGACTCATCATCCCGGTAAAGCGTCGAATGGACGACACCACCGCAGGTCTCGGACATTCCAAAGGCGGGTCGCATGGAATCTGGGCGGAGTCCGTGAGGAGCCAGAATGCGCAGGAAGTCGTGCGTCGTGCGGCTGACGATCGCTTCGCCGCCGTTGGTGATGTCCCTCATGCTGCTGAGATCCCACTTCCGGCGAGCGATCTCATCGGCAAGGTTTGTGATCAGGGTGATCACGAAGTTGGACGCGAAGGTGTTGGTCGCGCGGTAGCGCTCGATCCAGGTGAGCCAGCGCAAGGGATCGGCCATGAAGCTGGACATCCTCGCGTTCACGTGCTCACACTGCAGAACGACATCACGAAGGTTGTGCATCACCATCCCGCCAACGTGGTCCAGCGGCATGAAGTTGAGCGTGACGTCTTCCGGACCAAATCCGTTGACGACACCATTCACGTAAGACCTGGTGACAATCGTCCGATGTGAATGCCGAACGCACTTGGGCACACCGGTACTTCCTGATGTCAGGAGGTGGACCACCGGGTGATCGGGGCCTGGCGCGTACAGTTCTTCCGCCGGCCCGTCACCGTAAAGCTGCTCCGCCACGAGGACGGTTAGTTCCCCTGCGCCCCACAGTCGCGTCAGTCCTCGGACATCGCGAGCCATCTGCCGGTCCGTCACTAGCGGAGGGCGTTCCAGCAGTTCCCACGTGTTTCGTATCCGCCGCGTCGTCGCATTCTCCACGCGGTACGTGGGAGCGATGGCGATGGGTGTTGGCACGAAACCACCGAGCAGACACGCCCAGAACACGGTAACAAAGTTTCGGTTGTCGTCACAGTGCAGCAATACGGGGTCGCCGGGCCGCAGGCCACTGCCACGAAGCCCTGCGAGCATGGAAGCGGACTCCGCCAAGAGTTCGCGGTACGTCTGCCGATCCTCTGTCCCGTCAGCGCGGATGTACGTGGTTCCCCGCTCTGTCTGGGCAGCTCTAATCAATGCGTCGCAGAGCGTTGGCGGTATGTCGGATGGCAGAACGAGTGGCTCGCCATCGACCATCGCCAGTGGCGTCGTTGGACGGTCGGGTACCTCAGTCGAACTTGTCTGACCTGAGCGATCAGTTGTTACGTCAGCGCGCCATTCCAAACGAACCCACGCATCGGTGACACCCGTGACGCTGCAGGCGGCATCGCGGGCACGATCGGAGAGATCGGCATACGTCCTCGGTCGTAATGTACTCACGATGAGTCCCATCTTCGTCCAACGCATCGACCAGCCAGCGACATCCTTGATCGAACCACACCACTTTTCCCGCAAACAAGGGGCGGCCACATCACCGGCAGATCTGATGATCAAGGAGACACCAGAGATGAGCGACACCGTAGTTGACGGTGAATCTGCTGACCAGCCGGTGCAAGCATCGTCGTTTACGGTGGCAGACAGGAAATTGAACGCAGTATCGGTCGACCGCATGCGCACCGCCGGGTTACACATGTCCGAGGAGGGGCGGACTGCTGCAACAGTTGGCGCCCCGAAGTCTCTCCGGTAGGCCAAATCACCGATCACGTCGGCCACGTGATGTGCGACGTATCAGGCAGGAACCATGCTAATTGCCGTAACGGCACCCATTCAAAGACCTCGCCCCGGTAGCGAGGGCGGTGCCATGAGGTTGCGTCGGCGCCATGGGGTCTCGGATCGTTAGGAGCGGCAGACAGGGCGGGCGAGACGTCGGTGAATGGACTGACAGCTTGGAATGGCGACAGAGTTCTGCGTGCTTACATAAGCCTCCTTTCGTTCGCCTATCCTGCCGTGCAGGGGCCAGCTGGGCAGCTGGGTAACGCCCGAAGCCTTCTTTGATCCAGCCATGCGCTGCTCTGACAACCACAAGTAGCCGTAAGTTTGCCGAAACGCGGCAGACGAGCCACACGAACGCCTCGCCTCATGACTTGCTGAAAGCAGGCACTAGAAAGGAAGTTTGCCATGATTAGCAACAATCATATGGCGGGCTCAGTTGAAGAGAGCGAAAGCAGCGTCGTCAGGTACAAGTATCTACCGGTCGTTCTCTCCCGTGGCCAGGGACCGCACCTTTGGGATGTGGCGGGCAACTGCTACTTGGATCTGACTGGGTCATCCGGAACGAACATCCTGGGCCACCAAGAGCGGCGCACGACACTCGCGGCAATCGCTGCGCTTGCCGACGGCGGCTTTCTCTTCGATGGCAGGTCGGCCGATGAATTAGCAGTTGGCGAAACGCTCGCCCGCTTGTACCAGGCTGAGGAAGTTCAGTTCTTCCGAACAGGGTCGTGCGCGACGTCAGCCGCGGTTAAAGCAATGCGAATAGCGTCGGGCAAGGATCGCGTGCTGACCAGCGGCTATCACGGCTGGCATGACTGGGCTGCGGAGCAGGTGGATTACCCTGACAAGAGCCGAGTGATCGATTTCAGTTACGACCTGTCTGTCCTCCGCGAGCTCCTCAAGGAGGGTGACATCTCCGGTGTGATCGTCACGCTCCTGGCTCACACCTTGGCGCCCAGCTACTGGCGTGAACTCAAGGAACTGACAAGGTCAGCTGGCGTGTTTCTCGCCATCGACGAGATCAAAACCGGCGTCCGCTACGGGCTTGGAGGGATGACACGCAGCGTTGGTGTCACGCCTGACATCACGCTCCTGTCCAAGGGCCTGACAAACGGCATGGCATTGTCCGCCTTCGCGGACCACAGCGGGCTACTGAAGTTTGCTGCGAGGACCAACCTGGGCGGCACCTACCGAACCGAGCGGGCTCCGTTCGCCGCGGCCCTCGCAATGTTGAACCTGCTTGAGCACGAGCCCGGGATCTTCGACCACCTCACCCGCATTACCGATCAGTTCGTCAGAGGCATGAACGCCGTCCTGGAGGAGAAGGGTTTCGGGGCCGCTGTGTTCGGTCGGTTCGGAGACCTAGAGTTCGTCTGCGAGGGCCCAACGCTGTGGGATGAACTGCGTGTAGCGGGCCTCGAAGTCGGACTGTTCCTGCCTGACGACGGCAACATCATGCTGACGGCAGCGCATCAACCGGAGCACATCGACACCGCGATCGAAGCGCTCGGATCAGCTCTGGCACGATGTGCTGGCGCAAGGACGGACAGCACAGGCGGACGGGTCACCGCCGCCGCGTTCCAGCGAGAGTACGGATTGTCCTCTCGCCAGATCGAAGAATGGGGAACGCCTGAAGTGCAGGCTGCCTTGCACTAGGGTCCGTCTTCAAACGGATCTTGCCCAGAGCAGGAATGACGTGAGTGTGACCGCTGCCTCGTAGGAGGTGGCGGTCTTCTCGTATCGGGCGGCGATTCCACGGACGCCTTTGATCCGGTTGAAGCAGCGTTCGACGATGTTATGTTGACGGTAGATCTACCGGTCGAACGCTGGTGGCCGGCTGCCGCGGTTATTCCGATGTCGCTGCTGGTAGCTCTTCTCCGGGATGATGTCTGGCGTCACCAGGACTGCGAGCGGGCGTTCCTTGCCGTCGCAGGCAAGGTGGATCTTGGTCGTCAGTCCGCCTCGGGATCGACCGAGAGCGTGATCGTCCGGTTCGACCGGCCTGTTGGTCCCCCTTTTCGGCCCGTGGCGGCAGCGTGCTGGTGGGCGCGGACGATGGTGAAGTCGATCTGGACGAGCCAGTCGATGTCGCCGACCGCATCCGCACAGGCCTGGATCTGCTGAAGAGCTCGCGTGACCACGCCGTCCCGCGCACAGCGACGGAAGCGGGTGTAGACGGTCCGCCATGGGCCGTAGCGTTCGGGCAGGTCACGCCAGGAGATCCCGGTCCGGATCGTGTAAAACCATCCCGTTGATGACCTGCCGGTCCGACACCCGAGGCCCGGCCCGCCCCAGCCCGCGGTATCAGCGGAGCGAGTAACTCCCACTCCTGATCGGTGAGTTCATGGCGACGTATCGTCGGCGACCCCGTGCGCCGGCGGTCCTCGCCACAGCTCCGCCTCCAGACGCGCGAGCGCCCGCGCCGACAGGCGCTGGGGCGGCACCGGCCCCGTGGAACGCAGGGCCGGCGCCCCGCCCTCGCGCCACCGTCGCCGCCACGGCCGCACCGCACGCGAGGTGACCCGTAACTCGGCCGCGACCGCACTGGCACTCTCGCCCCCCTCGAACAACTCGGCAGCCCTCACCCGCAGTTGCTCACGCCTTTCACGCTCGGCGGGGGCGCAGCCGCCCCTCTGCGCGTACCGCATGCACCCGCAATAGGGGATTTGAGCCAGCCGAGCGAAAGACTGGTGAGCAAGCCTTGGTAGGTAAGCCTGGAACGCCACGCGTGCTTCGAACGATGAACGACCGGGCCGCGCTGGATCTGTTGGTGAAGCATGGGCCGCTTTCCCGGACAAGGATCGGGGACCTGACAGGGCTCTCGAAGCCAACGTCCTCCCAGTTACTGACGCGGCTTGAGGACGCCGGACTGGTGGTTGCGGCCGGTACAGCCATGGGCAGTCCGGGGCCGGGCGCCAGACTCTATTCAATTAACGCTCGAGCCGCGTATGTGATGGGAATGGATGTGACTTCGTCTCGGGTTCGGGCTGCCGTGGCCGACATCGCCGGTCGCATCATCGGGGAGCACGAGTTACCGATCCCGGGACACCTCGAACAGGGCGCTGTGCACCCTGTGTTGGCCGTTGTCGATGGGGCGTTGAAGGCAGCTGGTCTCAAGCAGTCCGAGATACACCGGATCGTCATTGGGATGCCAGCCCTGTCGGATCCGAGTACCGGGCGATTTCAGCACACGAGCCGTTCCCCGGGGTGGTTCTCCTCTGGGCTGATGGACGAGCTGTCCGCCACGCTTCAGATTCCCATTGAGTGCGAAAATAATGTCAATCTGGCGGCGCTCGCTGAGCAGCGCCTCGGAGCCGCGCGGGAGCATCAAGACTTCGTCCTGCTATGGAACCAGGAGGAGCTTGGCGCAGCCGTAGTAATCGGCAACCAACTGCACCGTGGCCGGACGGGGAGAGCGGGCGAGATCCGTTTTCTGCCAGTCCCATCGGCGCCGTTGGTGCGACAGGGCATCAGTGCGGAAGGCGCAGGCTTCCAGAAGCCGGCCGTGCCACAGATGCTAGCGGAGCTAGCCAAAGAACTCGGAATCGAAGACTTTGATGACGTCCCTTTTGCAGAAGCCGCCACCAAGGCGATCGAGCGAGCGACCACAGTCGGCGACGGGCTCTACCCGCAACTGTTAGAAACATTCGCCACTGGGCTGGCGAACGTCCTAGCGACGATGAAAGCCATACTTGATCCCGATCTGCTTGTGCTGTCCGGCACGGTCCTCCGGGCCGGTGGAGAGCAGCTGCGGCGGCTCATCGAGTCAAAACTCACCGAACTTATACCCACCCATTCCCGGCTTGTGCTTGGGGATGTTCAGCAAGACCCGGTGCTGCGCGGAGCCGTGGAATATGCGCTCACCGCCACTCGCGACGAGGTCTTCGACACTTCGCTTTGATACTTGTAGCGCTCGTTACGAATGAGAGACCGCCATCGTGGTCTTTGCTGGTCAGTGAACCTCTTTCATCCCTGGGGTGTGCGGAGTGAAACAGGCTGGTCGGCGTGGTGATGACGTGGCGAAGCCCCTCGTCGTTGGTGTGGTGATCTCACTCAACGCACCGACAGCCGGGGGGCTTCGTTCGTTCCGTATCCTTCCATGCTCGACGTCCCGTACGAGCTGATCGAGCATGTCTCCTGGCGCATCTACACCCGAGGGCGTGAACTTCGCTTACCACGGCGGAAGTCGAGCTGCTTCGAGCAGGCCCTGCTGGCACTGGCCCACCTGCGGAAGAACGAGACGTTCGCACAGGTCGGCGCCGGGTTCGGGGGGTCGGGGGCGACAGCCTGGCGCTACGTCGACGAGACGCTTGAGGTCCTGGGCGCCGAGCCTGCACCAGACCCTGGTCGGGCTGAGCGAGGGAGACTTCGTCATCGTCGACAGACGCTCATCCACTCGGCGTATCGGCACCGCCGTCCAAGCCATCCACACACTCTTGACCTGCGACTACTCAGGATGAAAGAGGCTCACTGAGGCGGTGGTTCAGCTGGCGCTTGTGTTCGGTACCTGGCCGTTGGTCGATTGAATACGTTTGAGTTCCTCGCTGAATTGCTGAAGCAGCTGTGCGTAGCCGCGGGTGAGTTCGGCTACGAATGCGCGTGAGTGGGGAGGAACGAGGTGCAGCACCTGCTCCTGCTCATCTAGAGCGGCATGAACGGCATCGAACATGCGCAGCAGCGAGCGGCCTGCATCACTGAACCGAAGAGAGGGGTCCCTGCGTAGCCGATCAAACATCGTTGTCAGTTCAGACAGCGAGCGGTTCTCGGCGTGGCCGCCTCCCGCGGTCGGCGCAGGTGACCGGACCTTGGTGCGCTCCCGCTCGGGGGAGACCTGGTTCGAGACGGGTGAGGCACCTTGCTCGACCTGGTTGCGTACGTTGGCGGCAGTGGCAGGAGATATGCCGGCAGCCCTCGCGATCTGCCGGAGCGAGGCAGAGGGATTCTCCGTGATGATCTCAGCGGCACGTTGCCGACCCTGTGCACTATCTACCGGCCGAGATCTGCCGTCCCTGCCAACTCTGCGTGCAGGCTGCTGAATCCGGTTCGCAGTCTGGTGCCTCAGCGGCGCCACTCTGTTAGGGGAGATGCCCGCCAACGAGGCAATCATACGGTCGCTCCACTCCGGGCGATCAGCGATAATCCGCTCGGCTGCAGCAATGCGGTCTCTCTGTGATAACGGTCGACCGTGCCTGATGTTCGCGGATAGGGAGAGGAGAAATGCATCCATCTCACTACCGCAGAAGAACCTAACTTCAATTTCGCTAGTTCCACGAGCAACAGCCGCACGTAAACGGTGCACACCATCGATAATAGTCTTGGATTGCTCGTGGACCCAGATCGGCGGTAATTCTTCTGCCGATTCGGCGAGCGCTTGGATGTGTTCGGAATTTTCTCCATCCAGTCGCGGCGATTCGGAGATGACTAGGGAGTCGATCGGTACCGTGCACGTCGGGGAGCTAATGAGAATCTCTTGTTGGCGGGAGAGAGAAACACATGGATCGGTGTCGTGAACGGTCGTCTCGGTCACGCTTCTGTCACCTCAACCCCTCTGTTACCTGACTTCCCAAATCGAGCCGTGGTCACAGAGCATCAAGTCTGCGCGGCCGAATCATAGATCGGGAGGTCCCTGACCGTTTAAGATGCAAGGTTGTCTGGTTTGCATCCCGGGACGGGATGGCCGCATTGTCGGAATTCGCCTCTTTCTCACCCTTCATTTTTCTTGCGTGCCGAGTCTTCTGCAGACGACGCAAACGGCGGGACCGGGGCTTGCTGGCCCTGCAGCTGTTCAACTGTCCCGAAATCTCAGTTGAACACCTGGCGGAGCCGATCCTGCACGTCCCATACCTGGTGGGGGCGCTGCCGGAGCCGATGGACATCCACATGAACGGGCCGAGCGCCAAGTGCGGCACTCAATCGCTTGCAGCGCGCGGTTCTTACCCTGTACCTCTGCAGACGCGGATTGCTGCACGCAGTCCCCATCGCCGTGCGATCAACTCCATACTGCAGAGCGGCAACGAGAAAAATTCCGGCCGTAACCGCAGAGGCCTGACGCATGGCAGCGCTCCTTTGGGATCGGTTATTTTCCCGCCCAAGAGCTTTGCTGAACTGTGGTGCGATGTCATTGCCGCTCCGTGTCCTCATGCGGCCCCCGCATAAACCGTCCATCGGGCCCGGCGCCGTCGAGTAGACGGTCGAAATACTCGCCAACCAGAGCGGCGGAGCAACTGACGACCTGGCAGCACCCAAGCCTGGCGTCGCCTCACAGTGCCCGCTTCAAAGAACGGGCGACCCTCCGGAGCCAGGCCTACAGGCAACGTCGCGCTCGTCATCCAGCCTCACAGCTGACAAAACCCCGAGGTGACAGTTCTCCAGCGTGGCGCGCACAGCTCCCGACATGTCGTGCACCGACTGCTCGACGGCGCCCTGGCCGAGTGCGACCGCCTTGGCGACGGCCGCGCCGACTACACGGCCAAGCACCGCCGGCACGGGGTGAACGTGCAGGCGATCACTGATCCACACGGCAAGGTGCTGTGGCTGTCACCGGCCCTGCCGAGGCGCTGCCGCGACCTGACTGCGACCCGTGCCCACCGGATCATCAGGATCTGCGAGCGACCCGGCGTGCCGATCCTGGCCGACCGCGCCTACATCGGTGCCGACACGTGGGTGACCACACCGGCCAGACGGCCTGCGGAAGGCGAGCTGACGCTCACCCAACAGACCGTCAACCGGGCGTTGTCGAATGCGCGGGCCCCAGACGAGGGCGGAGTTGCCCGTCTGGAGTCCTGGCGGATCTGGGCGCAAGGCGCGGTGCAGCCCGAATCGAATAACGTCAATTGTCGGCGACGGCTGAAAAGTGGACCAGTAGCGACGCTCGAAGGTTGACCCCCTCCAAGAGGTCTGGCTCGTTGAGTCAGACCGGGAGGAGTGGTGATCAGCGTGGAGGACTGGGCGGAGATCCGCCGGCTTCACCGGGCCGAACAGATGCCGGTGCGGGCCATCGCGAGGAAGCCGGGGATATCGAGGAACACCATCAGCAAGCGTGACCGTGACCTAGCGGCTCCACTGACTCAACAACGCTTGAGACGATGCAACAATTTCACGTTTCTGGAAATCTGGTTGCATTTGGCGCCTGCAGCCTAATTATTAGACTACGGTGATCCGCGATACCGATACCGTCGGCTTATCTGCTGGAAAGTCCGGGTGCCACTCGTTGGGGGCCGGCTGATAGCTGCCGAATTTCGGGCCGGGACGAGTTGTCCAGGGTAGGCGGAGCCCAGCGCGGAACGCCGCCGTAGGCGCCCTTGACCGCTCGGAGTGGCCCACAGACCCCCTCATTGGGCGGCCCCACCACCCACTTCTTGCGGCTCAGTTGAGGCGTTTGAGCCTGTACCGACCTATGTACCTGAGCCACTGCCCCGACACCCGGTGAGCGAACTCGCGCCAGTCGCGCACAGGGGCGGAATGTAGACACCCAGACGGCACGGTCCCTAAGCTGCCAATCATGGTTGATCACCCGATCGTATTGCCCCGGACAGCCGAGCCCGATGAGGTCGCCGCCGCAGTCGCGCGTTATGGCTACGCGATAGTCGAGGATCTCGCTCCGCAGAGCCTGCTCGACGATCTGGCCGCCGAGGCCGCGCCTTTCACCGAGGCGTCAGTCCCAGGACGCGACGTGTATGACGGACTTCAAACCCGCCGTACCGGTGCGCTAATCGCCCGCTGCCCCACAAGCCGAAGCCTCGTCATGAACCCGCTGGCGGTGGCTACGGCCCGGAAGTTCCTCTCCCACGCATCTGCAGTGCAGCTGCATCTGACCCAGATCATTTCCCTCGGTCCTGGGGAGACGCTACAGAAGACGCATCGTGATCAGATGGCGTTCGACTTCTACCCATTCCCGCCGGACTACCATGTTCAGCTCAACACCATGTGGGCGCTGACCGACTTCACTCTGGAGAACGGCGCGACTCACATCGCGCCTGGCTCGAGCGGGATGTCGGATGAGGAAGCAGCCACCGTCCCGATGATCCGGGCCGTGATGCGTCGCGGCAGCGTCATGTTCTACGACGGCAAGGTCGTTCACTGCGCCGGCGCCAACCACACTGACAAGGTGCGAACCGGCGTCAACATCACATACGCCGTGGGATGGGTCCGCCAGGAGGAGAATCAGTTCCTCGCGTGCCCGCCGGAGCTCGCACGCACCCTCGACGACGATCTACTGCGGATGATGGGGTATCAGTCGGGTGCGTTCGCACTCGGCTATGTCGGCGACCAACAGGATCCGCTGGCAGTGTTGCGCGGCATTGAAGAAAAGGTGCCCGTCGTCGGCGCGTTTGTGGATTCCAACGAGTCGTTCAAGACGTTCGTGGCAGAGATGCCCAGCGATTGACAGTCTAGGTTCCCATCACAGCTCAAGGTCGGCCGTCGACGTCTCCTTGGCGTCGCGGCCGCTACCTCGGTCCACAATCACGGAGCGATCCCACTCGAGGCTGGCGCTCATGTCTGCCGGTGTTTCGGAACACCAGATGTAGTAGTCCGGCGCACAGATGTCGGACCGATCGCCCAAGGCTCTGACGAACGCCACGTGAGTATCAGAAACACTTTCGTGTACCTCTTCTACCGCTCTGTACGCGACCAGCCGTGAGGTTCCATCGCTCAGTGGCTGAGCAAAGACGGCACCCGACGGTCCGGCGAGGTCAAGCCACGCCTGCCTCAAAGCAGGAAGATGCACCCATCCCTTTCCGTGCCGGACCCAGCCATTCCCACTCCGCGCTGGCGGGAGATCGATCGAGCGAGCGATCTCCTCTGGCGCCAGATCGTGCTCCGCTGCAGCAATCATCAGGCTCTCGATTGCACGGAGAATCCTATGCATCACGGGAACGGGTACGTACCTCGTGTCGCACAACAACTCGACTGCAATAGAATCTGGTTCGTCATAGACATCGACGTAGAAACGCGTGCTGATGTGCGGCCAGCTGTCGACGAACGAAATACGCGTATCGTTGCACAGCGCTTCGAAGTCGTGCGACGTGCGACGTGCGAGCTGGGCCACCGAGCTAATCGCTTCACGACAGTCATTGAACTGCCAGCCCAGGTCTATCTTCGCGCCGAGTTGATGTTCAGTTTCTTCTCGGATCGCCACCGCTTGATCTCTTTCATACTCACCATGGCGATAGGCGTCGAGCGCACCATAGAAGCAGCGCCGGCCTATCTCGTCGAAGGACAGGCCGCCCCATTCAGCATAGAAGAGGGAGTCCCAGCACAGATATCCGACGACGTTGTGGGTTTCCTGATCAATTCGGTTCGCGACGTTGAGCTGGCCGACGGTTTCCGTGTGCCCGGAGTATTGGCCGAACACCGCTGATATCGCTGCAATCAAGACTGCGCTGTTGCTGATACGCGCGCGGTCTGCCACGACTGCGAGTGCAATGGCGAGTGCACTCGACGTCATCCGAAGCTGCCAGTAGCGGTCTTGTTCCTCGGGCACGGTTTCGAAGTCGAACATCGATGGCGGTGCGCTGGACAGAATCTTCCGCCATCGGTCGAGGGCAGCCCTGTTCGCGGCCCGGCCCGCACTCGACGACTCGTGTGCGGCGATGTCGACCGGTTGCCAGCCGGGCTCATCGGGAATGGTGGTTGACGGATCCGCCAGCAGCTGGGCGATGGTCCGCTCAACCACCCTCCACCCGCGCAGATCAATGGCAAGGTGGTTGAAACCAAGCACCAGAGCCTGCGCACGCTCGTTCTTAACGACGATCGCCAGCCGGATGGGCCATTCGATGTCAGCGCGGAAGCCTGTCGAGACAAGGGCCCGCAAAACACCCTCGGCCTCGTCTTCGACTGACACGCCTCCACACTCGTGAACGGCCACAGCCAGTGCCCCGTTCGACGCGACGATCTGTCGCAGTCCCCCATCCTGGCTGTGGAAGGTCGTTCGGAAGATGTCGAACCGTTCGACGACGCGCTGTAGCACTTTGACCGCCTGGTCGATGCCCGTGCCCCCGGGCACCGGTACCACCCACCCCTCGTTGTAGAAGGCGTCGTCCTCGCTCATCATCTCCATCGCCCACCACAGCCCTCGCTGTGCATAGGTCGCCGGGGCGTCAGCTTCTCGGCAGTCGCTGACGCGCATCTCGATCTGTGCGATCTCGACCATACGTTCGCTACCGCCCTCGATCTCGGGTGCCGGATCTGCCTTGCGCTTGGTGCCGGCGACCTCTAATAGGTCAGCTGTTTCCCTGAGCCGCTTCGGCGGAGCCGAGCTTCACTCGCCAGAGCGAGCGAGCCGCAGCGTTTTTGATCGCTGTCCGGCCATGGAGTACTCGATGATTGTCGATGATCACGATGTCGCCAGGGGCCAGGGCACGGGTCCTCGGCTCCAGGTCGCGAATCGTGCGCTGCAACGTGGTGAGTGCAGATGCGACGTCACTGGTTATCGGCCGCCCGGATTCCTCGGCCTCGATTACACCGAACCTGATGTTGGATCCGGTAAATCTAATCGTCGCTCCCGCCGCGTCCTGTGAGAAGACGGGGAACCATTTAACCCGAGGTGTCACGCCATTCGGCTGTACGAACGGAACCGTGGCTGACGCGAGCACCTCGATTGCTGCTCGGCCTTCCTCATTTGCTTTCAAAGCATTCAGGATGTCGTCTACGTGCAGCCACGTCGTGGCCCCGCCGCCATCGGGATCTGAGTGCTCGCAGTACAGGGTAATCAGAGCCGACGGGACATCATGCTGGCTACTGTCGGTATGCAAGTCAAGGGCCGCAATGCTCTGGGCGGAGGATTCGACTTGCGCATGAACCACGTCATGGTCGCTGTTGCGTTCGGGATCGTCGGGCAACGTTTGGTCCACCGCCTCGGCGTCCTGGACGGTTCCAAACCTATTGGCAATATCTACCGCTTCCGCACGTGTGCTCGCCGCGCCCTGGAGAAATACAATGCCTTCCTGCCGCAATACATCGATCGGTCCCGACATTTCCATGAAGTCCTCCCTGCCTGACAACTGCTGGACTGAATCTGGCTGCTGGATGCTAATCGAGGCCCTGCCGAGCACCCGGTTTCTTTCCGCTAGATCTCATGGAAGTTCCGTTTGGAGTGACCTTTGTTATTCCCATCTCGGAGGCCGAGTTGCCAACTGTTTCGCATGAGCGGAATTACCGATACTTGCTCCACATGTCGAGATCATGTTCGACCATCTCTCTCACGAGGTCCTGGAACGTGTACTTCGGCTGCCATCCGAGCTTTTCTCGCGCCTTCGTGGCATCCCCGAGCAACATGCTCACCTCAGCAGGGCGCATGAAACGCGGATCACTTCGCACGTAGTCCCGGTAGTTGAGGCCCACGCAGGAGAACGCTGCCTCACAGAAATCACGTACCGAGTAGTCTTCGCCGCTGGCGACGACATAGTCGTCAGGGTCGTCCTGCTGGAGCATGAGCGACATGGCGGCAACGTAGTCTGCAGCGTGCCCCCAGTCCCGGCGAGCATCTAGGTTTCCCAGAACAAGTTCGGTATCCAGGCCGTGGAAGATCTTTGCAACCCCGGACGCTATCTTCCGAGTCACAAACTCGGATCCGCGGCGTGGACTCTCGTGATTGAATAGAATTCCGCTGGAGCAATGCATGCCGTATGCTTCGCGAAAATTGCGAGCAAGATGGAAACCTGCCACCTTGCTGATCCCGTAGGGCGATCGCGGGTGGAAGTTTGTCTGCTCGTCCTGAGGTGCTTGCCTTACCTCACCAAACATCTCGCTTGAGCCAGCAAAGTACACCCGGCATTCGGGTTGCACATCCCGGAGAGCCGCGATCAAATATTGAGTCCCCAGGACATTCGTTTCCATGCTGGTAAATTCGTCCGAGAAACTGTCCGGAACGAAACTCTGGGCCGCTAGATGATAGCATTCACTGAACTCTTGATTCGCCACCACGCGATATAAACTGGCATAGTTCTCTAGAGACGCCGAATGAAGTGTGATCCGGTCCATGATGTGACTGATGCGCTTGAATCGATCGCCCGTCTCGGGCACCGCTACTCGACGTACCATTCCGTGCACCTGGTAGCCGGCGGACAACAGATGTTCTGCAAGATAGCTGCCGTCCTGACCTGTGATACCGGTTATCAAGGCTCGTTTCACTTTGATGGACATTGAGTTTTCTCCCGTTCTGTAATCCGTAACCCTGACCGTGAACATTCACGTTGCCGTGGAGAAATGACCTCTCGACGCGTTAGACCATGCAATGCGCACGTTGAATGTGGCGCCTACCCTGGCATCCTTCATCGACGGCTCTCAGTTACGGAGAGGTATCCAGTCCGGATAGCCTTGATAAGTTTCAACGAGCGGCTGGCAGTCGTGCTGGGCGACAATGTCGCATGAAGAGACGCGACTCCGACCAGTGGCGTCCTCGGCAGCAGGGTTTGATTTCAGTCTCTATTGTGGTGCGCCCGGCCACCACATATCCCTCGCGTCCGTCTAGGAACACGTTTTACATTAGACTCAAAGTTAGCATCGCTGTCCAGATCTCCGCTCGAATCAAGCGGTTGGTGTTCGTCGACTCGCCATCCTTGAGCTATCGGTGGAGCTGTTCCTCGACAGTAAGTGACTCTGTCCAGGTTCTCGGGGATCCTGAGCGCGATAGCGTGACCATTCAACTCGCTGCCCAGAGGGCGGTGCAGCTACGTGCAGGCTCGAAACACTCTGGTCTTCGGTCACTGTTCCAGACGCCACCGGCAGTCCCTGGCTGGGGTCGAACCCCCGTTGCCAGGACGCGCACCCTTACTTGCTGTCAGCGATGAGGCCCGGTGGACACCTCGCGTGTCTGAAGCCTCCCGGGCTCTAAAGTCGCTCAACCACACCTGCGACGATGCACGACTCGCCGCTGCCGCCGTTCGCGTTAAGGCTTCTTGTGGCGGACCGCGTCCGACGTCGCCCGGTGGCAGTACGCCTCCGGCCGCCCACCCCGGCCGCGCAACCAGCCGGGCGCCGGCAGCAGCGGGCCGGACCACGGTCCGCTCCGCGTCCGTCATGCCCGAGGGATATCGCGGAACACGTTCGGGGTGATCGGCCGCGTCTCCGAACCGGTGAGCGACACAATCACACGTCGGTGCGGCCGAGTTGAACTCCGCCGGCGTGAGCACGTACAACTGCGGCGACAGGGTCTCCTGGATCTCGGTTGGCTTCGCCACCCCGAGCTGCCAAGAGGCCCTGATCCGTTGCTAACGGCGTTCCGAGCAAGCGGTGGGTTCTCGGGATGTTCGAGTGCCGGACCCAGACACCTCGTGGCTGCCGGGCGGGCAACACCTCGCTTTATTGGACAGCGTGCACGGTCGTGGTGCACATGGCGGTGACGGCCGCGTGCATGTCGTACGGCGCCCCGACTCAAGCGAGCGGGCCGCAAGTGTGAGGTGTCTGCCTTCATGCCTGCAGTCGACGGCAACCACCCGATCGAGACTCCCGTTCGACACGCACCCCTCAAGATCAGAACGACAACGGCTACTTACGCACGGCTGTCTGCCCACTCACGCTACGAGCCTTTGCAGTCCCAGACCCGAGGACGCTGATCGCTGCCTTACTCACTCAGCGATTACGCTTGCCGGGCGAAACCGCACGTGGCCGGTGAATATGCACCGCAGAAGCAGCGCTCTGGCCCCGTGTCACAGATATCGATCACGTCACGCACGAACAGGCTGCGCCCCTGGAATCGGCACTCGGACACACCGGGCCACGCGAATCCCTTAGGGCGCCTGCGGGTGTTAGGAGCGACTGACCTTGCAACTTCCTGTAGAGACCGATCTGTTCACGACAGTTGTCATGGCTCATCCACGGCGGGCTAAAGCAGCAAAGCAGCTGGCGAGAAGCATCGGACACGGCGCGCGCGTTATCTTCGATCCCGACCCGGATGGGCCACCGAGTAGTTCGCGCGCGGCCGCGCGCGCCTGGCGGCACTGTGACTCGACCGTCAGTCATCACCTGGTGCTGCAGGACGATGTGGTACCGACCCCTCTGTTTTTGGAGTCGGTCGCCCGGGCGATCTCCGCGCATCCCGAATCGGCACTCGCGTTGTACGCGAATTCTAATAGCTGGCATGGTGGTGCCGCGCGGGTGGCATTGCTCGCCGGCTATGGCTGGGTTAACTGGGTTCCGCTGGAGTACTTTCCCACTGTGGCAGCCGTTCTTCCGTGTCATATCGCGCATGAGTTCGCTGACATTGCGGAGCAGCAAGGTGGCGCCGCAATCGATTCGGACGACAGGAAAGACGACATGCTGATGCGCTCTTTCCTGGAGTCGAAGAAGTACCGCGCGTTAGTCAGAACCTCCGCCCTGGTCGAGCACAGGACCATGCCTAGCATCGCGGGAAACGACGTCAATGAAGTCCGACGGTCTGTCTGCCTGGCAGCGCCTGATGAGTTCTCAACTTCCAGGGAAAGCTTCCTGTCCGGGTTGCTGGCTTGGCCGAACTTCGCCTATCACCGCGCCAGACTGAAGTTGCCGTCCAAACAGACACGATCTGGTTTTCAGACTCAGGAGCGCGAGGATCACCTGATGGCCGTCGGTCTGCATTGGGACGATCTCTGTGCCATGGCCGCCGAACTGCGGCATGAGCTTCCAGAGATTCCTGCACGGCATGCCACACAGCAGAGGTTCCTTCAGGAGTTGTTCCTTGCCTCGTATACCGCTGGCTGGTCGCTTGCCGCAGTCCAGGGGCCAGGCGCTAGACCGCCTCGCAGGACACCCGTCACTGAGGCCGCGCTCCGCTCGTACGCCGAGGCCGGCCTCACGTATCAGAGTGCCGTTGAGCAGTGGGCAGATCACTTCGGCGTCCTGATCGACTTCATGTGGCGTGCGCTTGAGCTTGCTCGGAGTCGCAGGTAAGCCCGGCGTCTCCAAGCAGGTGTAGAGGTGCCGTCAGCCGGTCACGCCCGTGTATCGCCGCAGGCTCACGTTCCACAGCAGCCGGGCGGCGACAAATGCGCCCAAGCCGATCGCCGGCGAAGCCAGCGCCACTGCGGACGGGACGGTGAGTCCGTCGGTGTGGCCGGTCAGCTCCGCCGCGGGGAAATATGCGATGAAGGCCAGTGGCAGGACGAAGGTGAAGAGGACGCCCACTGGTCGGGGAAGAAAACTTAGTGGGTAGCTGCCGAACATGCCGAATATCTCCTCGATCCATGTGCTCCATGCGGACGAGGAAGGAAAATGCAAGTGCGCACACGATAGCGCCGTGAAGACAGCGGCTTCCATTAGGGTGCCACCGATCAGGCCTGCCGTCAGATAGAGAATTCGAAGCGGCGTCCAGTGCAAGTCGATCGTCGTGACCGCGCCGGTGAACATTGAGGCGCCGACAAGCAAGTCACCCAAGGCGTTGGTTGGGAACTCGGCGAGTTGGACCTGCCGGTAGACCGGCATGGGGCGGATCAGGAACGCATCAAGTCTGCCCTCCTGTACCAGGACACCCAGGCGATGGGAACGGTCGAACAAGAGCGCGTAGACGCCATGGCTAAGCATCCGCATCGACGCGAGCAGTAGCACGGCGCCGCTGGGCCAGCCCCCCATGTCGGTGAAATTGCCGAGCAGGACGGTGGCGAAGACGATGACCGACACCTGCCATGCGATTCCCAGCGCAACGCTGGACAGAAAGTTGGAGCGGTACTGGAGTTCGGCACGGAAGCTGACGCCGATGATCCGAAGGGCAATGCGCCAGGCAGTGACGAACGCACGCACGCGGCGAAATGTCTTCTCAGCCACCCTGGGACACCACTCGCTCGCTTGCTTTGCGCCACATCCTTCGTGTGATTAGGGCCAGCACGGTAATCCAGGCGATTTGAACAGCTACCTGTTCTAGAAGCGCCGAGGTGTCGAGGCGGCCTACGTAGAAAGACAACGGCACCCCTAGTGTGTATTGGAAGGGCAGCACGGCGCTGACGGTACGGAACCAACCCGGGAAAAACCAGATCGCCGCGTAGGCGCCGGACAACAGGTTCAGTGCGAAAGCCAGGATGTCCATGCCGGCACTGTTCTTGATCATCCAAAAGCACAGTTGGTCGGATAGCAGAACGAGGTAATAGAGAAGTACATGGCCCAGTGCCAGAGTCACCGCGAACGCGAGGGCCGCGCCGATGGAGGCGGGGGGTGAGACAACGCCGGCGACGAGGCAAATGGCGTACGCCGCGCAGGCCCAGGCGAATCCGTACAACTGGTCGCCTGCTCCACGGAGCAGATAGTAGCGCTGCGGCGTAAGCGGGCGGGCGTACCAATAAACGATTGTTCCGGATTGCACGTGTTGGTAGACAGTGTCCCTTGCGCCCGAGCGGTTCGTCGTACGGATGCGTACGGCGAGCGTGGACAGCACCGCGTATGAGACCGCCTGAGGCATGGTCAGGCCCGCGCTGCTGGAGCTATCTGCGTACAGCGCGTGCCATAGGCAGACCATGAGGAAGATCTGCATGGCGAGCCGGGCTGCGCCGGCAGTGATCCGCGTGGGAGACAGCAATTCGCCGCGAGCCGTGATGGTCATGGTGCGCCACGTCGCGCGGACAGTGGCCGTGAGTCCTCTACGCGACATCATCGCGGCTGCGCGTCATGCAGGTAGGCCGCGCGCATCGCATCTTCCAGGTCGCCCTCTTCCACCCGCACGCCGGTGAGGTCGAAGTTTGCGACGACCCTGCGCAGCGCCTCGTGCGCGGTGGTGATGCTCCCGCTGGAGTCGGGTCCGAAGACGAGCCGGGGTCCGTCCTGGCTGAGCACCTGCAGACCATCCGGGCACGCGAAAACTGTGTCCACTCCTTGTCCGCTCGCGATGGTGGCGCGCACTCTCCAGCCCCCTCCGAATTTCGCGCGGATCTCTGCCAGCGTGCCGTCCATCATGATGTGACCGTGGTTTATCAGAACCACCCGTTCTGCGAGGCGTTCGACCTCCGTCATGTCGTGTGTCGTCAGGAGTACCGTCCTGCCCCGACGGTCTATCTCCTGCCGCAGTAACTCGCGCACCTGCTCCTTCACCACTACGTCCATGCCGATCGTGGGCTCATCAAGAAATACGACAGGGGGCTCGTGCAGGAGGGCGGCGGCAAGGTCACACCTCACCCGCTGTCCTAAAGAGAGGTGACGTACCCGGGTGTCCCAGAACGAGGACAACGTCAGAATCTCGTCCAGTTCCCGCAGACGCTTCCTGTACCGATCGCCGGGAAGGCCGTAGATGTCGCGCAGAATCTGGAACGACTCACGTGCCGGCAGGTCCCACCAGAGCTGCGTGCGCTGACCGAACACCACCCCGATGTTGCGCGCGCTGCGCTCGCGGTCTCGGTACGGAACCAAACCGACCACCGTTGCGTGGCCAGACGTGGGGGTGAGTATGCCGGTAAGCATCTTGATCGTGGTGGACTTCCCGGCGCCGTTCGGCCCGAGCAACGCAAGCAGCTCACCTCGCGTTACGGAGAACGACACATCGGCAACCGCCGTCTTTGTCACCATCTCTGGCGCGAACAACGAACGCAGTGTTCCCATAAGTCCGTGCGCGCGTTGGGCGGAGCGGAATACCCGTGAAAGTCCCTGTGCTTGAATGGCGATATCCGAGCCGGGCTTTTCAACGTGACCGGCCACGTCTATATGCTGCACGACCCTCACCTCCGATCACCAATATCGAAAAGATCGAATCCGTAGGCTACGGCATGGGCGAGCCGACGAGCTAGACCGTCTAGACGCTCGACGGCTTGCGTGAAGATCTCAGTGGTTTTCCGTGCCAGGCACAGCGTCAGGCCGCGAGGCGCCCGTGTATCAGCCGCCTTTTTGCACCTATACGGTGGCGAGGGAGGAAGTATTGGCCTCGCTGGTCCGCTGTCCCCACGGTGGACGGTGGGTGCTGACTTCGGCATGCGGCTCCAGGCCGCGTCGGAGTACCTGATGCGAGATGTCTCGTGTGCTGCCTATTTACTGCCGGGCAACCGGTCGAGATCGCCGGCCGCATTCAACTCGCCGACCAGAAACTGATTCAGCTACTCGCAGGCTCGTAGACTCCGACCTTCTGCCGGCGTTCCAGACGCCGCGGGCAGGCCCTCCTGGAGCTGTACCTCAGCTCCAGGAGGAGAAGTTGCCAGATGTCCGGCAGAAACGACTGGTCGGGAACTGGCTTCACCGAGCACCCCTGCCAGGACGGCAGCAACGGACGATCCATGCCGCACACCGTCGACCGCGATGGCGAAGATCTTCCCACACCACGACCGCCCGAAGCAGCGCGTCGAACACTCCCGACAAAGCCTCCACAAGACCTGTAACTGCCAGGTTGTAGAGACCGTCGACGACTTCTAGAGGTCGCCCATTCGCTTGTTCATTGAGTCGAGTGTCGGCCATGGAGGACCCGCACGCAGCACGCGCAGAAATTCTTCGCCGAAGAATCTCCCATTCGGAAACTCGTCGCCAAGCTCCCAACGCCACGCTGCGACCATCGCCAAGATGAGCTGCCGGCACTCATCCAGCAGACCTTGGTCGATGTTGGGGTAATGCTCGCAGACCGCCTCGGGAACATGGGCGAGGTCGAACTCAACGGGTCCGCGGCAGCACGTCTCTAGATCGATGAACAGTGACCCACTTTTCGTGCTGAGCACATTGCCGGGATGCGGCTCACCGTGGAGCAGCTGCTCGGCTGCGCCCCGCGCCTCGATCGCTCGTCGCAAACTGTCCAGTCTGCCGCCGAGAAACGCGCGGTCCGCGTCAGCGAGCTCGGGCGATCGGTTCGGGTTCGCAACGACTTCTTGCGCCTCTGCGATGCGGTCCGTGAACCGCGGGCTCGGCACGTCAACTTCGCGCATGCCGACGTGCAATTGCTCCAAGGCCTTGGCGTAGTCCTCTGGTGGGTTGTGGGGGCCCACAGGTTCGTAATAGGTCCACAGGGTCACGGTGAAACCATCACGCGTGTGCACAGCGGGCTCCACCCGTGGTTCCAGAAGACCGATCGGGCATCCGGCCTGGGCGAGCCGTCGAGCAAGCTCGACTTCAAACTTTGCAGCCTCATGCTCCGGAGGGGCGACTCGCGCGAGGACGTCGCAAGGCGTCAGCCGTAGCGCCAGTCTGTTCGAGTTGTGGAGAAGGGTTACATCCTCAGTTGGCAGGTCGAGTGATGTGGCGACCGAACTTGCAGCCGCCATTGCACGCGAAACGTCAGGCATATCCATTCTCAGATCTTGGCATACTGGCCGCCAATAGTCTCCTCCGTGCCCTCAGCTTCTGCACCAGGCAGGGAACGTACCGATCCGCTTGATAAGATAAATTTGCCAGTTCGCCCGCTATGCGTGTGCGTCACACAACTTGAGGGGCGAATTGATACGTGCCTGGTGCGGAGCCCTGCAAGTGCGGGCAGTATCCACGGAAGTGATCCGGTTGAGCCAACATGGCCCTGCCTGCTATGCGTGGGCCACGATTCTGCACCGCGTGTGCTTTCCTGTCGTTCGCCAAGGGCAGGCCGGGGCGCTTCAGCCGATATTCCAAGACGCGCGAGCGGCCGCGCCGACAGGCGCTGGGGCGGCACCGGCCCGTGGAACGCAGGGCCGGCGCCCCGCCCTCGCGCCACCGTCGCCGCCACTGCCGCACCGCACGCGAGGTGACCCGTAACTCGGCCGCGACCGCACTGGCACTCTCGCCCCGCTCGAACAACTCGGCAGCCCTCACCCGCAGTTGCTCACGCCTTTCACGCTCGGCGGGGGCGCAGCCGCCCCTCTGCGCGTACCGCATGCACCCGCAATATCGGGGTGATCGCCGCGGCGGTGCCGCACGCAAAGACCTCGGTCAAGCGACCGCTCTCGGCGTCAGCGCGCCATTCGGCGATCCCGTACTTCTGCTCCGTCACCTTGTGACCGGATGCTCTGGCCAACTTGATGGCCGAGTCCCGGGTGATCCCGGGGAGTATGGCTCCGGTCAGAGGCGGGGTGACGAGCGAGCCGTCGTCAAACACAAAGAAGACGTTCATTCCGCCGAGTTCGTCTACGAACGAGCGTTCAATCGCGTCGAGAAATACAACCTGGTCACAGCCGTTGGCTATCGCCTGAGCATGCGCGCTCATAGCCGCAGCGTAGTTCCCCCCACACTTCGCAGCCCCGGTGCCGCCCGGTGCCGCTCGGGTGTGGTCGCCGGAAATCCAGACGGTTAGCGGCGCCGGCCCGTCCCTGAAGACGGGCCCCACAGGACAGGCGATGACCCCGAACTGATATTCCCTGGCAGGGCGCAGACCTATGAAGGGCTCACTGGCGATCATGAAGGGGCGTAGGTAGAGACTGCGCTCGGTGTCACGGGGCAGCCAGGCGCGGTCCACCTCAACCAGCTCGCAGACACTGTTGAGGAATAGCGCCTCCGGAAGCTCAGGCATGGCGAGCCGACGGGCCGACTCCTGGAATCTACGAGCATTACATTCGGGCCGGAACAGTCGCACGCCATCGTCTGGTCCGCGGTATGCCTTGAGCCCCTCGAAAATCTCCTGTCCGTAGTGCAGGACGCCGCTTGCCGGCGACATCGAAAGCGGACCGAAGGGCTCTACCCTGGCACTGTGCCAGCCTTTTTCCTCGCTATATCGGGCGGTCACCATATGCTCGGTGAAAACAGTCCCAAAAGTCGGGGATGCCATTCGAGCGGACCGCTCCTCAACAGATATTCGAGTCGCCTTCAGCTGTTGCTCAATGATGGTAGTAGGTGAACTACCCATGAGATCAACCCCAATTCATCAGCTGCTCGGGCTATTGATGACGGCCTCTTCGGGATCGTCATGGCAGGGCTTTGTGGGGGCTTTGTCCAGCCAGGACGGCAGCGACGGTTCGATCCATGCCACACACCGTCAACCAAGAGGGGTTACAGGGCATACGACTCCCATGCCGCCCGTCGCGAACTGCAGCAGGGGCCGGATCACACCGGTCCCGCAAGGGCGCCCTGAGGATCAAGGGCCTGACCGCGTTCCGTTACAACGTCGAGCAGCCCTTTGCCGTGCTCGAACGCCTCATCGGGGCTGGGGCAACGCCACGAAGGCTAACTCATGGCCCTGTTAAGAACTCTTAGAACCGGCAAGAGTCCGACCGGAGACCGCGTGGCTCTTCAGTCCGCGTCGGGAGCCTTGATCACCCCGTCATTCGCGGCGAGTTCACCAAGCGACGTGGCCACCTTCTCTATGGCATCCGCGATGCGAGCAGCGTGTTCGGGCGCGAGCAGGGGAGGGTGGTGGAAGAGGAGAGTTTGCTCTGCCAGTTCACGAGCGACGGGCGTGTTGAGCCGGATCCCCTCGAACTCGCCGGTGGAATCGACGGCCTGGTAGCGGGGCCGTGTCCATGGGCGCACGAGCGGATGCTCGTTAAGAGGCGGGTCAGCGCGATAGACGGCAAAGCCGACCTCGGCCGAGATTGCTGCAGCGATCGCCTCTAGCCTTACCGCCTGCCGCCTCTCGGCCGGCCATCGAAAGGCGTACTTGTAGACGGACTCCTGCTCTACACCTTCCGGCTGGCCCAGGGGTGGTAGACCGAGGTCCTCGAGCCGTCGACCGATGACGGCGCAGCTCTTCGCCCGTATTGCGTGTTGTTCGTCCAACAGCGGCAGCTGGCTCAGCAGGATCGCCGCCTGCATCTCCGTCATGCAGTGGTTGGTTCCCATTACAGATCGACCATCCACGATCTCCATGACGTCATGTCCGGGATCCTGAACGTATCGGCGTCCGTCAGTTCTGAGCTGTACAAGCCGGTCGTACGTGTCGGCGTCATCGGTGATCACGGCACCGCCCTCGCCTGCGGCGAGGACCTTGCCCTGTTGCATCGAAAAGGCAGCCACATCGCCGAAAGTCCCGGCTCGTCTGCCGTTCAGCACGGCGCCGTGCCCCTGCGCGCAGTCCTCGACCACGGCCAGCCCTGCGCCGCGAGCGAAATCTACAATTGCAGGCATGTCGCACAACGAGCGGTAGTGGTGAACCGCAATGAGCGCCCTCGTCCTCTCCGTCAGACGGGCTGCAGCAGCTACCGGATCGAAGCAACCTGATGACGCCGTCACGTCGACGATGACCGGCACGAGGTTTGCCTCGTACACAGCAGTCGCCGTTGCGACCCAGGTCATGGCCGGCACAAGGACCTCGGCCCCCGCGGGGAGGCCGAGAGACTCGATGGCGAGCACAAGGCTGCTCGACCCGTGATCGGTGGCGACACCGTACTGACTACCGCAGTACTCAGCGAAAGCTTCGGCGAACTGCCGCTCCAACGACCGTTCGCCGCGCGCTCGTCCGGACACCGACCAACGGTCGGATCGCAAGACCGTGTCCACTCGGCGCCGGCCCTCATCGGAGAGCTGCGGCCAAAGCGGCCAGTCGACAGCACAGGTGGGAA
This sequence comes from Streptomyces violaceoruber, assembly GCA_000720805.1. Taxonomy (GTDB): domain Bacteria; phylum Actinomycetota; class Actinomycetes; order Streptomycetales; family Streptomycetaceae; genus Streptomyces; species Streptomyces cellulosae_A. The sequence goes on from JODI01000037.1 coordinate 106,707, forward strand.
CGCCACCCAGGATTGCGAGCATCAGCAGACCTCGGACTTCTCTAGTGCGCGGACGCGTTGCAACGCGCTATTTACCTCTTCCGGCATCAGGTTGCCTACGAAGTGGACTTCGCCTACGGAGGCGATCAGGGGAAATCTCTGTTGCCCGTCACGGTGCTGCGATCGCTCTTCGACGCTCTGCCAGAGCAATCCGTCTACTTCACTCGGTGGCGAGACCGGCAGGCCGAGAGCCATGGCAAGTCTGAGGATTGCGGCCACATCGTCAAAACTGATCATGTCTCTGCCGGCGGAGATCATGAGAGTGAGCACCACGTCGATCGCCACAGCCTCACCGTGGCTGTGGCACGTAGGTTCGGCCGACTCAATCACGGTACTGAAGGTGTGCCCGAGGTCGAGCACCCGCTCGAGATCGTTCTCGTAGAGGTCAACGCCGAGTTCCTCCACCATGATCGCAACCGCGCGATCCAGCAGCACTCGGGCGGAACCTTGAAACTTGGTCGCCGACCCGTCCGGTCCATGGGTTCGTAGGTCTTCGAGCAGGGGGTGGGAACATCCCACGGCTAGCTTCAGGATCTCGCCAAGCCCGCTCACCAGGTCTCGTTGTGAAAGCGTGCGGAAGAAGGTCGGGTCCAAGAGCACCGCGGCAGGCTCTACAAACGAACCCAACCGGTTCTTCAACCCGCGGAGGTTCACAGCGGACTTGATGCCAAGGGACGCATCCACGTAGCCGAGGACGGTCGTTGGCACCTTGATGTGCGGCACACCCCGCCGGTAGATGCTGCACGCGAATGCACCCACGTCCATGACGGCACCACCGCCGATGATGATGACAGGTTCACCTCGTCGAATGAGTCCGAAGGTACCGAAGGCATCGACAAGTCGTTCGACGGAATCCCAGCGTTTGATGTGCTCGCCGCCAGGAAGGACGACGATCTCAGCCGCTACTGAGCGAGACCGAAAGTACTCATACAAACGAGTCAACTGCGCGGGGCCGATGCCATCATCGACCACGACCAGTTGGCGCTTGGCGAACCCACTCGCCTCATGTAGAGCAGGATTTTGCGGATCTAGCAGGTCGGTCGTGCGGGTGATCGTGAACGCACGCGCCCGAGTAGAAGTGACGCTCGCTAAAAGATCGCTACTTGGTATCACACCGGACCCTTCAAGAGCTCGCTGATTCAGCCTGTCGCTGCCGTGAGAAGCCATTCCTGGCCGCTAACACCTGCGGCATCGTCCGAGAGTAGGTAGTTCACAAGTGCGGCCACCTCTTCCGGCCGAGTCATCCGTCGCAGCTCCAGCTGGCTCACGACGCCGGCAAGATGTTCGTCGAGGTCAATGCCCTGTTCCTCAGACTGCCGCTGAGCATCGCCCAACGCTTGGGCAGTTGATACCCAGCTCGGCAGGACGGCATTAACGGTGATCTGTCGGGCTCCAAGCTCGTGAGCCCAGCATTTTGTCGCGCCGATCAGCGCAAACTTAGAGGCGCAATAGGCCCCGTATCCAGCTCGACCGACTCGGCCAAGCTGTGAGGAGATATTTACGATCCGACCGCCGTCCACGATCCGATCCTGCAGTCCATTCGTGAGTAGATATGGCGCGATGAGGTTAACCGAGAGTGTGTCAGTCCACTCGTCCAGGGTGTCTGGGCCGTCAACCGCACTGACGTGCACCACGGCTGCGTTGTGGACCAGCGCATAGATCGGTTCCGTCCAATCGCGACAGAATCTTCGGATGGCCTGCTCATCGCTGAGGTCGACCGAGCTGAAGGTAGCGGGGGTGTCGGTCGCAAGCTCACTCAGTGCCTGGATGGAGCGACCCATAAGGTGGATCCGGTGACCGTCAGCTGCCAGGCGTTGGATCAGGGCTTTACCGATTCCACCCGTGGCACCCGTCACGATGACAGTTCCTGTTCGATCAGTCGGCGTTATGGCGGCCATCAGATCGAAAGCAATCGTTGAGGCCGAGTCGGCCTGAGATGAACGCGGGTCGAAGTGATGGCCGACTCGGTGGCTGCGGCCGCCAAGTGTGCCGCCTGCAGAGCGTCTTCAGCCGTCGCTCCCGCGTGCCGGCCTCCGAGCGCCATCTCTCCGAATGCTGCCATCTCTGCCGAGAAAGCTGCGGAGTATCGAGGGAGGAAGAACGGCTTGACGGCCTCAACTGTTCTCTCTGAAGTACTGTGCCATCGCCGATCTGTGGTCTCGCGGAATGTAGTCGAAACCACGTGTTCGTCATCGAGGATTCTCACGGCGCCCACGGTTCCAATCACCTCAATGGTTTGATCGTATGATGATACGGATCGTCGACCGCATTCCAAGTAAGCTGACGCACCACTCTCTAGATCAACGGCACAGCGCGCCACTTCGCGCGACTGGGTCGCGAGGACGGAGGTCGGCTGGTCGTCAACGAGCCAGCCGAGCAGGTCGAAGTCATGGATCATCATGTCGAAGTACGCGCCACCGCCGATCTCGTAAGCTTCCGCAGGTGGCGACGGATCCCGGGAAATCAACGATAGCGAAACCAGTTCACCGATCTGGCCGCTCCTGAGGACTCGTCGTAGCTCAGTGATCGCCGAGTCGAAGCGTTTATGGAAGCCAACCATGAGAGTGGAATCGGTTTCGGCTGCCTTTTGGGCGAGCCGAGCCGAGGTACCGACCTGACCGGTCAGCGGCTTCTCGCACAGGAGGGCGAGACCACGATCGATTCCTGTGCGGACGAGGACGTCATGCGCCTCTGTAGCCGTGGCGACGATCATCGCTGTTACATCTGGATCGGCCAATGCGGTATCAAGCGTTGATAACTCGGCATCGACAGCAGCTGCCAACCGCTCGGCATTAGGGCGTACTTGATCCACAACATAGCGCAGCTCAATCGATGCTGTGGCTGCCGCATTGCGGGCATGAATCTCTCCCATGCGACCAGCGCCGACGAGGACAGCGACGGTGCGACCATTCGAAGAGAACGTTTCGGTCGTCATCGAATGCTACTTGGCCATGACCTGATGCCATTCCGCACGAAATGCCAAGAGATCCGAGGCAATTCGGGCGGCTGCTTCTGCACTGTGGTCGCTGGCCCAGCCACACTGTCTGTCGTTTGCCAGGGGAACGGATTCGATGGTGGTGGTCACCCGGAGCGCCCGCTCGAGGGCATCTGCCATCGAGTCGTACCCGCCCATACCGACCGTTGTAATGTAAAAGCCCGTGAGGCATCCCATTGGGCCGACGTTCAGGACGCTTTGAGTTTCTTCGCGAAGGAATACGCCTAAACAGTGTTCAAGCGAATGGGCAGTGGCGGTGCTCATTCGCTTCACGTTCGGCTGTGTCACGCGAAAGTCCCACTGCGTCAGCAGCACTGTGTTTTCGGTACGTTGCTCGACTATCCGCAGGTATGGCGCTGAGACAGCTCGGTGGTCGACTTCTGTTGGCCCGATGGTGTGAAGGCTCTGCTCCAACTTGCTACCCCCGTCGTAGGTAGGTATCGACGTATGCAAAGCAGGTGGGCTCGATGTAACCGTCATGCGATCCTCCTTGATTCACATGGCCCTGTCAATTGCTTCCCGGCGGGCCAGCATCACCCCAGATCCCGTCATGTCTTGCTTGAGAAGCCGTATCTCAACCGATCATGGAACGCGCGGGACGAACAGGTTTTCCGCCGGGTGATCTTCCCGTTGTACGCGCATGAAGACAGGGCTTCTCGGTAGCTCGGGGATGTGAATCGGACCGAGCAATGCCGGAAGGTCCTGGTGTCGTTGTTGTACGCGTCCGAATGCGTTCAGTTCAACTCGTCTGCTCCATCGTGTGATTGCCTCGCGCATGTATTGGGCAACGCGGCCGACCATCCGGATCGGGAACCCCGGTATCCCTCCGGCATGTCGGACGCGGAATGGGCGGCCATCCGGCCTTTTGCTGCCGGTGCCGGCCCGGCTGCAGGGCAGAGGCGGGCAGCCCGAGGGCTACTGCCACGGCCGGCTGCTGGACGCGATCCGCTACCTGCTCGCGGGCGGGATCTCCTGGCGGGCGATGCCCGCGGGCTTTCCCGACTGGGGCCGCTCTACGCCTTCTTCTGCCGCTGGCGCGAGCAGGGGCTGATCCCAGAATTCCATGACCGGCTGCGCGGACGGGTGCTTGAGCGGGAGGGCCGTGAGGCGGAGCCGACGGCCGGGATCATCGATGCGCAGTCGGTGAAGGCCGCTGCCTCGGTGCCATCCGTCTCACGCGCCTACGACGGCGGGAAGAAAGTGGGCGGCCGCAAGCGGCACATCGTGACCGGCTGCCTCGGCCTGCTCCTGGTCATCGCGGTCACCGCCGCGACCATCGGCAACCGAGACGGGCCTGCTGATCCGGCTGCGCCGCATGCACCGCGACATCACCCTCGTCTGGGCCGACGGCGGCTACACCGGCGGCCTCGTCGGCTGATGCCGGGACAAACTCGCTCTGACCTTTCGTGGGGCGTGAGGTAGCCCCCAGTGGATGTGCCTGCGCAGGCGGCGTCGGTTATAGAAGGTCTCGGCGAAGTCGAGGATACCGGGGCGGGCGGTGGCCCGGTCGAAGCGAGTGCCGATCTCTTCTTTGAGTACGGCCCAGAAGCTTTCCGCGGCGGCGTTGTCGAAGCAGCTCCCGGTTCTTCCCATGCTCTGGCGGTGCCCCCGACTCGGCCGTTCTCGACCGGAGTTGACCTGAGGTGTGTTCCGATCTGCGGTCGCTGTGGATCACGTATCCGGGCTCCAGGCGGCCCAGCGCGGCGGCCATGTCGAGGGCGTCGACGACAAGTTCGGCTCGGTGGTGGTCGGCCATCGAGTGGCCGATCACTTCCCGGGTGGCCAGGTCCAGCCACGGGGCGAGGTAGAGCCACCCCGCGGCGGTCGGGATGTAAGTGATGTCCCCGACGACCTTCGTGCCCGGGCGGCCGGCGGTGAAGTCCCGGCCGATCAGGTCCGGCGACGGTGCCGCCGCCTTGTCGGCTTTGGTCAGGCTGCGGCGTCCGGTGCCGGCTGTTGCCGGCGATGCCGTGCTCCCGCATGACCCGCTGCGTCCTTTTGCGGTTGCCCACCTGGCCCTGACCGCGCAGTCGGGCGGTGACGCGCGGGACTTCGTAGTTCCGCCGGGAGGCGATGCGGATCACCGTGATCTCGGGGGCCAGGGCTCTGTCCACCCGTCGCCGCGCTTCACGGGCCCCGGCTCCGGCGACCCACGCGTAGTACGTGAACCGGGCGGTCTTCATCGCCTTGCACAGCAGCGTGATCGCGTAATTGGCCTTCTCCGCGCGGATGAACCGGCAGAGCGTGCTCACCGGTCGCTCTCCGTCGCGAAGGAGGCGGTCGCTTTTTTCGGGATCTCGGTCGTTTTCGCCTGCTCGGCGTTCAGCTTCCGCAGCCACTTCAGTTCCTCGTCCCAATCGTCGGCGGCCCGTACCGCGCCAGGTTCGGTTGTCCTGGGCGGCGCGGGGCTTCTTCACCCAGCCCCGCAGGGACTCCGAGCTGATGCCCAACTCGCGGGCGACCGCAGTCACCGGCCGGCCCGACGACAGCACGAGCTCGATCGCTTCCCGCTGATAACTCGTACGAATACCGATTCGTGTCCTTGCTTTCCACCTGGCACTGCTTCCTCTGGAACCTCAGATCCCAGCCCCCAGGGGTACAGGATCAAGGGGAAGCTTCAACTTGTCTCCGTCCACGTGTGTTGGTCATCAGCGTTGAGGCGCCGCGGTGAGCGGAACAAGTCAACTGGGCCCCGCGACGCCGTGTCACTCCTCGTCGGTCAACCAGCCCCGCGCCACGGCCCGGGCGCCGGCCTGGAACCTGCTGCGAGCGCCCAGATTCTCCATGATGTCCGCCGCGATACGCCGGGCCGTGCGCGCTGACACGCCCAGGCGCTTGGCCACGACCTCGTCGGTGTGTCCGCGGCCCAGAAGCCGCAGCACCTCTGCCTCCTGAGCGGACAGAGCATCTTCATCGTGACTCGCGGCGCGCTCGCCGAGCGGAACGGCCTGTTCCCACAACGTGTCGAAGAGCGCGCACATCGCCACCACGGTGCCCGTGCCCGTGATGAGCAGGGCGCCGACCGAGCTGTCGTCGTCTTCGACGGGGACGACGGCGGTCGTGCGGTCCGCGATGGCCAGGCGGAGGGGCAGGGACGGCGTGGTGCGGACCTGTGCGCCCTGGTCGACCAGCCATCTGGCGTAGGACAGAGTCGATGGGTTCGACCGAACGCTGTCGACGTAGACGGTCCGCATACGGACGCCGCGCTGGAGCAGTGACTGATCCTGCGGTCGTGCGGCTGCCATGCTCGCTTCGCTCTGTGCTCCGCCTGGTGCGAGCGCCATGTATTCGGACTCGACATTGCTCACCAGAAGACGAATCCGGTCCCGGATCTCTTCGATGCCGTCGAGGCGTTCGATGCCATCCAGCTCCTGCAGCCGCGCGCTGGAGAAATCCTCGGCGAGTTGCGCGGCGGCCAGCCGGATCTTTTCCACTCGTTCATGCTCTGCCGCAATCCGGGCCTGTTGCTGAGCGATGAGCGCTTGAACTCCGATCGCCGGGTCGATCGCCCGGAATACCTGCGCCTCTCCTGCGGATACCCGGATAAGGGCCAGCTCGCTGAGCCGATCAAGACTCTCGCGTAATTTCCGTTCATCTAGTCCGAGCCGGGACAAAAGCTCATGGAAATCAGCCTGAGGCTGGGCCAGTAGCGCTCGATAGACAGCTATGCTGCTCTCATCAAGCCCAAGAGCCTCCAGCATGTACTCTCCTCCCCGTTACGGTCACGAGCAGACCGTCCTCACGGCAGCTCTGCATCGATTTAGGGATTCTGACATCCGACCCCCGATGGTTGTCCAGTGAACGGTGGCCGATTCGAGCCGATTCAGGACTTCCGGTTCCGGCCACTGCATAGACCGTCCATTCGGGCACCTTGATGCGGTTGATGACATGTTCGACCCTCGCGAGATGCGCCTCATCCACGTACGCATACGTACACCTCATCATTTTGTGGCATTTGACTCGATGTCAGCAACCTTCAAGTCATTTGCCGCGTATGGCGAACGGGTCGAGCACGTCAGCGTGCACACGGCGCCGCCTGAGGCCCTCACCGTGGGCTTCTACATCGTGGCGGAAACCCTCTCCGCCACAGAGCGGGTTGCCCAGTCGGTGGCGGAACGCGCCGTGCGAGGGGACGCCAGGCTCGAGGGCTGCCAGGTCGTCAGCTGCTCCGCCGCTCTGGTTGGCGAGTATTTCGACCGTCTACTCGACGGTGCCGGGCCCGATGGACGGTTTATGCGGGGGCCGCATGAGGACACGGAACGGCAATGACATCGCACCAAAGTTCAGCAAAGCTCATGGTCGAGAAAATAACCGATCCCAAAGGAGCACTGCCATGCGTCAGGCATCTGCGGTTACGGCCGGAATTTCTCTCGTTGCCGCTCTGCTGTTCGGCGGCGTGAGCGCCGCCTTGGTCGGCACCAACCGGGCTACGGTCAATCCGACTACCTCGGCCTCCGGCCCGACGACGGAAGTCGCTTCGGGTAAAGACACCACGGGCTGGGACTGAAAAAGAGAAGCACATCGGAATCCCGCAGATTCTCACGGCAGAGAATTTTTCACGGCTTGGCACACTACTTGCGGATAGGAGTTGATATGTGGTCAGCGGGAATATCCTGGGACCGCACGGGCTACGAAGTGGCGTGCGTGCACGCCGATGGCAGGACCCTCCGTGCCGTCCGATTCCCCGCCGATGACGTCGCCGGGCTCGCCGCGTATGTGCACACGGCTTGTGGCACCGATGTGCGCGCGGTGGTTGAAAGCACCAATGGACTGCTCGACGGCCCCCTGCGGGATGCCGGCCTGCGGGTCCTGCGCGCCGACCCCTGGGACCTTCCCCCTCGACCGGCCTTCGGGTCGGTCCCGGCCCCTGTCCTGGCCCGCCGGCCGCACGAGAGCAAGGCCGAAACCCTGACGGAAACGGACACCGAGCACGGAACCCTCAAGGGACGGGTCGGCGCACTCGTGCGGGACATCGAGCGCAGCCGCCCCCTCGAAGCGGAACTGGAGGTGCGCGGGCTGTGCTTCAGCGGAGGCGTGAGAGCCTCACGAACCGTCGCGCTGACCTTCGATGACGGCCCGAGCGAGCCCTACACGAGCCAAGTGCTGGACATACTGGCCCGCTACGGAGTGGCCGCCACCTTCTTCTGTGTCGGGCTGCACGTGAGCGCCGCGCCCGCACTGGTCTCCCGTATACGAGAAGACGGACACACCGTGGCCAACCACACCTGGTCCCACCCGTATCTGCCCGATCTCACCCGCGACGAGCTGCTCCTCCAGTTGGAGACGACCAACGAGGCGGTGGCTGCGGCGACCGGCGAACGCCCCTTGCTGGTGCGGCCTCCCTACGGTTCACGGACGCCGGAGACCATGCGGTGGATCGCCGAGGAGGGCATGATCACCGTGCTGTGGAACCGGGACACCTGCGACTGGGCCCGTGGGGGCGCGGAATCCATTGTGAGCCTGGCCCTCGGCCCAGGCGGCGATGACGGTGAAACGGTCGTCCTCATGCACGACGGCGGTGGCGACCGCTCACAGACGGTCGCCGCGCTTCCCACCGTCATCGAGTCGCTCCTCGACAGCGGACACGAGCTGGTGACGGTTGACGAGATGCTGCGCCGGCCGGTGGTCTCCTGATGAACCAGCACACGGCCGAAGGCGACGGTGGGCCTCGGATCAGCGCCGTCATCATGCACCACCCCTCCAGGAGCAGACAGCTGCCCACCCTGGTGCACCGTCTGTCGGCGCTCAGCCCGAGAGTCATCGTCGACCCCGACCCCGACGGGCCGCCCAGCCCGCTGCGCACAGCCAAGGTTGCCTGGGCCACGATCTCCCCCGGAGCCACGCACCACGTCGTGTTCCAGGACGACATCACTCCGGTCCCGCATATCGCCCGCCTGCTGCACGAGGCCGTCGCCGCCAACCCACGGCAGGGCATCTCCCTCTACGTCAACTGGAACAGCCCGCAGAACGCCTACAGTGCGCGCCGGGCGGCAGTGGCCGGTTCGCCGTGGGCTCCGCTGTCCCCGCTCGAGTACACGCCCACGCTGGGCCTCGTCCTGCCGGTGGCGCACGCGGCCGCGCTCGCGGAGCACCTCTCCACCCTCCCGGACGTCCTCAGGGACGATGACGAGGTCATCACGCCGTTCCGTCTGAAAGCGGGTCTTCCGACGGTAGCGGCAGTCCCCCATCTGCTCGACCACGGGGACGGCCGGAGTCTGGCCGGCAACGACGCCCACGGATCCCGGCACGCCACCGTCCACGCCCCCGGGCTGGCTCTGGGCACGGAGTACTGGACACGGACCACAGCCCACGATGTGGCACCAGGTGGACGGCCCTTCCCATCCGGCGCACCGGATTACGCCGTGGAGTTCATCGAGTCGACGTGCCAGATCCGATTTGTACGTCCTCTCGCCACCGAGCCGGTGGAGCATCCGTTCGGCTGGTACTGGTACGACTGGTGTGCCCTGATCGGCGTGGAACGCGACCGTGTCATGGAGACGTGGAGGTCGGCGACCCGTCCCACCGGCGGACCGTATGAGGCCCTGACCCGGGAGTTCTGGGCAGGCTGCTACCTCCTGGGCGCCGACGCCCGCTTGGGACCTCCTCCCCAGTCGGCGGCGGCAGCGATCCATCGCGAACTGCGCCGAGGCGCCCTGGAGTCCTGGATCCACAGCGGACTCGCCGCCCCCGACCGGCACGCGCTGTCCCCCGCCGAGGTGTCCGGCCTGATTGACCTGGGTGTACGGGCTCTCGCCCAGGGTGAGCTGGACCGGGCCGAGAGCGCTGATTCATGGGGGCTTCCGCACGACACGCAGAGTGAGTCGCTGCATGCCTGACGACTTCTCGAACCACACCCGGGGCACGGCACACGTGCGCGAGGCAGTGGCCCGCATGGCACGTCGTGAAGCCGCCGCCTACGCGTTGCCGGCCATGGGGGAAGCAACTGTGTCGGTCACCGTAAGGCCCTGCGACGTGTGCAGTGCCGACGAGTCCCTGGTGCGCGCGAGCGCCACATCCGTGCCGTTCGATGTCGTCAGGCTGGTTCCCTGGAACGCTGGCCAGGGCGCGGACAAAGCCCTCGTCACCATGCTGGGATGCGAGACCCTCGTGCGGCGTGCGCTGCTGCCGCCCCTGGCCGTACAGGATGCACACCTAGGCGGACGTCGCTTCCGCACCAGAGGCGCCGCATGGGCACACTCGGCGAGCGAACCCGACCTGGAACGTCTCATCGTCGAGGCGGACCGGCAGGAGTCTCCGCTCGACGATCTGCTGCACGATCAGCTGACGAGGGCGACAACAGTGCCGCACCTTCTGACCCTGCCGTGCTCGACCCGGCCCAACCCCGCGGCTCCGCGTAGCCATTGGGGCCCGGAGACCGTGCCCAGCTCCTTATTCCTGTCCCCGCACCACCACGGCTCCCGCGGCCGACTGTGGGAACGGCTCTATCGCAGCTGCCTGCTGGACGCCGTGGCCGCCGCCCTCTGAACCGCCCCATGTCACCGACATGTTCACCGCTGAAGCCCCTGAAGGAGACGCACATGTCCAATGCTGTGCTGAGCAGCGCACTGTGGTCCGGTGAGGCTGTTCTGTTCGACCTCGACGGCACGTTGATCGAGTCCATGAGCACGATCGAACGGCACACCCGGCTGTGGGCGTCACTGCACGGCCTCGACCCCGATGAAGCGCTGGAGAACTGGCACGGACGGCGTGACGCCGACGTGATCGCGGAATACGTGCCTGCGAACCAGGTCAGTGCGGAGCTTGCATGGATGCGGGAGATCTCCTGCACCGACGTCGCCGACATCACTCCGTTGCCTGGGAGCCTTGCTCTCCTGGACACGCTCGCACCGGGCGCCTGGGGGATCGTCACGTCCGGTGAACGGGCCGTAGCACTCAGCCGGCTCGCTGCGGCGGGGATTCCCCGGCCCGCGGTTCTAGTGACTGCGGAGGACGTCGAACACGGCAAGCCTCATCCGGAGGGTTACCTGCGCGCGGCCTCGTTCCTGGACGTGGCCCCGGCCTCCTGCCTCGTCTTCGAGGACGCGGAGGCGGGTATTCGGGCCGCGACGGCGGCGGGTATGAGTGCCGTGCTGGTCGGTGACGCCTCGGCCTCGGCTGGCACGATGCGACGGGTTTCCAGCTTCAAACAGGTCTGCAACCTGCGAAACCTCGGCCCTGGTACCCCTGTTCGCCTGGAATTCACCGGCTGAAGGTGCGGAATGTCTCCACAGGAATCGACGCCGGCCTTCGCAGCCCTTGCGAAAACACCCGTTTCCGGCCCGGGCAGCGAGGGGCGGAAGGCGCTTCTGAGCGCCCATCGCGCGATTCTCCTGACCTTTTTTGTCAACGGCCTGATGCTTGCCACGTGGCTGGTGAGGATTCCGACGGTGAAGGAGAGCACCGGGCTCTCGGCTGGGGCCTTCGGTCTGGTACTCACCTTGCCAGTCATTGGCTCGCTGCTATCCATGCAACTCTCCCGACACCTGGTACGGCGAACGGGCACCTCCGGGATCCTGCGCCTGTCTGTGCCGGTCGCTGCGGCCCTGCTATGGGCGGTCGGACTCAGCGGGAACGGTACCCAGCTGGGCGCTACTCTGCTGCTCTTCGGGCTGGCCGACGGGCTGCTATACGTCGGCATGACGACGCAGGGCGTGGAGGTCGAGAAGCGGTCGGGCCGATCTCGTATGAACGTCTACCACGCGGCGTGGAGCGTGGGAACGCTGGCGGGAGCGCTGCTCGGGGGACTCGCGGTCTGGGCGAGCGCCGGTACGGGCACGCACCTTTTCATGACGGGGGTGCTGTCCCTCCTTCTAACGACACCAACCATGGCCAGCCTGCTCTCCGACGGGCCGAGCCAGCCACCCTCCCGGCGCGCGGAGAACACGGCCGCAGGCCCCTCGATGCGCTCAGGCGGCCGACGCCGTTCCATCCTCCTCCTGGGGGGCCTCGGGATGGCCTGTCTCGTAAGCCAGGGGGCGATCGAGGACTGGGGAGCGGTGTACCTCAGAGAGGAGCGTTCCGCCTCGCCTGCGCTGGCCTCATTCGCGTTCGTCTCGTTCTGCGTGACGCTCGTGCTGGGTCGGCTGTGCGGCGACGCACTGCGTGATCGCCTTCGAGTGAGCGTCCTCCTGCGCTGCTTCAGCACTCTCGCCTGCCTGGGAATGTTCTTCGTGATCGTCGGTCCCGGCATATGGTGGCCGTTGGCGGGCTTCGCGTTGTTCGGAGCCGGACTGTCCGTTCTAGATCCCGTCATCAGCAGCGTGGCCGGGCATCAGGGGGCCGGTGACGGCGAGACCGGGACGGCAGCGTCGGCCGTCGCGGACATGGCCACGCTCAGCCACACCGGCCTGCTGATCGGGCCGCCGTTGCTCGGTCTGCTGAGCCAGTGGATTGGATTGACGGCGGCCATGGCGATCCCGGCTCTGCTCGTTCTGGGTGTCGGAGCCTGTGCCGGGTTCGTGGCCGCTGCCGCAGAGCCGGACAACAGGGCGGGTTAACCCCGGCTGTCGAGGGGTTCGCAGCGCTTCGGCCAGCCGCCCCGGCGGCACGGCACCGGGAAATCGGCTCGGGGAGAAAGCGTGCGAGAGAGCATCCAGGGCGGCAGTGCGCTGCCGATCGCCAACGGCGCAGCGACGGCCCGCAGGACGAACGACCGCTCTGTGCTGCATGCCCTGCTCCAGTCGGAGCAACCGTCCGGCGTCGGCCTGCTCGCGCAGGTATTGCCACAACTTCGCGCGCAACACCGCGGCCTCGCGCACCACGTTGACCAGGCTGTCCTTCGGCTGCTTCAACTTGCCAGCCCACGTCTGCGCGTGGTCCAGCACGAGGTAGAGCTCCTCCGAAGCCGGGAACCGCTCGAACGCCGGATCCCCGCCCAACCCATGCAACTCGCGCAGCCGGTTCACGATCCGACCGGCCTTGATCTTCCCCAGACGGATCGGTGGGCGTTTCTGACGGGGCCTCGCGGCACCTTTCGAGGTCTTCCTCACCACGCTCGAAGTCTTCGCCACCAGCCGGTTCCCGATCTGGGAGCCGGCCGCGACCACCCATACCGACGACACCGGTGTACCGCGGTACACCGGGAACCTCCGCACTCCTTCACGGGACGCCCACGCTCCGGAGACCACGTTTCAGCAGGTCAGCGAATTCCGTCGGTTGGCCGATCCTGTCGGTGCCGCGGCATCCACGTCCCCGGCCACACGGCGTGCCTCGCCCACCTGGCCGACGCCGACCGCGACGCCTACCTGGCCGGCCTTACTCCCGGCGCCAGAATCGACCACCGGGGCACCACCTTCACCGAATCCCTCCTCATCGCCTTACTCAACGCCCTCCGTGACCCCGCAAGCCGGTTACCCCCGCTTAGCCGGGTTCGTGTCAGCGACCTTCGAGGGCGAGGCCGGGTTCGTGGGGGCGACCTTCGTGAAGGCTGACAGGGTCAGGCCTTTGGTGTGTGCTGGGCGGGTTGTGCTGTCCGGCGCGGTGTTCGGCGGCCCGGCGACCCTCTTATTCGCTACGCGCCGTCTGGAGTGCGGTCGCACTCGATGGTCATCGACAGCGGAGATCCGCCTGCGTTACGCCACGGTGGACTTCGCGCATGCGGTCTTCGAGTACCCCCTCATGATCGCCGCAGAATCCGATCCCTTCATAGGCGCCACCGGCCAGCCACTGATCGACGATCCTTTTTCGAGCGCGCCCGACCCTGGTGTGCGGGTGGCGTCGCTGCGAGGGGTGGATGCGGCCCACCTGGTCCTCTCCGACCTCGATCTGTCGGATGTCTGTTCGCCGGGCACCGTGTACCTGGACCAACTCCGCCTGGAGGGCGCCTGCACCTTCGACACGGCCCCGCCTGCCGTTCACTGGCGACGGTGGCCGCCCGTGCGGTTCACCGAGCGGCGCGTCCTGGCCGAGGAGCACCACTGGCGTGCCGGCCAGCCGGGTGCGGTGCGGGGCTGGAACGTGGCGGTCCTCGGCGCCGGGCGTGCTGGGCCGTTGCAGTTGGCTCCGGTGTACCGGGCGCTGCGCAAGGCGTTCGAGGACGGAAAGCATGAGCCGGGGCGTCTCGCCCGCGACTACGAGACCCTCACTGCCAGCTCCGAAGCCATGATCCACATCACCTCGGTCGACAACCTCGCCAGGCGCATAACGGACGAAACCACCCACCTGGCGAGGGGCTTACTAGTACTCCAGTCAGAAATCGTGTCCTGAGCTGGTTCTTCTTCGGTAGTGGCAGCGGCGGGCGATGGCTTGGTGGTGTCTGCGCCAGTGGGACCAGTTCAGCGCGTGCAGTTGTCGGTCCTGGTGGGGTCTGGGGTGGGGCAGGAGAGTGTCCAGTAGGCGCCGGATCTCAGCCACGGTGAGCGGGATGAGGTTGGTGGTGTCGTTTCTGCTGCCCCCTTTGCGGTGGCCACGGCGCGGGCTGCGAGGACAGCGAGTAAGGCGTGGGCGAGCATGGCCAGGGTGATGTGGCGGTACCAGCCCACGTAGCGTCGGACCTCGTACTCGTCCAGGCCGCACTGGTTCTTCGCGGCCTGGAAGCACTCCTCGATGGCCCAGCGCGAGCCGGCAACGCGGGCCAGTTCACCGACCTTGACACCGGCGGGTGCGTAGGCGAGGTAGTAGGCGAGCTCGCTGGGGTCGGACAGGGTGCGTCGGGCCATCACCCAGCGGTGATGGGTGGGTGGGTCCGGATCGAAGATGATGTTGGCGGGCAGTTTGGCCGCGGCCCAGTCGTAGACGCGCGGGCCCTTGGCTCCGTCGCCGCAGGAGAGGGTCTGCCAGGCGTCGGCGGGTGCTTCCTTGATGAACTGGTCGATGCGCCAGAAGCCCGCCAGGGACTTGATCTGCTGGGACTTCGGCACCGCCACGACATAGCTGACATCGAGCTGCTCGAGCAGGCGGCGGAAGGACCAGTCCTGTCCGTAGGCTTCATCGGCAGTCACCCACGCGGCGGGCAGGCCCGCGGCGAGGCAGCGCCGGACCAGGGCCTTGGCCAGCTCGCCCTTGGTCGCGAAGGTGCGCTCGTCGGGGACCTTCGCTTCCCGGCACCGCTCTCGATCCTTGGTCCAGGACTTGGGCAGGTAGAGCTCGCGGTCGACGAGGGCTCTGCCATGGCCCGTGGCGTGGGCCGCGAAGACACCGATCTGACAGTTGTCGATCTTTCCGGGGGCCCGTATTTCAATAAGTGCTCGGCAGAGGGGTGTTGGTGGGAGTCTGGAATATGCCCCCGTGTCTGTCAGGCCGCGTTGCCGCTCGTGCTCTGCGGGCCAAGTTCGATCAGATCCTGCCGCACCTCGATGAGCGCCGCCGTCGGTTGTACCTGGCCAGTGAGGCGACGGCCCTCGGCCGCGGCGGGATCGTCCGGGTCGCCGCCGCCTCCGGCACCAGCACTGCA
>JODI01000038.1 GCA_000720805.1 Streptomyces violaceoruber
ACCTCCCAGGCCGGAGGAGAACTTCCTGACGCACAGGGAACAATCGCGTCCGACACGGGCACTCACTCACGCTCACCCGAAGTCACTCATACTCGGTAAGCCGGCAGCAGTTCCCGACCCCTCGCGCGGGACACCCCCCGAGCTCCCCTCCGCCTCTTCTCAGTCCCCCGCGCGCGTGAACGGCCCCACCGAGGCGTCCGGCGCCCCGCCCTCCGACTTCAGCGCCACCGGCCCGTACGACCAAGGGAAGTTCTTCACGTCGCCGGCGGCCCCGGGCATGCTGATCGACAGCGTCTTCGCCGCGAGGCTCTTTCCACCGGCCGCGCCCCCGCGCACGTAGGTGAGGGTGAAGGTCGCGCTCTCGCCCTTGACGAGAGTCAGCTTCTCCGGCTTCGCGTCGCTCGCCCCCGGGACGGTCGCGGAGGTGTCGCCGGCCTTGAGGACGGCCCCGGGAAGGCCGTCCAGGGTGCACGGCGCGCTCTGGTTGGTGAGCGAGACGGGGACGTCGCCCGAGTCACCGGGGCCCGGCGCGACGTTCGCCGGGCCGACCTCGATGCCCAGCTTCCCGACCGCACAGGCATCCCCGGTCTTGCCGGAGCCGGCGCCCTGGGACTTCCCGGAGCCGCCGCCGTCGTCGCCACCGCCGCTGTCGCAGGCGGTCAGCAGCAGGGCGGCGGCGAGAGCGGTGACGGCGAGGGGAGTGGCGCGCATGAGAGATCCTCTGGGAGCGAGACAGCGGTACGCGAGGATCATGACGTATGCGAGGACCTTCACACGAAGGGGGCGACCCGCTCGCCACCCCCGGGGTCGGCTACGACCCCGGGCTCGCCGTCGGCAGCCCGGTCAGCAGATCGGTCGGCAGCGCTCCGCCCTCCGCCCGGGTGTACGTCTCCTCGCCGAGGCCGCCCTTCCAGGTCACCTTCAGGGTCTTGCCGGATACGGAGTCGACCACGCCGTCGGCCCGGTCCTTGTTGCCGTCCTTGCAGGTGAGGTGGATGGTCCGGCGGTCCGAGGCCTCGGCCGCGGTGCCGCCGCACACGGTTCCGTCGGTCCTGAACAGGCCCGCCCGGTCCCCGGTGATCACCATGACCACGGGCTTGCCGCCGGTCGTGACCAGCCAGTTCCCCTGCAGCGCCCCGGACGCTCCCTCGGACTCGCCCGGCGAACCGCTGCCGCCGCCCGTGTCCGCGCTCGCGGAGGCGGGCGTGGCGGAGCCGGTCGAGGGCTCGTCGTCGGAGCCGCCGTCACCGCTGCACGCGGTCAGCGCGAGCGCGCCCGCGAGGCAGGCGACCGCGGCCGCGTGCCGCGTCCGCCGGCGTGCGCCCCTGGTCGGTCGAGCCGCTCTGGTCGCCCAAGTCGTCCCAGTCACCGGAAGCTCCAAGCTGTAGCGCTCGCCCCGGGCACACCGGGAGGACCGCAGCAAGTTACCAGGGGCTTTGAGGGGCGTCCCCTGGGCGGTGCCGCACCAGCGCCTCCGGCGGAGCCGCGCCATCTCCTCCGGGTGGGCAGCACCAGCCTCCCTGGGCGGGGCCGCACCGGCGCCCCGCACCCTCACCAGGAAGACTCCGCACTCCCGGCAGATACCCGGCATGAGCCTGCCCCCGCGGGTTCACCCGCGACAGTCCGAACGCCCGGAAGTACCCGCGCGGCCGCCCGTCCACCCGGTCCCGGTTGCGTACGCGGGTGGCGCCGGCGTCGCGCGGCTGCGGCTGCCCGCCCGCGCGATCAAGAACGCCCGGGAGATGGCACTGCTGCCGTATTCCAACCGCTGACCGACTCGTTCCGGTCGCTGACCGACATCTCGGGAGGTGGTCCATTCCGGACCATCTCCCGATCCATGGAACACGAATGCCCCGTCATGCGTCTCTTCCTACAGCACGGGGGGATCGTGCACAGGAACATGATCGAAGCTGGGCGTATGGTCCCGGAACTCCGGGGCAGGCGCCGGAACGAGTTCGGCACAGCAAACGTCACAGCTGTAACACGTACGAACACACCACAGCTGTAACCGCAGGAACACCCCGCGTGCACGTGCATCTGCAGATGCAGCTGCCCATGCGTCTGCACATGAACAGGGTTATGATCCGGGTCAATTGACCACTGCATCAATGGCCTCACCAGCCAGTGCACCACCGGGGAGCGACCTGTGGACCACGACGTGTACGACGCGTACGGCGTTGCCGACGTGTCCGGCGTGTACAACGGCATGGCCGCCACCCAGCTGCGGGTGGCCTGGCAGAAGAGTCGGCACAGCAACTCGCAGGGTTCCTGCGTGGAGTTCGCCCGGCTGCCCGGCGGGGAGGTGGCGGTGCGCAACTCGCGCTTCCCGGACGGCCCGGCGCTGGTCTACACCCGCGCCGAGATCGAGGCCATGCTGCTGGGCATCAAGGACGGCGAGTTCGACCACCTGGTGGCGGGCTGAAACCGAGGCTGCCTCCGGGGCTCCTACGGCTCCCGCGGCTCGCGCGACTGGCGGGTGACCGAGGGTAAAACGCTGCTCGACGCCCGGTAACGCGCGTAGAACTCGCACGTCAACGGGCGCCGTCGCGTCTCATTCGGTCGGGGGCAGCCGGAACATCGCCCAGACGACCTTGCCGCCCAGGGTGCCCGCGAGCGGGTGCCAGCCCCAGCCGTCGCTGAAGGAGTCGACGAGGAACAGGCCGCGGCCGGACTCCGCCGAGAAGTCGTCGGTGTCCCGCGCGGCCGGGCTCTCCTGGCTCGGGTCGCGCACCGCGCACACCAGCCGCTCGCTCCACCGCATCAGGTGCAGCCGTACCGGCGGGCTCTGCTCGGGAATCCGCGGGGTGTTGGCCGGCAGCGCGTGCCGCAGCGCGTTGGTCACCAGCTCGGAGACCACCAGGCACACGTCGTCGAAGCGTTCGCCCAGGTCCCAGTGGTCGAGGGTGCCGCGCGTGAACCGCCGTGCCTCGCGCACCGCTTCGTAACGGGCGGGCAGGGCACAGGAGGCGGCGTTGGACACGGCCGCGGGATCCAGCGGCGGAAGGCCCTGCCGTAATGGCTTGAGCATGGTCGATCCATTCGTTCCCATGCGTGGCACTCCCGGGAATTCGCGGTCGTTGCGATGCAGCGGTGGCGCGAGACCATGGTTTCCGATGCGCAGAGCAGATGCAAGGGCAGATGCACGTGCAGTTGACCGAATTGGACCTTCCCGTACCGCTTGTTGGCCATTTTTTCCGCCATCTTCTCCCCTGCCTCTTGCCCATCTCTTCCCGAAACCTGTCCCGCACCCGCCCCGCGCCCATGCGGAAACTTTGACTTCTTTCATCTCTGTAACCGGACGAGTACTGCTCGGAGTGTTTTAGTGGCAGACTTCGGCCCCTGAAGACGGTTGGGGAGGCTGGCGAACGTGAGCGCGGGAGAGCCCGGATCGGTGGTGCGGCGGATGCTGCTCGGCTCGCAACTCAGGCGGCTGCGTGAGGCACGCGGCATCACGCGCGAGGCGGCGGGATATTCCATCCGCGCCTCGGAGTCGAAGATCAGCCGGATGGAGCTGGGCCGGGTGAGCTTCAAGACACGGGATGTCGAGGACCTGCTGACGCTGTACGGCATCACGGACGAGGCGGAGCGCAACTCCCTGCTCTCCCTCGCCAAGGAGGCCAACGTCACCGGGTGGTGGCACAGTTACTCGGACGTCCTGCCGAGCTGGTTCCCCACCTATGTGGGCCTGGAGGGCGCGGCGTCCCTGATCCGCGCGTACGAAGTCCAGTTCGTGCACGGCCTGTTGCAGACCGAGGCGTACGCCCGCGCGGTCGTGCGGCGCGGCATGAAGGGCGCGAGCGCGGAGGACGTGGAACGGCGGGTGGCGCTGCGTCTGGAGCGGCAGAAGTACCTGCTGGAGGACAACGCCCCCGAATGCCACATCGTCCTCGACGAGGCCGCCCTGCGCCGCCCGTACGGCGACCGCGAGGTGATGCGCGGCCAGTTCCAGCACCTGATCGACATCTCCGAACGCCCCAATGTGCGGCTGCAGATCATGCCGTTCGGCTTCGGCGGCCACTCCGGCGAGAGTGGCGCGTTCACGATCCTCTCCTTCCCGGAGTCGGACCTGTCCGACGTCGTGTACCTGGAGCAGCTCACCAGCGCCCTGTACCTCGACAAGAGCGAGGACGTGGCCCAGTACGAGAAGGCGCTCAAGGAACTCCAGCAGGACAGCCCGGGACCGGACGAGAGCCGGGACCTGCTCCGGGGCCTTCTCCAGCTTTCGTAGGGTTATCCCCAAAGCATCGCACTCCGTCCCCAACTCGCCAGCGGCACACGTACGATGACGTGTGATCAGACCGTGACGTCGATCGTGTGTCTGCTAGCGACTTGGGGATCACATGTCGTCCTACTTCACCGACCTGGCCCAGCAGTACATCGATGGTGAGTGGCGCCCGGGAACGGGTTCCTGGGACATCATCGACTTCAATCCGTACGACGACGAGAAGCTGGCGTCGATCACCATAGCCACGGTCGACGAGGTGGACGACGCGTACCGGGCGGCGGCCCGTGCCCAGAAGGAGTGGGCCGCGACCAACCCGTACGCCCGCCGCGCGGTCTTCGAGAGAGCGCTGCGTCTGGTCGAGGAGCGCGAGCAGGAGATCAGCGAGGTGATCATCGCCGAGCTCGGCGGCACCCGGCTGAAGGCCGGCTTCGAGCTCCACCTCGCCAAGGAGTTCCTGCGCGAGGCGATCAACGTGGCGCTGCGCCCCGAGGGCCGGATCCTGCCCTCGCCGGCCGACGGCAAGGAGAACCGCCTCTATCGCGTGCCGGTCGGCGTGGTGGGGGTCATCAGCCCCTTCAACTTCCCCTTCCTGCTCTCGATCAAGTCGGTCGCCCCGGCGCTCGCGCTGGGCAACGCGGTCGTCCTCAAGCCTCACCAGAACACCCCGATCGTCGGCGGCTCCCTGGTCGCGAAGATCTTCGAGGACGCGGGCCTGCCCGGCGGCCTCCTCAACGTCGTCATCACCGACATCGCGGAGATCGGCGACGCCTTCATCGAGCACCCGATCCCCAAGGTCATCTCCTTCACCGGCTCCGACAAGGTCGGCCGCCACGTCGCCACCGTCTGCGCCGCCAACTTCAAGCGCTCGGTCCTCGAACTGGGCGGCAACAGCGCGCTGGTGGTCCTCGACGACGCCGACATCGACTACGCGGTGGACGCGGCCGTCTTCAGCCGGTACGTCCACCAGGGCCAGGTCTGCATGGCGGCGAACCGTGTCCTCGTGGACCGTTCGATCGCGGACGAGTTCACCGAGAAGTTCGTGGCCAAGGTCAAGACCCTCAAGGCCGGCGACCCCCGCGACCCCGAGACGGTCATCGGCCCGCTCATCAACTCCTCCCAGGCCGACGGGATCTCGGCCGTCGTCGAGCAGGCGCTCGCGGAGGGCGCCACGGCTCTCGTACGCGGCACCAGGACCGACAACCTGATCGAGCCGTCCGTCCTCACCGACCTCCCCGCCGACTCCGCCCTGCTCCGCCAGGAGGTCTTCGGCCCGGTCGCCTTCCTCATCCCCTTCGACGGCGAGGACGAGGCCGTACGCCTCGTCAACGACACCCCCTACGGCCTCAGCGGCGCCGTCCACACCGGTGACATCGAGCGGGGCGTCTCCTTCGCCAAGCAGATCGACACCGGCATGTTCCACGTGAACGACGGCACGGTCCACGACGAGCCCCTCGTCCCCTTCGGCGGCGAGAAGCACTCCGGCATCGGCCGCCTGAACGGCGACACGTCGGCGGACTCCTTCACCACGCAGAAGTGGATCTCGGTACAGCACGGGCGGAGCGGGTTTCCGTTCTAGACCGGTAGCTCCTCCCTCACGCTCGACATCACCCGCGCGGGGGCGCCCCCATCGAGGGCGCTCCGGCGCCTTGGGGCGCGCGGCACCAGAAAGCAAACCCCGGCATCATGCCTGCCGTGGCGACAGCCGGGGGCGCTGTCGGTTGTGGTCACCGGAGTGGCTGTCGTGGTCGCCAGGGCGGCGCGTGGCACCGGTGAGGGTGCAGCCCTGGCGGGAGAGGTCGAGTTCCGATCCCCTGGCCAGGCAGTCCGTGATCATGTAGACCTGCTGGCCGTAACCACGGCCCTGCACGGAGGTCACGGCTCCGTCCGGACCCACCTCGCAGGGGTTGTTGTCGGTGCACTGCTCGCCGGCATCGTTGTGGGTGTTGTGGATCCCCACGACCGTGGTGCCGTCGGGGGCCAGCAGCGCCGAACCGGATGTGCCGTACCAGGGGGCGCAGTCCTCGCCGGCGGTGTAGCGGATCGAGTCGTCCTGCTGGTAGCCGCCCTCCCGCAGGTGCGTGACCACCGTCTCGGCGGTGCAGTGGAAGCGACGGCTGGTGTAGGCCATGGTCAGCGGGTCGCCCGCGCGCACGGGGGTGGAGGTGAGGCGGAAGATTTTCGCGCCCTCGGTCCTCAACCGCGCGTAGGTCTTGTCCAGGCGGTAGAGCGCGATGTCGGTGCCGGTCATCGTCGCGTACACCAGCCGTTTCGCACGTGCGGTGGTCTGCGGGTAGCCCTGGCGGTCGGCGATGGGCACCTCGCGGTCGGCCGGCTGGTCCACTATGGCGTTTCCGGGCCCGGGCCGCTGTCCTTGCACGCAGTGACCGTTGGTCAGCAACAGAGCCGGGTCCTGCGGCCGGGAGGCGGGGGTGCGGACCACTGAGCCCGCACAGCCGCTCAGATCCACCGAGCCTTCCACGTCCGGGATCAGATCATCGGGGGGCACGTCGGTGCCCGAGATGATGCCGCCCAGCCAGTCGGCGTGCCGGGTGACATCGGTGTACAGCGTCTTGCCGCTTTCGTCGGGGCCACTGACCACACCGGCCACGGCCCACCGGCCGCCGTCGCGGACCAGCGCGGGCCCACCGGAATCCATGTTCGACGCGGCGACGCTGCCGTCGTCGCTACCGACGCACAACTCTCCGCTGGGCGCGGCCGACGGGCACGTCGAGATCGGCTGAACCACGGTGTCCGCCTCCCGCAGCCGCGTAGGGAAACACGCCGCGTTGTCGGTGTCGTCGCAGGTCATGCCCCAGCCCATGATGCGGACGGGCGTGTTGTCCGGCGGTGTGGTCGAAGCGATCCGCACCGGCTTGGCCCGAACCGGGGTCCGCAGGTGCAGTAACGCGAGGTCGCGGCCCCAGAACCCGCCCTCGTCGGCACTGGTCGCCAGCCGGTAGTAATGGTCGACCTCGGCGACCTCACCTCCGGACGTGGTGTCCATCGACCCGACCCGGACCTTCCAGCCACGCGGGACACCCACCTTCGCCCCCGTCGGGTTCCGGCCTGCGCAGTGGCCGGCGGTCAGGACCCAGTGCGGCGCGAGGACCTCCACCCCACAGCCGTGCTTGTCCGGACGCGGTGGCGCGGGAAAGGACGGCTGGAACGAGCCCATGAACGAGTAGGCGTGGGTCGACTCGGTGCCACCCACGATGGCCTGCGCCGGTAAGGCGGCCATCAGGGTCGCGGTCACCGCGACCCCCGTCGTCATCACGGCGCCCGCCCTTCGGCTTGTTCCCTTGCGCATGTGCGACTCCCCTTTTCGTCCGCCGCCGGGCACTGGCTCCGGCGGGCTTGTACGGAGGAACAGCACCCGGCCGTCCCGTCCGGCCTCGATCCTGGGCCCAGCGGTCTTCCGGCTGGTCTCACCTGCGTATCAGGCGCGTCGCGGCAGCCGCTCAGTTGTGTGTCAGCCCTGGGAGGCGCGCCGTGGAACGGTCACGGCCGGATGCAGGCACGCGCAACCGATACACACCTCAGCGGCGGCTGATACACGGTCACCGTGCTCCCGACACACGGGCGCCGGACTGTGGGCGGCGTCCCACTTTCCACCGTTCGGAGGTTGTCCGATGCCGCTGCACACCCAGGCCGGCCGACGGCTGCGCCATGCGCCGCCGCGGATCGCGCTCACCTCCCTGCCGGCCGTCGCGGCCGTCACCAAGGGCGTCGGCCGACTCGGATCCGGCAACGGCTGCGACGCGGCGGCGGACCCGGCCCTCTCCGCCTTCGCGGCCGAGCTGCCGTGGCCGGACGACGGTCAGTCGAGCGTGGAGGCCGGGGGGCTGGGCAGCCTCGGGACGCGGGGCGAGCAGACGTCTGTGGCGGTCGCCGGTGAGCCAAGGACCAGAGCCAGAGCCAGAGCCAGGGCCAAAGGGCTTACGGCGCCGTGGTCATGGCGGCGCGGGCGGGTGACGGCGGTGCTCGCGCTGCTGTGCACCACCATGCTCCTGCTGCACCGCCGGATACCCAACGGTCCCGGCCGGCCCGCCGGCCTCGTCGAGAACTTTCTGCCCTGGGTGGGCGCAGCCGTGCTCCCTCTGCTGGTGGCTGCCTTGGTCCGGCGGTCGGCGACGGCGCTGGTCGCCGTGTTGCTGCCGGCCGTGACGTGGGTGTCCCTCTTCGGCGGCACACTCGCCGACAAACGCGGCACGGGCGGTGACCTGACCGTGGTCAGCCACAACGTGGGTGACGCCGACCCCGGCCCGGCCTCCCGTTTGCTGGCCGCCTCCGGCGCCGATGTGATCGGGCTGGAGGAACTGACCGACGCGAACGTGCCCGCGTACGAGCGGGTGCTGGCCGACGCATATCCGTACCACCATGTGGTGGGCACCGTCGGGCTGTGGAGCAAACGGCCGTTGCGGGACGTGCGGCCGGTGCCGATCATGGCGTGGACGCGGGCGTTGCGCGCGACGGTCGGGACACCGAGGGGACCCGTCGCGGTCTTCGTGGCCCATTTGCCGTCGGTGCGGGTGCAGCCGGCCGAAGGGTTCACAACAAACTGGCGTGATCACGCTGTGGTGCGGCTTGCTGACGCCGTCCACCGTGCTCCGGAGCGGCGGCGGATCCTCATGGGCGATTTCAACGGGTCCCCGGACGACCGCGGATTGACCCCGGTGACCTCGGTGATGCGGTCGGCGCAGCAGGTGGCGGGCGCGGGCTTCGGATTCACCTGGCCGGCCGCCCTGCCGGTGGTGCGGATCGACCACGTGTTCACACAAGGGGTCGACCCCGTGGCGGCGTGGACGCTGCCGCGTACCGGGAGCGATCACCGCCCGGTCGCCGCTTCGGTCAACCTCTGATGGCTTTCTTCCTTCTTACTCGTGTGGTGCCTGGTGTTGTTGATTCGTGCGCGTGTGACAGGTGAGCAGGTGAGGCAGGTGTCCGAGTCCGTGAACGTGCTCCTCGTCGAGGACGACGTCGTGATCCGCCGGACCGTGGGGCTCATGCTGGAGCGCTACGGCTACACGGTGGCATCCGCGGAGGACGGGCTGGCAGGGCTGGAGCTGTTCCGGGCAGGGGGACACGACCTGCTGCTCCTGGACGTGATGCTGCCGGGCCTTGACGGCATCGGACTGTGCCGACGGGTGCGGGAGACCAGCCTGGTGCCGGTCCTGATGATGTCCGCGCGCGGCGACTCGCTCGACGTGGTCGGGGGACTGGAGGCAGGCGCGGACGACTACGTCGTCAAGCCCGTCGAGTCCCCGGTTCTGGTGGCGCGGATACGCGCGCTGCTGCGCCGGGCCACCTTCACCCGCGCCGAACCGGCCGTCGACGGCCGGTCGGTGCTCACCTTCGGAGACCTGACGCTCGACACGGACGGGCTGGAGGCGCGGGTGGCCGGTGAACCCGTGGTCCTGACGCCGACCGAGCTGCGGCTGTTGCTGGAGTTCGCCGCGCATCCGGGGACGGTGCTGGAGCGGCAGAGGCTGCTGCGCAATGTGTGGGACTACGGCTGGGACGGTGACAGCAGGGTCGTGGACCTGTGCGTGCAACGGCTGCGAAAGAAGATCGGCGCCGAGCGGATCGAGACGGTCCGCGGCTTCGGCTACAAGCTCGTGCGCTGACATGACACGCCCTTTCGCCTCGCTGCTCTGGAAGATCACTGCTCTGGTGGGCACCGCCTGCTGCGTGGTAGCCCTGGTCATCGGGGTCCTCGTGCACAGGGCGACGTACGAGCGCTCGATCGCGGAGGGCGAGGCCAGGGCCCTCGGCGAGCTCGCAGACGCGTCGCAGCGAAAGCCCGGCGCGGCCGACGCCGTCATCACTGGCCCCCACGAACTGCCCCGTACTCTCCGCGAGCAGGTACGCAAGGCCGACGGCAGACCCCAGACCTGGTACGACACACGCGTGGCACATGTTCCCTGGATGTGGGCCGCCCAGGAGTCCGAGGGCCGATGGACGGGCGTCCGCGTCCACATGGACCTCGACTGGCTCAGCCGTAAGGCACTCGACCGGCACATGACGTACGCGGCGATCGCGGCGCTGGCCATAGTGCTTCCGCTGTCAGCGCTGGTCACCGAGCTCCTGGTCCGGAGGCTGCGCCGGGTCGCCGCCACAGCGCGCCGCATCACCGAAGGCGAACTGGACGTGCGCACCGGCGGCCCGGGGCGGAGCAGGGACGAGATCGCGGACATCTCGGTGGCCGTCGACCACATGGCGGGCAGCCTGGAGCGGCGGCTGCGCGGCGAGCAGCGGTTCACCGCCGATGTGGCGCACGAACTGCGGACCCCGCTGATGGGACTGGTCACCTCGGCGGAACTGCTGCCCGGGAGCGAGGCGACCGATCTGGTGCGAGACCGGGTCCGGGTGCTGCGCACGCTGGTCGAGGAGCTGCTGGAGGTGTCGAAGCTGGACGCGGGCGCGGAACAGGCTGAGCCGGTGACCGTTCCGCTCGGCGAGCTGGTGGAGGATTCGGTACGGCGCACCGGGCTGACGGCGCGGGTGTCGGCGGCGGGTGCCGGGACGGTACGCACCGATCCACGGCGGCTGGACCGGATCCTCGCGAACCTGGTCGGCAACGCCCACCGGCACGGGCGGGCACCGGTCACCGTGGCGGTGGACGGCGCCACCGTCGTCGTACGGGACCACGGCCCGGGTTTCCCGGCGGAGCTGCTCGCCCACGGGCCGCAACGCTTCCGGACCGGAGCGGCCGAGCGCGGCCAGGGCCACGGCCTCGGGCTGACGATCGCGCTGGGCCAGGCCCAAGTCATCCAGGCACGCCTGGAGTTCGCCAACGCGCCCGACGGGGGAGCGACGGCCACATTACGCCTCCCGCCCGGCTGACCGACGCCCCACTTCGCCCGAGGCGTCGCGACGGGGCCTTTGCTGCTGGAGTACCAGCGTCTTCGGTTCTCGGTTCCAGGTTCTCCCGCTCGTCCGGCCCTTGCGGACAGAAGCTGACCGCAAGGGTCCGTAGCGTCGTCGGTGTCGGGGAAAGCCCCCGCTCCAGACGAAAGGCGGCCGGTCATGGTCACTCACGTGCGAGCCGAGGCGCAGGGCGACGAGCGCGGGGCGCTGCTGTCCTTCCTGGCCGAGCAGCGCGGCGGCATCCGGCGGGCCCTGCTCGGGCTGACGGACGAGCAGGCGTCGAGCAGGCCCAGCGCGAGCGAGCTGTCCCTGGGCGGCCTGCTCAAGCACGTCGCCGAGGTGGAGCAGACCTGGGTGGCCCGTGCCAAGGGGGAGCCGCCGGCGGTGAAGCGGGACGAGTCGAACTGGCACGAGTGTTTCCAGCTGGCCGAGGGGGAGAGTGTCGAGTCGCAACTCGCCCACTGGGAGGAGGTCGCCGCCGAGACGGAGGCGTACGTCCGCGCGGTCCCCGGTCTCGACGACACCTTCCCGCTCCCGAACGACCCCTGGTTCCCGCCGGACGAGCGGGTCTCCGTGCGCTGGCTGGTCCTGCACCTGATCCGCGAGACGGCCCGGCACGCCGGCCACGCCGACATCATCCGGGAGTCCCTGGACGGCGCCACCGCCTTCGAACTGGTGGCGAAGGAGCAGGGCACCTCCTGGGGGTGAGGCCGGCGCGGCCTACTCTGGACGGCATGTCAGCGATCCGTCTCCTCGTGCTCGGAGCCGTCCGTCAGCACGGGCGGGCCCACGGCTACCAGGTGCGCAACGACCTGGAGTACTGGGGCGCGCACGAGTGGTCCAACGCCAAGCCAGGCTCGATCTACCACGCCCTGAAGCAGATGGCGAAGCAGGGACTGCTGATCGCGCACGAGATCGCGCCGTCCACGGCCGGGGGGCCGCCGCGGACGGAGTACGAGATCACCGAGGCCGGTGAGGCGGAGTGCTTCAGGCTGGTACGCGAGGCGCTGACCTCGTACGACCAGAAGATGGACGTCAAGTCGGCGGCCATCGGCTTCATGGTGGAACTACCGCGTGCCGAGGCGGTGGCGCTCCTGAAGGAACGGATCCGGGGGATCGAGCAGTGGCGCTTTTCCGTCACCGAGCACTACGTGCCCGAGGACGGCCCGGAGCAGCTCGGTCACATCGGCGAGATCATGAACCTCTGGATCCACACCGCCGACGCCGAGGCCGAGTGGACCCAGGGGCTGATCGCCCGCATCGAGGGCGGCGCCTACACCTTCGCCGGCGAGGGCGAGCCGTTCGTCGGCATTCTGGCGGAGGGCGAGAAGAATCCGTACGCCACGGGGGAGCCGCATCCCGAGGATGCTCGCTAATCAAGTTTGACTAACCGCCCGAGCGGGCATACGCCCCTTCGGCGAGCTGGTAGTCAAGTTTGATTAGCTTGCTCGCTCCGTCATGCGACCCGGAAGGACCCCCATGACCGACGCGATCGTCGCCGAAGGCCTGCGGAAGCGGTACGGCGACAAGGCGGCCCTGGACGGGCTCGATCTCACCGTGGCCCGCGGCACCGTCCACGGCGTGCTGGGCCCGAACGGCGCCGGCAAGACCACCGCCGTACGGATCCTGACCACCCTGCTGCGGCCGGACGAGGGCCGCGCCGAGGTGGCGGGCCACGACGTGGTCCGGCAGGCCTACGACGTACGCCTGCGGATCGGCCTGCTCGGCCAGCACGCGGCCCTGGACGAGGAGCTCTCCGGCCGCCAGAACCTGGACCTGTTCGGCCGCCTCCACCACCTGGGCGCCCGCCACGCGCGCGTGCGCGCCGACGAACTGCTGGAACGCTTCGGCCTCACCGACACCGGCCGCAAACCGGTCCGCGCCTACAGCGGCGGCATGCGGCGCCGCCTGGACCTCGCGGCCTCCCTCATCACCGAACCGGAGGTCCTCTTCCTGGACGAACCCACCACCGGCCTCGACCCGCGCGGCCGCGCCGAGGTGTGGGCCGCGGTCCGCTCCCTCGTCGGCGGCGGTACGACGGTCCTGCTGACCACCCAGTACCTGGAGGAGGCCGACCAACTGGCCGACCGTATCTCGGTCGTCGACGCCGGCCGGGTCGTCGCCGACGGCACGGCCGACGAACTCAAGGCGTTGACCGGCGGGGACCGCATCGACGTGGTGCTGCGGGACGGCGGTCAACTGGGCGCGGCTCTCGCGCTGTTGCCGGTCTCCGGGGGCGAGGTCTCCGTCGACACCGACCGCCGGCTGCTCAGCGCCCCGGTCACCGACCGGATGGCCGCCCTCTCCGGTGTCGTACGGGCCCTGGAGGAGGCCGGCATCGACGCCGAGGACGTCTCCCTGCGCCGCCCGACGCTGGACGAGGTGTTCCTGCACCTCACCGGCGACCACCGAGTGAAGGAGGCCGCGTGAGCGCCGGCACGTACGCGAGCAGGCACACCGCGCGCACCCACGCGCTGACCGATTCCTGGACCATGACCCGGCGTGAACTCGCCCACTGGACCCGGCAGCCGGCGCAGGTCCTGGTGGGTCTGGTCTTCCCCGTGATGCTGCTGCTGATGTTCGGCTACCTCATCGGCGGCGGCCGGGGCGTCGAGGGGGAGTACGTCGACTACCTGGTCCCCGGCATGCTCGCCCTCACCATGGCCTTCGGCCTGGAGAGCACGATGCTCGCCGTCACCCAGGACCTCAACAAGGGCGTCATCGACCGCTTCCGCTCCATGCCCATGACCAACGGCGCGGTCCTGGTCGGCCGTTCGGCCGCCGACATGCTCCAGTCGGCGCTCAGCCTGACGGTGATGATCGGTGTCGCCTGCGCGCTCGGCTGGCGTGCGCACGGAGGGGTCGGCGGCTTCCTGGGCGCCCTCGGTCTCCTGCTGCTGTTCCGCTTCGCCATGCTGTGGATCGGCATCTACCTGGCGATGGTGGCCGGCAAGCCGGAACTGGTGCAGGCCGTGCAGATCCTCATCTGGCCGGTCGGCTTCCTCTCCAACGCGTTCGCGCTCCCCGACTCCATGCCGTCCTGGCTGGGCACGGCCGTCGAGTGGAACCCCATGTCGCGGACGGCGACGGCGGTACGGGACCTGTTCGGCTGGCCGGGCGCGGAGCCGGGACACGTGGGGGCCGCCGTGCTGTGGCCGGTGATTCTGCTGGCGGTGTTCTTTCCGTTGGCCCTGAGGAGGTTCGCACACCTGAGCCGATGAGCCGGGGCAGGCGTCAGTGATGGAACCCGGTCGCCGCCCCCTTGTCCCGGGTCGACGGCCCCGACTGGCGCCTCAGTTCCGGCAGCAGCCGGGTCAGGTCCTCCACGAACATGTCGGCGAGGTCGGCCGAGAAGCCGTTGCGGCAGACCACGCGCAGCACGGACAGGTCCTCCCGGTTCGGCGGGAAGGTGTACGCGGGCACCAGCCAGCCCTGCTCCCGCAGCCGCCGGGAGACGTCGAAGACGTCATAGGCCCGCACGTCGGGCGCGGTCGTGAAGGCGAACACCGGAAGCTCGTCGCCCCGGGTCAGCAACCGGAAGTCACCGAGCGCCTCCACGCGGTCGGCGAGGCTCAGCGCCACGTCCCGCGTGGACTGCTGCACGGCTCTGAAGCCGTCGAGGCCCAGCCGGAGAAACGTGTAGTACTGCGCGACCACCGGGGCGCCGGACCGGGAGAAGTTGAGGGCGAAGGTCGGCATGTCGCCGCCCAGGTAGTTGACGTGGAAGACGAGTTCCTCCGGCAGTGCCTCCTTGTCGCGCCACAGCGCCCAGCCGACGCCCGGGTACACCAGCCCGTACTTGTGCCCGGAGGTGTTGATGGAGGCGACCCTCGGCAGCCGGAAGTCCCACACCAGGTCCCCGTCGAGGAAGGGGGCGACCATCGCCCCGGACGCCCCGTCGACATGCACGGGGATGTCCAGGCCGGTCCGCTCCTGGAGGGAGTCGAGGGCGGCGCACAGGTCCGCGATCGGCTCGTAGGAGCCGTCGAAGGTGGAGCCGAGGATGCCGACGACCCCGATGGTGTTCTCGTCGCACAGGTCGGCGGCGGCCTGCGGGTCGAGGTGGAACCGGTCGCCTTCCATCGGGACCAGCCGGGCCTCCACCTCCCAGAAGTTGCAGAACTTCTCCCAGCACACCTGGACGTTGACGCCCATGACGAGGTTCGGACGCGCGTCCCGCGACGGATAGCGGTCGGCGTTCGCCCTCGCCCAGCGCCGCTTGAGCGCCAGGCCCGCGAGCATGCAGGCCTCGCTCGACCCGGTCGTCGAACAGCCCACGGCCGCCGACGGGTCGGGCGCGTTCCACAGATCGGCGAGCATGGCCACACAGCGCCGCTCCAGTTCGGCGGTACGCGGGTACTCGTCCTTGTCGATCATGTTCTTGTCCCGGCACTCACCCATCAGGACACCGGCCTGCGGCTCCATCCAGGTGGTGACGAAGGTGGCGAGGTTCAGCCGCGCGTTGCCGTCCAGCATCAGCTCGTCGTGCACGAGCTGGTACGCCGTCGTCGGCGGCATGGGAGTGTCCGGGAGGCGATGCTTGGGCGGGGCCTCTTCCATGCCGGCGGCCGGGTTCGCCTCTCCGTAGAACGGGTTGACGGACAGGAGGCGCTCGTCGGACTCCGCGGGACCTTTGTGGAGCGGCATGAATTCTCCTCGTGTCATGTGAAGAACGGTGATCGGCGGACCGGAGTTCCGTCCTCCCGCAGCTGCGTCCGGGGTCGCCCCACCACTCACGATAAGCGGACAAAACCGGCGCGACATCCGCAGCTGGACCGAAGCCGGCACCGCAGCGGACCGGAGTCGGCACCGGGCGGACCGGAGTCGGCACCGGAGCGGCCCCGCACCGAACTCGGAGCGGAGCCATCCCGAATCGCCATCCGAATCCCCATGCCGATTCCGGAGCGGAAAACGGGCTTGCACCTAACGTCGCGTGAGGTCCGAACGTGGAGCGCGTACCGAGAAGGGAGCGGACGAAGTGAGCTACTCCGTGGGACAGGTCGCCGGCTTCGCCGGAGTCACGGTGCGCACGCTGCACCACTACGACGACATCGGCCTGCTCGTCCCCAGCGAGCGCAGCCGAGCGGGCCACCGGCGTTACAGCGACGCCGACCTCGACCGGCTGCAGCAGATCCTGTTCTACCGGGAGCTCGGCTTCCCGCTCGACGAGGTCGCCGCCCTTCTCGAGGGCCTGGCCGCCGGCACGTCGGACCCGCGCGCGCACCTGCGCCGGCAGCACGAACTGCTGACCGCCCGGATCGAGAAGCTGCAGAAGATGGCGGCGGCCGTGGAGCACGCCATGGAGGCACACAAGATGGGCATCAACCTGAGCCCCGAGGAGAAGTTCGAGGTCTTCGGGGACAAGGATCCGGAACAGTACGCCGAGGAGGCGGAAGAGCGCTGGGGCGGCACGGAGGCGTACGCCGAGTCGCAGCGCCGCGCCGCCCGCTACACCAAGGAGGACTGGAAACGCCTGCAGGCCGAGGCCGCCGACTGGAGCGAGCGCTACTCGGCCCTGATGGCCGAGGGTGAACCGCCCACCGGCGAGCGGGCCATGGACATGGCCGAGGAACACCGGCGGCACATCGGCACCTGGTACTACGAGTGCGCGTACGAGATGCACCGGTGCCTGGGCGACATGTACGTCTCCGACGAGCGCTTCAAGGCGTTCTACGACTCCATGCGTCCGGGCCTCGCCGAACACCTCAGGGAAGCGATCATGGCGAACGCGGCCCGCCACACCTCCTGATGTCCCGGCCCGGGGGGCCTCACTCCCGGGCCAGGACCACGGCCGTCCCGTAGGCGCACACCTCGGTGCCGACGTCCGCCGCCTCCGTCACGTCGAAGCGGGACATCAGAACACCGTTCGCGCCCCGCGCGCGGGCCTGCTCAACCAGCCGCTCCATGGCCTGGTTCCGGGTCTGTACGAGCGTCTTGGTGAGCCCTTTCAACTCACCGCCCACCATCGACTTCAGACCCGCGCCGATCTGGCTCCCGAGGTGCCGCGAGCGCACGGTCAGCCCGAAGACCTCGCCCAGCACTTCCTGGACCCGGTAGCCGGGAACGTCGTTCGTCGTCACGACCAGCACATCCGCTCCGGGACCCTGGCCGCCGCCGTAATCATCGATGCCCATGACTCACAGCTTGGTCCCGGACGACCCACAGTGCATCCTGAAGACACCGGTGGAACCTGGGGCGGACACATGGCGTTGATAGCTTTGTGCGGCCGCACTAGGACGCCGCACCATCCTCCACCCCCTCAGGAGCCCGGAACCGTGACGATGATTGCCCTCGGACCGAGCTGGCTGGACCCCAACTACCTGCTCGACACCTACAGCATCTGGGGTCTGCTGCTCATCGTGTTCGCGGAGTCGGGCCTGCTCATCGGCTTCTTCCTGCCGGGCGACTCGCTGCTGTTCACCGCCGGCCTGCTGATCACCTCGGGCAAGCTGGAGTTCCCGCTGTGGGGGGCGATCGCCCTCATCTGCGTCGCCGCGATCCTGGGCGACCAGGCGGGCTACATGTTCGGCAAGAAGGTCGGCCCGTCGCTCTTCAACCGCCCGGACTCCCGCCTCTTCAAGCAGGAGAACGTCACCAAGGCGCACGAGTTCTTCGAGAAGTACGGCCCCAAGTCCCTGGTCCTGGCCCGCTTCGTGCCGATCGTGCGCACGTTCACGCCGATCATCGCCGGCGTCAGCGGCATGCGGTACCGCTCGTTCCTGGTCTTCAACGTCATCGGCGGCGTCCTGTGGGGCGCGGGCGTGACCCTGCTCGGCTCCTGGCTCGGCAACATCGACTTCGTCAACAAGAACATCGAAGCGATCCTCATCCTGATCGTCCTCGTCTCGGTGATCCCGATCGCCATCGAGTTCCTCCGGGCCCGCTCCCAGTCCAGGAAGACCCCGCCCCAGGCCCCCGCCCAGCAGCAGCACCCGCAGCCCATGGACGACGCGACGACCCAGCTGCGCCGCATCTCCCCGGCCGACGAGGGCCAGAACGACCAGCAGTACCACTACGGCAACCAGGGCGACCAGGACCAGCAGCCCTACGGCTACGACAACCAGCCCTACGGCCGGCCCCAGCAGCAGCCGTACGCCCCACAGCAGCCGTACGGCACCCAGCAGGGCGCCCAGCAGAACGAGCAGTACCCGTACAACCAGGGCTACTGACAGCCGACCAGGGGACCACCGAGCTCCTTGGCGCCCGACGCCCGCACCACGCACCCGGCGCCAAGGGCCCTAGAACCCCCGCGTCCTCTTCGCGGCCTTCCGCTTCCCGGCCGAACCGATCCGCAGGAACATCCGCGAGATCTCCGACCCCAGATTGACCCCGATCGCGATGGCCATCGCCAGCGCCGCCGCCGTGGACAGCGACACCAACCCCTTGTCCACGTTGTTCTGCGCGAACGACAGCAGTCCGAAGTACGTCGCGGAACCCGGCAACAGGGGCCCGATCGCCGCGGTCGTGTACGGCAGCGCGGACGCGAACCGGTACCGGGACAGCAGCTGCCCGAACAACCCGACCAACCCGGCCGCGACGGCCGTGGAGGCGACCGGTGACAGCTCGCCGGTGTAGAACATGGCGCCGTACACCGACCACGCGACACCGCCGTTCAACGTCACCGCCAGCACGGTGGAACGTTCCTGCTGGAGCAGCACCGCGAAGGTCAGCGACAGCAGCATCGACGCGCCGATCTGCCACAGCGGCCGCTCGGAGTTGCCGAGGGCCGCGTCGGGGTTGAGATGGGCGCCCAGCTGCACGCCGACGTAGAGCATCATCAGCACGCCCACGACGATGCCCACGAAGAAGTACATGACCTCCAGCAGACGCGCGGCCGCGGTGATGTAGAAGCCGGTCAGACCGTCCTGCACGCCCGCCACCAGCGCCCGCCCGGGCAGCAGCGCGAACAGTCCACCGGTGACCACCGCGGACGCCTTCACGTCCACGTGTGCCAGCGTCAGCGCGATGCCGATCGCGGCCGGCGGCATCGCCGCGACCGTGAACTGGTAGAACTCCGGCAGCCCGCGCCCCGCGCACAGCCACGCCAGCCGGTCGCCGAGCATCGCGCCCAGCGCGGCCGCGACGAAGACGACCAGGTCACCACCGACGAGCACGGAGGCCGCACCCGCGAGCAGCCCGCTCGCGCACGTCAGCACCCAGCCGGGGTACGGGTGCCGGTTGCGGCGGATCTCGGCGAGCCGCCGGTAGGCCTCCTCCAGCGAGATCTGCGTCTCGGGGTCGCTGAAGTCGTCGACCAGATGGAACACGGCGGCGAGCCGGGTGTAGTCGGTGCCGCGGCGGCGTACGGTCCGCGACGCCGTCACCGGGTCCTCGACCAGGGACGGCTGGTACGAGATGGACAGCAGCGTGAAGGTGACGTTCGGCTCGCAGCGGTCGAGACCGTAGGACCGGCAGACAGCGAACATCGCCGCCTCGACGTCCTCGGCGCCCTCACCGCCCGCCAGCAGCAGTTCGCCGATACGCAGCGTCAGGTCGAGCACGCGCGGGACGGCCGGCCCTTCCTCCTCCGCCTTGTGCACCACCTCCAGCGCGGGCCGTTCGGCCACCGGCATCCGGAGCATGGTGCGCATCCGGTCCTGCCACGGCACGTCCTTGGTCAGACTGACCACGGGGATACCGGTCGGCGGCGTGAACGCGGGCGGTGGATTCTTCGCGCTGTACGTACGCGGCGGGCTGAACGCCGACCCCTCCGGCTCGGCCGGCGGCGTCTGCGGGACGTCGAGCCCGTCCGGCAGGGCGAACTCGGAGGTGGTGTCCGACTCGCCACCGGCCCTGGGCACGGCCAGCCCGTCGGGAAGGGCGAACTCGGACGTGATCTCCGAGTCGAAGACGCCCCTCGCCTCGTCCGTCTGCGGTTTGCGGTCCTCCGCGTACGTCACTCCGTTGTGCTCCCTGTACGACACGTTCAGCAAGCCTCAGTATGCGCACAGGGACGCGAAGGGGCCGCGCCACCCCAGGAGAGGTCACGCGGCCCGCGGTGCACAGCGGCGATCAGTGGCCGCCCTGCTCCTTGAAGCGCTTGTACGACCGCTCGATCTCGGCCTCGGCGTCCGAGCGGCCCACCCAGTTGGCGCCCTCGACGGACTTGCCGGGCTCCAGGTCCTTGTAGACCTCGAAGAAGTGCTGGATCTCCAGGCGGTCGAACTCGGAGACGTGGTGGATGTCGCGCAGGTGCTCCACGCGCGGGTCGTGCGCGGGCACGCACAGCAGCTTGTCGTCGCCGCCTGCCTCGTCGGTCATGCGGAACATGCCGATCGTGCGGCACTGGATGAGGCAGCCGGGGAAGGTCGGCTCGTCCAGGATGACCAGCGCGTCCAGCGGGTCGCCGTCCTCGCCGAGGGTGTTCTCGACGAAGCCGTAGTCGGCCGGGTAGCTGGTCGAGGTGAAGAGGCGACGGTCCAGGCGGATCCGACCGGTCTCGTGGTCCACCTCGTACTTGTTCCGCGAACCCTTCGGAATCTCGATCGTGACGTCGAACTCCACCGGTGGCTCCTCCATGATCAGCACATAGTTCTGGTGGTTAAGTGTCCCTCACGCAGGTGTGTGATCGCGAAAGGGGCTGGTGGTCGTGCCAGAGCTCAGGTCTTGGCGAGCCGCGAGACCGCGTGCGGCGCGGATCGCGAACGCCGTACGACCGCGTCTGGCACGCGCCAAGGACGCCGTACGACCTCCTGTCGCGCGAGCGGCGAACGCCGTCCGACCCGGTGTCGCGCGGGCCGCGAACGCCCTACGCCCACCTCTCGAACGTGCCGCGACGGCCGCGAAACCGCAGGTCGTGCGGCTGGCACGGGCCGCGGGGCCGCAGCTGGCGCGAATCCCGAGGCCG
The DNA here is from genome assembly GCA_000720805.1 of Streptomyces violaceoruber. Taxonomy (GTDB): domain Bacteria; phylum Actinomycetota; class Actinomycetes; order Streptomycetales; family Streptomycetaceae; genus Streptomyces; species Streptomyces cellulosae_A. The sequence goes on from JODI01000038.1 coordinate 20,940, forward strand.
AAGACCGTCAAGACCTGGCAGTACACCGCGACAGCCGCCACCGCCGGGCTGGCGCTGGCCGCCTCCGTGGTGACCGCGGCCGGCCCCTGGGACTCCACCGGTCAGCGTACGGCCGAGCGGGACCGGGCGGTTGCCATGGAGCGCACGGGTGGCGCAGATCACGACGGTGCCCCCGGTACCGCCGCAGGGGCGCCCCGGCCCGCCCCCAGCGCCGCCTCCGTCCTCGCCGCCCTCGGCGGCGGCGCGCACACCGTCACCTCGGCGCCGACCGGGCAAGGCCTGTCCGCCGTCCTGGGACCGCTCCTGAAGGACGCGGCGCTCGGCACCCGGCGCGGCGCCGTCGTCGTGGACGTCGCCTCCGGCAGGCGCCTCTACGGCACCGGCGCCGACGTCCCCCTGACCCCCGCCTCCACCACGAAGATCGCCACCGCCGTGGCCGCGCTCACCGCCCTCGGTGCCGACCACCGCCTCACGACCCGGGCCGCCCTCGAACCCGACACCGGGGAACTCGTCCTGGTCGGAGGCGGCGACCCCACCCTCACCGCCCGCAAGGACGCCGAGGGCCGGGCGAGCCTGCGCACCCTCGCCGACCGGACGGCCGCCGCCCTCAAGAAGCGGGGCCTCCACGAGGTCACGCTCTCCTACGACACAACCCTGTACGCCGGCCCCCGACTTCACCCCATCGGGGTCAACGAGAACCTTGCCCCGGTCACCGCCCTGATGGCCGACGAGGCCCGCACGGACGACTCCGCCTCCGGTCCCGCGCTCCGCGTGAGCGACCCGGAGGCGGATGCGACCCGCAGGTTCGCCGCGTTCCTCAAGGCGGACGGCATCAGGACGACCGCCCCCGGCCCCTCCAAGGCCACGAACCGCGCCGAGTCCCTGGCCGCGGTCTCCTCGCCCCCGCTCTCCGCCCTCGTCGAACGCATGCTCACCAACAGCGACAACGACATCGCCGAGGCCCTCGCCCGCCAGACGGCCCTCGCGAGCGGCGAACGCGCCGACTTCGACGGCGCGGGCAGGGCCGTCGCCGACCGGCTGAGGCAACTCGGACTCCCCCTGAAGGGGGCCCGCTTCCACGACGGCAGCGGGCTCGACCGTGCCGACCGCCTCACCGCGAACCTGCTCACGGCGCTGCTGGTCACGGCGGGCGACCGCTCCCACCCCGACCTCCGTACCGTCCTCACCGGCCTCCCGGTGGCCGGCTTCACCGGCACCCTGACCAGCCGCTACACGGACGGCGCGGCCGGCATCGTACGAGCGAAGACGGGCACCCTCAGCGGTGTGAACACCCTCGCCGGAACGGTCGTCGACCAGGACGGCCGCCTCCTGGCCTTCGCCTTCCTGACGGCCGACACGACGGATCCGGGGGCGGCCCAGTCGGCGCTGGACCGGACGGCGACGGCGCTGGCGGGGTGCGGCTGCCGCTGACGCGGCCGGCCGGGCCGCGGCGCCCGGTGCCCACCCGCGGGCAGCCGTCGGCCTCCGGGCCTGCCCCAAGTGGGGCCGCTCACGTACGGTTGACGCATGACGAGCATCGGTGGTGCGGAGATGGTCGACTGGAATCTCGCGGTGGCGACCGCGACCCGGCTCGTACGGCCGGGCCCCGACGTGAGTCGTGACGAGGCCCGGGCCGTCGTCGCGGAACTGCGCCGGCATGCCAAGTCCTCGGAGGAACACGTCCGGGGCTTCACTCGCATGGGGACGGAAGAGACCCATGACACCCCGGTCCTCGTCGTCGACCGCCCCGGCTGGGTGCGGGCGAACGTCGCCGGGTTCCGGGAGATCCTCAAACCGCTCCTGGAGAAGATGCAGGAACGGCGCGGCAACACCCCCGGTGGCGCGGTCCTCGGTGCCGTCGGCGGCAAGGTGACCGGCGTCGAACTCGGGATGCTGCTGTCGTTCCTGTCGTCCCGTGTCCTCGGGCAGTACGAGACGTTCGCGCCGTCCACGCGCGACCTTCCCGCGGGTGCGAACGGCGGCGGCCGCCTGCTCCTCGTCGCCCCGAACATCGTCCACGTGGAGCGCGAACTCGACGTGGAGCCCCACGACTTCCGGCTGTGGGTGTGTCTGCACGAGGAGACGCACCGCACGCAGTTCACGGCCGTGCCCTGGCTGCGGGACCACCTGGAGGGTGAGATCCAGTCGTTCCTGGGGGAGACCGAGGTCGACCCCATGACCGTCCTGGAACGCATCCGGGAGGCCGCCCAGTCCCTGGCCGGCGGGCGCCCCGAGGGCGAGGAGGACGAGGGAAGGTCCCTCGTGGAACTCGTGCAGACGCCCGCCCAGCGGGAGATCCTCGCCCGTCTCACCGCCGTGATGTCCCTCCTGGAGGGCCACGCCGACTTCGTCATGGACGGAGTGGGCCCGCAGGTCGTGCCGAGCGTCGCGGAGATCCGCGAGAAGTTCCAGCAGCGCCGCGCCAAGGGCGCCTCCCGGCTGGACATGGCCCTGCGCAAGCTGCTCGGCCTGGACGCCAAACTCCGGCAGTACCGCGACGGCGAACGCTTCGTACGGGCCGTCGTCGACCAGGTCGGCATGGATGGCTTCAACCGGGTGTGGACGTCCCCGAACACCCTCCCGACGAAGACGGAGATCGCCAAACCGGCGGACTGGATCGCGCGGGTGCATCGCAAGGCCGAGTCGTGAAACCGAGTGCCGGGGTCGTGAAACGAATCCGGCCGACGGCAGGCGAACGCCCCTTCAATCACCCGTCCGAGGGACCGTGAGCGATGGGTAGGCGTGCGATGCTCGGGGAACGGCCCGGTTCTGTCACCATCTACACACTCTGAGTGACCGAATGCCTCGGGCTCACCCCCGACAACTTCATGAAGGGAACCGGACATGGGTCCCCATCCTGCGGTCGCGGCGATACGCCTGGCGGTCCGCCGCGTCCTCCACGACATCCTCACCGAACACAGCCGTACGACGCACAGCCGTACGGCACACAGTCATACGTCGTACGGCTCCACGACCGGAGAGCTCACCGCCTCCGAAGGCGCATGGCACGAGCGCCCGCCCTCGCCGCTCGTGCTCGTGGCGTGCTCCGGCGGCGCCGACTCCATGGCGCTCGCCTCCGCCCTCGCGTTCGAGGCACCCAAGCTCGCCATCCGCGCCGGCGGCATCACCGTCGACCACGGCCTGCAGCCCGGCTCCGACCTGCGCGCCGAGGAAGTCGTCCTGCGCCTTCGTGAACTCGGCCTGGACCCGGTCGAGTCCACCGCCGTGACCGTCGGCCGCGAAGGCGGCCCCGAGGCCGCCGCCCGGGACGCGCGCTACGCCGCCCTCGACGCCGCGGCCGAACGCCACGGCGCCACCGCCGTCCTGCTCGGTCACACCCGGGACGACCAGGCCGAAACCGTCCTGCTCGGCCTCGCCCGCGGCTCCGGCATCCGCTCCCTGTCCGGAATGGCGGCCGTGTCCGGAGGCCCGGGAGCCGCCCGCCGCTACCGCCGCCCCTTCCTCCAGCTCGACCGGCAGACCGCCCGCAAGGCCTGCATGGTCCAGTCCCTGCCCGTCTGGGACGACCCCCACAACACCGACCCCGCGTACACCCGCTCCCGGCTGCGCCACGAGGGACTGCCCGCACTGGAGAAGGCCCTCGGCAAGGGTGTCGTCGAGGCCCTCGCCCGTACCGCCCGCCTTTCCCGCGACGACGCCGACGCCCTCGACGCCTGGGCCGGCCAGGCGGAGGCCTCCGTACGGGACGCCACCGGCCTCCTGGTGTGCGCCAAGCTGTACGCCCTGCCGCCCGCGGTGCGCCGCCGCATCCTGCGCCGCGCCGCCATCGAGGCCGGCGCCCCGGCCGGTTCCCTCTTCGCCCGGCACATCGAGGAGATCGACCGGCTGATCACCGGCTGGCGCGGTCAGGGAGCCATCAATCTCCCCGGCCGGGTCGTCGCCCAGCGGCAGGGTGGCAGACTGGTGATTCGGCAAGGCTGATTCCGGTGCCCGCCGACGGATCGCTGACGCGGCTCGTGGGCGGTCCGAGCGGCCGGTGTGGGACGACCGAAAGTGATGCGGGTGGACGCGAAAGACATGGGCACCGACCTCAAAGAGGTGCTCATCACCAAGGAAGAGATCGACGCCAAGCTGGTCGAGCTGGCCGCGAAGATCGACGCGGAGTACGCGGACAAGGACCTGCTGATCGTCGGTGTCCTCAAGGGCGCGGTGATGGTCATGGCGGACCTCGCCCGGGCGCTGTCCACCCCTGTCACGATGGACTGGATGGCGGTGTCGTCCTACGGCGCGGGCACCCAGTCCTCCGGTGTGGTGCGGATCCTGAAGGACCTCGACACCGACATCAAGGGCAAGCACGTCCTGATCGTCGAGGACATCATCGACTCCGGTCTGACCCTGTCCTGGCTGATCTCCAACCTCGGCTCGCGCGAGCCCGCATCCCTCAAGGTGTGCACACTGCTACGCAAGCCCGAGGCCGCCAAGGTCGCCATCGACGTGGAGTGGGTCGGCTTCGACATCCCCAACGAGTTCGTCGTGGGATACGGCCTCGACTACGCCGAGAAGTACCGCAATCTCCCGTTTGTGGGTACGCTCGCGCCTCACGTCTACGGCGGCTGAGCCAGACAGCCCAAGCCCTGTAAGACGATCGGGAACCCCAGAGGGTTTCGCGCCGTTGGAGCATTCAGACGGGTTCGCGAAGCTGTCCCGTGCGGCTTCGGTCCACAATGCTGGGGTACCGTCAGAAGAACTGTCTTATCAAACTCACTATGGCAGGAGGGACGGGGCGGCACCGCTCCGTATGGATGGACGTGAAGCGATACTTCCGTGGGCCGGTCATGTGGATCGTGCTGGCCGTCCTTGCCGTGGTCGTGTTGATGCAGGTCGTCGGCTCGTCCGGTGGCTACAAGACGGTGGACACCGGCCAGGTGATCCAGGCGATCAATGACAACAGGGTCGAGTCGGCCAAGCTGACCACAGGCGACGAGCAGACCATCAAGGTCGAGCTCAAGGACGGCGTAAAAGTCGAGGGCAGCTCGAAGATCCAGGCGAGCTACATCGGCGACCAGGGCGCGACCCTCGCCGGCACCTTGCAGAACAAGTACCAGGACAAGCAGATCCCCGACGGCTACACCGTCTCGCCGACGAAGCAGAACGCCTTCGTAGGGATCCTGCTCTCCCTGCTCCCCTTCGTCCTCATCGTGGTCGTCTTCCTGTTCCTGATGAATCAGATGCAGGGCGGCGGCTCCCGGGTGATGAACTTCGGGAAGTCCAAGGCGAAGCTCATCACCAAGGACACCCCGAAGACGACGTTCTCGGACGTCGCCGGGTCCGACGAGGCCGTCGAGGAGCTCCAGGAGATCAAGGAGTTCCTTCAGGAACCGGCGAAGTTCCAGGCCGTCGGCGCCAAGATCCCCAAGGGCGTGCTGCTGTACGGCCCGCCCGGCACCGGCAAGACACTGCTCGCGCGCGCTGTCGCGGGCGAGGCCGGGGTCCCCTTCTACTCGATCTCCGGTTCCGACTTCGTCGAGATGTTCGTCGGTGTCGGTGCCTCCCGGGTCCGTGACCTGTTCGAGCAGGCAAAGGCGAACGCTCCGGCGATCGTCTTCGTCGACGAGATCGACGCGGTCGGCCGCCATCGCGGCGCCGGCCTCGGCGGTGGTCACGACGAGCGCGAGCAGACTCTGAACCAGCTGCTCGTCGAGATGGACGGTTTCGACGTCAAGGGTGGTGTGATTCTCATCGCAGCCACCAACCGTCCGGACATCCTCGACCCGGCGCTGCTGCGCCCCGGCCGCTTCGACCGCCAGATCGCGGTCGACCGCCCGGACATGCAGGGCCGTCTGGAGATCCTCAAGGTCCACCAGAAGGGCAAGCCGGTCGCTCCGGACGTCGACCTGTCGGCCGTCGCCCGACGGACGCCGGGCTTCACGGGCGCGGACCTGAGCAACGTCCTCAACGAGGCGGCGCTGCTCACGGCCCGGTCGAACGGGAAGCTCATCGACAACCACATGCTGGACGAGGCCATCGACCGCGTCGTGGCGGGCCCGCAGAAGCGGACCCGGATCATGTCGGACAAGGAAAAGAAGATCACCGCGTACCACGAGGGCGGTCACGCCCTGGTCGCGGCGGCCTCACCCAACTCCGATCCGGTCCACAAGATCACGATCCTCTCGAGAGGCCGTGCTCTGGGCTACACGATGGTCCTGCCGGACGAGGACAAGTACTCGACCACGCGCAACGAGATGCTGGACCAGCTGGCCTACATGCTGGGCGGCCGCGCGGCCGAGGAACTGGTCTTCCACGACCCGACCACCGGCGCTGCGAACGACATCGAGAAGGCCACCGCGACGGCCCGCGCGATGGTCACGCAGTACGGCATGACCGAGCGCCTGGGTGCCATCAAGTTCGGCGGCGACAACACCGAGCCGTTCCTCGGACGTGAGATGGCTCACCAGCGTGACTACTCGGAAGAGGTCGCCGCGCTGGTCGACGAAGAGGTCAAGAAGCTGATCGAGAACGCGCACAACGAGGCCTGGGAAATCCTGGTCGAGAACCGCGACGTCCTCGACAACCTCGTCCTCCAGCTGCTGGAGAAGGAGACGCTGAACAAGGAGCAGATCGCCGAGATCTTCGCCCCGATCGTCAAGCGTCCCCCGCGGCCGGCCTGGACCGGCTCCTCCCGTCGCACTCCGTCGACCCGTCCGCCGGTGCTCTCCCCCAAGGAGCTCGCACTGACGAACGGCGCCAACGGCGCGACGCCGGCGATCAGCACCGCGAAGTCCACCGCGGTGGAGTCCGCCCCGGTGGCCGAACCGGCTCCCGAGGAGCGCCCGGAGAGCTGACTCTCCCGGCTCCTCGAGCTGCGGTGACCTCACCGGGCCCGGAATGGATACCGCGCCTCCCAAGGTTCTAGCCTTGGGAGGCGCGGTGTTCGTATGCCCGCGAACGAGGCGCGTGGTCCACACGCGTGACAGGTACAGGAACGAGGCACCACATGACCGACCCCGTGACGCTGGACGGCGAGGGCTCCATCGGCGAGTTCGACGAGAAGCGCGCCGAGAACGCCGTACGCGAACTGCTGATCGCGGTCGGCGAGGATCCCGACCGCGAGGGCCTCAGGGAGACGCCGGGGCGGGTGGCGCGGGCGTACCGGGAGCTGCTGGCAGGGCAGACGCAGGAGCCCGAGGACGTCCTGACGACCACGTTCGACCTCGGTCACGACGAGATGATCCTGGTCAAGGACATCGAGATCGTCAGCCTGTGCGAGCACCACATGCTGCCGTTCCACGGTGTGGCTCATGTCGGATACATCCCGGCGGAGAGCGGCAAGATCACGGGCCTGTCGAAGCTCGCCCGGCTGGTCGAGGTGTTCGCTCGTCGGCTCCAGGTGCAGGAAAGACTCACCACGCAGGTCGCCGACTCCCTCGTGAGGATTCTCGAGGCCCGTGGCGTGATCGTGGTCATCGAGGCCGAGCACATGTGCATGTCGGTGCGGGGGATCAGGAAGCCCGGCGCCAAGACCACGACATCGGCCGTGCGCGGCCAGTTGCGGGATGCCACGACGCGGGCCGAGGCGATGAGCCTGATACTGGCCCGCTGATCAACGGGCCGGGCCGGCTCGGCATCACGCCGCCGAGGTCGCCCCGGTGTTGTTGTCGTCGTCGTCCTCCGGGAGCTTGCAGACCCGCTCCAGGAAGATGGCGGCCGCTATGACGGCGATTCCCGCCAGGACCGAGAAGCCGGCGTAGATCGCCTGGTCGCGGCGGGCGGGGATGTCGAGGGACTCCAGGAGGAAGACTCCGGTCCCGCCGTACATCCCGGAGACCAGGGCGGCGACCAGGGCGCTGGCCTGACCGAAGACGACCGCGCGGGCCGCCATCAGCGGGTCGACGCCCTTGGCCTCGGGGCGGCGCTCGCGCTGGGCCTTGAGGCGGGCGCGGATCGAGAGCGCCGTGGAGAGCAGAACGACGGCGATCAGGGCCAGGACGACGGGGGCGGCCAGGGGGACGCTGGGCAGGGTCCCGACCGAGTTCCACAGGCGGGCGCCCGCCCAGGACAGGATCCCGGCGACGCCGAACACGCCGACCAGCACCCTGATACGCAGCTCTCTCACGGTGTCCTTTCAGCTCCCCCGAGGTCCTCGGACTTTGGCCGTCTTGACCTTAACGGCTATTCGGGCAGCCGGAGTTCCAGGTCCTTGCGTGCTTCGACGCCGTCTTTGGTGAGCGAGCCGAGGAGGTCGGCGACCGGGCCGCGTCCGGGCAGCTGGGCTTCGGGTTCCACGTCGTGCCAGGGGGCCAGGACGAAGGCGCGTTCGTGGGCGCGGGGGTGGGGGAGGGTCAGGTGCGGGTCTGCGGTGACGACATCGGCGTACGCCACGATGTCGACGTCGAGGGTGCGCGCGCCCCAGCGCTCCTCGCGGACGCGGTGGAAGGCCTCCTCGACGGCGTGCGCCCGCTCCAGGAGGGAGGACGGGGGCAAAGTGGTCTTGAGGACGACGACCGCGTTGAAGTACGAGGGCTGGCTGCCGGGCTCGACGCCCCAGGGCTCCGTCTCGTACACCGGGGAGACCGCCTTGATGCGGACGCCCGGGGTGTCCTCCAGGGCGTCGATGGCGCCCTGGAGGGTCTCCAGACGGTTGCCGAGGTTGGAGCCGAGGGAGAGCACGGCCCGTTTCGGGTTGTGGAGGGTGGTGTCGGCGGCGTCGACCTTCTCGACGACGGAGGCGGGTACCGGTTGTACGGTCGGGTCGCTGTGACCCTTGGTGAAGGGCGCGGTCATACTCGGCTCCGGGTGATGGTGACGGTCACGTCGTCGAAGGGGACGGTGATCGGCGCGTCCGGCTTGTGGACGCAGACTTCGATCTCCTCGACCCCTTCGTGCTTCAGACAGGCCTGGGCGATGCGCTCGGCGAGCGTCTCGATGAGGTTGACGGGCTCGCCCTCGACGATGGCCACGACCTCCTCCGCCACGATGCCGTAGTGCACGGTCTTCGTCAGGTCGTCGTCGGCGGCGGCCGGGCGGGTGTCCAGGCCAAGGACGAGGTCCACGAGGAAGGTCTGTCCCTCCTCGCGTTCCTTGGGGAACACACCGTGGTGCCCACGGGCCTTCAGGCCGCGCAGCGCGACACGATCCACGCGAATCACTCCTGCAATCGACGGTCACGGCCGGTCCGTCCGTGTACGGGCGGCACACCGGCCTCGAACGAATCTACCTGCGAGCACTGACAGGGCCGGGCCGCGGGAGGCCGGCCCGCGCCGGGGCCAGGAGGTTTCACCCTGCGTTTCCCCTGGGGAACCCGGCGGCTCACGGGCTGGTAGCCGCCTATACCCGGGGGTAGGTGATTCCAACCACTTCTTGGTCCCTGTGGGCGGGTCCCGGATGGCTTCCGGGGGCCCGGCCTCCGGCCTGTCCACTGGGCCGCCTACCCACTCAGGCGGGGGTGTCGTCGTCCTCGTCCTCGTCGGTTTCGGCCAGAACGGGGGAGGCGTGGTGGGACCAGAGTTTCCAGCCGTCGGGGGTGCGTCGGAACACGTTGGTGGCGACCACCAGTTGGCCGACGAGCGGCCCGAGTTCCTCGCTGCCCTCGGGGGCGGGGCCGCCGCTGAGGATGTTCTCGGTGCAGGTCACCAGGGCGGTGTCGCCGCTGACGGAGACATGCACGTCGGTGAGGATGAACTGGATGTAGTCCGTGTTCGCCATGATCAGGGCGTACGACCTGAGGACCTCGCCGCGGCCGGTGAGCACCGGCCAGCCGGGATGCACACAGGAGATCACCCCGACGTCGGCCGGGTCGTGGTACGTCTCGTCGACGCCCAGGTCGGCCGGGGTGAGCCAGAGCGAGGACACCGTTTCGAAGTCGCCGCGCTCCATGGCCTCGTAGAAAGAGGTGTTGGCGATTTCGACCTCTTCCACATCGGTGTGGGGGGCGCTCACCGGACTCCTTCTGCCCCGTCGCCCGCGGCGTGTGCGCCCTCCACGGCGCGCGCGACCCGTACCGCGTCCGCCGTCGCGCGCACCTCGTGCACGCGTACCGCCCATGCGCCGGCGTGCGCCGCGAGCGCGGAGACGGCGGCCGTGGCGGCGTCGCGCTCGCGCGCCGGCGGCGGCGCGCCCTGCGGGCCGGCCAGGACGCGACCCAGGAACCGCTTGCGGGAGGCGGCGACGAGCAGGGGATGCCCGAGGCCCAGCAGCCGGTCGAGATGGGCGAGGAGGACGAGGTCGTGCTCGGCGTCCTTGGAGAACCCGAGGCCGGGATCGACGACGACCCGGTCGGGGGCGATGCCGCCGGCCAGAACGGCCTCCACACGCGCGTGGAGCTCGTCGACGACTTCCGAGACGACGTCCTCGTACACCCCCCTGACGTTGCCTCCCTCCAGGAAGCCGCGCCAGTGCATGACGACGAAGGGAGCGCCCGACGCGGCGACGACCGGGATCATCGTGGGGTCGGCGAGGCCGCCGCTGACGTCGTTGACGAGGGCGGCGCCGGCCGCGAGGGCCTGCTCGGCGACGGAGGCGCGCATGGTGTCGACGGAGACGGTGACGCCCTCGGAGGCGAGGCCGCGGACGACCGGGACGACCCGCTTGAGCTCTTCGGCCTCGTCGACACGGGTGGCGCCGGGGCGGGTGGACTCGCCGCCGACGTCGACCAGGTCGGCGCCCTCGGTCACCAGGTCCAGGCCGTGTTTGACGGCGGCTGTGGTGTCGAAGAAGCGGCCGCCGTCGGAGAAGGAATCGGGGGTGACGTTCACGACTCCCATGACCGCGCAGCGGTCCCACTCCGGAAGGCCCGCGACGCGCCCGCGTCCGCTCTGCTTGCTCATACGTTCAGCGTAGGCCCAGCGGGGGCCCGCGCCGCCCGGGGCCCGGCCGACGCGGCCGTCGTACATGGGCGGGAAGCGGTCCGAACGGAGACCTCCGGACTCGAGAGGGTGGGGCTTCCGTTCGGGTCCGTATCGGTGACCCACGGGCCGTCGTGGGTCACCGCTGTCACGCCGCCCGGACGTTGCGTTCCGCCGTCTGGTGGGCACAGACGCGTGCCGGGGTCGTACGGCGGCGCAGGAAGCGCGGCAGCGGGAGGGCGAGGTTGACGAAGCCTTCGGCCTGCATGGCGGCGAAGCCGATGCGGGGCAGGTCGCCGGAGGCGCGGTAGACGACGAAGCGGGGCTCCCAGCGGGGCTGGAACTTGGCGTTGAACTTGTAGAGGGACTCGATCTGGAACCAGCGGGAGAGGAAGACCAGCAGTCCGCGCCAGGCGCGCAGTACCGGGCCGGCGCCGATCTTCTCGCCGCGGGCCAGGGCGGAGCGGAACATGGCGAAGTTCAGGGAGACGCGGGTGACGCCGAGACGGGGGGCGGCCTGGAGGGCGGCGACGATGAGGAGTTCGTTCATGCCGGGGTCGGCGGAGCGGTCGCGGCGCATCAGGTCGAGGGAGGCGCCGTCGGTGCCCCAGGGCACGAAGTGCAGGATCGCCTTGAGGTCGCCGTACGGGCCGGGGTGGTCGTCGCTCTTGTGGGCGGTGGCGATGAGGCAGTCGCCGTCGGCGGGGTCGCCGATGCGGCCCAGGGCCATGGAGAAGCCGCGTTCGGTGTCGGTGCCGCGCCAGTCCTCGGTGGCGCGGCGGATGCGCTCCAGTTCGGCTTCCCCGACGTCACGGACACGCCGTACCCGGGTCTCGTAACCGGCCCGCTCGATGCGCTTGACCATCTGGCGTACGTTGCGCATCGCGCGGCCGGCGAGCGAGAAATCCGCGACGTCCACCACCGCCTCGTCGCCCAGTTCCAGGGCGTCGAGGCCGGTTTCGCGGGTCCAGACCTCGCCGCCGGTTTCGGAACAGCCCATGACGGCGGGGGTCCAGGAGTGGGCGCGGGCTTCGTCCATGAAGCGTTCGATGGCGCCGGGCCAGGCCTCGACGTCGCCGATGGGGTCGCCGCTGGCGAGCATGACGCCGGAGACGACGCGGTAGGTGACCGCGGCTTTGCCGCTGGGGGAGAAGACGACGGCCTTGTCGCGGCGCAGGGCGAAGTGGCCCAGCGAGTCGCGGCTGCCGTGTTTGTCCAGCAGGGCACGCAGGTGGGCTTCGTCCTCCTCGGTGAGGCGGGCGGCGGGGTGTTCGGGGCGGAAGGCCAGGTAGATCGTGGTGACGGCGGTGAGCAGGCCCAGGGCGCCCAGCGAGAAGGCGACCGTCCATGAGGTGTTGCCCTGGTAGTCGACCGGTCCCTCGAAGCCGAACAGGCCGTACAGGACGTGCGTGATGCGATCGGCCAGGCTCGGGTCGCCGACCATGCGGTTCGGGTGGGCGCTGACGATGACCAGCCCGAGGGCGAGGGAACCGGCGCCCATGAGAACGAAGTTGGCGAGCGCGCGCCATCGGCTGCGCGGGTCGGGCAGGGCCGTGAACTGGTCGCGGTGGCGCAGCAGGGGCGCGAGCAGCGCCAGCGAGACCAGCACGCCCACCAGGGAGTGCCGGTACGTGAACTGGGCCATCGCGCCCGCCGGCAGCAGCACCACGGCGGCCCGCCAGGCGCGGCGCTTGTGGCGCTTGAGCCCGTGGGCGAGCAGCAGCAACAGCACACCGGCGCTGAGCGAGAGCGCGGCCGCGAACGGGCCGAGCGCGCCGGGCAGCACCTCCGCGATGGTGTGCATACGGCTGTGCCGGAAGCGCGGGAAGACGCCCGCGGCGATGTCCACCAGGCCCACGAGGGCACAGGCTCTGCCGACGAGGGCGGGTACTGCTTCGGGGCGCGGGCCACGCAGTACGCGCCGCACCCGGGGTGATCGGGTCGGAACCCCGCCCGACATTTCCTCATCTGTCCTGACAGACATCGCATCCCGTAGTTCTGCGAGAGAGCTTGGATCCGGTGCCGATTCGGGCATCCGGCGACATTGCGCCCTCTAGGACGGTGTCCAGGGGAGAGAGGTTCACTCATCTCCACAAAGGCGGTCCAAAGGCCGAGGAAAGCGGAAGCAACAAATGGGTCTCACGAGCAACAACACGCTGGTAGCGGCGGTGCTGGCCGCCTTACTGCTGTTCGCCGGCACGGTCTGGCTGTGGCCGCGGCTGGCACGGCGGAGCTGGCGGGCCGTCGGCGGACGAGTGGGTCTGCTGCTCGCGACCCAGGTGGCACTCTTCGTGTCGGTGGGCCTGGCCGCCAACCAGGCCTTCGGTTTCTACGCCTCCTGGGCGGACCTGTTCGGCCGGGAGACCGACCAGGGCGTGGTCGTCGACCACGCCGCGGGCGTCCCCTCGGGCGGGCCCCTCCAGGTGATCGACACGGGAAGGGTGCAGGGCAGGGGCGGCTTCCGGGCGTCGTCGGGCGGGCAGATCGACGAGGTCGACATCGTGGGGCGTACGACACGCATCGCCACGCGCGCGTACGTGTATCTGCCGCCGGAGTACTTCCAGTCGCGCTACCGCACGCGGACCTTTCCCGCGGCCGTCGTTCTCACGGGTTATCCGGGCACCGCACGCGCGCTGGTGGACAAACTCCACTACCCGCACACCGCTCTGGAACTCGCGCGGGACGGCCGTATGCAGCCGATGATCCTGGTGATGCTGCGGCCGACCGTCGCGCCGCCGCGGGACACGGAGTGCGTGGACATCCCGGGCGGCCCGCAGACCGAGTCGTTCTTCGCCAAGGACCTGCCCGACGCCGTGACCGCGCACTACAGGGTGGGCAGGCAGCCGGGGAGCTGGGGCATCATCGGCGACTCCACGGGCGGTTACTGCGCACTGAAACTCGCCCTGCACCACCCCGGGGTGTACGCCGCCGGGGCGGGCCTGTCGGCGTACTACAACGCACCCGTCGACCCCACCACGGGCGACCTCTTCCACGGCGACAAGGAGCTGCGCGACCGCGCGAACCTCTGGTGGTACCTCAAGCACATGCCCGGTCCCGACACTTCGCTGCTCGTCACCAGCAGCAGGGTCGGAGAGCCCAACTACAAGGCCACCCTGAAGTTCATCGAGCGGGTCAAGGACATGAAGCGGACCCGTATCTCCTCGATCATCCTCGAAAGCGGCGGGCACAACTTCAACACCTGGAGACGGGAGATTCCGGCGACCCTTCAGTGGATCGGCGGACGGCTGGGCGACCGCTGAGAACGATCTTGCTTTTCGGGCGTACTCGCCCCCTGCTCGCCGCGTACGCGCCCCCTACTCCTCCGTACTCGTCGGCCCTGTCCGGCCGGTCCTGCCGAATTCGGTGACCGATCTGATTCCTGATGACGTGTGAAGGCCACGGGATGGCTGTCTTTTTACGGGGTGGGGCACCAACATTCCCCTACTCGCGGTAAGTTTCTGGCCATGCCACGTGGACGTCACCGCCATTCCCCGCCTTTGCACAGACTGCTCCCCCCGTCGGCGATCGCAGGCGTCTCCGTCGTCTGCGCCCTGGGCCCATGGCTGTTCACGGAGGCGACGGTGCTCCGCGGGCTGGCCGCGGCCGCCGCGGCGACGGCCATCGGCGGTGCGGTCGTCATGCGCCACTGGGACACCCAGGCCGGCAAGCGGGTCGCCGACCTCACGCGCGCGCGGGCGAGCGACGAGTGGCGGTACGAGGAGCGGGTCGCCGAGCTGGAGACCGACCTGGAGGAGTCGCGCGAGCTGCGGGTCAAGCTGGAGCAGCGGCTGCGGGCCAAGCGGTCGGAACTGGCGGGGCTGCGCAACGAACACGCGGCGCTGCTGCGGCGGTACGCCACGGCGGAGACCGAGCGGGCGAGCGCCCTGGAGGGCCGCCGTCTGCTGGAGATAGAGGCGTCGGCTCCGGCCCGCGAGCTGCTGCCGGCCCAGGCGGGATCCGTGGCGGAGGCGGGGGCCGTGGCCGCCCCGGCCGAACCGGAGGCGGAGGATCAGCCCGAGGTTGCCGCGATCTTCTCGCCGGAGGGGGCGCAGCTGTTCCTGCGGGCCATGGGGGCGCTGGCGCGCTTCGGCGAATCCGGCGACGGCGACGGTACGGACGGTACGGCGACGGGCTCCGCGGAGACCGAGGCCGACGAGTCCGACGAATCCGAGGACGCCGACACCGAGGCCAACGCCAATGCCAACGCCAAGAAGTCCAAGAAGTCAAAGGACTTCAAGAACACCAGTCCTGCCACGCGTTCCAAGAACTCCGAAGGCCTGAAGAAGGCCGGTCCCAAGGACGCCCCCGACGGCGAGACGGTGAAGGTCCCCGCCTCCGAGGGCCCGGTGGCCGGTGCCGCCGGGAATGGTCAGCCGGAGGCCGCGCAGGAGGACGAGGCGCAGGGGAAGCCCGAGGCGGTCGACGGGCATCAGCGCGCGGCCGCCACCTCCTCGGCGAGGGCGGCCCAGCCCGCCCAGCAGCCCACCGGGCACTTCGTCGCGCCGACCGCGGTGGCGGTCGTACCGCCGACGCCCGCGCGGCGTCCCTCGGTCGAGGGCGGCTTCGACTTCTTCGGTACGAAGCACGGGGCCGCGCCGGCCGCCCTGGAGGCGGTGCAGAACGAGGACCTCGCCGACGTGGTCGGCCAGGAGGCGCTCGCCCTCCACAAGGCCGAGTCCGAGGCGGACTTCAAGCCGGCGGACGAGAGCGCGCGGGGCGTCGGCCAGGTGATCGACCTGACGGCCCACGACGAGACGGAACAGATCGACGTACAGGGCCTGCGGAGCGCGGTGTCCTGAGCCGGGCGGCGAGCGGTTCCCGGTCGGCGTCCCCCGGCGCCGGCGGCTAGGGAGCCATCCACCGATCCGGCCGGGCGTCCCTGCGTCCCGTCCGTGACCTCTCAGCCTGGGCCCTGAGCAGCTCCGCCGCCTCCTGGGCGTCCCGCAGACGGGCTGTCACGGTCTTGTTGGCCCCCGTGTCCACGTGCACGTCCGCGATCCGCCACAGGCGCTGCCAGGGCCCTTGGGCGAGCCGAACGCTCTGCACCTTCGCGTGGGGGACGAGGGACAGGCTCCGGCGCAGCAGCCCGTGCCGGGCCGCGAACACGCCGTCGCTGACGGCGAGTCCGTACCCCCGCCACCACACCGGCAGGCACCGTCCGGCCCGTCGCGGCGGCCGGGACAGCGCCGACCTCGGCGGCACGGTCACCCCGGGCAGCACCCGTGCGACGACCGACTCGGCGATCGCGCGCGGGGCGACCGGTACCAGCACCGAGTTGGACGATCCCGCCACGTCCAGCTCCACCCGCACCCAGTCGCGCCGCCGCCACAGCAGCGGCTCCACGATCCGTACGGTCTGCACGCGGCCCGGCGGCACCGTCTCGTGCGTCCGGTCGAGCAGCCCGTGGTCGATGCGCAGCCCGTCCGGAGACTCGCCCACCGTCCAGTCGTACTCGCCGACGAACCGTCCCGCGCTGCTCGCGCCCGCCGCGCCGAGCAGCGGCAGGCCGGTCGCGAGGACCGTCCACACGCTGTGGGTGGCCAGCCACAGAAGCGGGGGTACGACGAGGGCGGCGGCCAGCGCGCCCCAGGTCGCGCCGGTCAGCACCAGCGAGACGGCGAGGACGCGCGGCGGCACCCGCAGCAGCTCCCGGGAGGGCGCCTCGCCGACCTCGTGTGCCGTCTCGGGCGCGAACCCGGCGGCGCGCGCGAGGAGTTCCGCGCGCAGCGCACGGGCCTCGTCCTCACCCAGGAAGGCCAGCTCGTCCTTCTTGTCGGCCCCTATGACGTCGAGTTTGAGTTTCGCGACGCCCGCGACCCGTGCGAGCAGCGGCTGGGTCACGTCGACGGCCTGGATCCGCTCCAGCCGGATGTGCGCGGTGCGCCGGAACACCAGCCCGGTCCGGATGCGCAGTTCGCTGTCGGTCACCGCGAAGTGGGTGAACCACCAGGTCAGAAAGCCGTAGAGGGCGGCGGCCGGGACGAACACGGCGAGGCCGATCAGCAGGGTGGCCGTGGTCAGCCTGGCCAACTGTTCCTGCGCCTGGTTCGGATCGTGCACGGCCCATCCGATGATCACGGCGATCGGCGCCCAGGCCCGCCTGAGCGGGGTCACGGGATGCAGCCGTCGCTCGTCGAGGGGCGGCGTCTCGCGTACTCCGTCCTCGACGCCCGGGGCCGTCACAGCCCCGCCGATCGGGCCTCGCCGAGCTCGGTGAGCCGGTCGCGCAGCCGTTCCGCCTCGGCCGGATCGAGCCCCGGGATGGTCGCGTCGGTCGCGGCGGCCGCGGTGTGCAGCTGCACGCTGGCCAGCCGGAAGTGCCGTTCGACGGGCCCCGAGGTGACCTCGACCAGCTGCATCCGCCCGTACGGCACGACGGTCTCCTCCTGCCACAGCACACCCTTGCTGATCAGCAGGTCGTCGGCGCGTTCGGCGTACCGCCAGGAGCGCCAGTTGCGGCCGAGCATCACCCACCCCCACCCGGCCAGCGCCAGCGGCAGCAGCGCGAAGGCGGCCCAGCCGGGCCCGACGAGCAGCCCCAGCAGCAGCCCCACGGCCAGGGCGAGCAGGCCCAGCCACACCACCAGCAGCAGACGCCGCATGCTCAGCAGTCTCGGCGGCAACCCCGTCCACACCGGCTCGGCCCCCGTCGTCCCCGTGTCCGCCGCGCTCCCCGTCTCCATGAGGCCAGCGTACGTAGGAGAGACTGGGTCCATGACTCCTACGACGGAGACCATGGTCGGAATCGGCGGCGCCGCGGAGAGCACCGACATGGTGCTCAACATCGGCCCGCAGCATCCGTCCACGCACGGGGTGCTGCGCCTCAGGCTCGTCCTGGACGGCGAGCGGATCCAGCACGCGGAGCCGGTGATCGGCTACATGCACCGCGGCGCGGAGAAGCTCTTCGAGGCGCGCGACTACCGCCAGATCATCATGCTCGCCAACCGCCACGACTGGCTGTCAGCCTTCTCCAACGAGCTGGGGGTGGTCCTCGGCGTGGAGCGCATGCTCGGCATGGAGGTCCCCCCGCGCGCGGTGTGGACCCGTACGCTGCTCGCCGAGCTGAACCGGGTGCTGAACCACCTGATGTTCCTCGGCTCGTACCCACTGGAGCTCGGCGGGATCACGCCGGTCTTCTACGCGTTCCGGGAGCGCGAGGTCCTCCAGAACGTCATGGAGGAGGTCTCCGGCGGCCGTATGCACTACATGTTCAACCGCGTCGGCGGCCTCAAGGAGGACCTGCCCGCGGGATGGGCCGCACGCGCGCGTGCGGCGGTCGCGGCCGTGCGCTCGCGCATGGACCGGTTCGACGACCTGGTGCTCGGCAACGAGATCTTCCGGGGGCGCACGCGGGGCGTGGGCGTCCTCGCGCCGGAGGCCGTGCACGCGTACGGCGTGAGCGGGCCGATCGCGCGCGCCTCGGGCGTCGACTTCGACCTGCGCCGCGACGAGCCCTACCTCGCGTACGGGGAGCTGCGGGACACCCTGAAGGTGGTGACCCGGACGGAGGGCGACTGCCTCGCCCGCTTCGAGGTCCTCCTGGAACAGACCCACAATGCCCTGGACCTCGCCGACGCCTGCCTCGACCGGCTCGCCGAGCTGCCGCCCGGCCCGGTCAACCAGCGGCTCCCCAAGGTCCTGAAGGCGCCCGAGGGGCACACGTACGCGTGGACCGAGAACCCCCTCGGCATCAACGGCTACTACCTGGTCAGCAAGGGCGAGAAGACCCCGTACCGGCTCAAGCTGCGCTCGGCCTCGTACAACAACATCCAGGCGCTGGCGGTGCTGCTGCCGGGCACGCTCGTGGCGGACATGGTGGCGATCCTGGGATCACTGTTCTTCGTGGTCGGGGACATCGACAAGTAGGGCGTCGAGCGGCTCTCCCGGTCGGACAGCTCTCCCGGTTGGGCGGCTCTCGGCAGGTTCGGTGGGTGGGCGGGTTCAGCCGGTGAGCACGTCCGAGACGCCGACCGGCTGGAGCAGCCAGCCGAAGTCGCCGAGTCCGCCCGCAGCGGTGAGTTCGGCGGCCTCGCCGGCGCTCGCGAGGGCGCGCACGTAGGCCGCGGGCTGGGTGGACGCCAGCGCGAGCGGGGGGCGTGCGCCGGTGAGGCCGAGGGTGCGCAAGGCGTCGCGCTGGGTCAGTACGCGCCCGCCGGGGAGCGCGCATGCTTCCAGGCACGCGTCCAGTGCGACATGCGCCGTGATGTCACAGGTCCCGTCCGGAACAGGCGCCGTCGTGCGCCCCTCCCGGAAGCCGGTGAGCGTCCCGAACGGGGGGCGGGTGTGGGCCGTGTGCGCGTAGTCCACCGCCACCGCGAGGCCCCGCTCCACGGTCGCCACCGCCGCCGCCCACGCCTCGTCGCGGGGCAGCCCGATCTCCGCCCGCAGCCCCTCCTCGGCCGGCAGCGGCCACCACCGCGCCAGCCACCGCGCCTCCGCTGCGGAGACCGGCTCCCCGAGCCGCTCCCGCCCGTCTCCCCGTACGAGCACCCGCCGTGCCTCGCCCGCGGAGTCCACCTCGGCGACCTCCACGGGCACGTTGTCCAGCCACTCGTTGGCGAACAGCAGCCCGGTGATCCCCTTCGGGGGCTCGGCCAGCCACTCGATCCGGTGATCGAGGCCCTCGGGGCGCTCGGTGATCTCGACGGCGTACCCGCGCGCGCGGGCGGCCACCTCGGCCGGCAGCGCGGCGAGCACTCCTGCGGCCAGTTCGCCGCGTCCCGCGCCCATGTCGACGAACGCGAGCTCCGCGGGCCGCCCCAGCGCCTCGTCCGCGCGGCACAGCAGCCGGGCCACGGCCTCGGCGAACAACGGCGACGCGTGCACGGACGTACGGAAGTGCCCGGCCGGTCCCTCGGGCCTGCGATAGAAGCCGTCCGGGCCGTACAACGCGGCCTCGGCCGCCGCCCGCCAGCCCTGCCACTCGCCCGTCGCCTCTGCCGTCACCGGCCCAGGTTAGGGAACGCAATCACCAAAACTCCACCTTGCGGAGTATGCGGGCGGGACAGGGATCGGTCCTCCGGTTGACCCCTGCACGCATCTCGCTTCCCTACGCTGGGTTACGTGCAGCGCCTCTATGACTTCCTCCGCAGGCACCCGACATGGGTCGACATTGTCTGGGCCGTTGTCCTGCTCGGGATCTCGGTGGCGAGCGAGGAAGCCCGGCAGGTCGGCCGGGGGACCGACGCCCCCGGATTGATCGTCCCGGTCATGCTGCTGCTGTGCCTGGTGGTCGCGCTGCGCCGGAAGATGCCGGAGAAGATGCTGCTGCTGGGCCTCGGGCTCGGTGTGGCGCAGGTCGCGCTGGACGTCGAGACGATGGCCGCCGACTTCGCCCTGCTGGCGATCGTCTACACCGTGGCCGCCACGGGTGAGCGCTGGGCCTCCCGGCTCGCGCTGGCGTCGGGTCTGTGCGCGGCCACGGTGGCCCAGGTGCGCTGGCCCAACGAGGACACGAGCGCCCTGGGCAACGTCGGCATAATGATCTTCCAGACGGTGCCGTTCGCGCTGGCCTGGGTCCTCGGCGACTCGATCCGTACCCGTCGCGCCTACTTCGCGCAACTGGAGGAGCGGGCCGCGCGGCTGGAGAAGGAGCGCGAGGCGCAGTCCAAGGTCGCGGTCGCCGCCGAGCGCGCGCGGATCGCGCGCGAACTGCACGACGTCGTCGCGCACAACGTCTCGGTGATGGTGGTCCAGGCCGACGGCGCCGCCTACGTCCTCGACGCGGCCCCCGACCAGGCGAAGAAGGCCCTGGAGACCATCTCCTCCACGGGCCGTCAGGCCCTCGCCGAGATGCGCCGCCTGCTGGGCGTGCTGCGCACCGGCGAGCACCAGGAGGGCGGCGAGTACGTCCCGCAGCCCGACGTGGAGCAGATCGAGGACCTGGTCGAGCAGTGCCGGGGTTCCGGACTGCCCGTCGACTTCAAGATCGAGGGCACCCCGCGCCCGCTGCCCAGCGGCGTCGAGCTCACCGCGTACCGCATCGTCCAGGAGGCGCTGACCAACACGCGCAAGCACGGCGGCCCGAACGCGGGCGCCAGCGTTCGGCTGGTCTACTTCGACGACGGCCTCGGTCTGCTCGTCGAGGACGACGGCAAGGGCGCCCCGCACGAGCTGTACGAGGAGGGCGGCGTCGACGGCGCCGGCCACGGCCTGATCGGTATGCGCGAGCGGGTCGGCATGGTCGGCGGAACCCTGGACGCCGGCCCTCGTCCCGGCGGAGGATTCCGCATCAGCGCCCTGCTCCCGCTCAAACCGGCGCACTGACGCCGACGTACGCCCTCTGTTGACACCTGTCACGCCCCCTGTCCCAGCCCCGCAACGACCCACGGAAGAGGCCCCATGACGATCCGCGTGATGCTCGTCGATGACCAGGTGCTGCTGCGCACCGGGTTCCGGATGGTGCTCGCGGCCCAGCCGGACATGGAGGTCGTCGGAGAGGCGGGCGACGGTGTCGAGGCCCTTCAGGTGCTGCGCTCGACCGCCGTGGACGTCGTGCTGATGGACGTCCGGATGCCGAAGCTGGACGGGGTGGAGACCACCCGCCGCATCTGCTCGGAGCCCGATCCGCCGAAGGTGCTGATCCTGACCACCTTCGACCTGGACGAGTACGCGTTCTCCGGGCTGAAGGCGGGCGCCTCGGGCTTCATGCTCAAGGACGTGCCGCCCGGCGAGCTGCTGACCGCCATCCGCTCGGTGCACAGCGGCGACGCGGTGGTGGCGCCGTCCACCACGCGCCGGCTGCTCGACCGCTTCGCCCCGATGCTGCCGAGCGCCGGCAGGGAGCCCCAGCACAAGGAGCTGGAGCGGCTCACCGACCGGGAGCGCGAGGTCATGGTGCTGGTCGCCCAGGGCCTGTCCAACGGCGAGATCGCGGCCCGGCTCGTGCTGTCCGAGGCGACCGTCAAGACCCACGTCGGCCGCATCCTGACCAAGCTGGGGCTGCGGGACCGGGTGCAGGTGGTGGTGCTGGCCTACGAGACGGGGCTGGTGCGCGCGGGCGGGCGGGGCTAGCGGGATCCCTCGGAGGCCGCCAAGGTCCGGTCCCGCGGGAGCCTCGGGTCCGCGGTGCCTCGTGCGCTGTGCTGCCGGGGAGTCTCGGGTCCGCGGTGCCTTGCGCGCCGTGCCGCCGCGGAGCCTCGGGACCGGCGCGCCTCCCGCGCCGTGCCCGCCGAACGCCCGGCCCGCGGGCGGACACGCCGGGCGTGAGCCGCCGGCTGCGGCCACGACTCCGTTCCGGCTGCTGATCAGCCGCCGTCCTCGGCGGTCAGCCGGGAGACGAAGTCCGCCACCGCCGACTTCACGTCGTCCGGCGTCCACTCCAGGCCGGAGGCCCGTACGTAGACCTCAGTGGCGGCCAGGCCCGGGCCCTTCTCGTCCCAGGAGTTGGCGAACAGGACGGTCCTCGTCTCCTCGGCCTGCCGGATCGCGGCCTCCGAGACGGCATCCACGTCGTACGGCAGCCAGACCTGGAAGTCATGGGTGTGCGGCACCTCCGGGTACACGCGCGCCCAGGGCACCCCGGCCGCCGCGAACCCCTCGCGCAGCGCGTCGGCCACCACGCGCGCGTGGGCCACGTACTCGGGCAGCCGCGGCAGCTCACGCTCCAGTCCGACCAGTGCCGACAGTGCGGTCGGGAACTGCTGGAAGACCGTGCCGCCGTACCGGTGCCGCCAGGCCTTCGCCTCCTCGATGAGGGTCTTCGGACCGGCGAGGGCGGCGCCGCCGTAGCTCTCCAGAGACTTGTAGAACGACACGTAGACGCTGTCGGCCAGCCCCGCGATCTCCTCCAGAGGGCGGCCGAAGTGCACGGTGGACTCCCACAGGCGGGCCCCGTCGAAGTGGACCACCGCGTCGCGTTCCCGGGCTGCCTCGACGACGGCGACGAGCTCCTCCCAGGAGGGCAGCACGAATCCGGCGTCCCTGAGCGGGAGTTCCAGCATCACTGCCCCGAAGGGCTCGTCGAAGTCCCGCACCTCGTCCGCGGTGGGCAGCCGGGGCTCGCTCGTGATCCGGAGCGGGCGCAATCCGCTGACCTGGCTGAACGCGTTCCGCTCATGCAGCTCCGGGTGGGCCAGTCCGTGCAGGGCGACGGCCGGGTTGCCGGTGCGGCCCGCCCAGCAGCGCAGGGCGACCTGCTGGGCCATCGTGCCCGTCGGGAAGAAGGCGGCGGCCTCGGTGCCGAGCAGCCCCGCGACCTTCTTCTCCAGGACCTCGACGATTCCGTCGCCGTAGATGTCCGACGTCTCGTCGAGGTCGTAGACGTCCGACGCCGCGTCCAGCAGGGCCAGACGCTCCCGGAGGGTGCCGAGGAACCCGAGGCGCGCGAGGGCGCGGTCCGCGCCTCTACAGGCGGCTATGCGCCGCGCTCTGCGCTGTGCGCGTCGTTCTTCGTCGGAGACCTGCTCCCGCTCCTGGCCGTCATGTGTCTGCTCCGCCGTATCGCTCATCCCCGGATGATGCCCGCGCTGCTCCGCGCGGGCATCCGGATTTCCGTAGGCGTGCCCATGCGCTCGCGTGCCCATGTGCTTCGGTACGCGCGTCAGTACAAGCGCGGCACACGGGAACCCACAGCCTGTGGACAACCGAACACCCCTGGAACCGATCGCGTTAACATGACGAGAAATCGTCCGGTACCCAGAGCGGACTGGAACGGGAAGGCCTCCGTCGCGTGAGTACAGTCCAAAAGCCAGACATCCAGGACCGCCCCGCGCGGCTCACCGTCGGCGTCGTCGGCGCCGGCCGCGTGGGCCCCGCGCTCGCCGCGTCCCTCCAACTCGCCGGACACCGGCCGGTGGCCGCCTCCGGGGTCTCGGACGCCTCCCGGCGCCGGGCCGCGCGACTGCTGCCCGACGTGCCGCTCGTCCCCGCGGCCGAGGTCATGGAGCGCGCCGACCTGGTGCTGCTGACCGTTCCCGACGACGCCCTGCCCGGCCTCGTCAAGGGCCTCGCCGAGACCGGCGCGGTCCGCCCGGGCCAGCTGCTGGTGCACACCTCCGGGCGGTACGGCACCAAGGTCCTGGACCCCGCTCTGCGCGCGGGCGCGCTGCCGCTGGCCCTGCACCCGGCGATGACCTTCACCGGTACCCCCGTGGACGTACAGCGCCTGGCCGGATGCTCCTTCGGCGTCACCGCGCCCGAGGAACTGCGACTCGCAGCCGAGGCGCTGGTCATCGAGATGGGCGGCGAACCCGAGTGGATCGCCGAGGAGATGCGGCCGCTGTACCACGCGGCCCTCGCGCTGGGCGCCAACCACCTGGTGACGCTGGTCGCCCAGTCCATGGAGCTGTTGCGCGCCTCCGGAGTCGAGGCCCCCGACCGGATGCTCGGCCCGCTGCTCGGCGCCGCCCTCGACAACGCCCTGCGCTCCGGCGACGCGGCCCTCACCGGCCCGGTCGCGCGCGGGGACGCCGGCACGGTCGCCGCACACGTCGAGGAGCTGCGCAAGCACGCCCCGCAGGCCGTCGCCGGCTATCTGGCGATGGCCCGCGCGACGGCGGACCGGGCGCTCGCCCACGGCCTGCTGAAGCCGGAACTCGCTCAGGACCTCCTCGGGGTACTCGCCCACGGGACCCACGGCGCCGAAGGAGATGCCCGATGAGCACCGTCCTGCTGCGTACCGCCGGCGAACTGCGCGTCCGCGCGCGGACGGGCCGCCGTGCCGTCGTGATGACCATGGGCGCCCTGCACGAGGGCCACGCCACGCTGATCCGCACCGCCCGCCAGATCGCCGGCCCGGACGGCGAGGTCGTCGTCACGGTCTTCGTGAACCCCCTGCAGTTCGGCCAGGGAGAAGACCTCGACCGCTATCCGCGCACCCTGGATGCCGACGTCAAGCTCGCCGAGGAGTCGGGCGCGGACGTCGTGTTCGCCCCCTCCGTGGACGAGGTCTACCCAGGCGGCGAGCCCCAGGTACGCATCAGCGCCGGCCCCATGGGGGAGCGCCTGGAAGGCGCATCGCGCCCCGGCCACTTCGACGGCATGCTCACCGTCGTCGCCAAGCTGCTGCACCTCACCCGCCCCGACGTGGCGCTGTACGGCCAGAAGGACGCCCAGCAGCTCGCCCTGATACGCCGCATGGTGCGGGACCTGAACTTCGGCATCGAGATCGTCGGCGTGCCGACCGTGCGCGAGGACGACGGGCTGGCCCTGTCCAGCCGCAACCGCTACCTCTCGCCGGCCGAACGGCGCACGGCGCTCGCGCTGTCCGGCGCGCTGTTCGCCGGCCGCGACCGGCACGCGGCGCAGGAGGCGCTGCGCGCCCGTGCGATCGAGGTGCCCGCCACGCGTGCGCGTGCCGAAGCGCTGAGCGCCATCGGGGAGTCCCGCGCGGCGGCCGACGCGCACGCCGTCGCCAAGGCGCTCCCGGGCGCCCCGTCGGCGGTCCGCGCGGCCGCCCGCCTGGTCCTCGACGACGCCGCCCGCCTCGATCCCCCGCTCGCGCTGGACTACCTCGCCCTCGTCGACCCGTCCGACTTCACCGAGATCGAGGACGACTTCACCGGCGAGGCCGTTCTCGCCGTCGCCGCCCGGGTCGGGACGACCCGGCTGATCGACAACATTCCCCTCAACTTCGGAGCCGCCTCGTGACCAGCACAGGCATACGACTGCACGCGCCCGCGCCCGGGTGGAACATCGCCGCGGACGTCGTGGTCGTCGGCTCCGGCGTCGCCGGCCTGACCACCGCCCTGCGCTGCGAGGCGGCCGGTCTCAGGACGGTCGTGGTCACCAAGGCCCGCCTCGACGACGGTTCCACCCGCTGGGCGCAGGGCGGTATCGCCGCCGCCCTCGGTGAGGGCGACACGCCGGAACAGCATCTGGACGACACCCTCGTCGCCGGCGCGGGCCTGTGCGACGAGGAGGCCGTACGGATCCTCGTCACCGAGGGCCCCGACGCCGTACGCCGCCTGATCGCGACCGGCGCGCACTTCGACGAGTCCGAAGCGGGCGACCTGGAGCTCACCCGTGAGGGCGGCCACCACCGCCGCCGTATCGCCCACGCGGGCGGCGACGCGACCGGCGCGGAGATCTCCCGCGCGCTGGTCGAAGCCGTCCGCGCGCGAGGGCTGCGCACGATCGAGAACGCGCTCGTCCTGGACCTCCTCACGGACGCGGACGGCCGTACGGCGGGCGTGACCCTGCACGTCATGGGCGAGGGCCAGCACGACGGCGTGGGCGCGGTGCACGCGCCCGCGGTGGTCCTCGCGACCGGCGGGATGGGCCAGGTCTTCTCGGCGACCACCAATCCGTCGGTGTCGACCGGCGACGGAGTGGCGCTCGCCCTGCGCGCGGGCGCGGAGGTCTCCGACCTGGAGTTCGTCCAGTTCCACCCCACCGTGCTGTTCCTCGGCCCGGACGCGGAGGGCCAGCAGCCGCTCGTCTCCGAAGCGGTACGCGGCGAGGGCGCCCACCTCGTGGACGCCGACGGTGTGCGCTTCATGGCCGGTCGGCACGAACTCGCCGAGCTGGCGCCCCGGGACATCGTCGCCAAGGGCATCATGCGGCGCATGCAGGAGCAGGACGCCGAGCACATGTTCCTCGACGCCCGGCACTTCGGCGCCGAGATGTGGGAACACCGCTTCCCGACGATCCTGGCCGCCTGCCGCGCCCACGGCATCGACCCGGTCCACGAACCCATCCCGATCGCCCCTGCCGCCCACTACGCCTCCGGTGGTGTGCGCACCGACGACCACGGCCGCACCACCGTTCCCGGCCTGTACGCGTGCGGCGAGGTCGCCTGCACCGGGGTGCACGGCGCGAACCGGCTCGCGTCGAACTCCCTCCTGGAGGGCCTGGTCTACGCCGAACGCATCGCCGCCGACATCGGGGCGAGCCGGCTGGCGAACGGCCTCCACGCGCGCGTGCCCGCCCCCTTCGAGCACCCCGAGAAGCCCGCCCACCCGCTGCTGGCGCCCGAGGCCCGGTTCGCGATCCAGCGGACCATGAGCCGTGGCGCGGGCGTCCTGCGCTCGGCCGGCTCCCTGGCCGCCGCCGCGGACGCCCTCCAGCGGCTGCACAGCGACGCCCGGGACGCCCTCGACGAGAACGGCAAGACCGCCGAGCCCGGCGTCGACACCTGGGAGGCCACCAACCTTCTGTGCGTGGCCCGCGTCCTGGTCGCGGCCGCCCGCCTGCGCCAGGAGACCCGGGGCTGCCACTGGCGCGAGGACCACGCCGAGCGCGATGACACGGCCTGGCGCCGCCACATCGTCGTACGGCTCAATCCGGACCGCACCCTCGCCGTACACACCACCGATACCGCAGACTTCCCCCCGACCCGGCAGTACCGGCAGCCCCATCAGGAGCAGTGACAGAAGTGAGCACCCCCGACCTTCCCCTCGCGTCGACCGGCGGCTGCGGCGACGGCTGCGCCTGTGGCGCCGACGGCGACGAGGCCTATCTGGAGTGCGGGCTCGACCCCGCGCTCGCCCAGCTCCTGACCGACGCCGGGCTCGACCCCGTCGAGGTCGAGGACATCGCCAACGTCGCCATCCAGGAGGACCTCGACCACGGCGTGGACGTCACGACCGTCGCGACCATCCCCGAGGAGGCCGTCGCCACCGCCGACTTCACCGCGCGGGAGGCGGGGGTGGTGGCCGGCCTCAGGGTCGCCGAGGCGGTCGTCTCGGTGGTCTGCACGGACGAGTTCGAGGTCGAGCGGCACGTGGAGGACGGCGACCGCGTGGAGGCCGGACAGAAGCTCCTGTCGGTCACGACCCGCACCCGTGACCTGCTGACCGCGGAACGCAGCGCGCTCAACCTCCTGTGCCGTCTGTCGGGCATCGCGACCGCCACGCGCGCGTGGACGGACGCCCTGGAGGGCACCAAGGCGCGCGTCCGCGACACCCGCAAGACGACGCCGGGCCTGCGCTCCCTGGAGAAGTTCGCCGTCCGCTGCGGCGGCGGCGTCAACCACCGCATGTCGCTGTCCGACGCGGCCCTGGTCAAGGACAACCACGTGGTCGCCGCAGGCGGCGTCGCGCAGGCCTTCAAGGCCGTACGGGAGGCCTTCCCGGACGTACCGATCGAGGTCGAGGTCGACACCCTGCACCAGCTGCGCGAGGTCGTCGACGCGGGCGCCGACCTGATCCTGCTGGACAACTTCACGCCGGGCGAATGCGAGGAGGCGGTGGCGATCGTCCAGGGCCGCGCGGCCCTGGAGGCGTCGGGCCGCCTGACGCTGAACAACGCGCGCGTGTACGCCGACACCGGCGTCGACTACCTCGCCGTAGGGGCCCTCACCCACTCCTCGCCGATCCTGGACATCGGCCTGGACCTGCGCGAGGCGGAGTAGTCGCGATGCTCCTCACCATCGACGTGGGCAACACGCACACGGTTCTGGGCCTGTTCGACGGCGAGGACATCGTCGAGCACTGGCGCATCTCCACGGACGCGCGCCGCACGGCCGACGAGCTGGCGGTGCTCCTGCAGGGCCTGATGGGCATGCACCCCCTCCTCGGGGACGAGCTGGGCGACGGCATCGACGGCATCGCGATCTGCGCGACCGTCCCGTCGGTCCTGCACGAGCTGCGCGAGGTCACGCGGCGCTACTACGGCGACGTGCCCGCGGTCCTGGTCGAGCCGGGGGTGAAGACGGGCGTGCCGATCCTCACCGACAACCCCAAGGAGGTCGGCGCGGACCGGATCATCAACGCGGTGGCGGCCGTCGAGCTGTACGGCGGACCGGCCATCGTCGTGGACTTCGGTACGGCGACCACGTTCGACGCGGTCTCCGCGCGCGGGGAGTACGTCGGCGGTGTCATCGCACCCGGTATCGAGATCTCCGTCGAGGCGCTCGGCGTCAAGGGGGCACAGCTGCGGAAGATCGAGGTGGCGCGGCCGCGCAGCGTGATCGGGAAGAACACGGTCGAGGCCATGCAGTCCGGGATCATCTACGGGTTCGCGGGCCAGGTCGACGGGGTCGTGAACCGGATGGCACGGGAACTGGCGGACGATGCCGAGGACGTGACGGTCATCGCGACCGGGGGACTGGCGCCGATGGTGCTGGGGGAGTCCTCGGTCATCGACGAGCACGAGCCGTGGCTGACGTTGATCGGGTTGCGCTTGGTGTACGAGCGGAACGTGTCGCGGATGTGAGGGCCGGCGGGCAGGGGCGAGCACAGGGCTGTTGTTCGCTCTTGCCACCCCGTCCCGTCCCCTCCCCGTCCCGTCCCCTCCCCGGGGTCTTCACCCCCCTCGCCCCCGGCCGGGGGCGGGACCAGAAGGCGGCCTGGGCGGGACGCCTTCGACACCGCCGGGCCGCCGCACCGCGCCCCCTCAGGACATGCCGGTGCCGTGGACCCGCCGGCTGGGTGGCTGTGGGCGCCACACCCGGGCGACTTATGTCGAATTTGTCTGATTAGCGCGTATCGTCGCCGCATGCCCACGCCATACGGATCCCGCGGCGGCATGGCGTTCGGCGTGGAGGAGCTGCGTGTGCTCCGCCGCGCCCTCGCCCTCGCCCTGAACCCCACGCCCGCCTCGGCCGAGGACGTCCAGGCCTGCCTCCGCCTCGCCGATTCCCTCGACGAGGCGACGCGCGAGGGCGCCCGGCTGCGCGCTTTCCTGGTGGCCGACCTCGCCCGGTACCGCGCCGCACTGCCCGGCACCGCCGCCGGATACCTCGCGCTCCTGGAGGAGGCACTGGGCGCCGGCCACCGCCCGGACCCCGACGATCTGGCCGGCCTCCGGGCCCTGCGCGGCAACCCCGTCGCGGCCGCCCTCCTCGACCGCTGCCAGGCCCTCACGGAACAGGACGTACGGGCCCCTCTGCCCCACACCGCCACCCGCCGGGCCTCCTGCCCCACTCCGACCGTCCCCGCCTCCCGCACCCGCCTCCTGGCCCTTCCTGGGGGCCGTTCGGCGGTCATGGGCGACCCCGCGGCCGGACGGCACACCGACGAGCGGGACGCCACGAACCACTCCGCTCAGGATCCGCCGAAGGAACCCGCACGCAAGCCGCCGCAGAAGCCCGCCGAGCGACCGGAGCGACCGGAGCGACCGGACCGACGGGAGCGCCCCGCCGCTCCCGAGCCGTCCAGGCCGGCCGCTCCCGAGCCGCCCGGTCCGGCCGGGCCCAAACCGGCGCGTCCCATCCCCACGCCGGGCGAGGTCTTCCCGCGGCGCAAACCCACCACCCCGCCGTCCGGGACCACTCCGCGACAGTTGGTCGTCGCAGGCTGAGGTGCCCCCTCTTCGCCGCGCCCCACTTCGCCCCACCCCGCCCTGAGCGTCCCCCGGCCCGTGGCTACCCTGGACGCATGGACTACGTCTCCGCGCTCGTGCCCCCGGTCGTCATGGCCGTGTTCTTCATCGGTGTGATCAGGGTGATCGTGAAGACCCAGGGCGGGGCCAACAAGGCCAAGGAGGACGCGGCCGTCGACGCCGCCCTCGCGCGCGCGGAGGGCGCCCGCCAGAGCTCCGCGAAAACCGACGCCTGAGCAGACGGACAGCGCACCTCACCGGCGTACGACTCCACACTGTGTCGAGTCGTACGCCCCTTTTGTGCTTGTTTGACGTGAAAGAGCACGTTCGTCACGCCAATACTGTTCTCTCCCACTATTGTGCTGAGTTGTGCCTCGCCCATTGGGAGAACTCGAAGACGCGGTCATGACACGGGTGTGGAAGTGGAACCGCCCGGTGACCGTTCGAGAAGTCCTGGAAGATCTTCAGCGGGAACGCTCCATCGCCTACACCACGGTGATGACCGTTCTGGACAATCTCCATCAGAAGGGCTGGGTTCGCCGTGAGGCCGAAGGCCGGGCCTATCGATATGAGGCGGTCTCCACGCGTGCGGCGTACGCCGCGGCCCTGATGAACGAGGCCTGGTCGCAGAGCGACAACCAGGCCGCCGCTCTCGTCGCGTTCTTCGGCATGATGAGCGAGGAACAGCGACTTGCCCTGCGGGACGCCGTCCGCATCGTTGAGGGCCCTGAATCCCCCGAACCCGCCCCGGCCTCCGCCCCCGATACCGCGCGGACGAACCCCGGCTCGGCACCGGAGAGCCACGGGCGATAGCGTCCGCTCATGTCAACAGAGAGCTCAGCAGAGAGCTCAGCGCAGAGCTCAGTGGAGAGCTCGGCAGAGAGTCCCTCCGCCGCGAGTCCCGAAGTCACCGCAAAAGCCATCACCGTCCGGCGTGCCCGTACCGGCGATGTCCCGGCCGTGCGCCGTCTCCTTGACGCGTACGTCCGTGGCGGCATCCTGCTGGACAAAGCGACGGTGACGCTTTACGAGGACATCCAGGAGTTCTGGGTCGCCGAACGGGACGACAACGCCGAGGTCGTGGGCTGTGGCGCCCTGCACGTGATGTGGGAAGACCTCGCGGAAGTCCGTACTCTCGCCGTGAAGCCCGGACTGAAGGGCGCCGGTGTCGGCCATCAGCTGCTGGAGAAGTTGCTGCACACAGCGCGCTGGCTCGGTGTTCGTCGCGTTTTCTGTCTGACCTTCGAAGTGGACTTCTTCGGCAAGCACGGCTTCGTGGAGATCGGCGAGACACCCGTCGACACCGATGTCTACGCGGAGCTCCTGCGTTCCTATGACGAAGGCGTGGCGGAGTTCCTCGGTCTCGAACGAGTGAAACCGAACACCTTGGGCAACAGCCGGATGCTTCTGCATCTGTGATCGCCCGGACGGGACAAGGGACGACAAGACGGGATCCGGAAGGCGTATTCCGTCCGGCAGGGCCCTGCCCAGGTTCCCTATGTCCGAAACGCGCACGTTTCCGGACTGTGGGAGCTCGGTCGGTCTCTCCCAGGGGTTTGTGTTTTTCCGGCAAAAGCGGTTTGCTTTCCGACGTACTGCAGTACTGCATATAACAGGGGGCGGCGAAACGGCGTACGCCGCGGACTCCCGGCCCTCAAGTTATGGATGAAAGGAAATCCGGTGGCACAGAAGGTTCAGGTCCTTCTTGTCGACGACCTCGACGGCGGCGAGGCGGACGAGACTGTCACGTTCGCGTTGGACGGCAAGACGTACGAGATCGATCTCACGACCGCCAATGCGGACAAGTTGCGCGGCCTTCTTGAGCCTTACGTGAAGGGCGGTCGCCGTACCGGAGGCCGTGCTTCGGGTGGGCGTGGAAAGGCGCGCGCTGCTTCCGGCGGCAGCCAGGACACCGCGCAGATCCGCGCCTGGGCGAAGGAGAACGGTTACGAGGTCAATGACCGCGGCCGTGTTCCGCAGACCATTCGTGAGGCTTACGAGAAGGCCAACGGCTGATCGACGGATCCGGCGCAGCGTGGATCCTGCCCGACGCGGGGCCTGGCTCAGTGCCGGGCCAGAGGGACGGCCGACGGCAGGGCGCACGCGTGTCGCAGCCGCAGGCGGTGGCATTGCGTCGCCACCGTGTTCAGAACGCGTACGAGATCGGGGGCGCCCCCAACGCCCCCACCGCGCCCCACGGCCGACAGCGTCGGCAGCGAGGCCTCGACCTCGCCCCCAGGCTCGGGGGGCCGCACCCACACGGCGGCCCCTTGCGCGGCCCCCGAGCGGTCAACGGGCAGCGCCCACAGCCCGGCCGGCCCCGCCGACCCCGGAAGCCGCGGTTCGGACACGGACCCGGGTCGGCGCGTCAGCCCCGCCGCCATGGCCGCCCCCGCTTCGGAAAGCAGCGGCGCGTCCATCACCCCTCCCTCGCCGATCATCGTGAGGTCGAGCGGCAGTGAGCCCCACTCCAGCCAGTCCAGCACCCCTGGTACGTCCTCCGTGCTGCCCGCCGCCACCAGGATCCGCATCCGGCCGCCCTGCAGGGCCACCGGGGAGGTCGCGGCGAGGTGCCGCAGGGCCGCCCGTCCCGCCTCGGCCGGGACGTCCAGGACGTCGAAGCGCGGACCCACGCGGAGCCGTACCGGGCGGGCGGGGTCTCCTGGAGTTCCCGGAGTTCCGGCGGGTCCCGCAGGGACGGGCACTGTCGGCCAGCCCAGATCGTTCTCGTACCACCGGCGGATCTCGTACCACCGGCGGATTTCCTCCTGCGGACAGATCTCCTCGCCCGGATCGAGCGGCCGACGGGGGAACGGGACCGTGGGCGGAGTCGTGGGGAGGTCCGTGGTGATCGGAGGGAGGGCGCCAACCATGCCAAGCGCAACCGTCGAAAAGGCGCGCAAGTTACGCTCTGTGGTCCTGCGAATGCACAGAGTGCCGGAAATGGGGGCGTGCGGGAGCGCGGCGGAGCACAAGGTTGTTCGCCCATAGCGGAGGGAACGGGGGCGCGCGGCATGGACTGTCAGTGCGAGCGGGTAAGACATCCCTAGTGGGAGGGGGCGACACGCAGGACAGGCCGTCTCACGTTCGCCATCGGCGTAGTGATGGTGGGGGTAACAGCTTGGCCTGCGGGAACATCGTCTCGCACCATCAGGTTGGAGCATATGTCGGCGTTCGGGGTCAGGAGGCAGTGTTGGTTCTCGGTCCGGTGTCGGCAGTTGGAATGAGCGGTCCCCGCTTGCGGGACTAAGCTGCGGAAGGACAGGGAGGGGAAGTTCCCCCCACTGCCTGACCGCTCTGAGGAGCGATTAACGATGTTCGAGAGGTTCACCGACCGCGCGCGGCGGGTTGTCGTCCTGGCTCAGGAAGAAGCCCGGATGCTCAACCACAACTACATCGGCACCGAGCACATCCTCCTGGGCCTGATCCACGAGGGTGAGGGTGTCGCCGCCAAGGCCCTTGAGAGCCTCGGGATTTCGCTCGAGGCGGTCCGCCAGCAGGTGGAGGAGATCATTGGGCAGGGGCAGCAGGCCCCGTCCGGCCACATCCCCTTCACCCCCCGTGCCAAGAAGGTCCTGGAGCTGTCGCTCCGCGAGGCCCTTCAGCTGGGTCACAACTACATCGGCACGGAGCACATCCTGCTCGGCCTGATCCGTGAGGGCGAGGGCGTCGCCGCCCAGGTCCTGGTCAAGCTGGGCGCAGATCTCAACCGGGTGCGGCAGCAGGTCATCCAGCTGCTCTCCGGTTACCAGGGCAAGGAGACCGCCGCCGCCGGCGGGCCTGCCGAGGGCACCCCCTCGACGTCCCTGGTCCTCGACCAGTTCGGCCGGAACCTCACCCAGGCCGCTCGTGAGTCCAAGCTCGACCCGGTCATCGGGCGCGAGAAGGAGATCGAGCGGGTCATGCAGGTGCTGTCCCGCCGTACGAAGAACAACCCGGTCCTGATCGGTGAGCCCGGCGTCGGCAAGACCGCCGTCGTGGAG
The DNA here is from genome assembly GCA_000720805.1 of Streptomyces violaceoruber. Lineage (GTDB taxonomy): Bacteria > Actinomycetota > Actinomycetes > Streptomycetales > Streptomycetaceae > Streptomyces > Streptomyces cellulosae_A. The sequence continues at coordinate 54,928 of JODI01000038.1, forward strand.
GGCCTCGCCCAGGCCATCGTCAAGGGCGAGGTGCCCGAGACCCTCAAGGACAAGCACCTCTACACCCTGGACCTCGGCGCGCTGGTCGCCGGCTCCCGCTACCGCGGTGACTTCGAGGAGCGCCTGAAGAAGGTCCTCAAGGAGATCCGCACCCGCGGCGACATCATCCTGTTCATCGACGAGCTGCACACGCTGGTCGGTGCGGGTGCCGCCGAGGGCGCCATCGACGCGGCTTCGATCCTGAAGCCGATGCTGGCCCGCGGTGAGCTGCAGACCATCGGTGCGACGACGCTGGACGAGTACCGCAAGCACCTGGAGAAGGACGCGGCCCTCGAGCGCCGCTTCCAGCCCATCCAGGTCGCGGAGCCGTCCCTGCCGCACACGATCGAGATCCTCAAGGGTCTGCGTGACCGGTACGAGGCGCACCACCGCGTCTCCATCACCGACGAGGCGCTGGTCCAGGCCGCCACGCTGGCCGACCGGTACATCTCGGACCGCTTCCTGCCGGACAAGGCGATCGACCTGATCGACGAGGCCGGATCGAGGATGCGGATCCGCCGGATGACCGCGCCGCCGGACCTGCGCGAGTTCGACGAGAAGATCGCCGGTGTCCGCCGCGACAAGGAGTCCGCGATCGACTCGCAGGACTTCGAGAAGGCCGCCTCCCTCCGCGACAAGGAGAAGCAGCTCCTGGCCGCCAAGGCCAAGCGGGAGAAGGAGTGGAAGGCCGGCGACATGGATGTCGTCGCCGAGGTCGACGGCGAGCTGATCGCCGAGGTCCTCGCGACCGCCACCGGCATCCCGGTCTTCAAGCTGACCGAGGAGGAGTCCTCGCGTCTGCTGCGCATGGAGGACGAGCTCCACAAGCGGGTCATCGGCCAGAAGGACGCCGTCAAGGCGCTGTCGAAGGCGATCCGTCGTACGCGTGCGGGCCTCAAGGACCCGAAGCGTCCCGGTGGTTCGTTCATCTTCGCCGGCCCGTCCGGTGTCGGTAAGACCGAACTGTCCAAGGCGCTCGCCGAGTTCCTCTTCGGTGACGAGGACGCGCTGATCTCCCTCGACATGTCGGAGTTCAGCGAGAAGCACACGGTGTCGCGTCTCTTCGGTTCGCCCCCCGGATACGTGGGCTACGAAGAGGGTGGCCAGCTGACCGAGAAGGTCCGCCGCAAGCCGTTCTCGGTCGTCCTCTTCGACGAGGTCGAGAAGGCCCACCCGGACATCTTCAACTCGCTGCTGCAGATCCTGGAGGACGGTCGTCTGACCGACTCCCAGGGCCGGGTCGTGGACTTCAAGAACACGGTCATCATCATGACGACCAACCTCGGCACCCGGGACATCTCCAAGGGCTTCAACCTGGGCTTCGCGGCGCAGGGTGACACGAAGTCCAACTACGAGCGCATGAAGAACAAGGTCTCGGACGAGCTCAAGCAGCACTTCCGCCCCGAGTTCCTCAACCGCGTCGACGACGTGGTCGTCTTCCCGCAGCTGACCCAGGCCGACATCCTCGCGATCGTCGACCTCATGGTCGGCAAGGTGGACGAGCGCCTCAAGGACCGGGACATGGGCATCGAGCTCTCCCAGTCCGCCAAGGAGCTGCTGTCCAAGAAGGGGTACGACCCGGTGCTGGGTGCGCGTCCGCTGCGTCGCACCATCCAGCGCGAGATCGAGGACTCGCTCTCCGAGAAGATCCTCTTCGGCGAGCTGCGTCCCGGTCACATCGTGGTCGTGGACACCGAGGGCGAGGGCGAGACGGCGACCTTCACCTTCCGGGGTGAGGAGAAGTCGGCCCTGCCCGACGTCCCGCCGATCGAGCAGGCGGCCGGCGGAGCCGGACCGAACCTGAGCAAGGAGGCGTAAGCCTCAGGGCTGCCGAGCCTCACGGCCGCGGAGCCACGGAAAGGGGCCGGTGCTTTCGAGCACCGGCCCCTTTCGCGCGCCTTGGGGCGGGTCAGGGTCGCCTGCCGGGTGGGCGGTTTATGACAACTGACCGTCGTAGTCCGGCAGTTTGTACGTCTTCTCGGCGTGGCCGCCCGAGAGGTCCGTGGCGCTGTTGCCGATGTTCGCGATGATCGTGTAGCCCTTGGACTCGATGTCGACGCGCTGGGCCGTCTTGTAGGTGGCGACGTCCTTGAAGAGGTCCGTGAAACCGCGGACGTAGAGCCCGGAGACCCGGTAGCCGACGTGGTCGAGGTTGTAGTCGGTCACCGAGGCGATGATCCCCGGACGGGCCGTGACGAAGAACAGCGATACGCCGTGCTCCTGCGCGTACTTGGCGACGGTCAGGACGGGCTTGTTGGCCGGCTGGGGGTAGCTGAACCCGAAGTCGGTCTCCAGGGTGGTGTTGTCGACGTCGAAGACGATCGCCTGTTTCTCGCCCGGCTTCGTCGCCGCTGTGCGCTGCTTCAGATAGGGCAGGGCCTGGTCCATCACGGCCTGGCAGTCCTGCTGCCAGGTCGCGTAGGCGACGTCCTCGGCAGCCGCGGCGGTGGCCGTGACCGTGGCGGTGACAGCGGTCGTCGTGGAGGTCGTGGAGGTGCTCGTGGTGGTCGTCGCGGCCTCGGCGGGGACGGCCAGGGCCGCGAGGGCGGCGGTGGAGACGGCGGTGACGGCTGCGCGGCGCGCCCAGGGGCGTCTCGTGGTCATGTGGGGGTTCCTCTCACGTCCGGACGTTCTGCAGTTGTCGGGTGCATGCTCGTAGGTGAGGGTGGCGCGAGGGGAACCGTAGGGTTACTGGTCGGTAAGTCGCCAGAGACGTGCGTCACATGACGGTGGTTCATTGAAGATCGGGAGCAGGGCGGCCGGTGACAAGCAGCACAGGCTATTTGTCCGGTACTACCCGAAATAGTGGTAACGGCGGACAGATCGAAGGCCGTATTTCAGCTCAAATCCCCCGGTAAATTGCCCTAATTAAAAGCGATTGCACCTTATGGTTCATCTGTCAAGAAGGGTGAATCTTTGGGATGAAGTACTAGTTTCTGTCGTAGAACAGTTGTTTGGGGGTATGTGGGGCCGGCGGTTACCAAGGGATGGCTCCATCCGGCGGATGTCCGTGCGCCGGGTGGCTTTTCTGTCCCCGTCCCCATGAGGTTCCGCATGTCCCCGCGTGTCTCGTCCCGTTCTTCCCGTACGTCCGTCCTGCGCACCCGCGCGGCTGTGCTGGCAACCGGCCTCGGAGTGTCGGTCGCGCTGGGGGCGGGGGTCGCGGCCGCCGCCACCCCCGCGGCGGCCACCACCGCAACCGTCGTCCACCGCCAGACCGCCGCCGCCAAGAAGGCCGCGTCCTGGATCGACCCGGTGAAGAACTACAAGCTGTCAGCGGGCTTCGCCCAGGCCGGTGCCAGGTGGCAGACCACCCACAGCGGTCAGGACTTCGCCGTGCCGAGCGGCACCAACGTCATGGCCGCGCACGGCGGCACCGTCGTCAAGGCGGGCGGCAACGGCGCCGGTGACGGTCCCGCGTACGGCAACGCCATCGTCATCAGGCACGGCAACGGGACGTACTCGCAGTACGCCCACCTGTCCCGCATCGACGTGAGGATCGGCCAGATCGTCGGAACCGGTCAGCACATCGCCCTGTCGGGCAACACCGGCAACTCCACCGGACCGCACCTGCACTTCGAGATCCGTACGACCCCGAACTACGGCTCGGCCATAGACCCGGTCGCCTTCCTGCACTCCAAGGGCGTGAAGGTCTGAGGGTGAGCCTGCCGGGGTGACGGCCTAGGCCCTCCGGGTCCCCTCGTGGGCCTGGGTCACCAGATCCGTCGCGACCTCCAGGACCGCCTTGCGCTTCTCCTCCGGAGAGGCGTTCAGGTCCTGGAGGAAGTGCATCCCGGCGTGCAGGGTGAAGATCGCGCTGACGCAGCGGACCTGGTCGTGGAGGGCCGCGTCCGGGTCGACGATGATCTCGCGCAGGCCCTGCATGCGCTCCTTGAAGGTCTCGCCGACCCGCAGTTCCCGTACCGCCGCCTGGTTCTCCTGCATGAAGCGGAACAGCGGTGCCGCGCCGGCCAGGATCTCGCTGTACCGGCGTACGATCTCCTGCTTGGTCTCCAGCGTGTGCGGCTGCTGCCGGCCCCACTCGATCAGGTCGAGGATCGGCCGTGTCCGGTCCTCGTAGACGCTGACGAGGATCTCTTCCTTGGTCTTGAAGTGGTAGTACAGAGCAGCCTTGGTGACGTCCAGGTGCTCGGCGATCTCGCGCAGGGAGGTCTTCTCGTAGCCCTGCTCGGCGAAGAGGTCGAGGGCCACGTCCTGGATGCGCTGGCGGGTGTTGCCGCGGCGCTGCTGCTTGGTGCCGTCCATGGTGCCGCCCATCGTCGCACTCCCCAAAAACTTACTTGACGCCCGGCTAGTTACGGGTCTACCTTCCCAGTGTAGTCAACTAGCCGGGCGGCAAGTAAGTGGCCGGCCGGTGCAGCACCCAGGGGAGTGGAAAATGGCGGACACACCGACGGTCGAGCAGGAACCGGAGAAACAACCGAAGAGCGTGCGGGTCGTGCTGCTCGCGCTCATGATCACCATGATGCTCGCGATGCTCGACAACATGATCGTGGGCACCGCGATGCCGACGATCGTGGGTGAGCTCGGCGGACTCGAACACCTTTCGTGGGTCGTGACCGGGTACACGCTCGCGACCGCCGCCTCCACCCCGCTGTGGGGCAAGATCGGCGACATGTACGGGCGCAAGGGCGTCTTCATGAGCTCGATCGTGCTCTTCCTGATCGGCTCCGCGCTCAGCGGTATGGCCCAGGACATGGGGCAGCTGATCGGCTTCCGCGCGATCCAGGGCCTGGGCGCCGGTGGTCTGATGGTCGGCGTCATGGCGATCATCGGTGACCTGATTCCGCCGCGGGAGCGCGGCAAGTACCAGGGCATGATGGCCGGCGTCATGGCGCTCGCGATGATAGGGGGACCGCTGGTCGGCGGCACCATCACCGACCACTGGGGCTGGCGCTGGGCGTTCTACATCAACCTGCCGCTCGGCGTGGTGGCGCTGACTGCGATCAGCGTCGTACTGCACCTGCCGAAGAAGCGGGCGCAGGCGCGGATCGACTACCTGGGCGCCGGACTGCTGACCGTCGGCATCACCGCGATCGTTCTCGTCACCACCTGGGGCGGTTCGGAGTACGCCTGGACCTCCGCGCGGATCATGGAACTGATCGGGATCGGCGTCGCCGCGCTCATCGGGTTCGTGTTCTGGCAGACCAAGGCCGCCGAGCCGGTCGTACCGCTGCACATCTTCCGCAGCCGCAACTTCACCCTCATGTCGGTCATCGGCTTCATCACCGGGTTCGTGATGTTCGGCGCGACCCTCTTCCTGCCGCTGTACCAGCAGTCCGTGCAGGGCGCCTCCGCGACCAACTCCGGTCTGCTGCTCCTGCCGATGCTCGGCGCGATGCTGGTGACCTCGATGGTCGCGGGCCGGGTGACCACCAACACCGGCAAGTACAAGATCTTCCCGGTCGTCGGCAGTGTGCTGATGGTCGTCGGGCTGTACCTGCTGTCGACGATGGACACCGACACCACCCGGTTCATGTCCGGTGTGTTCATGGCCGTCGTCGGTCTGGGTATGGGCTGCCTGATGCAGATCACCATGCTGGTCGCGCAGAACAGCGTGGAGATGAAGGACATGGGCGTCGCGTCCTCGTCCACCACCCTGTTCCGTACGCTCGGCTCCTCCTTCGGTGTCGCGATCATGGGCGCGCTCTTCAACAACCGCGTCCAGGACGTCATGGCCGAGCGGGCCGGGGCGGTCGGCTCCAAGCTGACCGAGAAGTCCGCGCAGCTCGACGCGGCGAGCCTGAAGAAGCTGCCGGTGGTGGCCCGGGAGGCGTACCAGCACGCGGTGTCCTCCGGCACGCACTCGGCGTTCCTGCTCGGCGCGGTGGTCGCGGTGGTCGCGCTGGCGGCGGCGGTGTTCGTCAAGGAGGTCCCGCTCAAGGGCGCCGGACCGCAGAAGCCGGGCGATGACTCGACCGACGGGGCCGCGGCGCAGCCGCCCATGGCCGAGGCCGTCTGACCCGCACGTGAGCTGAGGGCCCCCGGAGTGTCCGCCCCGGGGGCCTTCGCATGCCCGGGTCCAGGTGTATTGGCCCGCAGCGTTGTTCACACGGCTGATTGGCGGCTTGCCTCCGAGTGCGGCGTGGAGGGTCATGTGGCGGAGCCACCTGGCCCGTCGCGCCGTGCGGTGAGCGTGCGTGCCGGGCGTCGCGACGCCGCGGAGATCCGTCAGAAGGGCCCTGGCGGCGCCGTCAGCGACCCCGCGGCTACGGCAGCGGGGAGGTGTGGCATCCCGTGCAGCCATGGCGCTCCGGGGAGGTGTGGCATCCCGAGTAACCATGGCACTCCGGGGGCCGCTGCAGCCCCGAGGAGCTATGGCAGCATCGGGTAGCTGCCCGTGTTCGTCGGCGCGTGCTCCGGCAGCCACAGCACCGCCACCGCCCCCTCCGCCGGTACGTCCTCCGGAGCGCCCGCCGGCCGTACGTTGCGGAAGGTCAGCCGGGCACCCATGACGCGGGCCTGGCCGGCCGCGATGGTCAGGCCCAGGCCGTGGCCCCGTCCGGAGCGGTCGCTGCTGCCGGTGCGGAAGCGGCTCGGTCCGTCGGCGAGCAGGTGTCCGGGGAAGCCGGGGCCGTGGTCGCGGACCCGGATCACCCGGCCCTCGACGGAGACCTGGATCGGCGGCTTGCCGTGCCGGGCCGCGTTGGCGAGCAGGTTGAACAGCACCCGCTCCAGGCGGCGCGGGTCGGTCGTGACCACCGACTCGTGCACCACCCGTACCTCGACCGCCGGGTCCTTCGCGGCCACCCGGCGGCTGACGAACTCGCCGAGCATGATGTCCTGCAACTCGGCCCGCTCGGAGGCGCCGTCGAGGCGGGCGACCTCCAGGACGTCCTCGACGAGGGTGCGCATGGCCTTCGCCCGGTCGAGGACCAGCTCGGTGGGGCGGCCGGGGGGCAGCAACTCGGCCGCCGTCAGCAGACCGGTGACCGGAGTGCGCAGCTCGTGCGCGATGTCGGCGGTGACCCGTCGCTCCGCCTCCAGCCGCTCCTGCAACGCGTCCGCCATGGCGTCCACCGCCCGCGCGAGATCGTCGGTCTCGTCCCGTACGACCCCGCCGATGGCGTCCCGCACCCGCACGTCGGGTTCGCCCCTGGCCACCCGGTTGGCCGCGGCCGCCGCCTTGCGCAGCCGACGCGACAACGGCCCGCCGATGAGCACGCCGAGCGCGCTGCCGCCCAGGACGACCGCGATGGAGCCGATCACCAGGGCCTGGTCGAGGTCGTTGAGGATGTCGGTGCTGCGGTCGGTGAACCCGGTGTGCAGGGACAGGACATGGCCGCCCTTGACCGGTACGGCCGCCCAGATGTCCGGCTCCCCGTCCCGCAGGTCGGACACATAGGTCGCCCGGCGGCCCCGCTCGACCTTCGCCCGCAGTGCCCTGGGCAGCTCCGGGTCGTCGATCTTGATGTTGGGGAAGTTCGGACGGTCGGACAGCTCGTAGTTGCGCTGCGCGATCAGGACCCGCTCGTCGGCGAGGTCGCGCGCGTTGTCCAGCATCGAGACCCGGGCCGCGTTGTGCACGACGAGACTGAGTGCGATCGCCACCAGCGCCCCGACCAGCGCGATGGCGGCGCTCAGCTTCCAGCGCAGGCCCGTACGGAGGCCTGGTCGGCGGTCGGTGGCGGCTGTTCCAGGTCGCCGAAGGTTCCCCCTCATACCCCTGACACCCCTGCTCAGGCCTTCAACTTGTAGCCGAAACCGCGGACCGTCTCGATCCGGTCCTGGCCGATCTTCGTCCGCAGCCGCTGCACATGGACGTCCACGACCCGGGTGTCACCGCCCCAGCCGTAGTCCCACACCCGCTCCAGCAGCTTGTCGCGCGAGAGCACCGTGCCCGGCGCGGAGGAGAACTCCAGGAGCAGCCGCATCTCGGTCGGCGTCAGCGCCACCGGCCCTCCGGCCCGGCGCACCTCCATGCCCTCGGTGTCGATCTCCAGCTCGCCGAAGGTCAGCAGCCCGCCGCCGGTCGCCGGGGCGCCGGGATCATCCGTACGGTCGCCGCCGCTCGCGTGGCCGAAACGGCGCAGCACCGCGCGGATCCGGGCGACCAGGACCGCGCCGTCGAACGGCTTGGTCACGTAGTCGTCGGCGCCCGCCTCCAGCCCCAGCACCACGTCGATCGAGTCGGCGCGCGCCGACAGCATGATCACCGGAACGGTCGACTCGTCCCTGATACGGCGGCACAGGGAGACGCCGTCCAGCCCGGGGACCATCACGTCCAGCAGCGCGATGTCGGGGCGGTCGGTCCGGAACGCCTCCAGGCCCGACAGTCCGTCGGGCATGGCGGTGACCGCGAAGCCGTCCCGCTCCAGCGCGAGCTGGGTGGCCTCGCGGATGACGTCGTCGTCCTCGACGAACAGAACGTGGGTCTGGTCAGCCATCCGCTGCTCTCTGGTCTCGGTGCCTTCGGTGGTCCAGGCGGGTCTGGGTGCTCACGGCGCTCAGGGCGCTCAGGGTGCTCGGTGTTCTCGGTGTTCTCGGTCGTTTCGGTGCCCGCGTCGTGTCCTACCAGGTGAACGGATCGAACGGCCCGATCAGTTCACGCCGTCGACAGTCCGTTCGGTTCCCGATGCCGTGGACGGGGGGTCGACGCACCGCCGGGTCAGTTGTCCGGCACCGGGGTCGGTCCGTCCCCGGCCGTCTTTCCGTAGTCGTTGTGCAGGCTGTACGCCTCGGTGAAGCGGGTTCCGCTCCAGCGGTACGTGATCACGTTCTCACCGGAGGGCGCCGACACCGGGTCACCCTTCTCGTACACCTGTTTGGTCACCACCAGGTCGCCGCGGTCGATCTCCGCGTAGACCGGCGGCTCCTCCGCCTTGAAGACATTGTGGTACGAACCACCCTGCTCGCGATACACATAGGAGCCGATCCCGACCGCGTCCCCGCAGGTCAGCACATTGACGACGACGTCGTCCGCGGACTGTCCGGTCAGGTCGCCGTACGACACGTCGACCGGGTACTGGTCGGCCACGCACGGCTTCAGCTCGCGCTTGACCTCCGCGGAGACCGTGGGATCCGCCTTGACGAGCCGGACCGCGTTCAGCCGCTCGGCCGTCCTGGACGGGACGGGCGCGGCGGAGGGGGCGGTGCCGGACACCGAGTCGGCGTGCGCCGGACCCTCGTCGCGGGCGCCGGTACCGCCGGTGCCGCAGGCGGACATGAAAAGGGCGAGGGCGGCGAGCACGGCCACTGCCGTGATCGCCGCCTGGAGGGTTCCCTGGGCGGGCATGGGCCCGGGCGGGAGGGGTCTGCTGTGGGGACCGCCTCCCGTGTGCCCGGTGCCGCTGGCCCTCGTGCCTAGGCCGCGCAACGCTCCCGCTCCTCACGCTCCGGCGCGCGTACGCCGAGCTCGGCGTGATCCCTGCTCTCCAGCTCCTCGCGGAGCCGGGCGAGCGCCCGGTGCAGCGTGCTCTTGACCGTTCCGGCCGACATGCCGAGGGCGGCGGCCGTCTCCTCCGTGGACATCTGCTCCCAGTGTCGCAGGACGACGACGCTGCGTTGCTTCGGGGCGAGAACCTTCATGACGTCCATCAGCAGGGCGCGGTCCGCGTGCTGCTCGGTGGAGTCGTCGACCGAGGCGTCCGGCAGCTGCTCGGTCGGCACCTCCTCCAGCTTCCGCGCCCGCCACCACTCCGTCCGGGTGTTGATCATCACCCGGCGCAGATAGGCGTCCGCGAGCCGCTTGTCCGCGATCCCGTCCCAGCGGCCGTACGTCCGGACCAGCGCCGTCTGGAGCAGGTCCTGCGCGTCGACCGGGTCCGGTACCAGCCGGCGTGCGCTGCGCAGCAGCGCGTCCTGCCGGGTGCGGACGTACTCCTCGAACTCGAGCACCTCTCCCTGCGCCATGTCGACCGCCTCCTGATCCCCGTTTCCGCCGGCCGCTTCGCCGTCGGTTCGCTCCTCGTCGTCCCGGGTCCGCCCGGTACGCCAATGAAGCTACGGAGCGGTTGTCACGGGGCTGTCCGAAGCAGCGCGCGGCTAGCACTCGGCTGTCCGTCAGTTGTGTAACGGAAGTAGGAACGGGGTAAAGCGATACGCCTATTGGAGCCGTTATGGGGGGCTTTGGTGCTGGCTTCTTGTCAGCTCCGTGTCAACGGAAGCCGATACAAACCACCCGGGAGGGGTTCCACCAGGCCGTCCGCGACGAGACCGTCCAGGGCCCGGGCGCGCTGTACGGGCTCGTGCCACACTCGGTCGAGCACCGCCTGCGGGACGGACCCCCGGGCCTCGCGCAGGACGGCGAGCAGCTTGCCGCGGACCTGGCGGTCCGTACCGGCGTACGTCTGCCCCCGGCGCGGCGGTCCGTCGTGCTCCGGCTTGCCCGCGAGCCGCCAGGCGCACTGGGCGGCGATCGGACAGCGATGGCAGGTCTCGTTCTTGGCCGTGCAGACGAGCGCGCCCAGCTCCATGGAGGCGGCGGCCCACCGCGCGGCCGTCCGCTCGTCCTGCGGCAACAGCGCGCGGGCCAGCTTGCGTTCGGCGGCGGTGGTGGCGTTCGGCGGGTACTGCACACCGGTCACGGCACGCGCGAGCACCCGGCGGACGTTGGTGTCCAGCACCGCGTGCCGCTGCCCGTACGCGAAGGAGGCGACCGCGGCGGCCGTGTACTCCCCGATACCGGGCAGCGCCAGAAGCTGGGCGTGGTCCGTCGGTACGTCGCCGCCGTGCCGTTCCGTTATGGCGACGGCGGCGCCGTGCAGCCGCAGGGCGCGCCGCGGATAACCGAGCCGGCCCCAGGCGCGCACGGCCTCGCCGGGCGCCTCCTGGGCCAGGTCGGCGGGGCGCGGCCAGCGGGCGAGCCACTGCTCGTAGACGGGCAGCACACGGCTCACCGGCGTCTGCTGCAACATGAACTCACTGACCATCACCCCCCAGGGACCGGCCTCGGGCCGCCGCCACGGCAGATCACGGGCGTGCTCGTCGAACCAGTCGATGACAGGGGTGTGAAGCGGCTCGCCGGGGGTGTCACCGACGGGGCTGTTCACGGAGTGCGGGGACTTCGGGGACTTGGGGGGCATCGTGGGCACAGTCATGGCTTTCCGATCCTGCCACGAGGAGGGCGCCGGGCGTGTGCTGTGGCGGGCGCGTCCGTGGGTACGTCGCCCCGGTGCACCCACCTGCGTCCCTGCCTTGCCGTCCCCGCCGTCCTTTGCTGTCCTCTGCCGACCCGTCCGCCCGTGCCGTCGGACTCGTCTCCGGAGCGTCCGGCTGCCGTGGTCCCCTGTGATCGGTGGGTGACGCTGTCACGGCTTGCGATCACAGGTACCGCATCCGACGAAAGAACGGGGTGGGGCGGCCGGTTCCGGAATGATGATCCGGAAAACTTGTGCGCTCGGGCGGCGGGTGGGGCCAGCTATGGCGCCGATCTCTCGTACAGTTTGCGCCGTGGGATCTCTGCGCAATCCGGTCGGGCCGCTTCCCTCCTCCATCTACTGGCGTCGGAGGGTCGTACTGGTGTCCGTAGTCGCCCTGCTGGCGCTGCTGATCGCCTGGATCGTCACCTCGGACGGCCCAGGCGGCAAGAACGGGGCCGACGGATCCAACGACAAGAATCCCTCACCCTCGACGATCACGCCGGGGCCGTCCGGCTCCGGGCCCGCGATCAGTCAAGCACCGGGCGGACGAGACGAGTCGAGCGGCAGCGGCTCGGGCGGATCGGGGTCCGGCAGCGGGTCGGGCGACGGCTCCGGGAACGGTTCGGGGGCCGGTTCGGGGTCCAACGCCGGTTCCGGTTCCGGGGGCTCCGCCGGGGCGGGGGCTTCCGGCGGCGGGACGGCGGGCGGCGCGGGCAGCGGCGTCGATGCCGGCGACACGCTTTCGGCGGGTTCCTCGCTCGCCGACTGCACGGCGAGCGCGGTCAAGTTGACGGTGCGCAGCCTCCACAACGCGTACGGGCCCGGTGACACCCCCGCGCTGCTGCTGACCGCGACGAACTCCTCCGGCGGCGACTGCAAGGTCGACCTCGGGCCGAAGAACGCGGTGCTGACCATCACGCAGGCGGGCAACGATGACGACTACTGGTCCTCAGCGGACTGCCCCAAGGTCTCCGCCGGCCTGGTGTTCCGGGTGCCGGCCGGCAGCAGCATCACCTACACCGTGAAGTGGGACCGCAAGCCGAGTGCCCCGCAGTGTGCGACGCCTCCCGCGGGGGCCGCGAAGGCGGGGACGTACCTGGTGGAGGCGAAGACGCCGGGATTCGGGACGGTGCAGACGTCGTTCGTGCTGGAGAACGACTGACGGGCGACATCGCCGCCCTCAGACGCCCCCGGCGCCGGTGCCGTACCGGTGTCGAGGGGCGGGTTGCACACCACACCCGCCGCGCGCCGGCCGGCCGCGGCGGACTCGTCAGACGTACCGCTCGAGGATCGACGACTCGGCCAAGCGCGACAGCCCCTCTCGCACGCTGCGCGCCCGCGCCTCGCCGACCCCGTCCACCGTCTGCAGGTCGTCCACGCTCGCGGCGAGCAGTTTCTGCAGGCCCCCGAAGTGCTCCACCAGGCGGTCGATGATCGCGCCCGGCAGCCTCGGCACCTTCGCCAGCAGGCGGAAACCGCGCGGGGACACCGCGGAGTCGAGCGCCTCCGGAGAGCCCGTGTAGCCCAACGCGCGAGCCACCGTGGGCAGTTCGAGGAGCTCGGCGTGGCTGAGCGCGTCCAGCTCGTAGAGCGCCTCCTCGACCGTGCGGGAGCGCTTCGCGGTGGGCTCGGGGACGTAGTCCCGGACCACCAGTTCCCGCTCCGGCTCCACGCCGGCGATCAACTCGTCCAGCTGCAGGGCCAGAAGCCGTCCGTCGGTGCCGAGCTCGACCACGTACTCGGCGATCTCCGTGGCGATGCGGCGGACCATTTCCAGGCGCTGGGCCACGGCCGAGACGTCTCGGACGGTCACCAGGTCCTCGATCTCCAGCGCGGACAGCGTGCCCGCGACCTCGTCGAGGCGGAGCTTGTAACGCTCCAGGGTCGCCAGGGCCTGGTTGGCGCGGGACAGGATCGCCGCCGAGTCCTCCAGGACGCGGCGCTGACCGTCGACGTACAGGGCGATCAGCCGCATCGACTGGGAGACCGAGACGACCGGGAAGCCGACCTGCTTGCTCACCCGGTCCGCGGTGCGGTGCCGCGTGCCCGTCTCCTCGGTGGGGATCGCCGGGTCGGGCAGCAGCTGGACGCCCGCCCGGAGAATCTTCGACAGGTCCGACGAGAGCACGATGCCGCCGTCGAGCTTGCACAGCTCACGCAGACGCGTCGCCGTGAACTCGACATCCAGGACGAAACCGCCCGTACACATCGATTCGACGGTCTTGTCGGAGCCGAGCACGATGAGACCGCCGGTGTTGCCGCGGAGAACCCGCTCAAGGCCGTCGCGCAGCGCCGTGCCGGGTGCCACGGCGCTCAGTGAGGCGCGCATCAGGCCATCGGCACCGGAACTCCCACCGGATTTTCCGGGAGCTGCTGCCCGGTCGTTGGCTGCCACTGCACTCCTCCGGTCGCAGGTTCTGGGGCGCTCCCGTTTCGCACACGTTGTTCGTACGGACGGGCGAGACCTGGGCAAAGTCTACCGGCGCTCCTCCTCGTCCCGTGGGGCGTCTCGCCGACGCGAGCGTGGAAGCACCCTCAGAGCGTCTCCTATGTCGGCGACTTCCAGGACCTTCATGCCCGCCGGGACCTTGCCGGGATCGCCCGGTACGAGCGCGTGCGTGAAGCCCAGACGGTGTGCTTCGGCGAGCCGGCGCTGCACCCCCGTGACCCGTCTGACCTCGCCCGCGAGGCCCACTTCGCCGATCGCGACAAGGTTCTTCGGGAGCGGGGTGTCGCTGGCCGCGGAGGCCAGCGCGAGGGCGATGGCGAGGTCGGCTGCGGGTTCCGACAACTTCACACCGCCCACCGTCGCGGAGTAGATGTCCCGTTTGCCCAGGGCGCTGATCCGGCCCCGCTGTTCCAGGACGGCGAGCATCATCGACACCCGGGAGGTCTCCAGCCCGGAGGTCGTACGCCTCGGGGAGGGGATCTGGGAGTCCACCGTGAGCGCCTGGACCTCGGCGACCAGCGGGCGGCGGCCCTCCAGGGTGACGGTCAGGCAGGTGCCGGGCACCGGTTCGGCGCGCCGGGTCAGGAACAGGCCGCTGGGGTCGGCGAGACCGACGATGCCCTCGTCGTGCAGTTCGAAGCAGCCGACCTCGTCGGTGGCGCCGTAGCGGTTCTTGACGCCTCGTACGAGCCTCAGGCGCGCGTGCCGGTCGCCCTCGAAGCTCAGCACCACGTCCACGAGGTGCTCCAGGAGGCGCGGGCCCGCGATCGCGCCGTCCTTGGTGACGTGGCCCACCAGGAGGGTGGACATCCCGCGTTCCTTGGAGGCGCGGATCAGGGCCCCCGCCACCTCCCGCACCTGGGCCATGCCGCCGGGTGCGCCGTCGATCTCCGGGGAGGCCACCGTCTGCACCGAGTCGAGGATCAGCAAGGACGGCTTCACCGCGTCCAAGTGGCCGAGCACCGCGGCCAGGTCCGTCTCGGCGGCGAGATACAGGTGGTCCGCGATCGCCCCGATGCGGTCGGCGCGCAGCCGGACCTGGCTCGCCGACTCCTCGCCGGTGACATAGAGCGTGCGGTGCTCGTCGCTCGCCGACTTGGCCGCCACGTCCAGCAGCAGCGTGGACTTGCCGACGCCGGGCTCGCCCGCGAGGAGGGCGACCGCGCCGGGCACCAGGCCGCCGCCGAGCACCCGGTCCAGCTCCGGCACGCCGGTGGGGCGGGCGGTCGCCTGCCGGCCGTCGACCTGGCCGATGGGCAGGGCGGAGGTGGTGACGCGGCCCGGGGTCGTCGTCCGCACGGCGGGCACGCCGTACTCCTCGATCGTCCCCCAGGCCTGGCACTCGGGGCAGCGACCGAGCCACTTCGCCGTCTGCCAGCCGCACTCGGTGCAGCGGTAGGACGGACGCTCCTTGGTGGACTTCGTACGGGCAGCCATGCACGAACCGTAGCCGCCACCACTGACAACCCGGATGGCGGCGGCCGCAGGAGCCTCGAACGGCCCGGTGAGGATCTCGGTGTCACCCCACGCGAACCAGCCACCCGGGACTCGAACAAGCCACGGAACGAGTCGTTACTGCCCCCTATTGAGGGATCGTTTCACCCGTACGGATTAAAAGTGCCGAAGGGACAAGAAGGGGCGAACGCGCGCCCCCTACGGTCCACGGGTGATGAGCAGCAGTCCGGAGACCTCGACCCGCACCACCGGCGCACACAGGGCGCACCGGGAGGGGCGCGACCGCGCGGCGGCGCGCACGCTGGCGCAGCGCCCGCCCGCGCGCTACGAGCCGTACCTGGACGGCCTGTTCACCTACTGCCTGTCCGTGCTGTGCGACCACGACGCGGCCACCGCCGCCCTCGGCGACGTCCTCGCGCTCGCCGACAAGCGCCGTGGCCCGGAGGCCCCCGGGGACCGCAGGGCCTGGCTGTACGCCCTGGCCCGCTGGGCCTGCCTGCGCAAACTGGCCGAGGCCAAGCAGAAACGTCAGGCCACGCACGCGGCGGGCCGCACCGGCACCGACCGGCGTCAGAGCGCGCAGCCCGCCAACCCGCCGGTCTCCGAGGAGGTCCAGGAGGAGCGCCGCCGCGAACTGGCCCTGCTCGCCTGGCCGGAGGCCGCCGGCACCACCCCGGAGCAGCGCGAGGCGCTCGAACTCGCCGTGCGCCACCACCTCGCCGCCCATGAGGTCGCCGCCGTTCTCGGCCTGGACCTCGCCGCCGCCCGGGAACTGCTGGCCGCCGCCGCCTGCGAGGTCGAGCGCACGCGCGCGGCCCTCGCCGTCGTGGAGACCGGGAACTGCCCGAGCGTCGCCCGGCTCACCGGTGACAACCAGCTGGTGCTCAGCACGGCCCTGCGCCGCGAACTGGTCCGGCACGTCGACGACTGCCCGCACTGCCGCCGTACCGCCGAACGCGCGGTCCCCGGCCACTGGCCCGGCGCCGCCGTGACCCCCTCCGAACTGCCGGTCCTCCTGGCGCCCCGCGCGGCCCTGCACGTGGCGACGGCGCACCTTCCGCGCGCGCGGGGGGCCGCTCCCCGCTTCGACCGGCGCGGCTTCCCCATGGACCCCAAGGACCGCGCGGCGCGAAGGGACCGCCTCCGCGCGCGTGCCGTGACCACGACCGTCGTGGCCACCGTCGTCGCGGCCCCGGTGCTGGCCCTGTGGGCCGCCTACCGAGGTACCCCGACGGGCGAGGGCTCCGACGGCCACTCCGCCAGTGCCAGCGAGGCACACGGTTCCGACATCCTCGACAGTGAGACGGCGAGCGGCGGCTACGAGAACGCCGGCAACGCCAGGACCAGACCCGGCGGCCGCTTCGCCCGGGGCAACGAGCCCGACGTCTCGGTGGAGGTCATCAGCGCCGCCGGCGTCGGCAGGAAGGGCACCGGGCACCTGGAGGTCACGGCCGGCAACAGCGGCGACACCACGCTGATCACCCTCACCGCGACCGGCTCGGCGCCCGTGCACTGGTCCGCGACCACCCGAGCGGACTGGCTCTACCTCAGCCGGTCCTCGGGAACCCTCGCACCCGGCGAGACGTTGACGATCAAGGTGTACGTCGACCATCTGCGCGAGCCGTCCGGGTACTGGAGCGCGCGGGTGGCCGTCTCACCGGCCGGCGCCGTCGTCTCCATCGAGGGCTACGGCACCGCCCCCAGCCCCTCCGACCCCGAACCGACAACTCCCGGTCACGGTCCCGGCCACGGTCACCAAGGACCCGGCTCCGGCCCCGGCACCCCCAGCGGCCCGCCCTCGTCCGACCCCGGCCCGGACCCGACGCCACCGCCCTCCTCCGACCCCACGCCGACCGACCCGCCCTCGTCCCCAGACCCGGACCCGACCCCGACCGACCCGGCCCCCTCAGGACCGGGGGGCCCGGGGAACCCGACGCCACCACCCGGCGAGGGCGGCGACCCGAGTCCGTACACGTCGTAGGCGCAGGCCTCCCCAGATCTCGTGAGGGCCAAGGCCCTTGTCGACCTGAGCACAGGCCCCCCTCGCCCCGGGGCCGAGCCGTCGTCGGACCGCAGGACCGAACCCCGTCAGACCGCGGGATCCGCCGGATGCGGTGCCAGCAGGGGCAGCTGGGAGGCCAGTCGCTCCTCGCACAGCTCGACCAGGCGGTCGTAGCCCGCCTTGCCCATCAGCTCGATCAGTTCCGGCCGGTAGGACACGTACACCGGGTCGCCCGCGCCGTGCGCCGAGGTCGCCGACGTGCACCACCAGTGCAGGTCGTGGCCGCCCGGGCCCCAGCCGCGCCGGTCGTACTCACCGATCGACACCTGGAGCACGCGGGTGTCGTCGGGCCGGTCGATCCAGTCGTACGTCCTCCGCACCGGCAGCTGCCAGCAGACGTCCGGCTTGGTCTCCAGCGGCTCCCGGCCCTCCTTGAGGGCGAGGATGTGCAGCGAGCAGCCGGCGCCGCCCGCGAACCCGGGCCGGTTCTGGAAGATGCACGAGCCCTGGAAGGGGCGCGTCTGCCGGTCCCCGTCCTCGTCCTCCGAGACCCAGCCGCGCGCCAGGCCCTCGTCGTGGTGCTGCCAGAGGTCCGGAGTGAGCCGGGCCACATGTCCGGCGACCCGCTTCTCGTCGTCCTCGTCGGAGAAGTGGGCACCCAAGGTGCAGCACCCGTCGTCCGCGCGGCCCGCCTGGATGCCCTGGCAGCCGCTGCCGAAGATGCAGTTCCAGCGAGAGGTCAGCCATGTCAGATCGCACCGGAAGACCTGCTCGTCGTCCGCCGGATCAGGGAATTCCACCCACGCGCGCGCGAAGTCGAGGCCCTTCTCGTCGGCTGCCAGGGCCTTCTTCGACTTCCTCGGTGCTGTCACCGGCGAAGAACCCTGGAGCGTTTTGGCCGTCTTGTCGTTCTTCGCCTTTTTCGTCTTTGGCACCCGTCCAGGGTAAGTCGCCCGAGGCCGGTCCAGGGACAGACGAGAGCACGGACGCGGAGGCGGTGCTCGGCTCCGCTGGCAGTAGCGTTCCGTACATGAGACTCGGTGTCCTCGACGTGGGATCGAACACGGTGCATCTGCTGGTGGTGGATGCGCACCCGGGGGCGTGCCCCCTGCCCGCACACTCGCACAAGGCGGAGTTGAGCCTTGCCCAGCTCCTCGACGAGGACGGCGCCATCGGCCCCGAAGGGGTCGACAAACTCGTCGGCGTCATCCAAGAGGCTCTCCAGGCCGCCGAGGACAAGGGCGTCGTGGACCTGCTGCCGTTCGCCACGTCCGCCGTGCGGGAGGCCAGCAACGCCGACGACGTCCTCGCACGCGTGCAGGCCGAGACCGGCGTCGACCTCCAGGTCCTCACCGGCGCCGAGGAGGCCCGGCTGACCTTCCTCGCCGCTCGCCGCTGGTTCGGCTGGTCGGCAGGAAAGCTGCTGGTCCTGGACATCGGCGGGGGCTCCCTGGAGATCGCGTACGGCATCGACGAGGAACCGGACGCCGCGGTGTCACTGCCCCTCGGCGCGGGCCGCCTCACCGCGGGCTGGCTGCCCGGCGATCCCCCGGACCCCGAGGCCGTAAGGGCCCTGCGACGCCATGTCCGCGCCCAGATCGCCACCACGGTGGGCGAGTTCAGCCGCTTCGGCACGCCCGACCACGTGGTCGCCACGTCCAAGACCTTCAAGCAGCTGGCCCGCCTGGCCGGCGCGGCCCGCTCCACCGAGGGCCTCTATGTCCAGCGTGAGCTCAAGCGGGAGTCCCTGGAGGCGTGGGTGCCGAGGCTCGCCGGCATGACGACGGCCGAGCGGGCCGACCTGCCGGGCGTCTCCGAGGGCCGCGCCGGCCAGCTCCTCGCCGGCGCCCTGGTCGCCGAGGGCGCACTGGACCTGTTCGGCGTGGAGACGGTCGAGATCTGCCCGTGGGCGCTGAGGGAGGGCGTGATCCTGCGGAAGCTTGATCACATGGGATCGGTGTAGTGCCCCCGTGGGGGCGCGGTCACCGTGCCTCTTCGGGGATGCGGGCTCCGTGCCCCGTCGGTACGGACTCCGTGCCCCGTCGGGATGCGGCAACCGCGCCATCAACCAGATCGACCACGCCGCACCCGCACCCGCACCCGCACCCGCACCCACTCCGTGGCGAACACCACAACGGCGAATAGGCACCCCGCACCCACCCAACCGCACCCCTTAGGCTGGCCCTCGTGGCTGAACCAAGGGACGTAGTCCGCATCCCGGATGCGAAGGTCGCCCTGTCGACGGCCTCCGTCTACCCCGAGTCGACGGCGACGGCCTTCGAGATCGCCGCGCGCCTCGGATACGACGGTGTCGAGGTCATGGTGTGGACCGACCCCGTCAGCCAGGACATCGAGGCGCTGCGCAGACTCAGCGACTACCACGGCATCCCGATCCTCGCCGTGCACGCGCCCTGTCTGCTCATCACCCAGCGCGTCTGGTCCACCGACCCCTGGGTCAAGCTCCAGCGCGCCCGCGCGGCCGCCGAGAAGCTCGGCGCGAGCACGGTCGTCGTCCACCCGCCGTTCCGCTGGCAGCGCCAGTACGCCCGTGACTTCGTCACCGGGATCTGGCGCATGGCGAACGAGACGGACGTACGGTTCGCCGTCGAGAACATGTACCCCTGGCGCTACCGCGACCGCGAGATGCTCGCCTACGCGCCGGACTGGGACGTGACGAAGGACGACTACCGTCACTTCACGATCGACCTCAGCCACGCGGCGACCGCCCGCAGCGACGCCCTTCAGATGCTCGACCGTATGGACGACCGACTCGGGCACGTCCACCTCGCCGACGGCAGGGGCTCGGCGAAGGACGAGCACCTGGTCCCCGGCCGCGGCACCCAGCCCTGCGCCGAACTGCTCGAACGTCTCGCCCTGAGCGGGTTCGACGGCCACGTCGTCATCGAGGTCAACACCCGCCGGGCCATGTCCGCCGCCGAACGCGAGGCCGACCTCGCCGAGGCCCTGGCCTTCACCCGCCTGCACCTGGCCTCCGCCGTGAAGGTGCCCCGGCCATGAGGGCGCTCCGCCGATGAGCGACGTCACCGGACGGAAGCGGGGCCGACCCCCTCGTACGGAATCGGCCGACACCCGCGACCGCATCCTGACAGCGGCCCGTGAGGAGTTCTCCGAGCGCGGCTACGAGAAGACGTCCGTGCGCGGCATCGCGAAGGCCGCCGGGGTGGACTCGGCGCTGGTACACCACTACTTCGGCACCAAGGAGCAGGTCTTCGAGGCGGCCGTCGAGATCGCCGCCGCCCCCGCGCTGAACGCGCCGGACCTGGTCGCCGACGGCCCCCTCGACCGGGTCGGTGAGCGCCTGACGCGCTACATCTTCGGCGTCTGGGAGAACCCGGCGACCCGTATGCCCCTCCTGGCGATCGTCCGCTCGGCCGTGACCAACGAGACCGCGGCCGCCGTCTTCCGCCGCCTCGTCGCGGCCCAGCTGCTGCGCCGCATCGCCGCCCACCTGGACACACCGGACGCCGAACTGCGCGCCGAACTGGCAGCCGCACAGCTGGTCGGTACGGCGATGCTCCGATACGTGATCAAGGTGGAGCCGCTGGCCTCGGCGGACGTGGAGCAGATCATCGCGCGGGTGGCACCGGTGGTGCAGGGGCATCTTTCGGGGCCATGACGGGGCGCGGGGTGAGGGCGGGACGCGAGGGGGTCAGAGCAGGGCAGCGGGGCATGCAGGGCACGCGGGGCGTGCGGGACGCGGACGGGCGCGGCCGGTCAGCTTCAGCGGAGGCTGATGGCGAACGCCGGGCGGTGCCCGCCCGGCTGCGACCGCGCCTGCCGGCGCACGAGACACTCATCCCGCATTCCGGACACCCCGTCCCGACCCCTGGATGACCGGCGTACGCTCAATAGCAGCCATACCTGTCTGAAGGAGCGAGCGACGATGCCCGAGCTGAGGTCCCGCACAGTCACCCACGGCCGCAACATGGCGGGCGCACGCGCCCTTATGCGCGCCTCCGGTGTACCCGGCGCGGACATCGGCCGGAAGCCGATCATCGCGGTCGCCAACAGCTTCACGGAGTTCGTGCCGGGCCACACCCATCTGCAGCCGGTCGGCCGGATCGTCAGCGAGGCGATCGTCGAGGCCGGCGGTATCCCGCGTGAGTTCAACACGATCGCGGTGGACGACGGCATCGCGATGGGCCACGGCGGCATGCTGTACAGCCTCCCGTCCCGCGACCTGATCGCGGACTCGGTCGAGTACATGGTCGAGGCCCACTGCGCCGACGCCCTGGTCTGCATCTCCAACTGCGACAAGATCACCCCGGGCATGCTGAACGCGGCCCTGCGCCTGAACATCCCGACGGTCTTCGTCTCCGGCGGCCCGATGGAGTCCGGCCGCGCGACCCTGGTCGACGGCACGGTCCGTACGCTCGACCTGGTCGACGCGATCTCCGACGCCGTGAACGACAAGATCTCGGACGAGGACATCCTCCGTATCGAGGAGAACGCCTGCCCGACCTGCGGCAGCTGTTCCGGCATGTTCACCGCCAACTCGATGAACTGCCTGACGGAGGCGATCGGCCTCTCCCTCCCCGGCAACGGCTCGGTCCTGGCCACCCACACGGCCCGCAAGCAGCTGTACGTGAACGCGGCCCGCACCGTCATGGACATCACCCGCCGCTACTACGAGCAGGACGACGAGACGGTTCTGCCGCGTTCGATCGCCACCTTCGCGGCCTTCGAGAACGCGATGGCCCTGGACATCGCCATGGGCGGCTCGACGAACACGATCCTGCACCTGCTGGCCGCGGCCCAGGAGGCGGAGGTCCCCTTCGGCCTGGAGGAGATCAACGAGGTCTCGCGCCGTGTCCCCTGCCTCGCGAAGGTCGCCCCGAACGTCGCCAAGGACCGCACGTACTACATGGAGGACGTGCACCGCGCCGGCGGCATCCCCGCACTCCTCGGCGAACTGCACCGCGCCGGCCTGCTGAACGAGGACGTGCACTCGGTGCACAGCCCGTCCCTGTCGGACTGGCTGAAGACCTGGGACGTCCGCGGCGGCTCCCCCTCCCCGGAAGCCCTGGAACTGTGGCACGCGGCCCCCGGCTGCGTCCGCTCCGCCGAGGCGTTCTCCCAGTCCGAGCGCTGGGAGGCGCTGGACGAGGACGCCGAGGGCGGCTGCATCCGCAGCGCCGAGCACGCGTACTCGAAGGACGGCGGCCTGGCGGTCCTCAAGGGCAACCTGGCGGTCGACGGCTGCGTGGTGAAGACGGCCGGTGTCGACGAGTCCATCTGGACCTTCGAGGGCCCGGCGGTGGTCTGCGAGTCGCAGGAAGAGGCCGTCGAGAAGATCCTCAACAAGCAGATCACGCACGGCGACGTCGTCGTCATCCGCTACGAGGGCCCCAAGGGCGGCCCCGGCATGCAGGAGATGCTCTACCCGACCTCCTTCCTCAAGGGCCGCGGCCTCGGCAAGACCTGCGCCCTGATCACCGACGGCCGCTTCTCCGGCGGCACGTCCGGCCTCTCGATCGGCCACGCCTCCCCGGAGGCCGCCTCCGGCGGCACCATCGCGCTCGTCGAGAACGGCGACCGCATCCGCATCGACATCCCGAACCGGACCATCGAGCTCCTCGTCGACGACGCCGAACTCACCCGCCGTGAGCAGGCCCTGAACGGCGTCTACGCCCCCAAGAACCGCGAGCGCAAGGTCTCCGCCGCCCTCCGCGCCTACGCCGCGATGGCGACCAGCGCGGACAAGGGCGCGGTGCGCGACGTGAGCAAGCTGGGTTGAGGTCCTCGCTGTCAGGGGCCGTCCCTCCGGGGGTGGCCCCTTCGGCGTGTTACCAGGCTGAAGGGTCCCGGGCATCCACGGCGAACACGGTTCCGTCCGGGGCACCGGCGTAGATGTGGTGGTCCGTGATCACGGGTGCGGGCAGGGCGGCCGTGACCAGGTCCGAGTCGGCGGCGAGCCGAGGCCTGGTCTGCCCCACGAGCCGTCCGCTGCGTGCGTCGACGGCCAGCAGCCTCCCGTCGGCAGCGGAGACGTACACGTGGTCGCCGTCGGACACCGGTGCCGAACCGCGGCTCACAGCGGTCTCGAGATGCCACAGCCGCCTGCCCGCGTCCAGATCGAAGGCCTCCAGGGATCCGCCGTCGGCCAGCAGGTGGACGACATTCCCGTGCACAGTGGCCTGAGCGTCCAGGCGGGGGACCGGCAGTGTGACCCGGCGCGAGCTGTCGGACCGCCGGGTGTAGCGGACGACGGCCTTCGTGGTCCCGGCAGCGTCGTCGGAGAGGAAGAAGACGGATCCGTCCCGCGCGCCGATGGGCTGCAGGTCCCCTTTGAGCCGCTTCTCCCACCGCACGGCGCCCGTGCCGGGATCCACCGCCGTGACCACCGTGCTGGATCCGCCGGAGGCGCGTGTGGCGTAGGCCAGAGGGTCGCCGGGAAACGAGGAGAAGTACGGCTGGCTCAGCCCCGGCAGCTTCCGGCGCCACCTCGTCTCGCCGGACGAGCCGTTCACCCCGGTCACCCTTCCGTCGGCGCCGGTGAACAGCAGCGTTCCGCCCGCGAGCCGCATACTGTTGGACGCGGGCACGGTGCGCTGCCAACGCGTTGTCCCCAAGACAGGGTCGAACGCCTCCAGGCGTCCGCGCCCGTCGGTCAGAGGCTGTACGAGGCCACCCGCCAGGGCCGGCGGTCCGCTTGTGGTCGTCTCGGCGACCTCGCGGCGCCACAACAACGTCCCGTGGGACGGGTTCAGAGCGAAGACCAGGCCGCGCTGCGCGCACAAGAGCCGGCCCGACCCCAGCGAGCACTGAGGCGGACCCCCGTCCCCCGACAAGGGCTTGGCCTCCCACGCCCGGACGACGCTCGCTGCGGTCCCTGGCGAGCTGCTCCTCGAAGCGGCGCGTTCCCCGCCGAGCAACTCGACCGAACCCAGAACGCCACCCACCACGAGGAGTGCCCCCGCGGCGAGAGCGGCGCGCCGGACCCGCGACCGCCTGCTCGGCGGCTGCGGTTGCTCGGCCTTGCCGACGGGCTCCGGGACGGATCGCTCGCCTGCCCGCTGCGCCGGTATGAACGTCTGAGTGTCGTAGGACGCGGCGACCGACCGCAGCTCCCGCATCAACTCGTCGGGGGTGGGCCGGTCCTCCGGCTCCTTCGCGAGACACCGCAGCACGAGCGGCGCGAGGTTCGGCGGTACGTCGGTCAGATCGGGCTCGTCATGCACGACTTGATAGGCGACGACGTACGGGCTGTCGGAGTCGAACGGCCCACGCCCCGTGGCCGCGTGCACCATCACAGAGCCGAGGGCGAAGATGTCGGCGGCAGGACCGACCTCCCGGGGCCGCCGGAACTGCTCGGGCGCCATGAAGGGAGGCGTCCCGATCAACTTGCCCGTCTCGGTCCGCAGTTCGCTGTCCTTTGGCCGAGAAATACCGAAGTCGATGACCTTCGGTCCGTCCTCGGCGAGCAGCACGTTGCTCGGCTTCAGATCCCGGTGCACAACGCCGACCCGGTGGATGTCGCGGAGCGCCTCGGCCAGCCCGGCCATCAGCCGACGCAACTGCGCGGCCTCCATCGGGCCATTCCGCTTCACATGATCGGATAGCGTCGGCCCGGGGATGAACAACGTGGCCATCCAGGGCCGTTCGGCCTCGGGATCGGCATCGACGACGGACGCGGTGAAGGCCCCGCTCACCCTCCGCGCCGCGGCGACCTCCTGTCGGAACCGCCCTCTGAACTCGGGGTCCTTCGCGAACTGGCCATGTACGACCTTGACCGCGACCTTCATCCCGGAGGTGCTCCGAGCCAGGTGCACGACACCCATGCCACCAGAGCCGAGACACGACTCCAGACGGTAGTGCCCGGCGTATTCAGGAAGTTCCGCTTCCGCGCCCGCTCCGCTGCTGCGCTGTGGCGCCATGGAACCACCCCCGTGCTGTTCGTCCGCGCGCGCGACGCACGGAGCCTAGTCGATGAGTCGTACGAGACGGAGGCGGCTTGCTAGCCTCCGTGTGCGAGTTACGCGCATGTGTTTCATGGCGTGATTCAGGGGAATCAACGGGACCCCATGTCAGTCATGGGGCTCAACGGGGGAGGCTTTTCATGTCTGTTGACCGCATCGAAGAGACCGAAGGTGCCGGCGTCACCGAGGGCGTCACGGCCTCGAGCGCGACGGTCGCCGCGGCCCTGCGCACGTACGCCGTCGCCCCGGGCGTGCGTCTGAATGTCCGCAACGGCCCGGGCACCAGCTACTCCATCGTGCGTGTCCTGTCCGAGGGAGCCCGCGTCCCGATCTACTGCCAGACGCCCGGCACCACGGTCACGGGCCCGTACGGCACGTCGAACATCTGGGACAACATCAGCAACGGCCAGTACGTCTCGGACGCCTATGTGAACACCGGCAGCGACGGCTACGTGGCCTCGCGCTGCGCCTGACCCAACCGAGCGAAGGACCTTCATGACATCCCGAAGACGAAGATCAGTCCTGTTCGCGGGCGCGGCCGGAGCTCTACTCATGGTGATGGGCTCCGCAGCTACGGCCAATGCGGCCACCGTTCGCTACTACGACGTAGCCCCCGGCGTGAGTCTGAACGTCCGCAGTGGTCCCGGCACCAACTACACGATCGTCCGCGTCCTGCCCGAAGGCGCCAAGGTCCCGATCTTCTGTCAGACGCCCGGCACCACGGTCAGCGGTCCCTACGGCACGTCGAACATCTGGGACAACATCGACGACGGCGAGTTCGTCTCGGACACCAATGTGCATACCGGCAGTGACGGCTACATCCGCCCGCGCTGCTCTTTCTGAGCCGCCCGGAGCCCGCGGCCGACCTGGAGCCATAATCGACGCGTGAGCGACGAAACCGGCCCCCAGGAAACCCCCGCGGGCTCCACCGGCCCCCGCCCGGAACCCCTGCGCTTCTTCGGCACGACCTGGGTGACCCACGACAACGGCTACACCCCGCGCCGCGTCGCGGCAGCCCTCGGCTCCCTCGCCGCCGCAGTCGCCTCCTGCCTGGTGCTCCGCTTCGCCTACGAGGGCCTGCAGATCGCCGACACCGGCAGCCTGGTCACCGTCCTGGTCGTCGTGATGTTCGCCATCTGCAGCGCTGTGGCCTTCCGCCATACCTGGGACGGCTTCGGCAAGCGCCCCGACCCCGACCGCCAGGCATCCCTCCGCGGCCTCCTCGCCATCGGCTTCGTCGGCTCACTCCTCGCTTATTTCTTCCGTTCCCTCACCGAGGCCCCCGGCGAGAAACTCCACCGCGAGGAGTACGAGGCAGCCCTCGAGCAGCACAGGAAGCGCTCAACCCGCCGCACCGGAAACCCGTCGAAGAAGCGCCGCCGCGGTTGAGCAACGACCCTCGGGGTCACCAAGAGGGCCGGGTACGCGAGCGTCGATTCCTCTGATCCGTCCTCGGACCGGCCCGGACAGGTCCTACGCCCACCCCCTCCGCTTCCTCCCTCATTCACGCGGACTCCCCTTCCCCCCACCCCCACATCTCACCGAAAACTCACTGCACCCCGCCCCCACCTTCGCCACCATGGCCTCATGACGGCCTCCGCACGCACCACCCGCGCCCACTCCTTCAACGCCGCCGCAGCCCAGTACGCCGCCAACCGCCCCTCCTACCCGCCGGCTCTCCTCGACGCGATCGAGGATCTGGCAGGCCGCCCCCTCACCGGCGCGCGCGTGGCGGACATCGGCGCCGGCACGGGAATCGCGACCGCACTCCTGCACGCCCGCGGCGCCGACGTCATCGCCGTGGAGCCCGGCGACGGCATGGCGGCGCAGTTCCGCAGTGCCCACCCCGACATCCCGATCGTCAGGGGTGACGGCAACACCCTCCCGCTGACCACCGCCTCCGTCGACTTCGTCACGTACGCCCAGGCCTGGCACTGGACCGACCCCGCCCGGGCGGTCCCGGAGGCGCTCCGCGTCCTGCGTCCGGGCGGTGCGCTCGCGCTGTGGTGGAACACGGACGCCCTCGACGTGCCATGGATCTCCGAGGCCGCCGACCGCACGGCGCGCTACTTCGGCGTGAACGTCTCCGCCGAGAAACGCAACGTCAACGTCCGCGCCGCGGACCCCACCGGCCGCCTCGACTTCGCCCGCCGCGAGGTCCGCTGGAGCCGCCGCGTGCCGCTCGACACCCACCTCGCCAACATCGGCAGCCACTCGATCTTCCTGGTCCACGGCGAGGAGGCGACCGCCGCCTACCTGGCCGAAGAACGCGAACACCTCCTACGCACCTTCCCCGACGGAATCGTCGAAGAGGTCTACGAGGTCATCCTGCTCCTGGCCACCACAGCCTGACGGCCCCCCGGCCCCCTGCTACCCGTTCCCCGTTCCAAGCGCTTCCCGAACCCCCACCCCCATCTGCCTCCGCTCCGCGCTACCCGCGCATGCGCCGCCGCCACCCCTGACGGGCCCCGCTCCCGGTAGCCCCACGCCATCTGCCACGCCCGTCAGCCGGCGCTGCACAGCGCCTGCCTCCACCCGCCGGTCCCACCTCCCGACCACACCGTCATGCTGCTGCGCCACGCGCAGCCGTACGCCACCGGTTGACGCGACCCACCCCCGGGAGCAGTATTCATCAGGTGATGAATTACTCTCCCGGCCCACCCGAGAAGGAAACAGCCGCGCACCAGACCCCCGCGGTCCGCGCCAGGTCCCTCACCGTCGTCCGCGGCCCCCGCACGGCACTGCGCGACCTCGACTTCACCGTCCCGCGCGGCCAGATCACCGGCCTGCTCGGCCCCTCCGGCTGCGGCAAGTCGACCCTGATGCGTGCGATCGTCGGCACCCAGGCCAAGGTCACCGGCACCCTCGACGTCCTCGGCAGCCCAGCCGGCCACCCCTCCCTCCGCACCCGCATCGGCTACGTCACCCAAGCCCCCTCCGTCTACGACGACCTGACCGTCCGCCAGAACCTCGACTACTTCGCCGCGATCCTGGACCCGGGCCGCGCCGCCGCCGGACGCCGCCACGCCAACGTCACCCGAGCCATCGACGACGTGGACCTGACCACCTACGCCGACGCCCTCGCCGGCAACCTCTCCGGCGGCCAACGCAGCCGTGTCTCCCTGGCCGTCGCCCTCCTCGGCACCCCCGAACTCCTGGTCCTCGACGAACCGACCGTCGGCCTGGACCCCGTCCTCCGACGCGACCTGTGGAACCTCTTCCACGACATCGCGGCCCAGCGCGGCGCGACCCTGCTGATCTCCTCCCACGTCATGGACGAAGCCGAACGCTGTCACCGTCTCCTCCTCATGCGCGAGGGCGAGATCCTCGTCGACGACACCCCGGACGCCCTCCGCACCCGCACCCGCTCCGACACGGTCGAGGCGGCATTCCTGCACCTGGTCGACGAGGCGATCGCAGCGGGCCGCACGAAGG
This sequence comes from Streptomyces violaceoruber, assembly GCA_000720805.1. Lineage (GTDB taxonomy): Bacteria > Actinomycetota > Actinomycetes > Streptomycetales > Streptomycetaceae > Streptomyces > Streptomyces cellulosae_A. Next base: position 83,350 of record JODI01000038.1, read on the forward strand.
AGGCCGCACGATGAGCACCGGCACACCGGGCAGCAGCACCTCGAGCACACCGGGTACGACGATGACGCCCGCACCACCTCGCGCCCTGAACGCCTCCCGCACCACCGCCACCGCGGCCCGCGTCCTGCGCCAGCTCGGCCACGACCCCCGCACCATCGCGATGATGATCCTCATCCCCTGCGTGATGCTCGTCCTGCTGCGCTATGTCTTCGACGGCAGCCCGCGCACCTTCGACAGCATCGGCGCCTCCCTCCTGGGGATCTTCCCCCTGATCACGATGTTCCTGGTCACCTCCATCGCCACCCTCCGCGAACGCACCTCCGGCACCCTCGAACGCCTCCTCGCCATGCCCCTCGGCAAGGGCGACCTCATCGCCGGCTACGCCCTCGCCTTCGGCGCCCTCGCGATCATTCAGTCCGCCCTCGCGACGGGCCTGGCGGTCTGGTTCCTCGACCTGGACGTCACCGGAAGCCCCTGGCTCCTGCTCCTCGTAGCCCTCCTCGACGCTCTGCTCGGCACCGCCCTCGGTCTCTTCGTCTCGGCCTTCGCCTCCTCGGAATTCCAGGCGGTCCAGTTCATGCCGGCGGTGATCTTCCCCCAACTCCTCCTCTGCGGCCTCTTCACTCCCCGCGACAACATGCACCCCGTCCTGGAGGCCATCTCCGACGTCCTCCCCATGTCCTATGCCGTCGACGGCATGAACGAGGTCCTCACCCACACCGACATGACAGCCAACTTCGTACGGGATGTGCTGATCGTGGCCGGGTGCGCGCTGCTCGTCCTCGGACTGGGCGCGGCGACACTCCGACGCAGGACGCCATAGACCCCGGACTGCCGCAGCCCACACGGGCCCGCCGGCGCTCACATCCCGCCCACTCGGCGAAGCCACGTGCCGCGCCGACCCGGCAACGTCACACCCCGCCCACCGGGCCACCCCCGCCCCCGACGTCCCGTCCACCGGACACCCCAACCGCACGGACGCCCCCCGATGCGAGGATGAACCCGGACAACGCACCCCCCTCGGAGGGCACCCCAGCCATGACCCAGAAAGTCGCAGTCCTCGGCACCGGCAAGATCGGCGAAGCCCTGCTCAGCGGAATGATCCGCGCCGGCTGGGCCCCGGCCGACCTCCTGGTCACCGCCCGCCGCCCCGAGCGAGCCGAAGAACTCCGCACCCGCTACGGAGTCATCCCGGTCACCAACCCGGAAGCCGCCAAGACCGCCGACACCCTGATCCTCACGGTCAAACCGCAGGACATGGGAACCCTCCTGGACGAACTGGCCCCGCACGTCCCCGCCGACCGCCTCATCATCAGCGGCGCGGCCGGTATCCCCACCTCCTTCTTCGAGGAGCGCCTCGCCGCCGGCACCCCTGTCGTCCGCGTCATGACGAACACGCCCGCTCTGGTCGACGAGGCCATGTCCGTCATCTCCGCCGGCACCCACGCCACCGCCGACCACCTCGCCCACGCCGAGGAGATCTTCGGCGCCGTCGGCAAGACGCTCCGCGTCCCCGAGTCCCAGCAGGACGCCTGCACCGCCCTCTCCGGCTCCGGCCCGGCGTACTTCTTCTACCTGGTCGAAGCCATGACGGACGCCGGCATCCTCCTCGGTCTGCCCCGCGACAAGGCTCACGACCTGATCGTCCAGTCCGCGATCGGCGCCGCCGTCATGCTCCGCGACAGCGGCGAACACCCGGTCAAGCTCCGCGAGAACGTCACCTCTCCCGCGGGCACGACCATCAGCGCCATCCGCGAACTGGAAAACCACGGCGTACGTGCCGCGCTCATCGCCGCCCTTGAGGCCGCCCGCGACCGGAGCCGCGAACTGGCCTCCGGCAGCACCTGACGCCGTGCCGCCCCCCTCCCCAGGGGGCGGCACCAAGACACCGTCCGCCTACCGCCCCCCAGTCACCGCGATATCGGAATCGGCAGCGGCCGGCAGCAACCCGATCGCGCGATAAGCGGTATCCACGGTCGGCCGCGCCATCGCACGAGCCCGCTCCGCACCATCTCGCAGCACCCCCTCCACAAAGCCAGGATCCGCGCACAGCTCCCTGTGCCTGTCCTGCACGGGCCTGAGAACCTCGACCACCGCCTCCGCGGTGTCCTTCTTCAAAGCGCCGTACGATTCATATACACCGCTCAGGTCCGAAGGGTTCCCACCCATGCACGCAGCGAGGATCTCCAGCAGATTGGCGAGCCCCGGCCGCGACTCCCGGTCGTAGACGACCTCCCGCCCACTGTCGGTCACGGCCCGCATGACCTTCTTCCGCACCACGTCCGGCTCGTCGAGCAGATAGACGATCCCCGGCCCGGCGTCGTCGCTCTTCCCCATCTTGGAAGTCGGCTCCTGCAGGTTCATCACCCGAGCCGCAACCGCCGGAGGCGTCGCCCGCGGCACCACGAACGTATGTCCGTACCGCTGGTTGAAACGCACCGCGAGATCCCGCGTCAGCTCCACATGCTGCGTCTGATCGTCCCCGACCGGCACCTCGTCAGTCCCGTACGCCAGGATGTCCGCCGCCATCAGCACCGGGTACGTCAGCAGCGACAGCCGCACACTCCCGCCCCGCTCCCGTTCCCGCGCTGCCTTCTCCTTGTACTGGATCATCCGCCGCATCTCGCCGTCCGTGGCCACGCACTCCAGCACGTACGAAAGCCGCGCGTGCTCGTCCACATGGCTCTGCACGAACACGGTGCACAGCTCGGGATCCAGCCCCGACGCCAGCAGCAGCGTCGCCGCCTGGCGACTCAGCCGTCGCACGCGCGCCGGGTCGTGGTCCACGGTCAGCGCGTGCAGGTCGACGATGCAGAACAGCGCGTCGGCCTGGTGCTGATCGACGGCGGCCCACCGCCGCATGGCTCCGAGGTAGTTCCCCAGCGTCAGATGCCCCGTCGGCTTGACCCCGCTGAATACCCGCGTCATCTCTGCCTCTCCTTCTGGTCGGGCCCACCGCCACGACTGGCCGGCTGCCCCTCGGAGTACCGGAGGGAGAAACAGAAACGGCCGCCGAAGCGGCGGCCGTTGAGTGCATACGTGAGGACGGCCGCCGTCAGGCGGCCCACCACAGCTGGGTGCACGCACGCGTAGTCATGCCCTCCAGGCTACGCGTCCCCGGCGGTGTCAGGGCTGAAGTTGACACACCTGAACCCGGTACGTAGTGTTCTCCGAGTTGTCCGACGTGAGCGCCGACCCCGGTCGGTCCCCGGACAGCCATTCCGCAGGACCAACCAATACCCGACGAACAGTCGTTCTGTCGTCGTGTCATTGGTATGCGTCTGTGCGAAATGAGGAATCCGCGTTCGAAAGAACGCAGCCCCCGATTAGCGTCGGGAGCGGGGAATCCGCTAAAGTCTCACTCGTCGGAACGGCCTAACGGCCGCGAGGACAAACCCGGTTGACTGGGAGTCGGACACCGAGAGGTTCTGATAAAGTCAACACCGCCGGAAGGCCGAGAGGCCGGAAAGCAGCCC